>JANMGP010000154.1:0-52105 GCA_031374705.1 Verrucomicrobiaceae bacterium | reverse complement strand
CGCGCTGCCGGGGATGGCCTGCGCGAGGATGACGGTGCGGCAGTAGGCGTCCGTGATTTCCATCTTGAAGTAGGCGTCCTCGACGGACTTGCCCCAGCAGATGACGCCGTGGTTGCCCATGAGGATGGACTGGTGCTTCGGAGCGAGCGGGAAAATTTCGGCGGCGATTTCGGGCGAGCCGGGTGTTTTGTAAGGCGTGTAGGCCACGGTGCCGACGAACACTTCGAGCTCGGGGATGAGGCGTGGCGGCGGCTGCATGCCTTTGATGGCGAAGGCTCCGGCGTGGACGGGGTGAGCGTGGCAGACGCTGACGGCTTCGGGCGTGCTGTGGAAAATCGCCATGTGCGTGGTGATTTCGCTGGAGCGCCTCCAGGTGCCGCCGCACTGCTTTCCTTTGCCATCGACCATGCACATCATGTCGGGCGTCATGAAGCCTTTGCTGACGCCGGTCGGCGTGCAGATAAAGCGGTCCGGCGCGAGACGTGCGGAGATGTTGCCGCCGTTGCCGTCGCAGTATTCACGAGCCCAGATGCGGCGACCGATGTCGCAGATTTCCGCCTTGATTTTGTTCGCCTCGGGCGAGTTCCAAAGGGCGATGTCGGCGGCGCTGTAGTCGGAGCCGAGCGCGGCGGGCGCTGGATTTGCAGGTGCGGCGGGCGCGGCGGCGGTCGCGGCTGCGTCGAAGACGAGCTTCACGTTGGCTTCGTTGAAGATGTCCTTCGCGCCGGGCGTGACGCGGATATCGGCGTTGTAGCGAAATTCGCGTGCGCCGGATTTAACGAAATCAGAGGCCTCTTTTTGCGAGATAAGTGTCATAGGTTATTTCTTGTAGAAGTGTTCATCGACTAAGGCGGCGCAGTATGCGTCCACCGGGACTGGTGTTTCAAAGGGACATGCGGCCTCACGGCCTTCGCTGATGGCGATATGGTCGCCCACGCCAGCGCCCAGCGTGTCATAGACGACGATAGCCGGGTCGTGTTTTTCCACCCCGGCAAAGGTGTCGCGGTTCCACGGAAGAGTGAGCATCAAGCGCTCGCCAACGTAGCGTGGATGGCGCACGGAAAGTGTGACTCGGCCGATGACGGTGCCCATTCTCACAGCGAGGCCTCCTTTTGATCAACTAAAGGCGCTAAAGGACGCGAAAGAATTGCAAGGGCGACGCGTGCGCGCCGCGAGGCTTTGGAGTGCGGGGGCTTGACCCCGCTTTTCCTTTCACGGGATTGCGCATGGAGAATAGGGAAAATGCGAGAGGCCGTTGTACGCTTCACCATCGAACTACTCACTGCGCTCGTTCCGCCGAAAGTTAAAGCGGGGTCAAGCCCCCGCACTCCAAAGGCTGTCGCCACGCTCGACGCTCGTTCGGTTATTTTAGCGCCCTTTAGCGCCTTTAGGTGATCAAAAAAGAAAGCCGTCATCCGACGTTGAGTTCTCCTTCCGGGTCGATGATTCCCATCACGCTCCAGCGTGCAGGGCTGCGTTCATCTTTCACGATCTTGCGCGCTTCGCTTCCATCGCTGGAAATGAGCACACGTTGACCGATGGCGGCTCCGAGCGAGTCGAGCACGATTTGCGGTGCGAGGTCCGGGCTCTCGGGCACAGCGATGAGCAAGCGCCAGCCTTCGAGGCTGCGGTGCTTGACCGTCGATGTTGCGTAGCCGTGGATTGTCGCGATGCGCATTTAGAAAAGGTTCAGGTTTTCCACCATAACGCAGCGGCGGGAGCGCGTGAAGGTCATTGGCGTGGTGACGCCTTCGCCGGTCGGCGTGGCGACTGAGAAGCTGAGGAAGCCTTCGCCGCCGAGTCCCAGACCGGTCATGCACGGACCATTCTTGATGAAGAGCGTGGTGTCCACGACCTGCGCCATTTTGGTGAGATTGCGGATGTTCTGCGAGTGCATGATCGCCGTGTGTTTGTAGTTGTGCTCGGCCTTGATGGCTTCTTCGATGGCGACATCTACGTTCGGCACGCGGACGATTGGGATGAAAGGCATCATCTGCTCTTCATCGACGAAAATGTGGTCGCCCTTCGTTTCACCGAAGAGCAACTGCGTGGCTGGCGGAACGCTAAGTCCGATTGCCGCTGCGAGCACCGCTGCGTCGCGTCCGACGAGGTCGCGATTGACGACTGGATGCGGGCATCCCGCGCCTTTTCCCGCCGGGAAAACGAACGCTTTATCCGCGAGCGCCTCGATTTGTTTTGCGTCGAGTTGGACGGCTCCGGCGTTGCGAAGGGCGGCCATGAGTTTGTCGGC
Source organism: Verrucomicrobiaceae bacterium (assembly GCA_031374705.1). GTDB lineage: Bacteria > Verrucomicrobiota > Verrucomicrobiia > Chthoniobacterales > Chthoniobacteraceae > SXWH01. The sequence goes on along the minus strand of JANMGP010000154.1, from coordinate 49,854 downwards.
GACTGCTTCGACGACGAACACTTCTTTCTCGCCGATGCAAAGGAGATTGTTGTCGTAGCTCGCGCCCTGAATGATGCAGCGGGCGGCGCGGTCGAGGTCGGCGGTTTCATCGACGACAACGGGCGGATTGCCAGGGCCGGCGCAAACAGCGCGCTTGCCGGTTTTCATCGCCGCATTCACGACGGCAGGACCGCCGGTGACGCAAAGGAGACGGACGTTCGCGTGTTTGCACATCGCGTCGAAAGTTTCGAGCGTCGGCTTGATGACCGTCGTGAGCAGGTCGGAGATTCCGATTTCCTGATAAATGGCTTCGTTGTAAGCGCGGATCGCGATGGCCGCGACTTTGCAGGCTGCCGGATGCGTGTTGTAAACGACCGAGTTTCCAGCCGCGATCATGTTGATCGCGTTGCCGGTAAGCGTCGGGACGCTGTGGGTCGAAGGAGTCACGGCTCCGATGACGCCCCACGGCGCGTAATCAATGACCGTCAGACCGAAGTCCCCGCTGAACGCCATGCGCTCCAAAAACTCAACTCCGGGAACCAAATCGCCGCAGATTTTGAGCTTTTCGATTTTGTGATCGAGGCGTCCGATCTTCGTCTCGTTGAATTCAATCGTCCCCCATTCCTCCGCCTTCGCTACGCACATTTTGCGGATCACCTGAATCGCTTTGCGGCGAGCCGAGACTCCCATGTCGCGGAGCTTTTCAAAGGAGCGATGCGCGGCTGCGCAAGCGTCTTCCATGCGTTCGTAAACGCCGAAGCTGGTCTGAGCGGCGGGCGCTGTCTTCGATTGCGCGGCGAGTCGTGCGAGGACTTCGCTTACCACACGCGATACGATTGTTTCGTCAAGTTGAGCCATAGAAATTAGGAGATTACTGCGCTTTGTAGATGATCGATTTGCCGATATCCACGGTGTCCACGATCCCGATGACGACTGCGTCAACGGGCGAGTCTTTGTCCGTCGCGGCGAGCCGCGCCGAGCTACCCTGCACGATGAGGACGATTTCGCCCTCGCCAGCGCCAAGGCTGTCGGTTGCGACGATCGTACTTGTGCCGGGCTTGAAGCCGGTGGCGTTTGTCGCGTCGATCACGAGCGGACGGACGAGCAGAAATTTGTGCCCGGTCATCTTCGTGTTCTTTTTTGTGGCGACGACAGCGCCTTCGACTTTAGCGAGGATCATGGTGGTAGAAGATCGGTCCGATCCGTCGGATCAGCCTGATCAAACCGAGCTGTGATTACTTAGCCTTTGGAAGAACCGCGACGAGGTCGTTGTGCGGGCGTGCGATGACGCTGACGCTGACGATTTCGCCGAGTCCCTGCGCTGCTGTTTTGCCGGCTTCAGTCGCGGCTTTCACAGCGGCGACATCGCCAGTGACGCAGACGGTCACCATTGCGTTGCCGACCTGGGTCATTGGTCCGACGAGTTCTACGTTGGCGGATTTGAGCATCGCGTCCGTCGCTTCGACGAGTGCGATGAGTCCGCGTGTTTCGATCATTCCGATTGCTTGTTGTGCCATAATATTTGGTTTTGGTTACTTGGTTGAAAGTTTTGCCCACGCGTTGCGGGCGATGATGAGTTCTTCGTTCGTGGGGATGACGCGCACTTCGATTTTTGAGCGCGGCGTGGAAATCACGGCTTCTTCGGCGCGGACGCGGGCGTTTGCCTCGACGTCGAGCTCCAGACCGCAGAAGTCCATGTTCGCGCAAATCTGTGCGCGAAGTTCAGGGTTATTCTCGGCGATTCCTGCGGTGAAAATGAGGACGTCGAGTCCGTTCAGTTCCACGAGAAATTGCCCGATGTATTTGCGAATCGAGCCGACAAAAACATCAAGGGCGATCTTCGCGTCGGCGCTCCCGTCTTTTGAAGCAGCGATGAGGTCGCGAATGTCTCCGGTCGCAAGACCTGACATTCCTTTGAGCCCGGACTGCGACGTGAGCATTTTCTCAACCGCGTCGATGCCCAGCCCGAGGTCGCGGGCGAGATAAATGAGCGCAAACACATCGAAGTCTCCGACGCGATTGTTCTGCGGCAGACCGCTCTGCGGGGTCATGCCCCAGCTTGAGTTGACGGCCTTCCCGTTGCGAACCGCAGCGATGGAACTGCTGCCGCCGAGGTGGCACGAGACGATCCGCAGTTGGTCCGTCCCGCGCAGTTCCGCGCACCGCTGCGTCACGAACCGATGACTCGCCCCATGGAAACCGAAGCGGCGGATGCCATACTTCGTCTCCCACTCGCGCGGCACCGGATAGCGCACATTTTCCACCGGCACTTCGTCGTAAAACGCGGTCTCGAAAGTGCCGATGCACGGAAGCGACGGATGCGTCTTATGGAAGCTGCGGACCGCCGCCACGTAAGGCGGATTGTGCGCGGGAAGAAGGGTGTTGATTTCCTCCATCGCCCGCAGCACCGGTTCGTCGAGCACTTGCGTGCCCGAAATTCCACGCGCCATCACTGGCTTGAAACCGACCGCCGCCAGTCCATCGAAGCTGCCGAGCGCCTTCTCCACCCACGCAATCGCCGCCGCATAATCCGGCATCGGCGAAGTCCCCTCGGTGGCCGGCTGATCGCCGATCTGCACCTTCCATGGAGACTCCGCGCTGCCGATACGCTCCGCGCCACCTTTGGCGAGGACGCGCTCAGAAGGCATCTCGATCAAGCGAAACTTGAACGAAGTGCTCCCGATATTAGAGACGAGGATTTTGTTATTCATGATCGGTCGGATCGGTCAGATCCGGCGGATTACTTCGACGCCGCAGGCTTGCCGCCGAGGAATTTGCCCAGCAGGCAAAGGTCATCATGCGGACGTGGGATCACGTGAACCGCGACCACTTCTCCGATTGCGTTTGCGGCAGTTGCGCCGGCTTCCACAGCGGCTTTCACCGCTGCGACATCGCCGCGCACAAATACGCTCACGTAGCCCGAACCGACTTTTTCCCAGCCGATTAGTTCAACGCTTGCGGCCTTCGTCATTGCATCAGTTGCTTCGAACTGTGCGACGAGACCCTTGGTTTCGATCATTCCGATTGCTTGTCCAGCCATAATATTAAGTGGTTAGTAGGTTTACGATGTGAAGAACTTGAGAACGTCAGGACCCGGACGGGCGATAACGTGCGAGGCAACCAGATTGCCTACGCGTTTTGCAGCCTCGCGGCCTGCTTCCACAGCCGCTTTGACGCTGCCGACATCGCCTTTGACGATCGTCGTAATCAGCGCGCCGCCGATTGGAATGGATTTTACTAGTTGCACGTTCGCAGCTTTGACCATGGCGTCACTGGCTTCCACCAGGCCCACGTAGCCGCGAGTTTCGATTAGTCCGATTGCTTCGCTCATTGTGTGTTTATGTTATTTGGTTAAGTTGAAATTTACTGCTTCACGAGTTCCACCTTCGTGGCGCGGTCGAGGTCGCAAGCGTTTGCCTCGTCCGTGTCCATGTGGACTTCGAGTTTGAAAGTCGGGTCCACGCGGACGATCAGGTCATCAAAGCGGGTATTGCACCCCTTCGAGGTCACTTTCAGCGTGATGATGTCGAGGTGCTTCACTCCGTAAAACTTCGCGTCCGCCGGCGACATGTGGACGTGCCGGGCTGCGCGAATGATGCCGTTTTTCATCTCCAGCATCCCCTTCGGCCCCATGACGTATCCACCCGGCGTGCCTTCGATATCGCCCGACATCTTCACCGGAATGTCCATGCCAAGCTGCACAGCATCCGTGAGCGCAAGTTCGATCTGGGTCAAATTCCGGCAAGGGCCAAGAATGCGGAGATTTGGAATCACGCGACGGCGAGGTCCAATCAGTGTCACGGTCTGCTCCGCGGCAAATTGACCTTCCTGAAAGAGCATCTTGTGAACGGTGAGTTTCGCACCGGGGCCAAAAAGCGTCTCCAGATTCGCCGGAGAAATGTGCATGTGCCGCGCCGAGCTGCTGACCTTGAGCTGCGGAGCCGGTCCCGCCGGAACCTGATGCCCTATTTGCCGAAACAGCGTCGAACGGACGAGTTCTTCAACAACAGAGCGGTTTGGATTGAGAGTTACGGACATTTAGTTAAATGACGGACGACAGTCATATAAAAACCACCGCGACCGTCAATGAAAAAGTGAGAGTTTTTTACGACCGTAGTGCGTCATAACGGAGGCTTCCGTCGTAAAACGGGCGCTGCATTGGGGCAGGGCCCAATTCCAACGGCGTAAGTTTGAACCGTGCCGCGTATTGACGCTTTCGGAGGGCGCTTAACGCAACGATGCTGCATTGTCAGGTGGCGAATCCAGTTCCTTGGGGAACGGAGGTGACAGATTGAGAGCGTGACGCCTCGTGTGGCTCTCAGAACGCGAAAGCGCGACCACGCCAAATGAGTCGTGGTCGCGCTGATGTGCTTTCTGATTTGATCCGATTAGAAAGGTGCGATCGGTGGCGGTGGAAGTTGACTTGGATTTACCTGTAGACTACCGGGCTGTGGCCGGGCCTGATAGCGCGGTCCGCGCTCGCGTCCCTGCGGCATCGGGCCTTGCGGGCCACCCGCTTGCGGGAAGGGCCGGGGCTGATAAAACGGAGGCATCGGCGGGTTGCCAGGTCCTTGCATCGAATGCGGCCCACGATTCCGACGCTCGTGTCCCTGCTGCATTGGGCCTTGCGGGCCGCCCTGCTGGGGAAAGGGCCGGGACTGATAGAACGGAGGCATCGGCTGGTTTCCGGGACCTTGCATGGACTGCGGTCCACGATTCCAGCGCTGGCGTCCTTGTGGCATTGGGCCTTGCGGGCCACCCGCTTGCGGGAAGGGCCGGGGCTGATAAAACGGAGGCATCGGCGGGTTGCCAGGTCCTTGCATCGAATGCGGCCCACGATTCCGACGCTCGTGTCCCTGCGGCATCGGGCTTTGCGGGCCGGCTTGCGGCTGGGAGCCACGTCCACCAAACGAAGGTCTCTGCATTGATGGGCCACCTTCATTGGGCAGTTGTCCGGGATTGTGTCCTCGATTCGCTTGCATGCGCTGGCTGAACTCTTCGCGCCGCTGCTGGAATCGTTCCATCATAGGAAACTGTCCGCGCGTGCCGCCGATGCCTGGCTGAGGTTGATTTCCGCCTTCTGGACGGCGACTCTGGTCGCGACCGTCAGGGCGACGTTCATCGCGCCGGGGCTGTTCGCCCGTCGGGCGGTCTTGGTCGCGCCGGGACTCGGGCCGTGGCTGTTCAGCACGACGTTCCGAATTCACCGGGCTGTCCGTCCGGGGTCGGTCGTTTTCCGGACGCCGTCCAAAATCCGGACGGCTTGCTCCTTCCGGGTTGCGGCCGGCTTCCGGCCGGCGGACGTCGGGCCGGCCTTCCGGACGCTGCTCGCGTGGTGCGTCGGCGGGCGGACGATCGAGTCTTGGCTGGTCTTGCGCTATGAGGCTCAATCCGGAAAGGACGAGCGCTGCGGCGGTGGTGATTGCTTTGTTCGTTTTCATGGTCTTTTTGAGTTTTGAACGCCGGCTGGTCATGCTGGAATTCGTAAGGCTTCAAACTCCGGCTTCCGTGAATTGGTGCAAAAAAGATGCGGGAGAATTGTGAAGCTCGTGTAAACCCCGCGGGTCTCATTTTCTAAAGCCGTGACCAATACTGATTTGCCCATCTATGAACTCGAATCCCGGATTGTGGATTCCTTGCGCCGCAATCACCGGTTGATTCTTCAGGCTCCGACGGGCTCGGGAAAGAGCACGCAGGTGCCGCAGATTCTACTGGATCACGGGCTGGCCGGGGAAGGGGAGATCGTGGTGCTTCAGCCGCGCAGGCTGGCGACGCGGATGCTGGCGCAGCGGGTGGCCTCGGAGCGCAAGTGCAGGCTCGGCGATGAAGTGGGGTATCAAATCCGGCTCGATCGCGTGTGCTCGAAGGCGACGCGGATTCGTTTTGTGACGGAAGGCGTTCTACTCCGGCAGATGCTCTCGGACCCCATGTTGCGCGGCGTTTCGGCGATCGTTTTTGATGAGTTTCACGAACGGCATTTGTACGGCGATATCACGCTCGCCCAGGCGCTCACTTTGCAGGAAACCCGACGGTCGGACCTTCGGTTGATTGTGATGTCGGCGACGCTGGAGACGGGTGTTTTGGGGAAGTACCTTGCGCCGTGCGAGACGCTGACGAGCGAAGGCCGGACCTTTCCCGTGGACATTCGGTATCTCGATCGCGCGGTGAATCCCGACACTTATTCCGTGTGGGATGCGGCAGCCGATTCGCTCGATGAACTTGCGCCCCTGACGGAGGGCGATGTGCTCATTTTCATGCCGGGCGCGTACGAGATTCAGCGGACGATTCAGGCGGTGCGAAACTCGCGGTGCGGAGGTTCATTTATCGTCCTGCCGCTCCACGGGGAACTGCCCGCGAACGAGCAGGACGCGGCTATTTCCCGCTACGAAAAACGAAAGGTGATCGTGAGCACGAACGTTGCGGAGACGTCGCTGACGATCGACGGCGTGCGCGTCGTGATCGACGCCGGTCTGGCGCGAATTGCGCGATTTGATCCGCACCGGGGAATCAACACACTGCTCGTGGAGCGCATCTCACGGGCAAGCGCGGATCAGCGTGCAGGCCGCGCCGGGCGGACCGCGCCGGGCGTCTGTCTGCGCATGTGGACGGACCGCGAGCATCGTGACCGTGCACCGCAGGAACTTCCGGAGGTGCGGCGACTCGATCTGGCCGAAGTGGTTCTCACGCTCAAGGCGAGCGGTGTGGTGGATGTGGCGGCGTTCCGCTGGCTTGAGGCTCCGGACCCGAAGTCGCTGGCGAAAGCCGAGACGCTCTTGCAAGACCTCGGCGCAGTGGATGCAGCGGGCGCAATCACGGAACTCGGCCGGCGGATGCTGGCGTTCCCCGCACACCCGAGGTACGCGCGGATGTTACTGGCTGCGCACGAGCGCGGATGCGTCCCGTCGATTTGTCAGATTGCGGCGGTGACGCAGGGCAAACCGGTCCTGCCGCGCGCGACGGGCAAGCAACAGCAGGACGAGCGGGAGCATTTGCTCGGCGAGGAAACTGCGAGCGACCTTTTTGTGATCATGCGCGCGATGAAGCATGCCGAAGAGGCGAACTTTAATCCGCAGCGGCTTCGTCCGGTCGGTATCAATGGAGTCGCTGCGCGCGAAGCGTGTGCGCTGGCGCAGCAGTTCCTCGGGATCGCTAAAGACGAAGGGCTCGATTGCTCGTCGCGCGATCATTCCGACGAAGCTCTTTCACGCTGCATTTTGGCGGGCTTTCCCGATCAAGTGGGAATGCGTCTCGATCGCGGAACGTTGCGCATTCAGCTCGTCCACGGACGGCGCGGCGTGCTGGCGCGCGAGAGTGTTGTGCAGGATGCGACGCTGATCGTCGCCGGAGAAATTCGCGAAGTGGATTCGCGCGACGATGTGCAGACGCTCATCACGCTCGCGACTGCGGTGCGCGAGGAGTGGCTGCGCGATCTTTTTCCCGAAGCATTCTCGGATAAAGTGGAGGTCTTTTACGAGACGACGCAGCGGCGCGTGATGGCGCGTCGCGTGGCGCGGTTTCGGGATTTGGAGATCCGCGTGGAGCGGACGGACGACGTGCCGAGCGAGCAGGCTGCGGCCATTTTAGCCGCTGAAGTGAGCGCCGGACGCTTGAAGCTGGAGAACTGGAATCACGATGTGGAGCAGTGGATCGTCCGGCTGAATCAGCTCGCGGACTGGTGCCCGGAATACGAATTGCCAAAGCTGACTCACGAAGACCGCTGCACGCTGGTGGAGCAAATCTGCCTCGGAGCGAACACGTATCGCGACATCAAGGACCGCGACGTGTGGCGCGTGGTGAAGTCGTGGCTCTCGTCATCACAGCTCGATTTGCTGGACCGGATGGCTCCCGAACGATTGGAACTCCCAAACGGAAAACGCGCGAAAATCACCTACGCGGAAAACACGCAGCCGACGCTCGGCGCCCGCATTCAGGACCTCTACGGAGTGACGGCGGATCTTCGAATCGGCGGCGGGAAAGTTCCGCTGGTCATCCAGGTGCTCGCCCCGAACTGGCGTCCAGTGCAGGTGACGACATCATTGGCGAACTTCTGGAAAGAAAGTTATCCGAAGCTGAAAATCGAGCTGTCGCGGAAGTATCCGCGCCACGAGTGGCGGTAGGAGCTTGGTGAAATGACGGATGATGCTCGGTGGATAAGCCCTATTTGTCGCCTTCATCCGGGACGAGTTCCACACTTCCGGTCCGCTTTGGCGCTGTCCAAATCCCGTACGCCTTATTTTCGCCCTGAATGAAAACGCCGCTAAACCGGCTGGTTTGTCTGGTCGCTGTGTTGAAAAATGTTCCGCCGAAAGTGCCGTTTCTTGCTGTCACGACCAGGCTCGCTTTGAGGCGCTTGCTGTTGTCGAAGGAGACTTGATAAGGGCCGGCGATCGGGCGCAATCCAACGGATGCACGCTCGATCCGCGGATTTCGGATATTGCCTCCGCTCGCGGTAAACTGACCGTTGAAACCCGCTGTCACTGGAACGAAAAGCACCGCGTTTCCGGGCGCCGGTTCGTTGTATGCGGAGCCGCGGGCGGCTACAGTCAGATCGAGTCCTCCTGGAAATCGGAGTCGCTTTGGATTGCGGGGCACGAACCAATGCAGGTCTCCTTCGCCGGTTACGCTCACGCTTCTGCGGGATGCGATGTCGGAAAGCGCAATGTCACCGAAAATACCGCTTGTTCCGATGGACTCGCGGTAAAACCTGCCGTAAATCGGAATCGTCGATTCGTCCTCGCCGAGATACGTGCTCGAGGTAAATCCGAGGTTGTCACCGGTGCGGCCGGAGGCAATTACCACGCCGTTGCGATTTACAAAAGTGGTCATGAATCCGGCACCTTGCGGGGTGGTCGCGGCAGTGTTTGGCGCAGGCAGCACAAATGTGTATCGCCCCGTAGTGAATGGCGTATTCAGGTATGACCAGCTCACTTTCGGGGCTGTGAACGGGATATTTTGCGCGCCTGCGGTGATGAAGCCCGTTATCTCGCGCACTCCGCCATCGATTGCGTAGAGGAGCGCCAGTTGGAGGGATGGAAGCCCGGCCCGGGAAATCGAACCTGAGAAATTCCCGCTTAAATCAAACTGGCCTCGGAATCGAAACGAGTCTCCCGCAAAGCGGAGCGTGCAGGTAAATTTTCCGGAAGGAGTGACGTTTGCCGAGACGTAGCCGGAGACATCGTGCGAGCCACCCGCGCCGGAAATACTGGTGGCGTAGATGCCCCGTCCGATGAGAAACGGATTTCGAATTCGGACGGTTCCTGTCGCTGAGTTACCGCTCCCATTGGGCCGGTCGTTGATCCGGTAGGTGAATGAATCCTCGCCAGTGAAGAACCGGCCCGGGGTATAAACAACTGTGTTTCCAGATCTCAGCTCCGTCCTCCCAAATTGCGCGGTGCCGACGTTGAGAATCTTGATTGGGTCGTTGTCGGCGTCGGTGTCATTGCTGAGGAGCGAATTGATGGAGACAGGCCCGCGGGTGGTCGTTGTGATGATCGTGTCGTTGTTTGCGACCAAGTTCGGAGTCTGGCCCACGGCATTGGCGCAGAGAATTGTGAACGTCGATGCGATGATTTGCAGAGCGGATTTGGCTTTCATATTCTGTTGGAGTTGGTGCCGGAAACGGCGGGAGTGCTTATCGTTACAACTGGGAGTTTCGCCCAGTTCGGTTCGCTCAGCAAGCTGTGAAATGAGCGTTTACGGTAATGTCACACGGAGGCGGATGTGCCGTTGGGTTGCACCGGATGCCGGCGTGGTGTCCCGGAATTTGAGCGTCTCGCTGCCGTCGCCGTTGTTGACGGAGGCTCCCATTTGGAAAGTGTTCCCCGCGCCGGAGAGCCATGTGCTGCCGGGTGTTCCTGTTACTTCCGGGGTGAGAACAGTCGCTTGGATGGAGAGGCTTCGACGGTATGAAAGGGTGAGGAACGGTCCGTTTCCGCCGTCCATTTCCATCGTGGGCACCACGATGTCCGACGCGTCGGGAATGCGGGGGTTTCTCGCGAGCGCGTATTCGATGCCGTTGCTTATTCCATCGCCATCGGCGTCTGCGTTGATTCCGCTGATGGCGCTTTCGGCGGCGGTGAACCACTGGCTCTGCCAGTTCGAAAACGGCACGGTTCCCAGCCTGCCTGCGTTGCCCGAATTCGTTGAGGACGCTTTCCAACTGTTCTTGTCGTCACCGAAAGCGGACGCGCTCGCCCGCTCCAGCGAGCGGCCGCTGCCGGCGGGTTGCGTGGGCCATGGCGCGACGTTGGAGTAGGTGACGAAATCGACGTCGATGTAAGGGACCACTGTCTGGCCTGATCCGTTCGCGTAAGGAGGGCCGGGCTTTTGCAAGGCGACGCGTTCGCCAGTGTTGAGTAATTCCGCCGGCGCATACGGGCCGAAAACCTCGACAGCCGCCGCAATCCCGTAGGCCGTGCGGAAGGCGGACGGCGCAATTGCCGAGACGATGAAAAACTCGCGGGGCTGCAAGGTGAGCCCGGTCGGAAAACTAAAGTCCACGCCTTGAATGCGCCATGTGTTGGCAGGGTTCGCAGGGTCGAAGAGAGGGATGGGCGTGTTGCTGTTGTTGCGAATCTCGATGAACTCTGACGCGGTGCCGTTGGGTTGGTAGTGGAGCTCCGAAATGACGACGGCCCCGATTTTCGGTCCGCTATTCGCCGTGCCAAGCGTCGGTGTTTTTTGCTGAACAAAAAACGTTCTCGCGGGGCTTTCGGAGTTTGAGAATCGAGCCATCGAGACGCCTGTTTCCGATGCGCCGAATCCTACATAGACGGAGTAGCCGGTGAGGTCGCCGGCAGCATTTCCGGAGGAAAGCAGAACGTCATCTCCATTGGCACTCAAGGCAAACGCGTTCGGGCCGACGTTGAATTGGCTCTCATCGAAAACCACGTAGCCTCCGGGTGCAATCGTCGTCCCCACGGGGATGCGATATTTCTGCGGATTCGCAAGGGAGTCACTGAGCCACCAATCGCTGAGGTCCGCGGTCTCGGTCGCGCTGGGATTCAAAATTTCGATCGCATCCAAAGCCGGGGGTTCGCTGTTTGCCAGGATCTCGTTGATTAAAACTGTGACGATTCCATTCGGTGCGTCGTCGGCGAGAGGGGAGCCGTTGATAGCTGTGCTTGCACGCCAGGACCCGGGCAGGTTCGGCGCGGTGTTGCTGTTTGGCAGCACTGGGACAAGGGAACGTCCGCCGCCATCCGCTGCAACGGGCCACGGAGGGGCGTCATCGTAGGTGGCCGAAAAGACGACGTTTTTCGCGGCGTCTTCGATCGTCAGTTTGTCGCCGCCATTCGAGAGCGCAGTGCTCGGGCCGTATTGGCCGAGGACGGGGATGCCCGGATATTTCAGCGCAAATTGCGCGGCGTTTCTCGCGATAATCGCGTGACTGTTTGCCGCGAGGATTGCGCCCGCTGGGAATGTGAAATCGATACCATCCCGGAACCTCATTCCGAACAAGGCCACCGGTTGCGCGGATACGTTTTTGATTTCGAGGAACTCGAACTCGCTGCCCGGAGTGAGCACTCCGCCGGGGGGCGTGAAGTCCGGCGGGTTGTACATGATTTCCGTGATGAGAATCGGCGCGACTGCGGTCGTGGAAAACGTCGCTTCGAGCATCGGGCTCCATTCGCCGCCGGGGCTGAAAACGCGGGCTTTTACAATGGTCGTGGCGCTGAGCGAAATCGGCCCGGTATAAAGCGTGCCGCTCGCGGAGCCGCCGGGAAGCCGCGGGTCGAGCCCGTCGGTCGTGTAATAGATGGAGCCGCCGCCCGCATTCGGACTCGTGATGACGAGGCTGAACGGAGCTGTGATTGCGCCGCCGTGCTGGCTGAAGGTCGGCGCAAGCGTCGCAGGCCAGAGACCCTCGGCTTTGAAGTATCCGTTGTTGAAGCCCGCTGGCATATACAGGTAGGCCGTGTCGTTTGTGAACCCGTCGAACAACACCCGCCGTCGTCCGGGAGCGTTGGTCGTGGAGGTGATGCCGCCGTTTGCGTCGCGTGCGACGGTGTATCGGCTGGAGTCGCCGATTCCATTCACCCAGTTGGGCACACGTGTCGCGTTGAACCCCGAAATGAACGGAGAACATTCGTTCATCAGCGCTGTGTGTTTGGCGAGGATCGCAGAGTCGGTCAGCGCGCCTCCGTTGAAAAAATGTTTTTGGATCCGATCCGCGAAGAGGAGCTTGAACTCGGGGCTGTCGCGTAAAAGCGTGTACAAGACGCGTGCCGCGATGGATGTGGCTTCTGTTTGCGGCGCAGTTGAAATAAGACTGCTCTGCGCACCCGCGGCACCGTTGTTTTGCGGCAGGGAGACAAAGTTATTGCTGGTCACCGTGAGGCCGAATGATCCGTATCCACCCTCCGCGTCCCACACGAAGAACCGCCATTTTCCAGTCGTCGAACGTTCACGAGCGCCGATCCAGTTGTTCTGCGGCCAGTCGCCGCCAGCGCCGTAAATGTTGATGAGCAGGTAGTCGATAAACTCCGCGACATCGAGCCGCGCCTGCATTCCCTGATAGTTCACGAGCGCGCTCTGCGGATTGTTTCGGAGGAAGGTGAACATCTCCTGAAATGCGATTCCATCTCCGTCTGACGGCACGCCGACTTGCAGAACGTCCCAATCGAGATCGCTGTTGAATGCCTCGCGCATCCATTCCTGCCGGAGATGCTGCACGAGATTGAAGATGCCTTTGTACTGGGCGTTGATATAGAGCGTCGTATTGACGCCGAGGCTGCCCTTGTTCCCCGTAGCGGCAAAGAGCCGGCGGGCGAGTTCGTCGAGGATGAACGGATTCAGGTCGTTGTGTCCGCCGCGGAAGCGAAAGTCGCTGTGCTTGCTCACCGGCGAGTTCGGGATGATCGGAAAATCGAGCGGATCGCCGCCAAGATCGTCGCGCATGTAAAAATTCATCGACGGCTTTTCCAATGCGTTCGTGGTGCTCCATGCCGTCGTGTTCGGTGTTGCGCCGTTTGGTCCCGTCAAAATGTAGCGGGGCCGCGTGAACGGGCTGCCCGCCATGCGCAGGCCGATGTCCAGATTGAAAAGCGATGATCCGTTCGCCGCGAGATACTGCCACGTCACCGGGCGCTCTCCCCAGATCCCGCGGAAGTTCGCATTGTTATACTGCTGCTTGTCTCCGAGCGCTGACCACGGGCCCGAGGGGAAATTTCCTGCCGCTCCCGCGACGTTGTTCTGAATCGCCATTACGCCGTACGGACGATAAAGCGAACGCGGTTGCTCGCCGACGAGCGTTACCGCGGGGATATTTGGACGCGGCGCGGATTCGTTGATGAGGTAAGTGTGCGTGGTGACAGCGGAAGGCAGCATTCCCGGCGCAAACGCCACCGCGCGAATCGAGCGTGAAGAACTCACGCTGATTCCTCCAGAATAAACTATGCCGGATGTGCTCGTGGGAATCGCGCCTTCGCTGCCGGACGCAGTGTCAGTGTACCGAATCGTCGCGCCGGGCGTGCTGGTCGAGAGCGTCACCGTCTGCCCCGTCGCAAAGAAGCCGCCCGCAATGTTCACCGTCGGCGCTGCGGCTATCGCTGAAATTTCTTCCGCGCCAGCATTCGCTGCGCCCGGCGTGGACGTATCAAAATACACGTAACTTCCCGCGCCGTTGCGCCCGAAGCTGTGATGCGGCGAGCCTTTTGGCAGCGGGTTGAACTGCTGTACCAGCGTACCCGCCTGATCGCGGAGTCCGAGATACTCTCCGTCGGAGTCCAGCTTGAAGTCCGCGTGCAAGTAACCATTCACGCCGGGCGTTTTGATGTCCTGCCCGTCGAGAATCACGACGACATAGCCGCCAGACGCGATGCTCACATTGGGAAAGACCCATTTCTGCGGCGTGCCGTTGTCGTCCGTGAGCGCCCAGCCATTCAGCGAAACGGCGGACGATCCGTTGTTGAAAAGCTCCACCCAGTCGTTCACAGACTCCGGCGCATCGGGGTTGTCTTCAATTGCACCGTCGAGGTCCATGACAGGTTCCTGCGTGCCGATGAAGTGCTTCCACGTCGAAGCGTTGTTCACCACGAGCATCGCACCACCCGCTGCGCCCAGCCGAAGGTCCGCTTTCACCGCGACGTCTGCATCGCCGATGGACACATTGTGCGTTTGAATCGCCAGCACGTTGGCCCCCGTTTGGAGCACTGCTTTTGCAGGGTCGATGACATAAGTCGTCGTCGTCCCGTAGTTTCGTGTCGCCGTCGCGACTGCCGTCCTGGGCACCACAGTGTTTGGCGTGCCGAGGCCCGAGCGCGCGACTTCCACGCCGTTGATGTAAGCGACGAACGAGTCGTCAAAATCCATCAACAATTGCAGCGGTGTCGCATCCGCAGCCTGCGCAGCGTCCGCATTAAAGATGATACGCGTGTAAATCGACGGCGTCACTCCCACGACCCCGCTCACTGTGGTCCCGAGGCCCGCGATTCCTTGTCCGTGCGGCCCTGCTCCGGTCGTCCAGGCCGCATCCGAATACGCCAGCCGTCCCCATGGCACCGAGAGCCGTCCGGCAAAAAGCAGCGCAGGATCGTAAAGGCCGCCTGCAGGCTCCACCACGCCGGGAAAAAACTTCCACGGGTCCGTGCTATTGATCAGCGTCACCGGCGATGCGCCGCCGATTTGCAGCACACCGCTGAAAAGGAAGTTCGAGTTGATGTAGCTCAGGTTCAGCGCGTGAACCGCAATCACGTTTGTTCCCGGCACGAGCCGCGTATTTGCCGGGCCTAGGTTCACTGTTTCCACATTCTTCGTCACGTCCGCCGTGGTTGTCGCAAGGTCAGGATCGTAAGCATGCTGATCGTGATATTGAAACTGTCCCGCCGGCCCTGCCCCACGCCGCGCAACTTCCACGCCGTTCACGTAAACGATAAAGCCATCGTTGTATTCCACATTGAGCTCCAGATTGCCTGCCTTCGCGGCATCGCCAGCACTCACCGTGATGGTTTTGCGGAGATAAACGGTCGGTGTGAGATACAGCATCTGCGTCTGCGTATTCGTGCCGAAAACGGGCGCTGCCGGACTGGTCGTCCCAAAGCCAAACGGCGCATTCCCTGTCTGCCAGCCGCGCGCCGCGCTATCATCATACGCATTCTCGTAAAACGCCGGCCCGCTGCCGAGTCGCGGGAGTCCCGCAGGATGCGCCGCAGACCATTTCAGCACGCGGTCCGATGCCGCGTGGACAACTTCATTGATCACCAAATCGGCGTGCGACGTGGCGTGAAAGATTGCGATGGAGAAGATAAGCGCGGCGGCAGTTTGGAGCATGGTTGGCGACCGAGTGGCAGATAGACATGTTGCCGTTCTTGCGGTTTAGTCAACGGACGATTCGCGGGTTCGCGTCGGCGGACATCGCGCTGTTCATGCGGTGCACGCGCCGCATGCTAAACGGCCAAAAGAAGACGGGCGGGGCTCTTGAAGAACCTCGCCCGTTTTAAAGAATGAATCCGCTGGACTATGCGCGACGACGGCGTCCCGCCAGAACGGCGAGCCCGCCAATCATCAACGCGACCGATGTCGGCTCGGGAACATTGGTCAGATGCAGCGCCGCGCCGTCGCCCTGAACGACGGAGCTGTAGAAGCCCGGTGTCGTGCTCGACGCCGCAGCGAAGTGATTGGAAATCTGCGCAGGTGTGAGCGCGGTGTTGTAAAAGGCCGTCTCGTCCACGCGGCCTTGATACGGGCTGCTGCCGTCGAAATTCGCGCCGACGGAGAAGTTGACCCCAGAAGGGTTTTGCACATAGCCGCCTGCTCCCGTGACAATCAGCGGAGCCGAAGTGTCAGCGCCGTTTACATACAACTTCGGAGTCGCTCCGTCCCAGGTAGCGACGACATGGCTCCATGCACCGATTGTGGAAGTTCCGCCAGTGAGCTGGAGACCGACTTCGCTGCCGTTCCCATTATACATACGGAAATTCCATCCCGTGGCGGCGGCGCGTTGGAAAAATACCCATCCGGAACGGTTCCCCGTGGCAACGCGATTGGAGACCGGAGCATCGTCGTTGTCCGAACTGGAAGGCATCGCCCAAAACTCGATGGTAAAAGGCGTATTTGCGAGCGGATTGAGCACCGGATTAAATGGCACGAGCGTGTTCGCCCCGCCGCCGTAGCCGACCGCGAAATCACCAGGGTCCAGCAACGGCCCCGTGAGGCCGGGAATCACGGCATTAGCGTTCGTCCCATCCGCAGCGGAGCCGAGGCTCCCGAAGTTATAAGATGGCGTGGTAGCGTGCGCGCCAGCGGCAAAAAGGAACACGGCGGCGAGAGTGGTGATGAGCGGTTTGTTCATGGTTGCAGTGGATTGTGACTCTGTATGGACGGGCTCCACCGAGACAACTTCCCAAGCGTCTACGACTCCGACCGCCTCAAGTCAACCGTCGAATCAAGATATGTCGAATCGAGACATCCACCGTCGGAAACACGGCGCCGGGCGTGATTAACTCTACTTTGTCACGCCTTGTCGAAAGTAGGGGGACCGTCGTATGTCGAGAGCCTCAAGGAAGGGGAACGTCCCGTTCCCCTGAACCACGAAGTGGTACTCGAGATGCGGGCAGTTTAAGGAGACGCTTCGCGCCTCAGGGGAACGGAACGTTCGGGCTATCCTGATGCACTTGGGCGTCCGCGCTTCGGCAGGTTGGTTGACGTGGCCGAAGTACGCGCAGAGCCCGCTGGCAATGTGAAGGCGCAAAGAAAACGGGCGTGGCTCAGAGAACCACGCCCGTTTTGAAGAACGAACCTTCCGGTTATTCGCGACGGCGACGGCGTGCGAGGACGACGAGACCGCCGATCATCAGGGCAACCGATGATGGCTCGGGGACGACGTTGTATTGGACGGTGACTACGCCGGCATCTTCATCGATCCAGTAAACCGAGTCGCTCGATGCGTTGAATGGCGCGTCTTCGTTGATGCGGTTCGCGGTCAATGATCCGCCGCCGAGATTGAAGACGGCGTCGAATCCAAGCAGGCTGGTGTGTCCGATATCGAACGCGTTGCCTCCGGGTGCATTTCCCTGGAGGGTAATCAATCCGCCAATGTTTCCGAGGCTGAACATTCCCGTGATTGGTGAGCCCGAGTAGGTGCCGTCGGGGATTCCCAACCCGGGGACTTCCAGAGTGAGGCCCGCCGTGTTGTCGAATGCACCGCTAATGGTGAAGGTCTTGTCGGCGTCGAGCTTGAGCGTGGCGGCGGCATCCGCTGTGGAAAGCGGTCCGGCGATGGAAATCACGCCGGGATTGCTCCGGCTGAGTTTGCCTGCGCCGAAGTTGAATGCGCCTGTCGTGAGGTCCGCTCCGCCGTCGATATTAAGGCGTCCGCCCGCGAGTGCGAAGAGGCCTGTCCCGCCGCCCTGAGCATCGAGCACGCCGGCGATGTTGATGGTGCCGCCGAGTTGCGCCACTGTTCCGTTTCCACCTTCGCCGATGCGGAGTCCGCCTGCGCCGATGTTCACGAGCGCGGTGTCCGTGATGTTGAAGTTTCCGGAGCCAGCGCCCGCCCATCCGACGCTCACTGCGTCAGTGGAAGCGGTGCCGCCGGAGATGGTCCAGGTTCCCTGTCCGCCGGCGCTCTCGCCAAGCCGAACTTCACCCGAACCAGCTGTAGTGAAGGTGCCGCCGGTCTGATTGAGAGTTCCGACGCCGGCAATCGAGCCGATAACCACATGGTTTGTATTCGCGCCGGTCTTAATGAGGCTGCCTGTTCCGCCCAGGTTTACGACGCCGGTTGCCCCCTGGCGCCCGATGGCAATCCAGTTGTTCGCGGTCACTGTTCCTGCACTGATGTCCATCGTGCCGCTGCCGCCAGCCGCCTGGCCGACCCATAGTTCGCCATTCACACTGGTGGTTCCGCCTGAGACGTAGGCGTGGCCGATTTTCGTGCCGCCGTTTCCTACGGTCAGTGTGCCGTTGATGTTGAGAATACCGCTGTCGGCGACCAAGAGTGCGCCTTCGCCTGTTCCTCCGACATTCATGCCGCCGTTCTGGACGTCCGCCCTGCCGGTGCCCCGGACGATGAAGGTGCCGTTGCCGGTCGCGTTGATTCCCATCGTCGTGTTCTGATTTGCCGTCAGGACACCGCCGGAGACGTCCACGACTCCTGTGCCGCTCTCACCGACGCGGAACTCGCGGGCATACATGGAGCCCGCGGTCATATTGAGCGTGCCTGAACTGCCACCGTTGATGCCGATCTGGACCCAGCCGGATACCGTGGTCAACGAGCCGCCGTTGATATTGACGACGCCGGTTCCGTTGATGCCGATATGCGGGTCGTAGCTGGAAGTGATCGACGAAGTGCCGTTGATGTTTACCGTTCCGGTGCTTCCGCCGGCATCACCTACGACGAGGTCACGAACGCGGGCTGCCGCGTTGTCATTCAATGTCCAGGTGCCCGTTCCGCCCGAGCGACCGACGACCACATTTCCCTTGTTCGTTCCGCGGCCAGATGTGTCCACGACGGACTGGTCGTTGAGCACCGAGCTGCCGGACATCGTGTAAGTGCCTGTTCCGCCCTGACCGATTGAGAGCCAGTCGGTGTGGTTTTGGTTCCACGTGCCGCCCGTCTGAGTGACGACGCCGGTCGAGCCGCCGTTCAAGCCGACGACGGACCAATGGTTCGTATCCATGCGACCTGCCGACATGTTCATTGCGCCGCTGGAGCCGCCATTGCCGCCGATATAGGTTTCAAAGTTGGAGACCGTGCCGCCGTTGACGTTGAGCGTGCCGGTCCCGTTTGCGCCGACATTCAATACGCCGGGTGTGGTCGTTGTGCTTCCTGCACTGAGGGTCGTCGTGTTATCGACGTCGATATTTGACGTTCCGACAATGGAGCCGGAGTTAATGAAAGTGCCGGCGTTCAAATCAGTGAAGCCCGAGTACGTCGAAGTGCCGGTGTGGGTAACGGTGCCGGCTGCGTCCTGCGAGAAGGAGCCTCCGCCGGTGATGTTGCCGGCGATGGTCGCGTTGCTGGTGCTGTTGTAGGAAATCCGTGTGCCGCCTGAGAGCGAGATGTTCCCCGTCGGCAGTGCGCCGCCCGCGCCGCCTGTG
Organism: Verrucomicrobiaceae bacterium; assembly: GCA_031374705.1. Lineage (GTDB taxonomy): Bacteria > Verrucomicrobiota > Verrucomicrobiia > Chthoniobacterales > Chthoniobacteraceae > SXWH01. The sequence continues at coordinate 30,813 of JANMGP010000154.1, read as the reverse complement.
CCGACTTGGACGAGCCCGCCAGTGACCACCATTCCGCCGCTTGATGCCGTTGCTCCGTTGAGAACGAGTGTTCCATTTCCTGTCTTCGTGAGCGGGACTGCGCCGGAGACGTCTGCAAGTTGGAGCATCGTTCCGGCCGCTGTCGAGATCCCGGTTGAGCCCGCGAGGACCATCGGGGTGTTAATGAAGTGACTGCCGTTTAGGACTGTGATGGAGGAAGCGGCGAGCCCGTTATCGAGAGTCAAAGTGCCCGCTCCGCCGATGGTGTAGCTGTTGGCGTTGTCAAACGTCAGCTTGCCCGAGGTTTTGTTGCCGTTGAGATCGACGGTCGAAGCGGCGGTGATTGACGAAGTAAAATTCACGTCCGCGGTCGCGACATTCGGTGTGATGTTGGGCGTCCAATTCGTGTTGGTGGACCATAGTCCGCCGCCCGACTGGTTCCACTGGACGAGCACTGCGTCGGCGATGCTCAGGCGCACCGTCGTGTCGCCGACATTGTTCGCAAGTTGGTAGGACTTGCCGGCGATAGGATTGCCGACCGTGAAGCCGGATGTGCTGCCCGTGACCGATGTCACGTAGTCAAACAGCGAGTAGGTGCCGTTGTTCGAAAACGGGTTTGAAGTGCCGACCTGGAAGAGGTTCAGCGTGAAGGATGCGCCAAAGGTCAATCCACCGCTCGACACAATCTGGTCAAACGTCGCGCCACCCGCGCTGAAATCGATGTCGATGGTCGATCCAAGGCCGGCGGTAAAGCCTGTCGTGTTGATCGCTCCGACCGCATTTCCCAGCGGCAGGAGTCGCCCGCCGGAATTCACGCTGAGTGCCGCGCCTGCGATGTTCCCTGCGGCGCTGTTGACGAGCTTGCCGGCGTTCACGTTCACCGTTCCCGTGAGGCCGCCGAGTTCGGACCCGATGGTAAGCGTGTTTGGTCCATTCTGTGCGAATGAGCCTGCTCCGGTGACCGCCGTGGTGTTGGTCATGTCATCGGAGCGATTGATGGCGAAGGTGCCGGCCGCGCCGACGTTGACTGTGCCTGGCAGCGCGCCCGTCGTGCCGCCATTGCCTGCGGAAAGAGTGCCGCCCGTGACGCTGGTCGCGCCAGAGTAGGTAGGCACGCCCGTGATGCTGAGCGTTCCGTTGCCGGCCTTGGTCAGGCCACCTGCGCCTGCGAGGTTTTGCGTAATCGTGACTGCGTTGTTGTTTGTGTCAAACTTCAGACCGCCCGCTTGCACATCGATATTCGCAGCGGTGAAGCCGACAAAGTAGTCCGAGCTGGCTGCGCGAGCCTGTAAGGTGCCGCCGTTCGCATTAATCTGAGCGGAACCCGTGAGTTTTTGGATGAACGGTGCCGAAACAGTGCCGCCATTCAGATTGAGTGTGCCGCTTCCGCCGTTCGATCCCATGCGAAGCCCGTTGGCACCCGTGACATTCGCCACGCCCGTGCCGCTCGCGTTCAGAATTCCCGTACCGCCGTCGCCAACGTTGAACGTCCCATTCGTATTTAAAGCGCCTGCCGAGATATTATAAGTTCCGGTCGAGCCCCCAAATTGGCCCAAATTCGTTGCCTCTTCTCCTGATGTGAAATTCACAGTGCCGCCCGTCTGATTGATCGTGCCTCCGTAGTGACGACCGATTGCGACGTTTCTCGCATTAAGCGTTCCACCGCTGATATTGTAAGTGGCGTTTGAGGCGACAGCCGTTCCGTTCTCCTGTGAGCCCATCCAGAAACGTCCGTTTGCGTCTCCCGTCCCATTGCTCACCACACCGCCGGTTTGGTTTACAACGCCTGTCGCACTGGCCCCACCGTGCGTTTCGCCGATAATCATCCAGGATGCGGCGTTTACCGTGCCCGCTTGGACATTCAGCGTGCCGGTAGCGCCCCGGGTGCCGACTGAAAAGTCGCTCGATGCGTTGACCGTTCCCGTCGTGTTGATTGTCATGGAGCCGTTGCCGCCCAAGGCAGTGTCCCGCGTTCCACCGAGATAGATTCGCCCCGTGGACAGACTGGAATTGCCCAACACATTCCAAGCCCCCGTTCCTCCATTATCCCCGATGAATGTCCACCCGACGTTGTTGTGGTTTCCTGCGAGTTGGTTCACGGTTCCCACCGCGCCGGCTCCGCGACCGACAAAAGGGTCCTGGATGCTGTTGGTGTTGGCGTTGATGTTCACAGTCCCGCCATTGTTCACGTAAACAAAGTTGCCGCCGCCGCCGCCGGGAACTGTTCCAGTGTTCCAGTTTGCAGCAGTTTCCCAGTCGCCGGTTCCCGCGTTCGTCCAGTTAAAGTCAACAGCGTGGACGGACGCGGCGCTTGCAACGAGTGCGGAGATGGAGGCGAGAAGGACAGACGGACGGATTTTCATTTTTTGTAAAACTAACGACGGGTGATTTTTCAGGTGACGAATTGTTTGCCCAGTTCCGCACAAAAGATATCGGTGCAGAAGGCGCGCGGAAGCTCGGCGTCATCACTACATCCGTCAACGGGAGATTCGAGATTGCGTCCACCACTTGATATCCCGAATCCACATATTTCAGGACGAGTGGCCCGTTTTCCTCCATAAACACCAGTTCTCGAAAGCTGTCGCGAACGCGCTTGATTCGAATCGAATGGCGTTGCTTGCATCGGCTTGCGCAGGTGCGGATGGTCGGGCAAGGTGCGGGATGCTCCGGATTTCGCTGCTTCTTTTTTTACTGACCGCTGTGTCGATGGGGGAGGACCTCGAGGGGGTGCGGGTGAACGGGGTGCAGTTTGTCGGGAGTCATAATAGTTACCGGTTGCGCACTCACCCGCCGCTTTTTCGCTATTTGATGAATCTGCGCGGTGTGTTGCCGAAGGCGGAGGATCCGGCAGGCTGGGATTACGAGCATGAGGCCTTTGATGTGCAGCTCGGGCATTACGGTGTGCGGTCGCTGGAAATCGATGTGTATTACGATCCGCTCGGCGGCGCATTTGCGAAGCGGCAGGGGAATCGGCTGACGGGGGATGACGTGGACGCGAAGGATGAGGCGCTTTTGAAGCCGGGATTCAAAGTGCTTCATTTTCCGGATTTTGATTACCGGTCGAATTATCCGACGTTTGCATCTGCGCTGGCAGCGGTGAAGTCGTGGAGCGACGGTCATCCGGGTCACGAGCCGTTGTTTTTGCATCTGGAGACAAAGGACGAGTCCGGGGCGGGCCGCATCCCGATGAAGGATCTCACGGTGCCGCCAAAGTGGGACGCTGCCGCGTGCGATGCGCTCGATGGAGAGATTCGCGCGGTGTTCGGCAGGGAGCTTTTTGCGCCTGACGAGTTGCGGGGGACGAGGGCGTCGCTCGCGGCTGCAGCGACGGAGGGTGCGTGGCCCGATCTGCGGGACATGCGGGGGCGCGTGGTGTTTGTCATGGAGGGTTGTGCGGTGGAGCGATACCGCGCGGAGAAGCCGGCTCTCGAAGGGCGGGCGTCTTTTATCTTTGGCGAGCGGGGCCGCGCAGACTCGGCGTTTCTCTTGATGAACGACCCGCGGAATCCGGCTATCCGCGAGCGGGTGAAGGAGGGTTACTTTGTGCGGACGCGTGCGGATTCCGATACGCGGGAGGCGCGCAGCGGCGATGTTTCAAGGCGCGACGCAGCGTTTGCGAGCGGCGCGCAAATCGTGTCCACCGATTACTACCGCCCGGACCCGCGTGGCGGGAAAGTGGAGGGATGGAGCGACTACCATGTGGAGATTCCGGGCGGTGGTGTGCTGCGGCGGAATCCGGTAAGTGCCGCGCGGTAGGCGCAGTCGGGAAAATTTCCCGCGCTGTCCGAAAGCCGGGAGATGTGCTATTGCCTGTTCCTCATCCAAATCATGCGCCGACCACTATTAGCCATCTCCACCGCGGTTATGCTCACATCGCTCGCCCTCGCCGCGGAGCCGAAGCCGAACTTCATCATCATCAATATCGACGACATGGGCTATGCGGACATCGGGCCGTTTGGCTCGAAGTTGAACCGCACGCCAAACATCGACCGTATGGCGAAGGAGGGACGCAAACTCACGTCGTTTTACGCCGCTCCCGTCTGCTCGCCGTCGCGCGCATCGCTGATGACCGGCTGCTACCCGAAGCGCGCGCTGCCGATTCCTCACGTTCTTTTTCCCGGCGATGCCGTGGGACTTTCGCCTGCGGAGATCACAGTCGCCGAGGTCTTGAAGGACGCGGGCTACGCGACGGGGATGGTCGGGAAATGGCACCTCGGCGATCAGCCCGAGATGATTCCGCTGAAGCAGGGATTCGACGAATGGTTCGGCCTGCCTTACTCGAACGACATGGGGCCCGCGAGCGACGGCATCAAGTCCGACCTCGGCAAGCCGCTTCCTGCCGGCAACGGCAACGGCAAGGGCCAGCCGCCACTCCCGCTGCTCCGCAATGGGAAAGTCGTGAAGCGCGTCATGCCCGACGACCAGCAATCGCTCGTGGAAATCTACACCGAAGAAGCCGTGTCCTTTATTACGCGGAACAAAGAGCGCCCATTCTTCCTCTACGTGCCGCACAACGCAGTGCACTTCCCGATTTACCCCGGCAAAAAGTGGGCCGGCAAATCGCCGAACGGGATCTATTCCGATTGGGTGGAGGAAGTGGATTGGGGCGTGGGCCGCGTGCTCGAAACCGTCCGCGCACAAGGGCTCTCGGAACGCACGCTCGTGATTTTCACCACGGACAACGGCGGCACTCCGCGCGCAGTAAATACGCCACTCCGCGGATTCAAAGGCAGCACGTGGGAAGGCGGCATGCGCGTCCCCACCATCGCATGGTGGCCAGGGAAAGTGCCCGCCGATACCGCGAGCGACGCCATCTCTGGAATGTTCGACATCCTGCCCACCTTCGCCGCGCTGGCCGGCGGAAAAGTGCCCGACGATCGTAAAATCGACGGCGCGAATTTGTGGCCCGTTCTCGCCGGAGAACCCGACGCCAGGCCGGCGCACGAGACATTCTATTTCTATCGCGGGCTAAAGCTGGAGGCTGTGCGCCACGGTGATTGGAAGCTCCGTCTCGCAAATTTGCAGGAGGTGAAAAAGAACGCCAAAGCACCCGCCGTCGCTTCCGACACCGTGAAGCTCTTTAATTTGAAAACCGACATCGGTGAATCCACCGACGTCGCCGCCGCCAACCCCGAAGTGGTCACGAAACTCGAAGCACTCGTGAACGCGATGAAAGACGACCTCGGCCTCGACGGCCCCGCGCCTGGTTCGCGTCCGCTCGGCAAAGTGGAGAACCCCGCGCCAATCATCGGGCTCGATGGCAAGGTGCGCCGCGAGTTCGATGCGTCGGAGAAATAATCCAACGACAATAGTATCCGCGGAAAGGCGCGGAAGGACGCGGAATGTGGCGTCCTCGGAATGAATCGGCTTCCGTGAACTTCCGCGTCTTCCGTGGACCCGACTGCCCCGGCATCACCGCCGGTCCACAGTCCCGCTGCCCTCGCGGACGTGCTTGAGGTCGGCGACGATGATAAACGTCACGATGACGAGCAGTGCCCACGATGTGATTTTTCCCGTCGAGACCAGTTCCCACGAGTGTTTCTGGTTCGGGTAAACCCATGCGCCGAAAAACGTGGCAAAATTTTCGGCGACCCAGACGAAAAAGCCGATGAGGACGAAACTGGCGACGAGCGGCATGCGACGTTCCTTTTCCACGATGATAAAGCGGACCTGTGTCCGGGCGAAAACCACGGCGACCGCCGCGATTAACCACCAGCGCAGATCCGGTAGCCAGTGATGCGTAAAGAAGTTCGCGTAGATGAGGATGCTGAGCGTGATGGAGAGCGCATGGGGCGGATAGCCGGTGAGCCGCAATCGCATGATTCGCCATGCCTGGCACATGTAGCTTGCCACGGCGGCATACATGAATCCGCTGTACAGCGGCACGCCCCAGAGTTTGGAAATAGCTGCCTCCGGGTAGCTCCACGATCCGATGTGCGGCTGTGCTTTGAAGACCTCCAGCCCGAGGCCGAGGGCGTGGAAAACGGCAAGCACTCCGGCTTCGGCAAGCGTCTCGATGCGGGTGAGGACGAGCGCGATTTGTATGGCGATGGCTGCGAGGAGGATGAAGTCGTAGCGCGCGAGCCCGCCAAGCGGAATGGACTTCGAGACCATGAGGACGGCGAGGAAACTGCCCGCGAAGATGCACGCGCGGGCTTCCTTCACGACGAAGACGGTGAACTCGTGGAGCAGCGCGCGCATTTACTCGCTGCTGATGTCGAAGCGATCGTACAGCCAGCCGAGCCACGCAATGCCGCACGCGGCTTCCAGCGCCAGGACGAAACCTGCGGTCAGCGCCGTGGCGGCGACCTTCCACACGAACACGGTGGTGAAAAGTCCTGACGCAAACCACGCTGCCGCGCCGAAGAACGCGACCGGAAGAAACGAAATGGCGATGAGCAGAAGCTGCGAGATTCCGAGGAGCAGCCGAAGGCCCATGACTTCCAGTCCGCCCTGTCCTGCGGCGCCGGGTTCGGTGGACTTGAACCAGCCCGGAAATGCGAGAGCCGCTGCACCTGGAAGGATGGATGTGCCGAGATTGAAAAGCGGGAGGAACACTGCGACAGCGCCGATGATCGACAGGCCGATTGTGTTGAATCCTTCTTCGTGCTTCCCGACGAAAGAAAATGCCAGAGTCGTAACGATGCCGATTGCGGCCCACTGGATGAGCGTCCCGATGAGGATCGGCCCGAGCAATTCTCCGAGCGCGAACTGCCAGCCGGGCAGGGGATAGGTTTTCAATAAATCCATGCCCGCGATTCCCTGCCGCAGTTGCCCGGCGGCCTGCTGGCCGACCATGATGAAGCTGAGCAGTAGTGCGAGATAACATGCGCCTCCGATGGCGACTGCGATGCCGATCAGCCCCGGCGAAGGGTTGCTCATTTTCTGTTGCGTGAGCCAGAAAGCGCCGCCTGCGAGCGCCAGAAAAAACATGGTCCAGCGCGAGAGTGTGCGCCGGCCGCCCATGCGGATGAGCGATTTCCACAGAAAGGCGGTCGCTTTAAATCCCTTGGGCCGCAACCGGAAGAGCGGGACACGCGCCTTGCCGTTGGTCTGCGAAAGCCGGGCTTCGCCTTTCCTTGCTGCGGCGAGCAGAACGGAGCGTCGCTTCGCGGTCTCGATCGCCGCGTCCTCAAATGATGCGTCGGCGCGTACGACCCATATAAAATGCGCGAGAAGAATTCCGAGTGCCGCGGGCAGGGTGGCCAGGAACTGGGCGGTGCCGTGTGCAAAGTAAGGTGCAATCACGAGCCGGAAAGGTGCAAGAATCCACGGCAGGGCGCCGGTTTGGAAAATGCGGTTTGTGTAGAGCGTTCCGGTCGCGCCCTTCTGCATATTTTGCGGCGCGGGCATCGGCGGGAGCGAACGCCAGGTGTGCCACACGAGGAACGCGAGCCCTGCGACGGCGAGGAGAAACGCGAGGCGGCGCTTCCAGTCGGCGAGGCCCCGCTCATGGAGCCGCGAGAGTGCAAACGATGCGCCGATGCGGTGAAGCGTGAGGGTGTTGAGGATGATCCACCAACTGCCGGTGCGCGTCCATGCGTCGATGCCGTTTCGCCAGCGTCCTGTGATAAACGTGAAGAGCACCGCCATCAGCAAAACCGCGAGTTGGGAGCGCAGGAGCTTGAAGATAATGAGCGTCCGACGCGTGACGGGAGCCGGGAAGAGGAATGCGATTTCCGCCTCGGTGAATGTAATCGCCGCTCGCGAAGATGGCAGAATCCACGCCAGCGCGATGGTGGCCGCAAAGAGAATCGCGGACCCGAGGTGACGCCACATCGCCTCCTCCTCGGGCGGCAGAACGAGCCGGTTGTTTTGACCCGCGGCGAAGAGGAACTTGTAAAAATAAAAGTAGATGTAAACCCCGGCCAGAACTGCGCCGATGAGGTATTTCGGCTGGCGGAGGCGCTTGATCCGGTGCGTCACCGAGTTCGCGAGCGAGCGGCTGAGGAGGTAGCCGAGTGCGCTCACTTTCCCGCGTCCTCCCCGACGATGCGCACAAAAATCTCTTCCAGGTCCGCACCTTCGTGGGCGGCGCGGATGTCGGCCAGCGTGCCGTGCGCGGCCTTGGTCCCGCGTTTCACGATGAGCACGTGGGAGCACAGTTCTTCGAGCAGATGGAGCAGATGCGAACTGATGATGATTGCCACGCCGCGATCGCGCGCCTGGCTGATGATGAGTTCTTTCGTCCGGCGGATCGCGAGCGGGTCGAGGCCGGTGAGTGGTTCGTCGAAAAACATCACGCGGGGCTCGTGGAGGAAGCCGCATGCGAGGGCGACCTTCTGCTTCATCCCGCGGGAGAGTTCGGAGCTGAGAAGGTCCGCCTTGTCCGCCATGTCGAGTTCCTCCAGCAGCTTCTTCCCGCGCTCTTTCGCATCGGCGACATGGTAGAGGCGCGCGGTGAATTCGAGGTGCTGGCGGACTGTGAGGTAGTCGAACAAACGCGGTTCGTCGGAGAAAAAAGAGACCGCCTGTTTCGCCAGGAGCGGTTCCTCTGCGATGTTGTATCCGTCGATCGTCACTTTGCCGCGGGTGGCCGGGATGATGCCCGCGAGGCAGCGCAGGGTGGTGGTTTTGCCCGCGCCGTTCGGGCCTACGAGCCCGAGCACTTCGCCGGGATGCACCACGAAGCTGAGGTCGCTGACCGCGGCAAAATCCCCGTATAGTTTTGTGAGTCCATCAACGGCTATCATTCAAGTGCGCGCACCTTCCGAGGATTCGGCGGCGGTGTCCAGCGCGACGAATGGAATGTCGCCGGGATTTCGCCAAGCTCAGCGCAATTGCATTCGCGCCCGTCGCCCGATAACCACGGTAAAGCTATGCGCATCCTTGCACTCCTCGTTTTCCTTACATCATGGGCCGTCGCCGCCGAGCGCCGACCGAACATCATCCTCGTCCTCGCCGACGACCTCGGCTACGGCGAACTCGGCTGCTTTGGCCAAAAGCTCATCGCCACGCCGAACATCGATCGCATGGCCGCCGAGGGAATCAAGTTCACCCGCTTCTACGCCGGATCTCCTGTCTGCGCGCCGTCGCGCTCCGTGCTCATGACCGGACTACACACCGGCCACACCCGCGTCCGCGGAAATGCCGGAAAGCTCAACCGCGACGCCCAGAACCTCCGCGCCGAAGACACCACCGTCGCCGAGATTTTGCAGAAAGCCGGATACGCCACCGCGCTCATCGGCAAATGGGGCATCGGCCACGAAGGCAGCGACGGCCTCCCCAACAAAAAGGGCTTCGACTACTTCTACGGCTACCTCGACCAAAACCACGCGCACAATCCCTACCCACCCTTCATCATGCGCTACGAAGAAAAAGTCACCCTGCGCAACAAGCTCACCGCCCCCAGCGACACCGGCGCAGGCATCGCCGAAGAGCCCCTCGACTTCGTCCCCGACCTCATGGCCGACGAAGCGCTCCGGTGGGTCGAGAGCAAAAAGGACGCACCCTTTTTCCTCTTCTGGTCCCTCATCACCCCCCACGCCAACAACGAAGGCACCAAGCACGGACGCGGCCAGGAAGTCCCCGACCTCGGCGACTACAAAGACAAGCCCTGGCCCAAGCCCGACCAAGGCCACGCAGCCGTCATCACCCGCATGGACGCCGACGTAGGCCGCCTCCTCGCCCTCCTCAAAAAGACCGGCATCGACGAAAACACCCTCATCATTTTCACCAGCGACAACGGCCACCACAAAGAAGGCGGCAACGACCCCGAGCTCTTCGACGCCAACGGCCCCCTCAACGGCCTCAAGCGCAACCTCACCGAAGGCGGCATCCGCGTCCCCACCGTCGCCCGCTGGCCCGGCACCACCCGCGCCGGCGCGGAAAACAACACCGCCTACTGGTTCGCCGACATCCTCCCCACATTCGCCTACCTCGCTGGCGCGAAGCCGCCCGCGAATCTCGACGGCCAAAGCTTCGCCAGCCTCCTGCGCAACCAACCATTCACGCCCCCGCAGCGCCCGCCCTTCTACTGGGAGTTCCACGAAGGCGGCTTCTCACAAGCCGTCATCATCGACCAGCGCTGGAAAGCCATCCGCCTCAAACACCGCGACGCCCCCGTGCAACTCTTCGACCTCGAAAAAGACCTCGGCGAAACCACCGACCTCGCCGCCGAAAACCCCGACCTCATCGCAAAAGCCAAAGCCCTCTTCGAATCCGCCCGCACCGACTCGCCGGATTGGCCGATCAAAGATGCGGCGGGCGGTCGCTCGATCGAACTGAAAAAGTCGAACTAAGACTCAGAAAACTCTTCTCTTGCGTGCGGGAAATCGGCAAATCAACGCCAGTGAAATCAAGCTTCAATTCCGGTTTTTTTCTCGGCGCTTTAATTGCAGTTGTAGGGCTGTTTTTTTGGGACAGCTATTTCAGGTCAAAACATTCCGCTACTGCGACAGATCAGCCTCCCGCGGCGTTTCGGCAAGGTTTCGAAAAGTTTATAGCTGAGGGTTCACGCCTTAACTCTCTCACAAAGCAAGGCGTGAGCATTGACAGCTACGGCGAGCAACTCGCAACAACTGCTGCCGCTTTCGACGTTCTTGATTCATTATGGCCCTCGGGCTACGAAACTGCGGCCCAACTGGAATTCCAGTCGGCACTCTCAGGCTGGAAATTGCTTTATCGGGTTTGGAGGAAGGAAGTATCCGCAGGCTCCTCTCTTGCTTCCACAAATGACCGAAGTATTATTGACGCGCTGGAAGCCTACGCGCCCGGACGCATCAAGCACAACGGCAACGGAGCATGGTTTGGGAATTCCGCAGATCAAGATCTGGATAGTAGTTTTATACCCTACAGGCCCAATATTCGGATAATTATGGGGATTGCATCGGATTACTTTGAGACTGCCCGGACCAGAATTCAGAAAACGACAACTGGCCCGCGCGCTGACACGAGCAGAAATTGAATGCGGACGACGTTGCACAATAACGATCAGACTTTTCTACCACCGTGTCTTTGAGTGCGTCCAATCGCTCCCTCTAGTCTCAGTTTAGAAATATCGTCTGTAGCGCAACGTGCGGTAAAAGAAATCTTCGCAGCCATCGCAATACAAAGACTCGTAACCCTCAAGATCAGGATGGAGCTCAGGGTACCCTCCGCCCGAGGAAATGGCACCGCCAGGATCCCAAATTTGCTCGCCGCCGGGCAATAACCGACGGGCACCCTCGCTAGTGCACTGCGGACACACAATGATTTCATCGTCGACGAGCGAGCGCGCCTCCGCGGCAGCATATCTGCCGTATCGCCAACCTCTGAGCCAGCACTCGTAATTGTCGTTGTCACGATGGGAGTCGAACGGGTTCTTGTCGTGTGGGATATCTGACTTACCGGCAGCGTATCCAAGATCGTAGATGCTCATCTATTGTGGTATTGATTGTCGTTTATTGCGGTATCTCCGAGCAGATTCAGCGCATGGGCTTCGTGTAGCACTCCAGCGGGCTCGGCCAAGGGATTTCGCCCGCTTTGTCGCGCTTCGCGGAAAACAAAAACGCGGGGCGCGTGCGTCGAGCACGCGCCCCGGTTGTTTTGCGGATGGTTTATCCGGCTTCGGTGCCGGTTTAGTTGTTCCCGCCGAAGGCGATTTCGGCGGTGGTGGTCCAGACGTTGGTGGGCGTGCCGTCCCAGAAGCAGAGGCGGTAGCGGCGGGTCTCGGCGGTTTTGCCGGGGGCGAGCGGGCGGGCGTCGTTGTAGGGGCTGGTGGTGTCGATGGTGACGAAGACCCATGGGCCGCCGTCGATGCTGCATTCCACGCAGACGCCCATGTGGCCGTCTTTGATGAACGGGATGATGACTTCGCCGCACCGCCCGGCTTCGGATGTGCGCAGGCGCGTGCCTTTTGTATGTCGGGAAGCGCCTTTCGACTGTCGGCGGAGGACTTTCGTACCAGCTCGGCTGCCTTTGGTATGTCGGCAGCGTCCTTTTGTACGTCGGGAGGTGCCTGACGCATGTCGGGGGCAGCCTCGCGTACATCCGGGGGGGCCCGACGTACATCGGCGGCATCCTTTCGTACATCGGCGACACCCTGACGTACATCGCCGGCACCCTGACGTACCTGGACGGCACCCTGACGGCTGGGACAGGCCAGAAAGGGACGAAATGGCGCACTCCTTCTCTGTAAAGCGCACGGACGTGGGACTACGTTTGGAAACTTGGCACACTTTGCCCATAGCGACATACGAAAGGCTCTTCTCTGATGGCGCCTTTTTGAGAAGCTGTCTCAAAAGGGAATAGCCGGGGGCCGTCGGGGTGACGGAGAGGGGCGGTTTTCGCACACAAGACTATATTTTCCGCCCAATGATGCTCCATTCGCCCTTTCTCGCCTCGTGACTATGCGACCGCGGCAGTCACCATTGGGTGGACTTCCCTCATGATTCGTTCGACGAGTTTGGCGGAGTTTCGAAGGTCACACTCGATCTGGATGTTGAGCCAGAATCGGGGCGACTGACCGAAGTAGCGTCCGAGCCGAAGGGACGTGTCGAGCGTGACGGCCCGGCGTCCGTGGACGATTTCGTTGATGCGGCGCGGCGGGACTCCGATGGCTCGGGCGAGCGCATTTTGCGTGAGGCCCATCGGCGTCATGTAATCTTCGAGGAGGATTTCTCCGGGTGTCATGTTGTCGAGTTTGGTGCTCATGGTTTTTGCGTGGTTAATGGTAATCGACGATTTCGACTTCGTGGGCGTCGGTTTCCGCCCAGCGGAAGACGATGCGCCATTGGTCGTTGATACGAATGCTATGGCGTCCGGCCAGGTTGCCCTTGAGGGCTTCGAGCCGGTTGCCAGGTGGCACTCGCATGTCTTCGAGAGTTCCCGCTGCGTTGAGCTGAATGAGTTTGCGTAGCGCCGTCCGCTGGATGTCCTGCGGAAAACGCCGGGAGGTTTTGCCCTCCCAAATCTTTTTCGTCTCTGCGCATCGAAAGCTCTGAATCACTTCGAAAATGTATGACGCCCCGCGTCATAGCGCAACACCTCTGTGCGGAAAATGGTAACCAGTCCCGACAGATTTCACCTCGTCAGATAGTGCCGCCCCGTTGTTATCTCGCTGCATGCAACGCATCATCATCGCCACAAAGAACGCCCACAAAACCGGAGAGTTTCGCGCCATGCTGGGGGCTCCTTGGGAGGTGGTGGACCTCACCGCTTTTCCCGAACTGCCCGCGGCGGAGGAGACGGGCCCGACGTTTGAGGAAAACTCGGCCATCAAGGCGCTCCATGCGGCGGAGCGGTTTGCGGGCTGGGTGCTGGCGGATGATTCGGGGCTGGAGGTGGATGCTCTGGGCGGTGCGCCGGGGGTGATTTCGGCGCGGTATTCCGGCGAGGGCGCGACGGATGCGACGAACCGCGCGCGCTTGATCGAAGAGCTGCGCAAGCTCGGCGGCGGGCGGTTTCCTGCGCGGTTTCGGTGCGTGCTCTCCGTGGCGGAAGGGACGCGCGTGCTGGGGACCTGGAGCGGCGCGGTGGAAGGCGTGGTGGTGCCCGTGGAGCACGGGAGCGGCGGCTTCGGATACGATGCGCTGTTTATCCCGGATGGCGAGACGGAGACTTTCGCCGAGCTGCCCGCCGAGGTGAAAAACCGCCTGAGCCACAGGGCGCGCGCGTTTGGAGCGTTCAGGGAATGGTTGGCCGCTCAGCCCTCGTAAATCTCCGCGAGCGACAGCGTCACTTCGACGGCAGTGAGCGCGAGCGCGTCGGTGAGTTCGTCGTAGGCGGTCATTTTCCATCCGTCCGCCTCGCGCGAATAAATGACCACATTCACCCGCTCCGGGTCCACGATGACGTAGTGCTGGATGCTCTCGCAGGCGAGATACGCATCCTTTTTCTCCGACTGGTCGAAGCGGGCGGTGGTGGGCGAGAGGACTTCGAAAATGACGACGGGATTCTCCAACGCACGAGCGGAGAGGTCCAATGGGCCGCACGTCACCGAGGCGTCGGGGTAGTAGTATCGCTCGTCGCGATTCTGGGAGAGATGGACGGCGATGTCCGAGTTGTGCGGACGGTGTGGCTTGCCCTGAAGCAGGTTGCTGAGTGCGACAACAATTCGCTTGCCCATCTCGCCATGACCAACGGTCCCGCCGGCCATCGCATGCACGGTGCCATTGATGTATTCATGCTTCACGGCGGACAGCTCTTCGTCGTGCAGGTACTCCACGACGGAAACAAAAGTGACTTGGTTTGTTAGTGCGCTCATGCGGCGGAGTATGCGCGTCTTGCACATCCTGCCAAATCTCTTTTCTCTATGCGCATGGCTACACCCGAATTTCACTACGAAGAACTTTTCCAACTCGGCGCTGACACGACCGAATACAGGCTGCTCACGAAGGAGCATGTGAGCGTGGAGACGTGTGGCGGTCGCGAGTTGCTCGTGGTCGCGCCCGAGGCTCTGACGCTGCTGAGCAATCAGGCGTTTCACGACATCAACTTCTTCCTGCGGCCCGCGCATTTGCAGCAGGTCGCGGCGATTCTCGACGACCCGGAGGCTTCGGAGAATGACCGCATGGTGGCGCTGACGATGCTGAAAAATGCGGACGTCGCGAGCGCTGGGCTGCTGCCGTTTTGTCAGGACACCGGCACGTCGATCGTGAACGGGAAGAAGGGGCATCTCGTGATTTCCGACGGCGATGAATCGGCGCTGTCGAAAGGCGTTTACCAAGCCTACACGGAGAACAATCTGCGCTATTCGCAGAACGCGCCGCTGACGATGTTCGAGGAAAAGAACACGGGCACGAATCTCCCGGCGGAGCTGGATATCCGCGCGGTGGATGGCGACGCTTACAAGTTCCTCTTCGTGGCAAAAGGCGGAGGCTCGGCGAACAAGTCGTTCCTTTTTCAGGAGACGCGCGCGGTGCTCTCGCCGAAGACGTTGGTGCCGTTTCTCACCGCGAAAATGATGACGCTTGGGACGGCAGCGTGCCCGCCCTATCACCTCGTTTTTGTCATCGGCGGCACGAGCGCGGAGGCGTGCATGAAGACGGTGAAGATGGCATCGACCAAGTATCTCGACGGACTTCCGACGACCGGAAACGCCCACGGACGCGCCTTCCGCGACATCGCGCTGGAGGCCGAGTTGCTGGAGGCCGCGCGGCATTGCGGCATCGGCGCGCAATTTGGCGGAAAGTATTTTGCGCTCGATGTCCGCGTCGTCCGCCTGCCCCGCCACGGCGCGAGTCTGCCGGTGGGAATCGGCGTTTCGTGCAGCGCGGACCGTCAGGCAAAAGGGAAGATCACCCGCGATGGTGTGTTCATCGAAAAGCTGGAGACTAACCCGCTCAAATACATCCCCGAAGCGCTGCGCCACCGCAAAGACGAGACCGCCGTGCGCGTGGACCTCAACCGCCCGATGGCGGAAATCCGAGCCGACCTTTCACGCTATCCCGTCACCACGCGCTTGCTGCTCAGCGGCCCAATCATCGTCGCCCGCGACATTGCCCACGCAAAACTGAAAGAGCGTCTCGACGCCGGCGGTACGCTGCCGGATTACTTCAAGGCGCATCCCGTTTACTACGCGGGCCCGGCGAAAACTCCTGCGGGAATGCCGAGCGGATCGTTCGGCCCGACCACAGCCGGACGCATGGATGGCTACGTGGATCTTTTCCAAAGCAACGGCGGCAGCATGGTGATGATCGCGAAAGGAAACCGCGGCCCGCAGGTGACCGCCGCTTGCAAGAAGCACGGTGGCTTTTACCTCGGCAGCATCGGCGGACCCGCGGCGATCTTGGCGAAAGAGAACATCCGAAACGTGGAAGTCATCGAGTTTCCCGAGCTCGGCATGGAAGCGATCTGCAAAATCGAAGTCGTGGATTTCCCGGCGTTCATCCTCGTGGACGACAAAGGCAACGATTTCTTCGAGCACGTCGCACCCGGCTGCAATATCTCGCATTAATCGGAGCGTCCAATTTCGGCAGACAAAAACACCAGCGCGCAAAGGCACGCTGGTGTAAGTCTTGTCAGAGAAATGCGGGAAGAACCGCGGTTGCGGTCGCGCTTACTTCGCGGCGACTTGCGTCACAGCGATTTTCTCGAGTGCGAGGCGCTCGGTTTTCTTGCGGCGAGCCGCGCGTTTCTTGACGTTGTCTTTACCTTTGCAGTGTCCCATAGGCGGGCAGCAAAGACGTTTGATGCGCGAATACCAAGCTGTTTCCACCATCCGGCGCGGAATTCTTTGACCGGCGCTGTTTCGGGAATGACGTGCTAAGAGGCGGGGAACCATGTGATTGTCCCTGCGATGAGTCATCATTCCATAAATCCGGAGCATCTGTTTCTTTCACGTCGCGAACTATTGCGGCGTACCGGGATGGGCATGGGCATGCTGGCGCTTGGCGGGCTGTTTGGGGAGAAGGGAATCTTTGGTCCGGCGGGCGCGCAGGGGGCGGTTGAGGAGATCTCGGGAACAAATCCGCTCGCAGCGCGAAAGCCGTGGCATTTTGAGCCGAAGGCAAAGCGGGTCATCCATATTTTCCTGAACGGCGGCGCGTCCCACGTGGATACATTTGACCCGAAGCCCGCGCTCGACCAGTGGCACGGCAAGGAAATCCCGACGAAGCTGCCCACCGAGCGGAAGACAGGTGCGGCGTTTCGGTCGCCGTTCAAGTTTCAGAAATACGGGAAGTGCGGGATGGATGTGAGCGAGCTTTTTGCAAAGACGGCGCAGCATGTGGACGACATGTGCTTTATCCGCTCGATGCATGCGGACGTGCCGAATCACGAACCGTCGCTGCTGCTAATGAACTGCGGCGATTCACGATTGCCGCGGCCAAGCATGGGCTCGTGGATTACGTATGGATTGGGGACCGAGAATCAGAATCTCCCGGGCTTCGTTTCGCTGTGTCCCGGCTACCCGATTCAGGAATCTCAGAACTGGCAGAGCGGATTTTTGCCGGGCATTTTCCAAGGCACGTATGTGGATACGCGGAAACAGCGCATCGAAGATCTCATCGAAAACATCCGCAACGATCGGATTTCGAATTCCGAGCAAACCCGGCAACTGGAGCTGTTGCGCAAACTGAACGCGCAACATCTGGCGAACAGGCAAAAGGACGCGCAGGTGGAAGCGCGAGTCCAGTCGTTCGAACTGGCGTTTCGCATGCAGATGGAAGCGGCGGATGCATTCGATGTGGCCCGTGAGCCCCAGAGTATCCGTGATTTATACGGTCCGGGTAATCAAGCGCGGCAGTGCCTCATCGCGCGGCGATTGCTGGAAAAGGGCGTTCGCTTTGTGCAACTCTGGCACGGCGACGGACAGCCGTGGGACAGTCACGACGACATTGAGATCCAGCATCGGAGACTCGCCGGCGAATGCGATCAAGGCATCGCGGCGCTGCTCACGGATCTGAAACAGCGCGGGATGTTGCAAGACACGCTGGTTATTTGCTCGGGTGAATTTGGGCGCACGCCGACCGTGGAACTCCCGACACCGGGCTCAAACGCGGGGAAGATCAACGGTCGCGACCATAATCATCACGGCTTCACGTTGTGGATGGCGGGCGGGGGAGTAAAGGGCGGCAGCGTCTATGGCTCGACGGATGAATTTGGTTTCAAAGCCGCGGAAAATCCGGTGCACATCCACGACTTGCACGCCACGATTTTGAAGTTGATGGGATTCGATCACGAGAAGTTCACCTATCGATACGCTGGGCGCGACTTCCGGCTCACCGATGTGCATGGGCATGTGGTGAACGACCTTATCGCGTGATTTTTCCCATGAAATCCATCGCACTTTACCTTTGCATCGCCACGTCCGCAATTGCCGCCGACTGGCCTCACTATCGCGGACCCAAGATGAACGGTTCCTCCGTCGAGACCATCGCGCCTTGGAGTGCGGACGGGCCGAAGGAACTCTGGCGGGTCCAGGTGGGCACGGGCTGCGCAAGCGTGACGGTCGCCGGGAAGCATCTGTTTACCGCGGGCTACCGCAACAATCAGGAAGTTGTGCAGTGCCTGGACGCGGTGACGGGAAAGGAAATCTGGTCGCATGGCTGGGATGCGAAGCTCGCCGACTATCTCTTCGAAGGCGGACCTAGGGCGACGCCGACGATCGACGGCGGTCATGTGTACATGGTCGGTGCGGAGGGACAAATTGTGTGCTTGGACGCGGCCACGGGCAAACCCGTTTGGACAAAGCATCTGGTCAAGGACTTCGGCGGAAAGCGGATGGATTGGGGCTTTTCCTCATCGCCGACAATCGATGGCGATCACGTCTTGATCGATTGCGGCGGCAAGGGTGCGAGCACGATTGCCCTGAATAAGAAGACCGGCGCAACGATTTGGAAATCCGGCGACGATGAAGCGGGCTACGGCAGTGTGACCGTGGCAAGCGTGGATGGGAAAAAAGCGGCGGTGACTTTCAAAGCCG
This sequence comes from Verrucomicrobiaceae bacterium, assembly GCA_031374705.1. Taxonomy (GTDB): domain Bacteria; phylum Verrucomicrobiota; class Verrucomicrobiia; order Chthoniobacterales; family Chthoniobacteraceae; genus SXWH01. The sequence continues at coordinate 12,467 of JANMGP010000154.1, read as the reverse complement.
GCGCGCTTGTCGGTCTCGATGCTGCGAAGGGCGCACCGCTGTGGCGATTTGATTGGGAGACATCGTGGAAGATCAACGCCGTGACGCCGCTTGTCGTGGACGATCTCGTTGTTTTCTCGTCCGCCTACAATCATGGCGCTGCTGCTGTCCGGGTGAAGAACGGCGAAGTGTCCCGTGTCTGGTTCTCCAAGGATTTGTATGCGCATTTCAATTCGCCGGTTCATTTCAAAGGCGGTCTGTTCGGAGTTGATGGGGAAGTGGGGAAGAAGAGCGCGCTGGTTTGTCTCGACGTCCACACCGGCGATGAAAAATGGCGTGCGCGCGGCGTGAAGAACGGTTCGCTCATCCTGGCCGCAGACAAATTACTAGTGCTCAGCGAAATTGGAGAACTCATTCTCGCCGATGCCTCGACCGCCGCGTTCAAGGAACTCGCTCCGCGGAAAAAGGTGCTCGGCGGGCGCTGCTGGGTGCAGCCGGTGCTCGCAAATGGCGTCATCTATTGCCGCAACAACAGCGGCGAACTCGTCGCGCTGAAGTAGGTGTCCTATGGATCGCGCGGCGGGCGCCCAAGGAAGAGCGGCATCGCGACGCCCTCACGGTAAGCATGGAGCGAGTCCGGCGAGCTGTTTACCCGGAGGTCGCTGTATTTACCGGCGTTCTCCTTGCTTGATTCGTCCACTTCATTCGCGCTGTTTTGCCAGCGTTCATGCCAAAAGACAGCGGCTTTGAGGCGCGGATATTTTGCGGTGTCCGACATGGTTTGGAATGCAGCCCGAATCCAGTCACCCTTGTTTCCCTTTTCCGGAAATTCACCGACGCCCCATTCGCAGAGCATGATTGGTTTCACCGGATCGATTTGGGTGAGCTCTGTGTACGGCCAGTCGAAGCATGAGAAAAAATCAGGATACGATTCGTCGCTAGGAAATTGCGCTCCATAGAGACTGAACCCGAGCCAGTCCACGTAGTCCGCTCCGGGATAGTATTTCGCCGCGAGGTTCCACTTATCGTTCGGCATCGAAAAATCCATCACGTGCAGCACCCATTTAACATTCGTTGCACCGCGCGCACGGACCCTGTCCACAACATGACGCCATGCTGCTTTAAATGTCTCCGGGCCCTGAAATCCGCCCCCCGGCGCGGTCTTGTCGCCTCCGTAGAAAACGCCGCTCCACGGAAACCATGACCCGTTCATTTCGTTGCCAAACGAAACGACCATCGTCTTGCCGAAAGCCTTCGCACTGTCACCCCAGCGATCGATATACTCGTCGTGGATTCCCCCGATGATGCTTGTGAGCGAGAATTTGTCGGGCCCGTGTCCTTCTTTGTAAGGCCGATCCCATGGTGACCAGAACACCAGCGGAATGCTGCCATGACGCGCGATCAGCGCGACGTTTGCAGCCGGGAATGTCTGCTCGCCCCAATAGCTTGATGAGGCGATGATCGCATGGTGCTTTCCTGTGAGCTGTTCAAAGGTCTCGATCTTTTCGAGGGTTACATCGTCCTCAGTGTCGCCAAAATCCATGAAAGCCCCGGTCATGATTCCCGTCGCGGGCTGATCTGCGACATGCGGGTTGGTTCCCGGACGCGCTAGCCACCAGTGCGCACCCAGCGAGATGAGGACGATAGCAAGGACGATGAGTCCAGCGACCGCGACGAGGCTTGAACTTTCCAGACGGGTGTTGCGGCGGGACGATTTCATTTCGGGAGTGCGGCGGATTCAGTGGAACCGGATTCCGTGACGTTGCCGCTGCGCTCGAGTTTTCCCCATCCGACCAACGCGCCCCGCACGGCCCGCAGGATGGACTGCCAGACCACCCACGCGAGCAGCCACCGGTAGGCGAAGCGCATCGGCACGATCAACCACGCGCGGCGCAGCGGAACGTGGTCCAATCCGCATGCCAGTGCCGCGAGGAGAAGATCGAGTAGAAGGAACGTGGCGAAATAGGGCCACAGCGCACTCGCGTAACCGATGACGAGAGACCACAGCAGGATGGCGTCTGCGAGAGGGACGATCGCGACGAGAATGAGGTGGAAGAACCAGGCGCTCGGCAGGGCGAAGTAACCGAGCGCCGGATGCTCCGAATTGAAGGTCAGGTCACGATGTTTCCATAGGCACTGCATGGTCCCGAACGCCCAGCGAACCCGCTGCTTTGCGAGTGCCCGCCAGGTTTCCGGTGCCTCGGTCCAGGCGACGGCGTCCGGGGCATACCCGACCCGCCAGCGGAGTTTGTGCAGCATGAGGGTGATGTCCGTATCCTCGGCCAGCGTATCATGCGAGAAGCCTCCGGCTTCGTCGAGCGCGGAACGGCGGAATGCACTGATCGCGCCCGGCACCACGGTCACGCAGTTCCATGCGGTGTAGGCGCGACGGTCGAGATTGAAGCCGCAGATGTATTCGAGCGACTGGCAGCGTGTGACGAAGTTGTGCCGGTTGCCCACGCGGGCATTTCCGGCAACGGCACCCATTTCCGGGTCGGCGAGTTCTTCGACGAGTTTGCGGATGGTGGCGCGTTCGAAGAGGGTGTCTGCGTCCAGGAAAACAACAATCTCGCTCCGGGCCTCCGTGAGCGCAAGGCGCAGCGCGGCAGATTTACCGGAATTGGGCTGGGAAAACACATGCAACCGCGCGTCGTTCGCGGCGACGGTCCGGCATTCGGCCGCGGTTCCATCCGTCGAGCCATCGTCCACGATGATGACTTCAAGCGTGCCCGAATAGTCGGAGTCCAGTGCGGCACGCAATGTCTTCGCGACAATTTTTCCTTCGTTGTACGCTGCGATGAGCACGCTTACAGCCGGCCAGTTTTCCATCGCGATTGCAGGTCGTCTCCTACAGGCCCGTTGCTGCCGCCATGCGAGCCACGCCAGCAGAAGGGAGCGTACCACGACCAGTGCCGTGGCCACCAGCATGAAGGTCCACAGTGTTTCGACGAACCACCGCCATGAGCGGAAGCCGGTCGCGGCCACAACCCGCCAGCCGCTTTGCGCGTCCCGTTGAGTGAGCGGCATGATTTCTTCATGGGAAATATTGAGAAGTTCGCTCATAGGAACCACCGAATCCCCGCGCTCCGCGAGCCAGTCGAGGATGAGCGGCAGGGCCTGAAGCGTCTGGCTGCGGTCACCGCCCGCGTCGTGCAGGAGAATGATACTGCCTCCGCGCCTCTGCTCCTTCACTCGCTGCAAGATCACCTCTGGACCGGGGCGGGACCAGTCCTGGGGGTCGATTTTCTCGAGGACGACGGTATATCCCATTTCGCGCTGGGCGAATTCGAGTGGTGATAATTCGGCCACGTCACTCGGTGTCGCATCAGCATTGTAAGGCGGGCGGAAGAGGGTCGTGCGCCGCCCGGTTTCGGCTTCGATGAGGCGTTCGGTCGCACCCAGTTCGAGGCGTTGCCGCCACTCGGGCATCCCGGCCAGATTGCCGTGTGTGTAGCTGTGATTCCCAATTTCGTGTCCTTCCGCAATGAGGCGCCGGAGCAATTCCGGATGGGCTTCAGCATTTCGACCGACGACAAAAAACGTGGCCTTCACCCCGCGCTCTTTGAGGATGTCCAGGACGCGCGGCGTCCACACGGGATCTGGCCCGTCGTCAAACGTGAGCCCCACCTTCGATTTGTCCGCCGCCCCCTGATGGTAGAGTGCGGGATACGTGGGTGCATCGAGATACTCGCCGCGCAGCATCCCGCTTTCCTCGCGCATCAGCTTGCGGACGCCGTCGTCGTGGCTGAGATCAACGGATACAATTTCACCGCGCCCGACGTGTGTGACTGTCTGGTCTGCCTTGAGTGGCGCGAGCTGTGCGATGAATTCGTCGTCCGCGGGCTTTGTCCGAAGGAGGACGGTCCAAATCGCGGGATCCTCTGTTCCAAGCCTGTTCACGGCCACACCGCCGAGGTTGCTCTGGCGGACCGTCCGAAGTTGATCAAAGAAGCTGATCGCATCCAGAAACCACACTTCGTGACTGCCGCGATCGTCGCTGTATTCGAATCGACCATTGTAGGTCGGAGCTTCCACGGAAAAGCCGCCCTCGGTATCCACGCCTGCGTAGCTCGCGCGGGTCATCGCGTCGCGAAAGCTGATGGTATCGAGCTCGCGGGTCGTGGTGTTCCAGTCGTAACTATGTGCGCCAAGCGCAGCGATCCACTGCCCGGGTTCTCCATGTTCCTCGATGACACTCAGCCAGCCTTCACACCACTCCTGCGATGCGACCGGACCGGGCAGATCGCCCTCTGTGTGTTCATCAAACAAAAGGGCAACGAATCGATCCACGAACGGCGCGAGCGCATCGATCTCATATGTCTTGAATTCATCATCCATCGACACCGCTAGCCAAAGCTCCAGTTTCGCGGCGTGCAGCGAATCGGCGAGCGTGTGGAAAAACGCGGTGAATTTAGACGCGAGGGCCGGGTCGAGTTCGTTAAAATCGATCAGTACTCCGGCGGCGTGCAAGTTCCCCAGAGTCACTGCCAGATCCGACGCGAATTTCCCCTGCCGCTCTGCGCTTGCGCGGGCGAGTGTTTCCACGGCCTCAGGCTGCCATTGATCCCCGACGAGGTTGCGAAGAAGCGGGATCGTTTTTAGGCCGTGGGCGGCGCAGTAGTTCGCGAGTGGGGCATCCGCCTCGACGGTGAGATTGCTGTGGACGCCGGAGAGCGTCAGCCATTCCGGTGCGAGGTGGGTCAATTCGGCTGAATGCTCCCGCAGCGATGCCATGGCGTTTGCGTCCCAATCGACGTAGAATCCAAGTCGCACTTTGCCCGACGCTTGCGAGTCCAGTTGCGAGCGTATTTTCGTCACGCCTTCCCGGACCGCCCGCGACTGCTCGTAGAAACGCTGCCAGTTCACCGCCTTTGTATCCGGGGTCGGTGCGCTGAGCGCCTCGGCTTTGAGATGTCCTTTCAACTCCCGAACCATTGCCGGCAGGCGCAGCGTGGGGCGAATCCACACGGCCGCCAAAAAGAGCACTCCGGCAACTCCAAGCAACACCGCGCTCCAAAAAACAACGCGCCGGAAGAGGGGCCATCGATGCCCTGCCGGGTCGAGAAAAACGAAACTGGAAACGCGCTTATGTGGCATCTTCAAGCATTCTGTCCGATTCTCGCTCCGAGTGGAAGCTGCGGCGAAGCCAATCTTCTTCGCGAGCTTCCCCTGGCGGTTGAGAACCTCTGGTTTGTCCTCTCGACGAAATACAGAGGACGAGTCACAATGCGGAATGAAGAGACTCCTCCTTCGCCTTGTGCGGGTGTTCGCGATTGCCTACCTCAGCTTGATGTTCATCGTCGCGGGTTGCCAGAGCCGGATGCTCTACCATCCCTTGGTCCGCCCTGAGTCCGCTCTGCTGGAGGAGGCTAAGGAACGCGGAGTCGAGCCGTGGCGGGATCCCGCCGGGGCGCTCATCGGGTGGCGTATCCCCAATGCGCGAGCGAAGGCACGGATGCTGGTTTTTCATGGCAACGCAGTCGATGCCATCGAGCGTGCACAGTATCTCCAGACATTCGCCGCACTCGGTGGAGGTACGGAATGGGAGACATTCGTTATGGAGTATCCCGGCTACGGCGCGCGCCCGGGTTCTCCCGGAAAAGACGCATTCTTCGCGGCGGGCCGTGCCGCTTTTTCGACTCTCCGTGAAGGTGATCAGCGTCCTGTTTTTCTGCTGGGCGAGAGTATGGGCGGCGGGACAGCGTGTGAGCTCGCAGCGGAGAATCCCGATTCGGTTTCCGGCGTCCTGCTTGTCGTGCCATTTGCGCGTCTCGCGGAAGTCGCGCAACGGGTGATGCCGTATCTGCCTGTGGGGCTCCTCCTGCACGATGATTACGATAACATCGAAGCGCTCAAAAAATATCGCGGCCCCGTAGCAATTGTGGTCGCGGCAAACGATGAAGTCGTCGGCGCGGATCAAGGGCGGAAGCTCTACGAGGGCTACTCAGGACCAAAGCTCCTCGTCGAGCTTCCGGATACCACGCACAATACCTTCACTGTCGCACCCTCCGCGGCGTGGGTGCGAAAAGTGGACACGTTTCTCGCGCGTTGAGCAGACCGGCTTTCTACGGCTTGGCCGGCAAGTTGATGGATTTTGTCTTCACCTCGACCTTCACCGCGCCGGCACCTCCGATTCCGCCTCCCGCCTTGAACATCTGCTGCATCATCTTTAATCCAGCCTGCTGTTCTTCATTCTGCTCCCGGAATGAAGACTGGAGCGCGCTCACTTGGTCGGGTGTCAGGAAGCCCGCGGATTTCTGAAGTATGCGCGTCTGCTGTTCCTCTTCGCGTTTGCGCATTTTCGCGATCGTCTCGTCGTCAGCCGTCCCGGAGGTGAGTACCTTGAGTTCCTCCGCGTCGGCCGTGTTCTTTGCGGTCGCGTCTCCCGTTTCCTGTTGGATGATGCCGGCAAGCTGGGTGCGCTGCTGCGCGTTCAGCGGGAAGCCGGCGATATCAAGATGCTCGGAATGCCGGCCGACGATTTGCTCGCTTTCCCTTTCCTGATCGTAAGCCGCCAATTCCTTCATGCGCGCCTCACCAAGGATCGACTTCAGCCGCTCATTGCTCTCCGTTTGGTGCTTCTCGATCGAAGCAGCAAGGTCCGTAGTCGCCTTCGCCTCTGCGCTGCCGTTGATCACGGATATCGCTTCAGAGCTCATTCCGACTTCCTTGTCGGCTAGAAAATTGAGCACCGATTCGGCGTCGGCTGGTGAAAGATTCCATCGCTTCAAAAGTGCGCCATACTCCTTCCGCGTGGCCCCGAGTTGTTGCGTGCGCATCATGTTTTTCATCTCCGGCGAATCCAACTGCTTGAGGAATCCGCCGAAGACTCCGGCATTTGCGTCTTCAACGGGTGCCTGGCCCGTTACATCGGCGGGCGATGGTGCCGACTTTCCTGCCAGCGCACGTGACTCGTCGCGTTCCATTTGGAGTCGCGCGACGTTTTCCTTTAGCGGCGCAATTTCTGCGAGAGCCTGTCTCGCAGTGGCCTGCGCGGCATCGCGGTCTTTGCGAAGGGTCAGCAGCTCCTTTTCCTTGAATACGAGCTTTCCCTGAAGCTCGAGCGCCCACCAGGCGAGCGCCATGCTCATACACAGGAAGACGATGGTGAGAAGACGATGCATTTCTCGCAAAGGCGGAGAAGACCTCCGCCCTTGGCTATTTGCCCGGATTCAAGAACGCCTTGCCGAATGCCTGCATCATCACGCGCTGCTCGCTCCGGCGCTTTTGGGACTCCTGGAGGGTGGAGACTTGATCCGGCGAGAGCCCCGCCTCAGTGGCACGCGCGAGGACCCGCTGCTGGAGCGCGTCTTCCTCCGCCTGCTTTGCCTTGGTCTCTGCATCAGACATCAGCATCTGCATTCCCGGGCCGCCCCCAAGATCCGGGATTTCATTTGTGGGTGCCTTCAGGCGTTCTTGCACCATGATGGCTGTCAGTTTCTCCTTCTGCGAATCCTCCAGCGGTTGTCCTTTACGTTCGAACTCGCGCGCTAGGCCATCCACTGTCCGGCGGTCGCCTACGGTCTGCTCATACGTGGTTAATTCGCGGAATTTATCGTCGCCGATCACGGCTTTCACCTTCGTATCGTATTCAGATTTTGTCGCTTCGATGTCCTTGCGAACCTGCGCGATTGCCGCAGGATCAGCACCGCTGGTGAGGAGCTTGCGACCGCGGTCCATCGCGACAAAATTGCGTTCACCCAGCAACTCGGACACGAGTTTCGTATCGCCTTCGTTGAGGCCGATTTGCTTGAAGACTTTGTCATACGCGCCGGAAATCATACGCTCGTTCATCGACTTCATTGCCTTGCGCTGCTCCGGGTCATCCATTCCCTTGGCGAGATTTCCCATGATGTTCCGGATATCAAACTGCTGCTTGGGATCGGCTGCGGCCGGGGCTTTGGGTTCGCCCGCGGGGTCGGCTGCTGCAACCAGTTTCGATTTCTCCTTCGCCTCGTCGCGCTCTCTTTTCAGACGCGCGACATTTTCCAGTTCCGTGGAAAGGTCGCCTTTCGCCTTGTTGGCGGCGTCGAGCGCGTCACTCAGGGATTTCTCCAATGCGGCGATGCGCTTGTCTCGGTCCGCCGCTGCCGACTCGGCGGCGGAACGGGCATTCATTTGCATGAAAGAAAACGCTGCGCCACCGATGGCGGCGAGTGCTAGCACGGGAGTAAGGACTTTGTTCATAAATTGGAAGTTATGTCGCGATGATGGAATCCGTCCAGCCTGAATCTGCCTCTGAGTACACGAAAAAACCGCCGGTTCCGGCGGTTTTTTGTGAAAATTAAACGGGCGGCAATGCCGCAAACCGCCTAGCTCATCTGGAAGCGGTTCTTCTTCGCTTTGGCGCGCTTGGCGTTCAGCTTCGCCTTGCGGCGCGACTTCTGCGTGGGCGTTTCGAAGGCGCGCAGACGGCGCACTTCATCCATGATTCCTTCGGTTTCGAGCTTGCTCTTCAGGCGCTTGATTGCGCGATCAATTGGCTCTCCCTTACGGACTTGTACTTCTGGCATGTTGTGGTTTCCCTCCTTTCGATGGCTGGTTGCAATTCTAAAAATGGACCGCGAGCCTATGACCGCGCTGACAAACCGTCAATGAGTGTTTTCGAGTTTGGCGGGCCCGCCATCAAAACACGCCGCCGACCTGCCATTCCTCCAACAGTTCACGCGGAATCTCCGCGATGAAGCGCGAGGGCCGTTGCAGCGGGTCACCGTAACCTTGCGAATAGCTGACGCAGGGATAAGTGAGATACAACTCGTCCTTTGCCCGGGTGACCGCGACGTAGAATAGCCGGCGCTCTTCTTCGATGGCAGCGTCGCTTTCCAGTGAACGGCCGGTGGGGAATTTTCCTTCTGCGAGCCAAATCACAAAGACCGCGCGCCACTCGAGTCCCTTGGCTTGATGAACGCTCGACAGCGTCACCCGCTCCGGATCGTCCTTCCGTTGCGCGGCATCGGTGTCGAGGCTCGTCATGAGCGCGAGTTGGTCGAGGAACGGCTGGGGCGCATCGTATTGCTTCGCGAAATTCGCGAGCGTATTCAGATCTTCCCGCCGCGATTCGTAGTTCGGAAAATTGGCGAGCATGTAGTCGTCATAGATCGCCTCCAGCACGCTGCCGATCATCTCGGCCGGCGGCGCCAGCTTTCCGCCCGGCGCGAGTTCATCGAGCGTGTAAGCGAGCTGCTCCCATGCTTTCGCGGTCTTTGTCTGGACTTTCAGGCCGATGAGCAGGTCTTTGATTGCGGGCATTCCATGCCACGGATTCGCGATGGACTCCGGCAGCTCGCGGGTCGGACGGTCGGCAGGTGCGAGCGCGGATTGCGGCGCATCGACACTCCAATCGGGATCGTCATCCAGCGCGCCCGAATCAGCCGGGACCGTTTCCACCTGCGGTGGCGGCGTGCCGAGTTCCGGCTCGGCTGCGCTGTTCCGGAGTCGGTCCTCCACTTGCGCCCAAAGCGTGTCCGCGGACTTTGTGCCGATGCCGGGAAGGAGCCGGACCATCCGCTTGAATGCGACTTCATCACGCGGATTCACGGCCCATTTTAAAAAGGCGCTGACGTCCTTGATGTGCGCCTGCTCGAAAAACCGCAGGCCGCTCGTGATCTCGTATGGAATGCCTCGCCGCGTGAGTTCCATTTGCAACTCCATCGAATGAAAGTGCGCACGATAAAGGACGGCCATTTCCTCCAAAGGCATTCCTTCTTCGTGCAGTTCCAGAATGCGTTGCGCGACGAGTTCAGCCTGTTGGTGGCTGTCGGGCAGCGGAACGAGCGCAGGCCGAAGATCGGTGACCGGTCGTGTGGCGCGCAGTTCCTTTTTGAACTGATGCACATTTGCCGCAATCGCCGCGTTCGCGACCGCCAGAATCTCCGGCACACTCCGGTAGTTGGTCTCGATTTTGTGAACCTGTGCGTTCGGGTGCCGCTTCGGAAACTCCAGGATGTTCCGGAAGTCCGCGCCCCTCCACGAGTAGATGCTTTGCGCGTCGTCTCCCACGACCATCACGTTGTGGTGGCGCGCTGCGAGAAGCTCGATGAAGTCGTTCTGGAGATGATTCGTGTCCTGATACTCGTCCACCAGTACGTACTGAAATTGCCGTTGGTAGTGCTCGGCGACGCGCATGTTTTTTTTGAAAAGCGAGACGGTTTTTTCGAGGAGGTCATCAAAGTCCAGCGCGTTTGCCTGCTTCTTTTTCTGCTCGTACCGACTGCGTGCCAGCGCGAACTGGTCACGGTATTGGAGGAAATGCGGGTATTTTTCCGCGAGGACGTCGGAAAGCGGGAAGCCGGTATTGAGCTGATAGCTGAGCACATCCGCGAAGACCTCGCCTTTTGGTGTCCGCTTTTCGTGCGGCTCGAGTTCGAGCTTGAGCACGACTTCATCCATCAGGTCCACCGCATCTTCGCGATCGAGGATGGAAAAGCCGGGCGCAAAACCAGCCTCTGCCGCGTGTCGGCGCAGGATGCGGTTGCCGATGCTGTGAAACGTGCCGCCCCAAAGACCGTCGAGCGGCTGCGGGACGAGGCTCGAGACGCGGTCGAGCATTTCCCGCGCGGCCTTGTTGGTAAACGTCAGCAGAAGGATGTGCTGCGGCAGAATACCGTTCTCGATGAGGTAGGCGACGCGGTAAGTCAGAGTCCGCGTTTTCCCCGACCCGGCTCCCGCGATGATCAGCGCGGGGCCGGGTGGCGCGGTCACTGCCGCGAGTTGCTCGGCATTTAGCTCCGCAGCGAAATCAATTTTCGGCCCTGTCGGCGCTGTGCGGTGAAGTGTGTATTGGCGAGCCATGTTCGCCTACACGAATGCCGGAACCCGCACCGAAAGTCCAAGTCCTTACTTCTACGACCGTTTCTTCTTCAGCAAAGCCTGCTCCTCGGGCGAGAGCGAGCGGTTCGAAGATGGCTGCGAGGGCTGTGGTTGCGGGCGTTGGATTTGCGGACGCGGCTGTTGCTGCGCGGCCTGGCGGCGGGCTGCCTCCGCTTGCTGTTGTTGTTGGCGTGCCATGTCGGACTGGCGCTGGCGTGCTTCATCCGAAGCGCGGCGGGACATCTCGGCCTGCATCCGGCGCTGATTGTCCGCTGCCGCCGCACCCGAGCGGCGGGCGCTTTCTTCCTGGGCGCGGCGTGCGTTGTCCTGTTCCGCGGACCGGCGTTGTTTGTCGATCGCGGCAGCTTGCTGGCGGCGGGCATTGTCCTCGGCGGCGCGCTGGGATTCAGCCTGCCGGCGCTGCATTTTTTCGCTTTCGGCAGCCTGTCGCTGGCGGTCGAGAGCCTCGGCCTGCTTGCGCTGCGAGTTTGCTTCAGCGGCGCGTTGAGCTTCGGCCTGGCTGCGTCGTGCGTCGTCGGCCTCGGCAGAGCGGCGCTGCTTTTCCACAGTCATCCGTCGGGTGTCCTCGGCATCGCGCTGCTTCGAGAGTTCGCGGCTGCGCGCTTCCTGTGCGTCTCTTTCCTGATTGGACTTTTCGCGAGCCATCGCGGCTCCACGGGCACGGTCGGCGGCGTCCGCTTTTTCGCGGTCCGCCTGCTCGGCGATTTTCTTACGGAGCCCGCCGTCGTCTTTCGGAGCGGACGCCGGGCGTTCAATGACGGGCGGCCTCTGCGGGTCGAGATCGCGGCGATCTTCGTCCCGTGGTTTCTTCAATACGGTCGCGCTCTCCGCCGGGCGGCGGGCCGGATCGCGGTCAGGCGGTTCGGGACGGACGACCGGCTTCTTGAGTATCGCCGGCGCGTCATCACGGCCGGGCGGATTCGCCGAAACTTCGGGACGTGAAACCGGCTTCTTCAAGATGTCCGGCGCATTTCCAGGGGCCGGCGCGGGCCGGGGAGCGTCCTTCGCGAGATCCTTACCGTCAATCTGTGGAACGTCCGGTCGGGTGATCGGCTTTTTCAAAACGGACGGTCCGTCGGTTCGGTCATCACCGCCGCGATTCGCGTTCGCCTTCAGCAAGGATGGGCGCGGAAGTGTCGGGTCTGCCTTCTTGGGCACGACCGCGATGCTGTCCGCGCGGAAGGCGCGCGCCGGTTGCGAGTCCGGTGTCGCTCCAGCAACTTCGCTGCGCATTTTCACAAGCAGCTTGTCCCGTACGCCGTCTTTGTCGAGGCCCGCCCAGCCGCGCGAAACGGCGGGAACCACGAGCGTCTTTGCGACGACGGGTTTGCGGGTTGGGACGCTCCAGTTGCCAGTGGCCCTCGGCGGCGCGGCGACGTAAAGCGCGTTTCCTTGCTGTGAGTTGATGAACACGTTTCCACGGTTCCCATTCACGAAAATGTTCGTGGTCGTGTTCTGGACGAGTTTAAGAGCAGGCAGCGAATGCGAGCAACGCGGCGCGATGTAGTCGTAGTCGAGGCCGCCATTGAACACGTACCCGCGATCGTAATTGTAGGTGATGTTGGTGATGTTATTCGTGACGTTGATGATCGTCACATTCCGCGTCCGCGGCACCAGGACGTGGCGGATGACCGGCGCACCGAAATCGCGCGAGTGGC
>JANMGP010000151.1:0-108569 GCA_031374705.1 Verrucomicrobiaceae bacterium | reverse complement strand
GAGTTCTTCTATTTTCGCGCCTTTTCGCGCTTTTCGCGGGCTCCAATCACGCATTTAGGGTTATCACTTGACGAATACCGTGAGCAATGGGCTTTATTCGCATGACGAACAATGCAAGGATTCGGCTCGAAACTGAGACGTTCCATGTGGAACAGGATGGGGGACCCGGGTCGAAACAAACTCAACTCTATTGAAAAACAGAGCAGCGTTCATCTCGACCTAAAACTTTTCTGAGGGCATCGGAGCGAAGCCTCGGTGCCGTCAGGGTTGAACCAGTCCGGTTACCCTGATAAAAAAGGCAGTTGGGGTCCACGGAAGAAACGGAAGTTCACGGAAACCAGTCCATTCCGAGAATGCGCCGCTTTCACCCAATGGATGAGAAGGGTCATCTTCGTAGGTCCTTCTTTCCGTGTCCTTCCGTGCCTTCCGTGGATATTTAAATGCGGTTTTTAGGATTACTCAGTGGGGTTGCGACGGGCTGAGGAACCTTTTTATCACCACTCTCGTTTCAACCTCACGGGCTCGCTTTCAACCCAGCATCCTTTTGAAGGAGTCCATTTAATCCAAGTCAAAACCACGGCGTGACTAAAACTGGAGTCGCGAGCTTTGAACGCCGAAGGCTCTGGAGTGACAAGAATCTCCGCTTTGAGCGACATCACGAACAGAGGACGCCTCAAAAGCTGTGATGCTCACCGCAGTCCAGAGCCTTCAACTTCCTTTGGTCAATGTCTCTCGAAGATGGTCCACTTTCCATCACACCAAAAACCACCACCGTCGATAGCCCCGCCTCGCGAAGCGACTCCACACGTGGATCGATCCGCAAATACTAGGCGATCCGAACGCTCCGAGTCTTATCGAGCTTCAACACCTGTCCCGCCGCAAGGGAGGGGGTCGATTTTGGATCACTGAGTTTTTCGCCGTCGATCTGAATGCTGCCTTGCTCGACCAACCGCCTTGCGTCGCCCCGAGACTTTGTGATTTGGAAACAGTGACTGTATCCTGCGATCACGACGCTGACGATGTCAGGTTGAACGCCCGAGAGAGGCAGCTCCGGCAATTCGACATTTGATAGGTCCTTCTTTGAGAAACGCGATTCAAAATCCTCCCGCGCCCGCATCCCGGCCTCATCGCCATGGTAGCGGGCGATAATCCTGGCTGCGAGTTGCTTTTTCGCTTCCATGGGATGGAGGTCCGAAGGCACGACTTCGCACAAAAGCAAATCATAGTAACGAGCCATGAGGGCGTCGGTGATGCTCATCAGTTTTCCGAACATAGTCTCCGGTGCCTCAGCGAGGCCTACGTAGTTTCCGATGCTCTTCGACATTTTGTTCACGCCGTCCAGGCCCTCCAGCAAGGGGAGCAAAAAAACCACCTGCTGCGCTTGGCCTTCCTCACGTTGGAGGTCTCTCCCCACAAGGCAGTTAAAGAGTTGGTCGGTTCCACCTATCTCGACGTCGGCATGAATCATCACGGAGTCCCAGCCTTGCATTATAGGGTATTGGATTTCATGCAAATGAACCGGTTCTTTATCTTCGATTCTTTTCTTGAAATCCTCCCGCTGGAGCATCTGCTGCATTGTAACGCGGGAATTGAGCTTCATCACCTGCTCGAATGTCATCAGCTCGAACCACTCTCCATTGAAAACGACTTTGGTTTTCGCGGGGTCGAGGATTTTGAAGGCTTGTTGTTTGAAAGTCGTCGCATTTGCCATCACGTCATCGTGCGTGAGTTGCTTGCGGGTTTTGGAGCGGCCGGATGGGTCACCGATCATCGCTGTGAAGTCGCCGATGATCAAAATAGCCTGATGGCCGAGGTCTTGAAACTGCCGCAGCTTGGTCAGGCCGACGGTAAAGCCGAGGTGAATATCGGGCGCGGTCGGGTCCACGCCAAGCTTAACGTTGAGCGGGCGGCCCAACTTGAGCTTTGCGAGCAGGTCCTGCTCCGAGATAATTTGCGCGGCTCCGCGCTTGAGTGTTGCGAGCTGTTCTTCCGGCGTAAGCATTTTGGAATCTTTCTTCTTACCGGTTGATGCAAAGCAATCAAGCCATTGATGGAGTGTTGGCCTCTGAATTCAAACTGGCCGTGCATGAAACGGAAACCGGCCGAGCGCTCATTCGTCCGCGATTTGCGCCGCCTTTTTCCGCGAGCCGATCCAGTCGCAGACGCCTTTCTTTTTTGCGGAGCGGACGAAGTCCCAGAAGATCTGAGCTTCGGCGCCCCATGCCTCTAATTGTGCTGCTTCGAGGGCTTGTCGGACATTGAGGCCGGTACGGTAAAGCAGAGTAAAGGCCCGCTTTACGTCAGCCCGCGCGGCGGAATCGAGCCCTGCGCGTCGCATTCCGACGACGTTTAGGCCGGCGACCGCGTTCATCTCCGCGCCGATGACGTACGGCGGCAGATCTTTGGTGTAGCCCGAACCGCCCTGGCAAATGGCGAGTGTGCCAATGCGGATGTGCTGGTGGACTGCCGAGCCGCCGCTCAGGAAGACGCAGTCGTTTATGATGACATGCCCCGCTAGCAGGACGTTGTTCGCAGTGATGACCTTGTTCCCCAGTTGAACGTTGTGAGCCAGATGGGTTCCGCCCATTAAAAAGCAATCGTTCCCTACGACGGTATCGGTCCCTTCGTGTGTTCCGCGGTGGAGGGTGCAGTATTCGCGGATACGATTATTGTCGCCGATGACGACGCGGCTATTCACTGATGGGTTGAACGCAAAATCCTGCGGGTCGCCTCCGATGATCGCGCCATAGCCGATGGTGTTGTTTTTTCCCATGACAACGTGTGCACCGATGATCGCGTGGGACTGAATCGAGCAGCCGCCGCCGATGATCGCGGCCCCCTCGACGACCACGTAAGGGCCGACGGTCACGTCTTTGCCGAGTTGCGCGGATGGATGAATGATGGCGGTCGGATGAATCATCGCCTTCGAAATGCCGGATGGCGGCGAAGTTCGCAAGCTTGCTCAGTGCGGCGCAACAGTTACATGGCAGCCATGCGTCTCGTTATCCGCGATCTCCATCTGCCATTGAGGCATCCGTTCACCACGGCGCATGGTACACTGAATTCGAAGCACAACCTACTGGTCGAATTGCACGAGGATGGGCTGGTCGGCTACGGTGAAGCTGCGCCGTCACTCGCGTATCCTCACTTTACCGCGCAGAGTATCGCGGTGGATCTGGCAAATGCGGCGGCTGATTTGGAATGCCACGATTTCAACGGGCCTGAGGACTTGTGGGAAATGCTCGCGCCTCGCCTGGGTGCAAATCCGTTTGCGTTGTGTGCCGTGGATATTGCGGCGCATGACCTTTGGGGGAAACAGCGCGGCTTGCCGGTGTGGAAGTTGTGGGGGTTAGACATCGCGAACGGGCCGGCGAGCAATTTCACCATCGGCCTCGATTCCGTCGATCAGATGGTCGCGAAGTTGCGCGAGGCGGAAGGCTGGCCGGTTTACAAAATAAAACTCGGAGGTCCGCACGATCTTGCCGTGATGCGCGAACTCCGCCGCCATACGACCGCGCCGTTTCGCGTGGACGCAAACACGGGCTGGACAGTCGAACAGACGCTCACTTTCGCTCCGGAGCTTGCGGCGCTCGGAGTGGAGTTTATCGAGCAGCCGCTACCTGCCGATGCGTGGCAGGAAATGGAGCGGCTTCATCGCGAATGTGCACTTCCGCTGGTCGCCGACGAAAGCTGCCAGACGCTCGCGGATGTCGCGCGCTGCGCAAGCTGCTTCCACGGAATCAACATCAAGCTCACCAAAGCCGGCGGTCTCACTCCCGCGCGCCGCATGATTACGCGTGCTCGTGAACTTGGACTTCAGGTGATGGCGGGATGCATGATCGAAAGCAGCGTGGCGATTTCCGCTCTGGCCCAGCTTTTGCCACTGCTGGATTGCGTCGATATGGATGGTGCCGCTCTCCTCGCCAGTGACCCGACGAGTGGCGTGCGGGTGGAGAATGGGCGCGCGATTTTTCCCATCGGCCCAGGGCTTGGGGTGACAATTCCGGCGTAGGCTATTGTCCCAGATTCAGCCCTTGAATTCCGGTCCCGTTTAAACCGTTCAAGTTGCCCAAATTCAGCCCGGTGCCACCAATGCCAGTGCCCGTATTGCCCCGGCCGCCAGTCCCCGTGCCGCCCGTTCCGGTGCCACCGGTGCCTGTTCCTCCGGTGCCCGTTCCCCCGCCGCCGGTGCCGGGCGTCGGAGTCACGACCACTGTCGCGCCGGGCGTAATTTCCACGGTGCCGGTCTGTGATACTCCGGTAAAGACGCCGGTTGCGCGTCCCTGCAGCGGCAGGAGCACGCCCTGGAAGCTGCGTTTTTCGCCGTCAAACGGGTGCTCAAATGTGCCGGAGAAAAGTCCTTTATCCGGATACAGGGTCAGTTTCGAAACATAGCCCAAATCGACATTCGGGCGGTTACTCCGGTCAATAGTCATATTCGATACGATGTTGCTCGAAAGATTGCCGCCTTTGATTGTGATGGTCGCCTTGCTATCGCTGGCATTGAGCACGCGCTGGTTTTTCTCAGGTGGCGTATATTCGCCGCCGCTCGCCTTTACGACCGTGTAAAAACCGGTGTCGAACACCTTTGCGCCTTCATCCGGCGGGCGGTACCACTTCAAGTCGCCCGCCGCTGTGACGTCGGTGGTTCCGGTCAGTGCGATCGTTCCGCTGACCCGCGCATCCGCTGGCGAGAGCCAAAGAGGGATCTGCGTGGCGGCATCCGTTCCAGAGAGCGTCGACGCGTATGAGAATTTGCTGCCGTCGCCGAGCACACCTTGCACGCGCACTCCGCCCCAGTCCTTCACAGTCATACGGATAAAGCCCGGACCTTCCGGCAGTCCGGTGCTTGTCTGCCCGACCACCGTGGTGACCCCGGGGGAGGGGAGTGACATGGTGTAAAGCCCGGCGAGCTCCGTCCGGCGGGCGGCCGTCACGGCGTTCACGAGATTCTCGGCGGTATATTTTCCATCGGCGCGCTCAAACTCCGCTTTGATGGAGTTTGCCGTGCCGTTCTGTGTCGTCTCGAATTTCACGCGCGTTCCATTTGGAAGCGTCGTGCTGAATTTCCCGTCGGTGTCAAACTGCCCGCTCACGACGGAATTCGTCCCGCCGATACTGACACGGGCCGTAAATTGGCCGGCCACGGTGCCGATGATTTTATACGCTCCCGCATCATTACCGTCGGCATCTTTAATAATGGCGCTGTTCACCCCGTCGATCGCAGCCTGCGGAGAAAGAATGGAAACCTTGCCGATGGCGACGGCGGGCGGCACCTGACCATCGCTCACGGTGTAAGTGAACTCATCACGGCCCTTGAAATCCGCGCCTACCGTGTAAATCAAGTTGCTGCCCGAGACCGTAACGGTTCCCTTCGTGGGCTTTGAGACGGTTTCGATGGAGAGTGTGTCGCCATCCGGGTCCGAATCATTCGCGAGCACTGGGATGGAGATGGGGGTCCGGCCGTTTGGCTGCGCAGAGTCGGCTCGCGCGATGGGCTTCGAATTCGCCTTCGTCTTAAAGGTCGCGTTGGTCGTCGCAGCGCTTCCTCCCGAGTGCTCGGCGCGCACACTGTAGTTATAGGTCGTGTTCCGGCTCAGTCCGGTGACGTTGAATATCTGTTCGAGGCTGGCGGAATTACCGGGAATGCCGTTGATCACCAGCGATGAGCCGTAAGTGTTCGTCAGTCCGTAGTTCAGAGTCAGCTTCACCGTGTCGCCGTGTGCTGTGACGATTGCTTTCACCGCCGCCGAAGTCGCTTTCGTAGTGACCGTCGCCGTGACTTGCGGAGCCTGAGGGACCGTAAATGTCAGCGCCGCGCTCTCTGTCGAGTCCACCGAATTCGTCGCCACCACCTTGTAAAAATACGTGGTCTTCGTGAGGCCTGTAAGCGTGATTGGAACGGTCTTCGATTCATTTGCAAGGACGGTCATCGTGGCCGCTTGCGTGCTGCCGAGCGCTGCAGTCGTGCCGTAGTCCACGCGCACCGTGGTATCGCCGCCCTTTGCGGTTATGAGCGCGGATATCGTTGCCTGTGTGGCGTCGAGCACATTCACCGTTGGAGTTCCCACGCCCGGCTTTTCCGCCGGTATGGAAAATGTCAGATCACCCGAGTCTGCGGAAGGCAGGTCACCGTTTTCCGCCAGCACTTTGAAATGATAAGTCGTCCCATACTTCAGCCCCGGCAGCGTGATGGTGAAAGGCGCTCCGCTGGCTGACGCTGAGAACGTGCCCGGCGATTGAGCGGACGATCCGTAGTCCGTCGTCTCGCCGTACCGGGCGCGGACTGTGGTCGCCGCGCCATTCGACGTAACAGTTCCCGTGACCACCGAGGAGTTTCCGGACGGAGTTGCTGTGATTCCGCCCAACGTTGGCGGCGCTGCGTGGCAGAGCGTCGCTGGCAAGAAGAGAGCGGCTGTGGCAAAAAGGAGAAATTTCATGAAAGATTAGTGTCCCGGGATGCTTATCCTCCCTGATGCGACAAGGAGTTCAACCATTTGTTCAGCCAAGGTTGTTAAATATTTCCACATTTTATGCGTGAACATTTCACCAGCTTCATTTGTCCTACGCCGTCAAGTTCGCTAAAAACATCTGCAACAACACATGCAAACCACTAACGCCCCCTCTCCCGCAGCTCAGGAAGCTGACGTCATCGCCATCGACAAACTGCGCGACATCTACGGAAAACTCCGCGCCGAAATCGGCAAGGTCATCATCGGCCAAAACCACGTCGTCGAAAAGCTGCTCACCTGCATCTTTGCACGCGGCCACGCCCTGCTCATGGGCGTTCCCGGCCTTGCGAAGACGCTTCTCATTCACTCGCTCGCCGATGTGATGCAGCTCAACTTCAGCCGCATCCAGTTCACGCCCGACCTCATGCCAAGCGACATCACGGGCACCGAGATTTTGCAGGACACCGATACCGGACGCCGGCAGTTCGAGTTCATTAAAGGCCCCGTTTTTGCCAACATCGTCCTCGCCGACGAAATCAACCGCACCCCGCCAAAAACGCAGGCGGCGCTCTTGCAAGCGATGCAGGAGCAGGTCGTCAGCGCCGGGAAACACCGCTTCGTGCTCGAAAAGCCCTTCTTCGTTTTGGCCACGCAAAACCCCATCGAGCAGGAAGGCACTTACCCGCTGCCCGAAGCGCAGCTCGACCGTTTCATGTTCCTCATCAACGTCGGCTACCCAAGCGCCGCCGAGGAACTCCAAATCGCCAAAGCCACCACCGGAGCCTCCGTCCCCGCGCTGGAAAAAATCATGACCGGCGCAGACATCCTCATGTTTCAGGACATCGTCCGCCGCGTCCCCGTCCCCGAGCACGTCTATGAATATGTCGTGAAGCTCGTCCGCAAATGCCGCCCGAAAGAGCCCGAGGCGCCGGACTGGGTCAAAAAGTGGGTCATGTGGGGCCCCGGACCGCGCGCCGTGCAGTATCTCGTGCTCGGAGCCAAAGCCCGCGCCGTCCTGCAAGGCAGCTACCTCGCCCGCCTCGAAGACGTGCAAGCCGTCGCCGAACCAGTGCTCGCGCATCGTATCCTCGTTAATTTCCACGCGGAAAGCGAAGGCGTGGACTCGGCGGAGATCATCCGGCGGGTGATGAAGGAGACGGAGGGGTAGCGGATATGACGAATGAAGGATTTCCAGATACTTCGATTTGCGCGGGCGACGCTCTACTGGTCGGTTATTGTTGTTATTTTCGTGACTCTCTACCTGCCGTGGAAGTTAATCCGCTTCGTCTGCGGATTGCTGGGGATTCCACTTTCCGGGAACCGCAAACGAAATATGAGTGACGTGGCGATTGAGTTTCAAACTCCCTCGCCGGGATCATTGCGGTTATTAATCCTTTCGGAGGAAGCCTTCGACCGCGAGATTCATTCGAAGCCCAGACCGGATATCGTGACGACGCTTGAGGCTCTTGCGGTGAATGTTAAGGATTACTCCCTCGGTCACTGCATCGAAGCGTATACTGGCGTCCTCGACGATCACGATGCTGACGTTGGTCCGTATTCAACCTCAGAACGAGCTAAGGGACTAACAACTCTAGCGCCAACTTTTGTGTGGTTCGTATTTACTGACAAAGAAGCATCTCGCTTGAAGAAAACGATCGGACGTGTCAGAATTTCCGACGAAGATATTAAAAGCTATTTCAATGAGTCTCCAGATGCCGTAACGGAGGTTCGGGCAACCCACGAGCTATTCAAGCAGGCATTAACGAATGTGAACGCAGGGCAGGTAATGCTGCTCGGCGCATCCCAATGAACGACGACACAATAGTCAGCCGGTTGTTTTTGCACATCATCTTACCTACAAAGGGTCGGGCGAAGGTACTTTTTCAAGAACGCCGAGAGGACCTTTACCGGGAGATTTGGCACATCCATCGCAATCTCGGGTGCCGCCTTGTTTGTGTCGGTGGCAGCGAAGAGCACGTCCACATTCTCGTATCATTCAATCCTACAATCTCGATCGATCACTACGCTGAAGCGCTAAAGTCCGGCACCACGGAATGGATTGAGGCGAATGCTGTTTTTCCACAATTCGCAGGATGGCACGAAGACTACGCTGCTTTCAGCGTATCCGAAGAGCATTGCGATTTGCTCGCGGAATACATAATGGCCGACGGCGAACGTCACCGCACGGTCCCATTTTTGGACGAATTTAAACAACTGCTCACCGAGGCCGGAATCGAGTTCGATGAAAAGCAACTGTAGCATGAACGAAATGCCCACGAGCGTGCCGCTAGGCTTTGGAGTGCGGGGGCTTGACCCCGCTTTAACTTTCGGCGGAAGCGGCTTTCTGAGTCTCGCGATCCTCCGGCGAAGTTCAGCTCGAGTCCGCCCTGCCTGTGACGACCTTCCGACGCCCGACGTGCAAACCCTTGGAAGGAAAAGCGGGGTCAAGCCCCCGCAATCAAAAGCCTCGCGGCACTTAGAAAGCTGGATCCGGCACAAACTCATCATAGACCTTCACCGCATCCGTCTTGAACGAGTAAATCGTTTTGACCTGCCCGGCGGTGGCATTGAGTTCGAACCACCGCGCCGAGCACCACGGATACTGATTCGCCACTGGAACCAGCCCATGGCGCACCGGATTTTGATGCACGTAATTCAGGCGAGAGAAATAGCTCTTTTCGTAAGTCAACCGCGTGTCCCGGTAGTTGTGCCAGTTCGTGCGCCCCGGCGCGCAGTCGAGTTCGTTGATGAAAGTCGAAGTGCTCGTGTGAAGCTCCGACATAAACGTGCTCAGACTAGTCGCATCCGCATCGATCGCCGGAGATTTTCCGACAAAATGAATGTGATTCGAGAACACCGCCCAAGCCTCCAGTGCCCAGCCGTATTTCTCCGCCAACGCGAGGAGTTGATCGTGAACGAACTCCAACCGTTGCCGTCCGCGAAATCTGTGCGCCTTCAAATAAGTGCCGCAAGTGAGAAAAAAGGTCCCGCGCTCTCCCAGTCGATGTTCTGGAGCATGGGGCCAAGGTATTTTGTCCGAAGGCATAATCTCCGTGTCTCGGAATTGCGGGACGAATACAAGCCGCTTTATGAGTGCCGCGAGGCTTTTGAGTGCGGGTGCTTGCCCCCGCTTTTCCTTCCACAGGATTACGCGTCGCGTGTCGAACAATTGCCCAAGGCCGATCTGCGCGTCACCGTCGTTCTACTCACTGCGCCCGTTCCGCCGAAAGTTAAAGCGGGGTCAAGCCCCCGCACTCCAAAGCCTTGCGGCACTCATTACGCTTTTTCCCAAAATGGACTTTCTTGACCAAGCCGTAATCGCCCGCCTCTCCCGGCTGCAACTCGCCGTCCGCACGCCCATGCTCGGCTCCGTCACCGGGCTGCATCGCTCGGCGACTCGTGGCGCGTCCGTCGAGTTCGCGGAGTATCGTAAATACGCTCCCGGCGACGACCTGAAATTCCTCGACTGGCGCGTGTTCGCTCGCACGGACAAATACTTCATCCGCGAATTCGAGGCCGATACGAACCTCCGCTGCTACCTCGTCGTGGACACGTCCGCTTCCATGAAATTTGCGTCGGCCGATAACATGACGCGCTTTGACTACGCCCGCCGGCTCGCTGCGACGCTCGCGCATTTGCTCGTCCATCAGGGCGACGCCGTGGGGCTCACCGCGTTTTCAGAGAAAGCCGTGGACCTTGCGCCGCGCAACACATCGTCGCACCTCCGGCAGCTCTACAAGCTCCTCGAAG
Organism: Verrucomicrobiaceae bacterium; assembly: GCA_031374705.1. GTDB lineage: Bacteria > Verrucomicrobiota > Verrucomicrobiia > Chthoniobacterales > Chthoniobacteraceae > SXWH01. Next base: position 98,367 of record JANMGP010000151.1, on the reverse strand, counting down.
AAGCAAAGCCATCGGGCGAAGCGAACATCGTCCAGACGCTCCACGACTTCGCCGAACGGATGCGCAGCCGCGCGCTCGTGGTGATCATCAGCGACTTCTTCGCCGAGCCGGGCGAGCTGCTCGACGCATTTAAGCACCTCCGCTTTTACAAGCACGACCTCGCCGTCTTCCACTTGCTCGACCGGCAGGAATACGATTTCGATTTCACGCGCCCCGTGCGTTTTGTGGATATGGAAAACGGATCCGACCTCATCACCGACCCCGCCGTCATCCGCGAAGCCTACCGCGAAGCCGTGAACGACTACCTCGCCGCGATGAAGCACGGCTGCACGCAGTTCCAAGTGGACTACCACCTCACGTATCTCGACCAGTCGTTCGAGGGCGTCCTCACGCAGTTTATGCTGCAACGGATACGGCAGTCGAAGAAGGGGGGACGGTGATGATGCGGGATGCCACCGTAATAGGAGTGCTCAACGGCCGGGGCATCCTCTCATGGATGTTTTCCGTCTGCGCGGGTCTTGGCGTTTGTTTCGGCGAGCTTGTTCACGCTCAGGACATTTTCGTAAAAGCCGTTCGCAATAACAGTACGAACACGCCGTTGGCCTTGATTGTTTTGGAAACTCCGAATGGCCGTGAAACCGTCCCGGTCAGCGGTATTCAGCTGATGTCCGCCATCATGAAAGAGCGCGGATTGACTCCCGAACGAGGTGGATATGCCGTCGCAGAACGAATCGCGCTTTTATCTCGCGACAGGGTGTTCCGCTTTATGAATCCGGAGGCGATCAAGATGCTCAAGCAGGACGTTTCACCAGAAGTAACCAAAGCGGTCCGTACGAAGCTCGCTCAATCCACGCGGGGGGAATTGATCGCACGCTTCTCGCGAAAAAACGGATTCGCTGATATCTATCCCGCAGAAGCCACCCTGCGGGGCCAGTACGACTCGGTGATCGCGCTCGTCTGTCTGGAACATCAAATCCCCGTTATGCACCGCTGCATCGACGGAGCACTGGACATCGCACCATGACCTACCTCCAACCCTGGTCCTTGTGGCTCCTCGCTCTTTGCCTCCTGCCGATCATCATCCACATGCTCAACCGGCTCCGTTACAAGACGGTGCAGTGGGGGGCGATGTATTTCCTTCTGAAGGCCAACAAGGCCGCGACGAAGCGTGCCAAGCTCAAGCAATACCTGCTCCTGCTTTTCCGCGCCCTCGCCATTCTGTTTCTCATCTGGGCCATGATGCGGCCGCAGACCGGAGGCTGGCTCGGGAAGTCCGCAGGCGGCGCACCGGAAGTGATCGTCGTATTGCTCGATCGCTCGTCCAGCATGGAATCCCGCGTCGCATCGGATCGGCAGGATACGAAGCGCCAGCAAGCTCTCGCGCTCCTTGCCGAAGCGGCAAAAGACAGCAAGGGCAGCCGCTTTGTATTCGTCGAGAGCGTGCTCCGGCAGCCGCTGGAGGTCGCCGATCTACGAACGCTTGCCACGATGCAAACAGGGGAGGCTACAGACACTGCAGCTGACATCCCGGCGATGTTCCGCACGGTGGTCGAGTACCTCATCAAGAATAAACCCGGCAGCGCAGAAGTGTGGCTCGCGAGCGATTTGCAAAAGAGCAACTGGCGTGACGACAGCGCGGAGTGGCAGGATATCAATGCGAGATTTACCGGCCTCCCGGAAACGCGTGTTCGGGTGCTCGATTTGTCGTCGGCTCCCGGAACGAACCTCTCCATCGCGGTGAAAGCGGCGGAGTTTCGTCCATCCAAAGCAGCGGCGGACAAAGGTGCGCTCGCGATTTCGCTGGAGACGCGGAACGGCGGCGCGAACGGCACATTCCCACTTAAAGTCACACGCGATGGTGCGACGAGTCAGAGCGATCTGGTTTTAACCACACCGGTTCGGCGCGAGGCGCTCAAATACGACGTCGCCAAGCTACCGGAGGGGGGAGGGTGGGGGAAATTCGAATTGCCCAGCGACGACAATTCCGCCGACAACGCGGCATATTTCACCTATCGCACGCCGGTCCCGCTTTATGCAGCAGTGGTGAGCGATCTACCCGCAGCGCGCCGCATCGCATTCGCCGCCGCGCCCGATAAGACGCGGACGGATCGAACTGCAGAGGTGGTTCCGTCTGCGAAGGTCGCGGAAATCAAATGGAAGGACGCCGCGCTCGTCGTCTGGCAAGGCCCGCCGCCCACAGACGCTGTAGCCAAGCAGCTCCAGGCCTTCGTCGAAAGTGGTGGCGTGTTGCTCGCGTTCCCCGCTGGTGGCGATAGCGGAAACGGCCCGCTCGGCATCACATGGAGTGCAGCGGAGAACGGCAAAGAACCTTTCCGTGTGGTGAGTTGGGACGAACTCGACGGCCCGCTTGCCAAGACCGACAACGGCACCTCGCTTCCCGTCGCGCGTTTGGAAATTGCGCGCCGGCAGGTGGGACGCATCGCTGGTGAATCGGCGCATGTTTATGGAGTGTTCGCTGATGGGCAGCCATTTTTCGTCGGCCAGCGAGTCGGTGCCGGGCACGTCTTCGCCTGCGGGACCTCACCCGACCTCGAATGGGGCACATTTGGGGACGGCTTCGTTTTACTGCCGATGATGCAGCGTCTGCTCCTCACCGGCGGCGCTCGTCTGGCCCCGCCGGCGCTTGCAATTGCAGGCGAATGGAAACCGCCGGAGGGCGATTTCTGGACCGCGGTGGAATCCGACCGCCGCCGCGATCCGCGCTGGCACGCCAGCGTATATAAACACGCGGGCCGGCTCATAGCACTGAACCGTCCCGACACCGAGGACTCCGCAGATTCCATCGACGCCGCAGCCGTAGAAAAACTGCTGCCGGGAGTGAAAGTCGAAGTGATGACCGGTGCGCTGACGATGAAAGCGGACCGACTCACGAGTGAAATCTGGCCTCTCATGATCGTGGCGACGATGATCTTCATGACCCTCGAAATGCTCCTCGCGACCAGCAAGGCACTCATCCCGCAAAAGCCGAAGCCGAAGGTGCCCGCAGCGGCGAAACGCGAGGAGGTAGCAGCGTGAAAAAATCACCGATCTTGCCGCTAGACTTTGGAGTGCGGGGGCTTGACCCCGCTTTAACTTTCGGCGGAGCAAGCGTCGTGAGTAAGGCGATGGTAAGGCGCATTGATGCCTCTCACATTTCTTCGACACTCGACGCGCAATCCCGTGCAAGGAAAAGCGGGGTCAAGCCCCCGCACTCCAAAGCCTGGCGGCATTCGCACGCTGCTTTGAAAAACTCACCATGACTGAAGGCTGGCAATTCAACACCGCACCGTGGGCTCTCGCCACATCCGCCGCATTCCTCGCGGCGAGCATCTGGTTCTTCTTCCGCTCGCTGAAGCGCGAGGGCTCGGATGGATGGCACATCGCGCTGCACGTCCTCCGCTTGCTCATCGCGGTCGCCGTCGCAGTGACACTGCTAAAGCCCGAGCGCGTCGTGCTCGCAAAGCACACGGAACAGCCGCGTGTCGTCGTGATGTGGGACGGCTCGGGAAGCATGGCTACAAAAGACGTGCTGACTGGCGAGAAGGAGACTGCGAGCCGCGAATCGTGGGTGAAACAGCAGGTGGACGGCAAGTTCTGGGACCCGCTCACGAAGCGCTACAACGTTACTATCGAGCCGTTTTCCGTTCCGCCCGACGACACCAAAACCCTCGATGCCGAGACGCAAATCGGAAGCGATCTGAACACCCCGCTCGACCGCGCCCTTAAACAATACACAGACCTCCGTGCCGTGGTGATGCTGACAGACGGTGATCGCAACCTCGGAGAGAATCCCATAACCGCAGCCACCGCTCTGGCCCGGAAGGAAGTGCCGGTTTACACGATTGGCGTGGGCAGTGAAACGTATCTCCCCGACGTGGAAGTGCTCAGTGTTCTCGCGCCGAGCTACGCACTCATCAACGAGCGCGTGAGCGTCGTCGTGACGCTCCAAAACCGGTTGCCGCGCGAGGTGAAAACAACCGTGAGCATCGCCGGTCCCGGAGGCTCCACGGGCTCTAAAAAGGTAACGCTGCCCGCGATGGCGCAGGTTCAAGAGATGATCGTTTTCACACCGCAAAACGAAGGTGCGGGCGATTTCAAAGTGAGCATCCCTGTTGAGCGCGACGAGGTGTTTCCGGCGAACAACGAGCGCACATTTCCGCTCGCCGTGCGCAAGGAAACACTGCAGGTGCTCGTCGTCGATTCGCAGCCACGCTGGGAATTTCGCTACCTTCGCAATGCACTCCAGCGCGACCCGAGCGTGGTAGTGAACACCGTGCTCTACCACCCGCAAATCGGCATGGGTGAAGGCGTCGGCTACCTGGCTGAGTTTCCGTCGAAGAAGGAAGACTTGCAGGGCTACGATGTGGTTTTTCTCGGTGACGTCGGCGTGGGGCAGGGGATGCTCACTCCGGAACAGGCGCAGTTGCTGGCGGGGCTCGTCACGCAGCAAGCGAGCGGCCTCGTCTTTTTACCCGGTCCGCTTGGGCGGCAGAAATCGCTGGAAGGAACCGCGCTCGCGGATCTCGTCCCCGTTGAGACTGATTACACGAAAGGCATCGGCGTCGTCAGCGGCACGGATGCGCGACTCGAGCTTTCCACGCGCGGCCTCAACCACTGGCTCACGATGCTGGCGACGGACCCGAGCGCGAACCAGGCCGTGTGGCGTGGATTACCCGGCTTTTATTGGTACGCGCCCGTGGTCAAAGCGAAGGGCGGCGCGGAAGTGCTCGCTGTCCACGAAGCCGCGCGGAATCAAAGCGGCCGCATCCCGTTGCTCGTCACCCGCGCCGCTGGAAACGGCAAGGTTCTTTACATGGGGACCGACGCTGCATGGCGCTGGCGCAAAGGCGTGGAGGACACGTATCACTACCGCTTTTGGGGTCAGGTCGTCCGCTGGATGTCCCATCAACGCCACCTTGCGCAGGAGGAAGGCATCCGTTTTTTCTACACACCCGAGCAGCCGCGCCGCGGCGATAAAGTGCGGCTGAATGCAACCGTGATGGACAAGCTTGGCGTGCCGATCACGTCAGGCAAGGTCACCATCGTCGCAAAGGCACCCGACGGAACTTCCGAGACCGTTGAACTGGTGAATGAAGATGCCGAGTGGGGAGTGTACACAGGACAATTCATCCCGCGCGAAGGCGGCAAATACGAACTCGAAATCGGCAGCGAAACGGCCGACCGCCACATGAAGTCTTCGCTCGACGTCAGCGTGCCGACCTTGGAAAAAGCAGGCCTTCCGGCGAAGCTCGATGTCCTCCGCGAAATCAGCGCGCTGACCTCCGGAAAGTTCTACGCGCCAGCCGAGCTTTCGCAGCTCGTGAACACTCTTTCGCTGCTGCCCGAGCGCAAGCCCGAGGAGATTCGCCTCCGGTTGTGGTGCCACCCGTTCTGGTGCGCCGGACTACTCGGGGCGTTTGTGATTTACTGGGTCGGGCGCAAGCTTGGCGGGCTGATTTAGTTTACTGCAAAAAAGAACGACCCTTGGACAACGGAGGGCGAGCGCTCGGATCGCAGAAGCAGTAGGTTTTGCAAAAATGAAAACGATCATGAATGCAAAGCCGCAAATTCCTTCGCGCCGTCCGGAGCGCAAAGCTGCATCTGGAGAAGGGCAGGCCAAATCCACGGTGGCGTTCCGCCGCATTTTGGTGCCGGTCGATTTTTCGGAGCCGTCGCTCAAAGCATTGCCGTACGCGCTCTCGCTCGCACAACAGTTCAAGGCGGAAGTATTCCTCGTCCACATCGTCGAGCAAATCGTGTATCCGGGCGACTGGATGATTCCGCCTTTTCCCACCGGGGACTTCGCCAACGAAAGCCGCGAGCAGTTGATCGAAAAACTGCGAAACACATGCAAGGATGAGTCGGGAAAATTTACGCCTGTTGTCCGCTTTGGCCGGGCGTGGCAGGAAATTGTCGAGATTGCCCGTGAGCATGAGTGCGACATGATCGTCATGGCTACGCATGGATACACGGGCCTGAAGCATGTGCTGCTCGGCAGTGTGGCCGAAAAAATCGTGCGCCACGCTCCGTGCCCGGTCCTGACAGTCCGCCCGGAGGACGCCGAATTCACATAGGAAAAAGTCCTACCCGCATCAAACGGAACCCCCGCTGAGATCCGGCACCACGCCCAATAGGCGCGCGGCCGGACGGCTGTCAGAGTCGCTGCGTAATCACTACGCAATGAACACAAACACCACGCTTCTCGACACCATCAAGGACTCGGACTTTTACCGCGACTACGAGCGCGCATTCAACGACGCGACGGGCCTTCCCCTCACGCTCCGCCCGTCGGAGACGTGGAACCCGCCGTTTCACGGAAAACGAAACGAGAACAAATTCTGCGCGATGATGGCGCAACGAAACGCAACATGTGCCGCCTGCCTTAACATGCAGGAGCGGCTCACCGAGTCCACTGCGGGAGGTACGGCGGTGCTCCGCTGTCACTTCGGGATGACAGAAGTCGCGGTGCCGGTGAACCTCGGTAATGAGCGGATTGGAATTCTTTCGACAGGTCAGGTGCTGACACAGGAGCCCGGAAAAACGCAACTCGCCCAAGTGGAGAAAACCGTCCGCAAGCTCGGATTCCAATCGGACCCCGAGAAGGCGATGGAAGCATACAAACAAACGCGGGTGATGCCGCGGGCACAATTGGCGGGCTTTGTCACGATGCTTGAAAACTTCTCGCAACATCTCGCGGCGCGGAGCAATCAGATCGCCATCCATCAGTCGAACGCCGAGCCGATCGCAATTGTTCGTGCAAAGGCCTACATCAGTGAAAACCTCCAGGAAGACCTTACATTGGCCGCGGTCGCGAAGGCGGCATTCACCAGCACATTCTACATCTGCAAGCTCTTCAAGCGTCACACAGGACTCAACTTCACGGAATACGTGTCACGCCTGAGGATTGAACGGGCGAAGGAATTGCTCGCGAATCCGAATCTCCGAATCAGCGAAATTGCGTTCGATGTAGGGTTTCAGTCGCTCACTCATTTCAACCGCATCTTCAGGCGCCTGGTCGGCCAGTCGCCGACCGTTTTCCGCGAAGACCTTGATTACCAAATCGCAGCGTAAGCTTGCCAACGCAGCCCGTTGATATTCGATGCTCACAGAATCTGCATGCCTTCAGAACTAGACCAATACAAAGCGGCGCTCGATGCCCATTCGATTGTCGCAATCACCGATTCGGCCGGGCTCATTTCCTATGTGAACGACAAGTTCTGTGAGATCTCCGGCTACGCACGCAGGGAATTGATAGGACAGGACCACCGGATCATCAATTCCGGACTGCACACCAAAGACTTCTTTCGGGACCTATGGGCGACGATCAAAAAAGGAAGGATCTGGAGAGGCGAAATCCGCAATCGCGCAAAAGATGGAAGCTATTATTGGGTGGATACTACCATTTATCCGTTTCTCGGACCGGACGGAAAGCCTGGACAGTTCGTCGCCATTCGCACCGATATCACAGGACGAAAACGCGCGGAGACCGAGCGCGCAAGGCTCGAGAAACAATTGCTCGATGTGACCGAGCGCGAGCAGAGGCGCATCGGGCAGGATCTTCACGACGGCCTGGGCCAGCATCTCACGGCGCTGGAAATGATGAATCACGCGCTGATGGAAAAAATGAAGCGTGAAGCCCCTTCGCTCGTCGGTGAAATACAGGAAATCTCGCGACATATCCGCCAGACGATCACACACACACGGCAGCTTTCTCACGGCCTATCCCCGATTGCTCTGGAGGACGACGGCCTGATGAACGCGCTGAACGAACTCGCGATGATGACACAGAGCAGCGGACGGGTCGAATGTGCGCTCGACTGCCCGAGTATCGTGAGGATTTCTGATACGCGCCTCGCTACGCAGCTCTACCGAATCGCGCAGGAGGCCGTCGCGAATGCCGCTAGGCACAGCGGCGCAAAATCAATTCAAATCCATCTCTCCCGTTCAGGGGCACGACTTGAACTCGCGGTGACAGACGACGGTCGCGGGATGCCGCCAAATGATGCAAAGGCAGGCCTCGGTCTTGCGACGATGCAGCACCGGGCGCACTTGATCGGGGCAAACCTCGAATTCACCCCAAATCGTGGCGGTGGAGTTCGCGTCGCTTGTACGCTCTACTGCCACCCATGAACAAAAAGCCTCCGCGCCAAATCGCGAAGCACCGCGTCTTTCTCGTGGATGATCATCCGATCGTCCTCACGGGATTCACGCTCATGCTCAACGCGCAGCCGGACATCGAAGTGTGCGGGACTGCGAGCAGTGCCGAGGAGGGCGTCGAGCGGTTTCTCGCTTCGAAACCGGACCTCGTTATCACCGATATCACGCTCCCCGGCCGGAGCGGGCTCGATTTGCTGAAGGACATCATCGCGATGAAACCTGCGCAACGCGTGCTGGTCGTGAGCATGCACGATGAACTCTTGTATGCAGAGCGGGCGATCCGCGCGGGAGCCCGGGGGTTCTTGATGAAAGAGGCGGGCTCCGAGAAAATGCTCGCTGCAATCCGGCATGTGCTCGCCGGGAATATCTACGTGAGCGATCGCATCCAGGCGAAGATCCTCAATTCCATGCACGCCCCAAGCCAGCGCGCATCGGCATCGCCAGTCGAGAAGCTCAGCGACCGTGAATTCGAAGTGTTCCGATTGCTCGGCGAAGGACGGACCACGAAGGAAATCGCCGACCAGCTCCATCTCAGCGGCAAAACCGTCGCGGTGCATCGCGGTCATATTAAAGACAAACTGGAAATCAAAAGCGCCACCGAGCTGATGCACACCGCCGTAAAGTGGGTGGAGGCGAACCGTTAATTCCGGCGCAGTTTCGCTAGCACGATTGCAATGGTTACGAGGCTGCTGAGCGGCATGAGGATCGCGGCGAGAAGCGGCGACATTTTTCCGGAGATGCTGAGCGCGACGGCCGCGATATTGTAAGTCACAGCAAACGTCAGAACGGCGCGAACGGTCGAGCGCTTGGCGTGTGCGATGTCGAGGAGCGAGCGGATTCCGCGGAGGCTGCGACCGAGAAAATAGAAGTCGGCTTTTTGCTCCAGCAATCCACGGTCGATGGCGGGTGTGCCGGTGCAGAGGCTGGTGTTGAATGCGAGGCTGTCGTTCGCGCCGTCGCCGATCATGAGCGTGCGTTGAGGACCGATTTTGCGAAGGCACGCAGCTTTTTCATCGGGAGAAAGTGCGCCGTGTGCCCGGCCCTCCGGAACATCGAGCCGTGCGGCCATCGTCGCGACTTTGGCGGAGTTATCGCCGCTCAAAATGTGAAGGTCGTAGCCTTGTTCACGCAGCGCGCTGAACTCCTCGCCGGCATCCTCGCGAAGTTCATCGCCGAAGTTGAACGCTGCCAGACTCTCGCCGTCGCACGCGAAGATGCAATCGCCCGGTTCTTCCGCAGCCCAACCGCTGCGTCCGAGGCGGTAGATGTATCCATCGCGCTGGAGCTCCACACCGAGGCCGATTTGCTCCGTGGTCTCAGCGGAACCGGCGATGTTCATCGACATCAGATGCTCGCGGAGGCACGAGGCCACGGGGTGCATGTTGTCGTTTACCATCGACATGAGGATGACTCGATCGGCGGCGCTGAGGGCAGAAAGTGCTTCCGGGTTTTTGAGAGCGAGGGTTTCGAGCGTTAGCGTGCCGGTTTTGTCAAAGACGACGGTGTCCACGGTTGGCAGACGATCCCAGACTCCCGCCTCGCGAACGAGCACTCCGGCGCGGCGGGCGCGGGCGGTCGCGACTTCCTCGGCGAGGGGCAGCGCCACTCCGGCGGCGCATGGACACGAGACTACGAGAATGCTCGTGAGCACTTGTAGCGAGCGAATGATCCCTTGTCCGCTGCCCATCCAATAGGCAAATGCGCTGCATCCCACGATGAGCACGATGACGAGATAGACGCGGATGAATCGCTCCAACCCGCGCGCACGGCGGTCGGTCTGCGGCGTGGTGTCGAGCATCCGCGCGAGGACGCTGTCCTGCCAGGATTCGGCGGCTTCCAGCTCGATGGGCTCGCGTGTCAGTGCGATGGCTCCGCTGGGAACGAGCTGCCCGGCACCCGCGGTACGTGATTCACTTTCGCCGGAGATCCATTCCATTCCGAGCGTCGCGCCGGGGCTGAGGAGCTTCGCTTTTACCGGCACGATTCCTCCCGGTGGGACGACGAACCGCTGGCCCTGCTGCGGATGCGGGATGCGGATTGTGGAATCGAGCAGACGATTGCGGTTTGCGGCGACTGCGGCTTCCTGCGTCCAGCGTCCGGCGAGCATCAGAAACGTGAAGATGCTGATGAAATCAAAGTAGAGGAAATCCGACGCATTGTGCATCCACGCTACGATGGAGCCGATGTATGCAGCGGCGAGCCCGAGTGAAATCGGGAGGTCGATGTGGAGCACACCGGCACGAAGACTGTGCCACGTGCGCCCGAAAAAATAACTGCCGCCGATAAAAAAGCTCAGGGTGCTGGACGCGAACGTGACGCGGTGAAAGAGCTCGGCCAGCGCGAAGTCCGCCTTCATTCCGAGGTAACCCGGAAGCGTGAAGAGCATCGCATTCATAGCCAGCGCGGCGCAAAGCCCCAGGCGGATGATCAGCGCGCGATTACTACGCTTCACGCCGCCCACCGGACCGACGAGATATCCGAACGCCTGAATCTCCCGTGCGAAAGCGAGCACATCGAGCTCAGCGGGACGCCATTTCAAATTGATGCGCCCGAGCGTCGGATCGACGTGAATTGCGAGCGCACCGGGCTTCTTCTCGAACAGCTTCTCGATGAGCCACACACAGCCGATGCAGGAGATTCCCTGCAAATCGAGCTCCAGCTCGCCTCGTCCGTCGGCGAGCAGTTGCTCCAGCCATTCGTAGTCGCGCTGCTGAAACACGACGGACTTCACGGGGAAGACGCCGCCATCTTGCAGCTCGTAGAATTGCGAGAGTCCGTTCTGTTTGATCAAGCCGTGAACGAATTCACAGCCCGCGCAGCAGAAGTCGGGACGCACGCTGGTTGCGCGAAACTTGGTTCCGCAGTGGATGCAAACTTTGGAGCTAGTGGCAGCAGTCATGACCTGGAAGCATGGCACGCCACACTAGGAGCGCAGCGGCGGTAAAGGCGAGGGCTTGTTGAAATCTCGGCAGCCACGGAGTCGGGCCACGTAATTGAAGTTTGAGCATTCCCGTTTGCAAGAGCGCGTAGAGCGGGATGGTGCCCGCCGCAAAGCTCGCCAGCAGCGCCGCGCCGCTGAGCCACGTGCCGGCGAGGATGGCGACGCCAAACATTAGCCAGAGCGGCCCGCAGGGAAGCAACGGAGTGAGCCAGCCGAGTGTCTTGCTCAACTTCACACGAAACAGAATGCGCGAAACGAAACGAGGCTGCGGGATTTTCTTATCGAGTCCGAAGCCGATGATCACGAGCACGGCAGCGAGCAGCCACGGAACAAAGCGCGCGAAGTTTCCATCCAGCATTGCGCGGACACTCCAACCCACTCCGCCCAGCAACGCACCCACCGCTGTGTAGGAAACCAGCCGCCCGATGTGGTATTGCGCAGGCTTGGCGCGGACCGCGCAAGCGAGCGGTCCGCACATCCCCGCGCAGTGCAGGCTCGTGGCGAGGCCTGCGACGAATGCGGCGGCTGGCGTGCTGACGGACGGGATGTCCATTTTAGAATGTGGCACGAACGCCTTCGTTCGTGATAGTGTCCCGCCCGCCCCGGGCGGGTCGTGGCGAAACGCGCAGCGGATTTGTGCCGGCTTCGCCGGATCGCCGGTACCGGACGAGGGCGTCCGGGACACATTCACGAGCGAGGCGCTCGTGCCACGTTGCAGCATCGACGCTCATCGGCTTTGTGCGATTGGTTTTAGCGGCACGTCCGCTTGCTTGTGTTTGATGGCGAACACGACGAACGAAATCGTGAGCGCCATGAAGATGACGTAGGCAAATACGATCCAGAGCCACGGGCGTTTTTTCATATTTTGGGTCCAAGGAATGTCATGGTTCGCACGATGCTGGATTTCCGGTCCGCGCTCGAGATGCGCACTTTGAGCGCGATGTCCTTTTTGAAATTCGCACGCGGAAGCCGCATGATGAGCGTCACGGTTTCCGCGCTTTCGGCGGGAATGGTGTAGGGTTTTTCGATGCCGGTAACATCGAATCCGGCGGGTGGATTGAGCACCTCGATCACGTAATCGGCTGCGGTGCTCCGCTTGTTCATGATGCGGAGCATGAACTGGTTTCGGATCGTCATTTCGTCCGGACCGTCCAGAAAATACGCGGCGCTGCTGAGGCGGTTCATCGACACGGTGAGGGACTGGAACCGGCTCAGCGCAAGGCTCAGCGCACCGACTCCGACGAGAAGCATGACCGTGTAGAAAATGATGCGAGGCCGGATGATCTTGCGCGGTTTGCGCTGGAGGCCGTTGAACGAATCGTAGCGGATGAGTCCGGGGTCGCGTCCGACTTTCGCCATGACGCCGTCGCATGCATCAATGCATGCCGCGCAGCCGATGCACTCGAGCTGCATTCCCTGGCGGATGTCGATGCCGGTTGGGCAGACTTGCACGCATTTTTTGCAGTCCACGCAATCGCCCGTGGTCGCGCCCTTTTTCCCGCGGGGTTCGCCGCGCTTCTCGTCGTATCCGATGACGAGAGTATTGTCGTCGGTCAGCGCGCCCTGGATGCGTCCGTAGGGACACATGATGATGCAGAACTGCTCGCGAAACCACGCGAAGTCGAACCACAACATCCCCGTCATCGCGAACATGAAGACGAATGCCCCCCAATGCTCTAGCGGGCTGTGCGTCATCATCTGGTAGAGATGCGGGATGGAGACAAAATAGCTCAGGAACACATGCGCGACGAGGAATGCGAACAATCCGATCATGAGCCGGCTGCCGCCGCGGTGCAGCGTCTTATTGGCGGTCCATGAAGCTTCGTCGAGGTTCCGCCGCGCCGGAGCGTCGCCTTCGAAAATGCGCTCAATGCGGCGCACGATATCGAGGAGCACGGTTTGCGGACAGGCCCACCCGCACCACACGCGACCGAGCAGGGCCGTGATGTAAAACAGCGAAAACCCAACGCCGGTGATCACGAAGAAACCGAGCCACAAATCCTGGGTCACGAACGTGAGCCCGAAGAGATGGAACTGGCGGTTCATCACATCGAGGAAGACGGCGGGATGCCCGTTGATAGGAATCCATGGCAGCGCGACATACACCGCCATGATGACCAGCCCCACAATCATCCGGGCCCGTGTAAACCGTCCCTGCACATTCGCCGGATGGATGAATCGGCGGGAACCATCGTCACGGATCGTCGTGACTGAATTGATGCTGGGCGTTGTCTGCTCGGGCATCGGAGTTATTGCGGAGCAGCCGCAGGCGCTGGTGCCGGTGCCGACACAGGCGGCGCGCCCGGGATCGTCCAGCCGGCAACTTTCACGATTTCCTCACCCTGTTTGTGATGGCTCATGATGAATGCAGTGACTTGTTTGATCTGCTCCTGCGAGAGCTGCGTCTTCCAAGGAACCATGCCCTTTGCAGGCACGCCCTCGTTGATGACGTTGATGATTTCCATCGGCGTGCCGCCGTGAATCCATTCCTTGTCCACAAGGTTTGGGCCGATCATACCTTGCAGCGTGGGAAGGTGGCAGACCACGCAGCGGGCTGGATCCATGAAGATGGATTTACCCTGCGCCACGACGGCGGGGTCCTGGCTGAGCTTCCAGAGGATGTCATCCGTCACAACTCCGGAGTGCTTGGTTGCCTCGGCTTTTGCCGCCGCGATTTCTTCCATCACTGCAACTTCCGGCTCCTTTGCGAGGTCGAGTTCGTGGTAGTAAACCCAATAGATGACGGCGAAGACGACGCTCCCCCATAGCGTGACAAGCCACCAGTTGGGCAGGCGTTTATCGTATTCCTGAATCCCGTCGTACGTGTGCGGACGGAGTGGATCTTCTTGTGGACTATTCATTGTCTTCTTCGAGCGGAAGGTTTGCGATTTTTTGGATCTGCTCACGTGGAGCGAGCATTGTGCGGATGAGCACTGAGATGAAGACCACGCCAAAGATGGCGAAGCTCACGAGGGTGAGTGTGGTCTGCCAGTTTTCGATTAGGATACGTCGGAACATGATGTGTTATTTGGCTGCTGTTTTTGCTTCCGGAGCCGCCGGGGATTGCGGTGCAATGATCTCGGACTTTCCGAGTTTTTGCAGGTAGGCGATGAGCGCAACGAGCTCCCGGTCGGGCTTCACGTCGATGCGCGCGTTTTTAAGGTCCGCAACGATCTCACCGGCCTGCGCCAGCGCGGCTGCTTTGATCTCGTCGGGTGTGCCGCCCTTCATCGGGACGCCGAGCATCTTCTGCACTTCGATCTTGCGAGGCAGTGCGTTGAGGTCGGTCAGGTTCGTCTCCAGCCATGGATAGTTCGGCATAATGGAGCCGTCACTGAGGTCGCGCGGGTTCAGCATGTGGCGATAGTGCCAGTCGTTGGTTTTCTTGTTCGGACCATCGCCTTCGCGGGCGAGATCCGGACCGCTGCGCTTGCTGCCCCATTGATACGGATGATCGTAGATACTCTCGCCGATTCGCGACGGATCGCCGTAGCGGAGAACGTCGCCGACGAGCGTGCGGATTTGCTGCGAGTGACAGTTGTAGCAGCCTTCGCGGACGTAAATGTCGCGTCCGGCGAGCTCCAGTCCCGTGTAGGGAATCTGGCGCACGCCTTCTAGATTGTCGGCGCGATTGACGATGACCGTCGGGAGAATCTGCACGACACCGCCGATGACCGCCGCGACGAGCACGAGCGTGGAAAACGGAAGGCTCGCACCCAGCAATGCCTGATGCCAGTCGCTCCAAGATTGGTTGTTGAACTCTTTGTGCATGAGCCCGAGCGCCACGGTCGCGATGAGACCGAGAATGCTCAGGCCGGTCCAGATGCCGGGCAACGCAGCCCAGGTCGTGGAGAAGACCACGATTCCGAGACAGGTGAGCACCGGTGCATTGAAAATACCGCGTCCCAAGCCGAGCTTCGCCTCCACTTTTTCCACGAACACTTCTGCGGTCGCGTCTGCGGGCTTTGTGCCGCGTGCGGTCATCCAGATGTTGTAGGCGCACATGACCATGCCGACCATGAACATCAGACCGCCAAGAGCGCGCAGATGGTAGAGCGGGAGAATGGCGTTCACAGTCTGGATGAACGTGTAGGTCAGCACCGTGCCGCCTTCCTTCGTCTCGCTCAACATCAGGCCCTGCATGATGCCGGTGACCCACATCGCCGCGACGTAGAATAGGATGCCGATGGTGCCGATCCAGAAATGCATGTTCGCCATCGACTCGCTGTAAAGCTTCCGCCCGTAGAGACGCGGCGCGAGCCAGTAGAACATGCCCGCAGCCATGAAGCCGTTCCAGCCGAGCGCGCCGCTGTGCACGTGGCCGATCGTCCAGTCGGTGTAGTGCGAGAGTGCGTTCACGGACTTGATTGCGAGGAGCGGTCCTTCAAACGTGGCCATGCCGTAAAAGGTTACGCCAGCCGCAAAGAACTTGATCACTGGGTCGGTGCGGAGCTTGTCCCACGCGCCGCGGAGCGTGAGCAGTCCGTTCAGCATTCCGCCCCAGCTCGGCGCCCACAGCATGAGCGAAAAGATCATGCCGAGCGACTGGAGCCAGTTGGGTAGCGACGTGTTCAGCAGATGATGCGGGCCGGCCCAGATGTAGATGAAAACGAGCGACCAAAAGTGAACAATCGACAGCCGGTATGAGTAAACCGGACGGCCCGCCGCTTTCGGCAGGAAGTAATACATGATGCCCAGAATCGGCGTCGTCAGGAAGATCGCCACTGCATTGTGTCCATACCACCATTGCACCAGTCCATCCTGCACGCCGCCAAAGATCGGGTAGCTGTGGATGAGGCTCGTGGGGATGGAGAGATGGTTGACGATGTAGAGCATCGCCACCGTGATGATGGTCGCGATGTAGAACCAAATCGCCACGTAAAGCGTCGGTTCATTGCGCTTCGCGAGCGTCCAAAAAAAGTTGATCGCAAACACGACCCAGATGAGCGCGACGGCGATGTTGATCGGCCAGATCAGCTCTGCGTATTCCTTCCCGCGTGTCAGCCCCAGAGGCAGCGTGATCGCCGCCGAGAGGATGATGAGTTGCCAGCCCCAAAAGTGCAGACCGCTCAGGAAATCCGAGGCGAGCCGCGCTTTCACGAGCCGCTGCGTCGAGTAATAGATGCCTGCAAACATCATGTTGCCGACAAACGCAAAGATGACCGCGTTCGTATGCAAAGGCCGGAGCCGCCCGAAGGTGAGCCACGGCGTATCGAAGTTCAGTTTCCAAAACGCGAGCTGAAGCGCGATGACCACGCCAACGAGCATCCCGACAATTCCCCAGATGAGCGAAGCGCCCATGAACCGGCGGACGATCTTGTCATTGTAAGTGATGGTGACTTTTTCACCCATGGTCGCGGTGCTCATTTCAAGCCTCCGTCCTTGATGATGTCGTTGCTATCGACATCCAGCGGGAGCAGCGCATCCTGCGGCCCGCTCTTTCCTTCCATGACACTGAGAACAAACAGCACCAGAAAGAAGCAGACCAGTGCTAGCGTGACGAAGATGGTGAGTGCGAGAACGCTCATGGCTGTCCTCCCCCTGCGAATTGCGACGTGTATTTCATTACACACCTTCTCGCACAGACGCGCCACGATTGGCTTCCCGCCAATTGGCGTGAACCGACCACAATTTGCGATCAAACGGAGGCGCTTCTGAAAAAGAGAGAATCCAGAGGGGTCGAGCGAAACACTGAAGTGGGCGACCTCGACGATTCTGTATTGTTTCCGAGGGCGGTGGTTACGATGATTGAAGAATGATAGAACCACACCGCCCGGCACAGACCACCGGTTTCGAGCTTCGGCTCGCGACGGAATCGGATCGCGCGGTGATCTATCGTCTGCGGCATGAAGTCTATGCGCGGGAGACTGGGCAGCATGCGGTCAATTCTGACGAGCGGCTTACGGACAATCTGGATGAAGCGAACGTTTACCTCGTGGCCGGCTGCGGAGACGAGGTTGCGGGGTTCATCAGCCTAACCCCGCCGGAATGCGGACGATACTCGATCGACAAGTATTTTGCCCGCGGCGACCTGCCATTTGCGGTGGATGAAGGTCTCTATGAGATTCGACTGCTGACCGTGCAGAAGCCGTATCGCGGCAGCCGTGTGGCGGCTCTGTTGGGGTACGCAGCGCTGCGTTGGATCGAGGCGCACGGCGGCACGCACATCGCGGCGATCGGGAGACGCGAGGTGCTCTCGGCGTATCTCAAGGCGGGGCTTTTGGACTGCGGGATGCAGGTGCAGTCGGGCGCGGTGCATTACCACCTGCTTCACGCAACGCTGCAAGGGCTTCGGGATAGGATGGACAGCGTTCCCGGACTCGTGACTCTGCTGGAGCGGGGCACGCGTTGGGCGGTCGATTTCCCACTGCGGAAACCTGCGGCGTGTTTTCACGGCGGCGCATTTTTTGAAGCGGTCGGTCCGCGCTTCGACAAGCTTCATACGGTATCCGGGATCATCAATGCCGATGTGCTCGATGCGTGGTTTCCGCCTGCGCCAGCTGTGTTGTCTTCGCTCACGGAGAACCTCCCGTGGCTGCTGCGCACATCGCCTCCGACGGGTTGCGAAGGGCTCGTGGAGACAATCGCCGAGGCGCGCGGTGTGAAGCCTTGCAACATCGCCGTGGGCTCCGGTTCGTCCGACCTCATCTTCCGCGCTCTGCCGCGATGGCTGAACCGCGGGTCCCGCGTGCTGCTACTCGACCCCACTTACGGCGAGTACGCGCATTTGTTGGAGAAGATCATCCTATGCACGGTGGACCGGCTGACATTGCTGCGCGAAGCCAACTACGATGTCGCGATGGATGAACTCGCGGCGGCGCTGCGCATCCCGTATGATCTCGTCGTCATCGTGAATCCGAACAGCCCGAGCGGACGCCACGTGAATGCCGCTTCGCTCGCTCCGTTGCTGGAATCGGCTCGTCCCGCGACACGCGTGTGGGTGGACGAGACGTATGTGGATTTCGTGGACTCGGCGGAGTCGTTCGAGCGGATTGCCGCGCAAAGCCGGAACATCGTTGTGTGTAAGTCCATGTCGAAAGCGTACGCGCTCAGCGGTGCGCGCGTCGCGTATCTTTGCGCCAGCCCGCATCAGCTCGAGGAACTGCACGCCTTCACCCCGCCGTGGGCCGTGAGTCTGCTCGGGCAACTCGCCGCGGTGCGCGCGTTGGAATCTCCTGACTATTACACCGTGTGCTGGCGGGAGACTGCGGCGCTGCGACTTCAACTCGCCGAAGGCCTCTCCGACCTCGGATGGCAGGTCATTCCCAGCGCTGCGAATTTTCTGCTCTGTCATCTGCCCGAAAATGGCCCCACCGCGAGCGATGTCGTAGCGAAGTGTCGCGAACACGGACTGTTCCTCCGCGACGCAGCACGCATGGGCGCGAATCTCGGAATCCATGCGATTCGCGTAGCGGTGAAGGACGCGGAAACAAACCGGCGGATGTTGGAGATCCTTGCCACCGTCCTCAGCACGGCCACCCGAAACTCATGAAACTACTCTCCATGAAAACCATCCTCAAATTCCTCGCGTCCGTTGCACTCCTCTGCGGCTCCACTTCTGCGGCGGAGCGTCCGAACATTGTCGTGGTCCTGATTGATGACATGGGCTGGGGCGACTTCTCGTGCTTTGGAAACAAGGACGCGCAGACGCCGAATGTGGATCGACTTGCGGCCGAGGGGATTCGCTTTTCGCAGTTCTACGTGAACTCGCCGATTTGCTCGCCGTCGCGGACCGCGCTGACTACCGGGCAGTATCCGCAACGCCGGAAGATTACGTCGTTTCTCAACAATCGAGCCGACAACGCACGGCGCGGCGTGGCGGATTGGCTCGACCCGAAAGCGCCGACGCTCGCACGCATGCTCCAGCAGAACGGATACGCGACGGGGCACTTTGGAAAATGGCACATGGGCGGTCAACGCGATGTGGATGATGCGCCCGCGATTTTGGATTACGGCTTCGACGAATCGCTCACGAATTTCGAAGGCATGGGCGCGAAGCTTCTGCCGCTCACGATGAAGCCCGGCGCGACCGAGCCCGGCAAAATCTGGGCCGATGCCGAGCGGCTCGGAAAGCCGGTGACTTGGATGCAGCGTTCGCAAATCACGAGCGCTTATATCAATGCTGCGATTCCGTTCATCGACAAAGCTGCCGCCGCGAAGAAGCCGTTTTTTGTGAACCTCTGGCCGGACGATGTGCACAGCCCGTTCTGGCCGCCGGTGGACAAATGGGCGGATGGAAAACGCGGACTCTACCGCGCGGTCCTGACCGAAGCGGATCGCCAGCTCGGCAAGCTCTTCGACCACATCCGCAGCACCCCAGCGCTGCGGGACAACACGATCGTCCTCGTGTTTTCCGACAACGGCCCCGAGCCGGGAGCGGGAAGCGCCGGACCTTTTCGCGGGACAAAAGGAACGCTGTACGAAGGCGGCACGCGCTCTTCCCTCATCGCTTGGGCACCGGGCCTGATGGACAAATCCAAAGCCGGCAAACACAACGAACAATCGGTCTTCGCCGCATTCGACCTCGCGCCATCGCTGCTCTCCATCGCGAAAGTCACTCCGCCTGCGGGCGTCGTGTTCGACGGCGAAAACCTCGCGCCCGTCCTGCTCGGCGAAAGCACCGCGTCGCGCAAAGCGCCCATCTTTTGGCGTCGCCCGCCCGACCGCAAAACGATGCCGCCGTCGCCAGAACTCCTGCCCGCTTTGTCGGTGCGTGATGGTGATTGGAAGCTACTCTGCGAATACGACGGCAGCGAGCCGCAGCTCTACGACCTCGGCGCGGATCGCACCGAAACAAAGAACGTCGCCGCGCAAAATCCGGACCAAGTGGCGCGGCTCACGAAAGCGCTGCTCGCGTGGCACACCTCGATGCCGCCGGACAACGGCCCGACGCTCGCCGAGGCACCGGGAAAGCCCGGCCACGAGAGCCGCATGTGGGATCGTGCAGTGATGCCGCAGCCATTCGAGAAGGCTCCGTTTCGCGAGGTGCGAATTCCTGAATGGGTTCGCAATACCATAGGTGCGGGATACACGCTTTCCGGGATGACGACTGCACAACGTGAGCGCGCAGTCGCCGCTGGAATCACGATTAGTGAATTCGGATTCGTCGATCCATTCTACGCGTACTATGACTCCAAGCTTTTGAAACGTCGCAGTCCTCATGTGCCGCTGGAAAAGCTGGATCAGGAAATGGCCGAATATCGTCGGCTTGGGGTGCGGATTCTCGGTGTATATCCGCCTTGTCTTCAGGGCGAAGTTTATGCGGATCATCCGGAGTGGCGACGCATC
The DNA here is from genome assembly GCA_031374705.1 of Verrucomicrobiaceae bacterium. Lineage (GTDB taxonomy): Bacteria > Verrucomicrobiota > Verrucomicrobiia > Chthoniobacterales > Chthoniobacteraceae > SXWH01. The sequence goes on along the minus strand of JANMGP010000151.1, from coordinate 77,981 downwards.
GCCACAAACACCCTTGAGATTCCGACGATCGATCTCAAGAAATTTCCGCATGGTGGGATGCTCTGCCTGCTCGGGCCTTACGGCGATTTTTTCATCGATGTCCTTGCTGAAATTGTGACGCGATATCCCGCTGTGAGCGCGTTCAGTTTCGACGGACTGCACTACGGCGGTGTGTGCTATTGCGGAAGCTGTCGCGACGATTTCAAGAAGGACACGGGAGGCGAAATTCCCAATGTCAGCATGGATGATCCCGCGTTCCGCCGCTACCAACACTGGGCGGACCGCCGCATGGAATCTCTCGTTCAGCGGATGCAGACGCGGCTCAAAGGGATCAACCCCGAGCTCGCGCTCGTGACTTGGACTACCAACGCCGGGCGCTTCGGACACTTCCGCGACATTCCGCGAAACATGCCTGCGCGGATGAATCTGCTGTTCGATGCTCCGGATCAGGAATTCTGGATGGATGAGACGAACCGTGGTGGATCAATCGTTCCCGCGTTTGGAAATGCTTACGCTTGGGCCGTGACTAATCATCGCGTGGCCTTCAGCGAACCGTACCTGATGTCGCACGGGAATCCGTATGGCAAAGAGAGTTTCCCTGCTCACGAGATCGAGCGTCGCATGATGCTCGTGCTTACTCACGGAGCCATGCCGAGCCTGGCTGTGAGCCAGCCGAAGTTCATGCAGGATGCTGTTTATAAGACCATCGGCGAAGTGCAGAAACGAAAACCGTGGCTCACCGATAAAGCACCCGAGCCGTGGGCGGCGCTCGTGATGAGCGACAACACGCGGGTTTTCTACGGACGCGATCCGGGCCGCGTGGAGGAGCGCTATCTCGCGAATGTATTCGGATTTTTCCGGGCTGGCGTGGAGGAACATTTGCCAATCACAATCATCAATGACTGGAACCTCACGGCTGACGATCTCGCTAAATACAAAGTGCTGATTCTCCCGAACACGGCCTGTCTGGATGATGCGCAGTGCACGGCCATCAGGCAGTTTGTTGAGCGAGGCGGCGGGCTTGTTGCTTCGCTGGACGCGTCGCTTTGCAATGAATTTGGTGATCGTCGGGAGGATTTCGGTTTGGCGGATGTCTTCGGTGCGAACTACCGAGGGGTGCCGGGGACGGTCGCGGGAAAGGCGGAGATGGACGTGAATTTCGCACGAAATTTAGGGGCGGACTATTGGGAGAAAAGCAAAGGTGTATGGGACTTCCGGCGCGCGCCGGAGTTCGTCCTTGGCTCACCCCGACTGCACGGGCTCACTGGAAATGAAACGCTCACATTCAAGGGCCAGGCCGTGCAGGTCGCACCGAAGGATGGAGCTGATTTGATCGGCACTCTGGCGCTAAAATCCGGGGAAAAGGCGGAGCCCGTGCCTGCGATTCTCACTCATACTTTTGGCAAAGGACGCGTGGTGTATTTCAGCGCAGGCTTTGATGCGGCCCACTATCTTTACTCGTATCCTTGGTATCGCGTCCTTTTGCGCAATGCGATCGATTGGGTCGCCCCAGCGCCGGCACCGATTACCGTTGAAGCTCCGATGTGCGTTCATGTCGTACCGATGCGACAAGTGAAGGCCGGCGAACGATTGCTCGTACACCTCTACAACGATGTGAACACGACGGCGAACCACGCCCGGCCTGACGACGATGTCCCGCTGCGGGAAGAGACCCTGCCCATCCACGATATCCGCGTCACTTTCCATGGTTACAAAATCGGTCGTGTGCATCTGGAACCAAGCGGCAACGAGCTTGAAAAACAAACGCAAGGCGAAGCCATCAGCGTCGTCGTGCCACGGCTGGATATTCACACGATGATCATCGCGGAGTTGGTTCAGTAAATGGAACATCACATGAGAAACGAAATGACCTTTGCCATCAAGACACCGCTCGCTGTCCTCCTTGCGGCAGTGCTGCCCGTGCTCGCGCAAGACAACAAATCAATCACGGCGGAGACGTGGAATCAATTTCGCGGCCCCGGCGGTTCTGGCGTCGCGCACGAGTCCCGCGCGCCGCTGAGGCTCGCTGCGCCGACATGGAAAACGCCCGTCGCCGCCGGGCTCTCTGCGCCCGTGCTTGCGGGCGGGCGTATTTTTCTCACGAGTGTCGAGGACGGACGACTGTGCACCTGCGCCTTTGACGCGGAGTCCGGAAAGCCGGTTTGGAAAGAGCGGGCACCGGATGTCGCGCTCGAAAAAGTCCACGCTGTCGGCAGCCCCGCAGCCTCGACGCCGTTCGCTGATGCGGAGCGCGTCTATGTTTATTTCGGGTCGTATGGGCTGCTGTGTTATGACCACACGGGCGTCGAACAGTGGAAAAAAGCCATCCCCACGCCAAAGAGTCTTTATGGCATGGCGACTTCGCTCATCGCCTATCGTGATACGATTATCCTCGTCCTCGACAACGACGCCGACCTTCCGGGCAGCAAGCTCAGCCAGTCGAAAGTCATCGCGGTCCGCAAATCGAATGGTGACATCGCGTGGGAAACGGCGCGTCCCGTCAACCGCAGTGGCTGGTCCACGCCGACGATCTGGAGTCACGACGGTGCCGACGAACTCGTCGTCCTCGGCAGTGGACGTCTGACGAGTTACAATCCGAAAACCGGCGCGGAGAAATGGTTCACAACCGGTTTTTCGCGCGAGACTATTGCGCAACCCGTTTTCGGAAATGGTTGCGTCTTCGCCGCCGCCGCGATGCTCGGAGGCGTGGCTGATGAACAGCCGGACCCCGAGCCATTTTGGAAGGCAATGTTGCAGTTTGATGCGGACCGCGACGGCAAAATTGCGCGTGGCGAAATGACGGAATACTTCACTTTTCCACTCCGCCCCGAGCTCCCGATCGAACACCCCGGTTTCGGCATCCCGCTGCCCGCAGATGAAGCTCAGCGCAAGAAACGGCAGAGTGACACGTTTGGCCGCATGGACAAAAACCAGGACGATTTTTGGACCCGCGAAGAGTTCCTCGCGAATCTGAAATTCGATCGCGGAAAACCGAAACTCATCGCCATCCGCCCAGGCGGAAGCGGCGAGCTCTCCGAAGCGCAATTCGCGTGGGAGGCGAACCGCAACATTCCCGAAATCCCGTCGCCCGTTTTCTATAAAAACCGGCTGTATCTCGTCCGCAGCGGCGGGCTCCTTTCGTGCGTGGATGCGACTGATGGCAAGGTTCTCTACACCGAGCGTCTCTCCGCGCCCGGTCAATACAGCGCGTCACCCGTGATCGCGAACGGCGGTCTTTATCTTGTCTCCAATCTCGGCGTGATCTCCGTCGTGAAAGCCGGCGATACGTTCGAACTGCTTCACCAGCAGGATCTCGCCGAGCCAGCGTTCGTCACGCCAGCGTTTGACGGCACGACCATCTACATCCGCACTGCGGGGCACTTGAACGCATTTCGCGGAGTAAATGTCGGCGGCGGTTGAAATCACCACAGCAAAAACGATTCATGGATAAACACGCCATGAGACTCATCAAACTGCTGCGCGTGATTTTGCCCATCGCTGACGTGTAGAACGAGGCGCAACCAAGGATAGGTCGAACCGCTGTCGGCTGGCATATTGCCGTTGTAGTCGTAAGTAAATCTCAGTGTTTCGATGACTTGCTCGCCAATGCCCGGAGCCGTGCGGTTGATTGTGCGGTCACCTGCGCCCTCGATGATTTTGTGTTTTCGGAGCCGTTAATAGCCGCTTTCCCGGGTTGCGGGAGCGGCGGGAGGGATGCACAATGGCCTGAACCATGGCGCCTGAACATACCAGCCGGAGACACGACCTCACGAATGCGCTCCACCGCATCGACGCCCTCCGGTTTTTCCGCGGCGCGGAGGGCGATTTCTGGTCGGCCCTGCTGCAGGTGGCGCTCGAACTGGCCCCCGCGACTGCGGCAGTGGTTTTCATGCGTACTCGAGCGACAGATGCTCCGATGCCGTGGAAGGACGCTTTCTCCTGGCCGCCTCAGTGCGGGCTGCAAGCGACGCTGAACTCCGGCGAGTTGGAACGTTTCCTCCTCGAAGCAGAGTCATCCGGCGCAGGGGTCACTCGGGCCGGGGGCCACATCGCGGTTCGCCTCGCCACGAGTGATCCTCGGCACTTCGTCGTGATCGTCGCGCAGCTTGTTTCCGGGACGGAAGCCGCCGATGCAACAGGACGCCTCCGCCTGCTCGGGGATATCCCGCTTCTCTACGAACGCACGGGGACCGTCGAGAAGGCACGCGAGGACATGACGCGATTCGCCGTTACGCTGGACGTTCTCGCGGTGCTCAATGTGCAGACTGAATTCGCCGCGGCAGCCATGACTCTGTGCAACGAACTGTCCGCTCGCTTTCAATGCGAACGAGTGAGTTTCGGATGGTTCCGGAGAGGCGGAGTGAAGCTCGAAGCAGTCAGCCACACGGAGCGATTTGAAAAAAATATGTCCCTCGTCACGGCCATCGAAGAAGCGATGGACGAGGCTTTCGATCAGGAGGAAGAAATTGCCTGGCCCGCACTCGCCGGGAGCACTGCGGTTTCGCGAAGCCACGAGGCGTTCGCACGCACGGAGGCCGGCGCGAATGTCCTTTCGATGCCGGTCCCGTTGAATGATGAACCTGTGGGCGTTCTGACGCTGGAACGGGCACACGGCGCATTCACAGAACGCGAATTGCAGACGCTCCGGATGCTGTGCGTTCAGATCGCCCGGCGACTTCATGAACTGCGGGATTTCGACCGCTGGTGGGGCGCGCGCGCAGCGGATGCAGTGCGGCGGACGGCGGCGAAATCGCTCGGCGCGGAACACACGCTGGCAAAGCTTTGCATCATCGTCATCACCACGCTCATTCTGGCGCTCGTTTTCGTGAAAGCCGAGCATCGAATCGACGCTTCATTTATTCTGAAAAGCGAGACGCTCGTCCAGTTGCCGGCGCCGTTCGACGGCTACATCGACGAGGTTCATTTTCGCGTCGGCGATCCGGTGCGCGCCGGGCAGTTGCTCGTGACGCTGGATTCGCGCGAGTTGCTGCTCAACGAGGCTGCGGCACTTGCAGAGAAGCAACGCTTCATCGCGGAGGAGCAAAAAGCGCAGGCGGAAAACAATTCCGCATTGATGCGAATCGCGCATGCAAGCGCGGAGGAAGCGCAGGCGAAACTCGAACTGGCGCGTTTTCGACTGTCGAAAGCATCCGTCATCGCACCGTTCGACGGTCACGTGATCGAGGGAGACTTGCGGGAACATATTGCTTCACCCGTGAGGCAGGGCGAGGTGCTCCTTAAAATTGCGCGGCTCGAAACGATGTTCGCAGAAATCTCGCTGCCCGAAGCCGACGTCCACCACGTCGCCGCTGCGATGATCGGGGAACTCGCTTTCGCAAGCCGGCCGCAGTTCAAGTTTCCCGTGCACATCGAGCGCGTGGAACCCGTCGCCACAGTCCGTGAAAAGGGAAACACGTTTACTGCTAGGGCGGAGTTCAACGCGATGGAGGCATGGTGGCGGCCCGGGATGAGTGGCGTATGCAAAGTGAATGCCGGGCGGCGCACGCTGCTCTGGATTTACACACATCGCACCGCGGATTTCCTGCGGCTGCATCTCTGGTGGTGACATGGCATCCGGAACTTTCAGCGAACACTGGCACCGGGTCGCAGGGCGGCGCCTCGGGCTGCGGCCCGCTGTGGAAATCCGAAGGCAGAGCTTCCGCGGTGAGCGGTGGTTCCTCGTGCTCGATCCGCTGAACAATCAGTTCTTTCGTATCAACGCGATGGCCCACGAGTTTCTCTGCCGCCTCGACCAGCGCGCCACGGTTCAGGAGGTTTGGGAGCGGTGCCTCTCGCGCGACCCGGATGGGGCACCCGGGCAGGAGGAAGTCATCCAGCTTCTCTCTCAGCTTCATCATTCCAATCTCCTCTCAGGAGACATCCCTCCCGACGTGGGAGTGCTGCTCGAGCGTCAGAAAAAACGCCGTCGCCGCGAGTTGCGCTCGCTTTTCAATCTCTCGGCAATCCGGATCGCGGCGCTCGATCCGGATTCGTTTTTAAAACGCGTGCTTCCGGCGGTTCGATGGCTCATTTCGCCAGTTGGCGCGCTTCTGTGGATCGCAGTCGTCGGCTGGGCCGTGAAGGTCGCGCTCGATCACTCGGGCGAACTCGTAAAGAACAGCGAAGGCGTGCTCGCACCGGGAAATCTTCCACTACTTTACGCAGGCCTCGTGGTCATCAAAGCGCTGCACGAATTCGGGCACGCATTCGCCTGCCGGCATTTCGGGGGCGAGGTGCATCGCATGGGCGTGATGATCCTCTACTTCAGCCCCGTTCCGTATGTGGACGCGACTTCATCCTGGGCGTTCCGCAGCAAATGGCGGCGCATCTTTGTCTCCGCAGCGGGAATGATCGTCGAACTTTTCGTGGCGGCAATTGCAGTCTTTGTGTGGGCTGCGACCGGCGACGGCGCACTTCACAGTCTCGCCTACAACATGATCTTCGTCGCATCCGTGACCACGCTGCTTTTCAACGCGAATCCGCTGATGCGCTACGACGGCTACTACATCCTCGCCGACCTCCTTGAGATTCCAAATCTCTCCCTCCGTTCGCAGCAGATGCTCCAGTATCTCGTCGAGCGCCGCGCCTTTGGCCTGCGCAAGGCGGAGAATCCCGCCAAGGACATGCGCGAAGCCGTGATCCTCTCACTGTATGGCGCGCTGAGTTGGGCTTACCGTCTCGTGGTCTTCGCGGGCATCGCACTTTGGATTAGCGGACAGTGGCTTATCGTCGGCATAGTGCTTGCGCTCCTCTGCGTATTCTCATTCACAGTGATCCCTCTGTGGAGAATCGCGCATTATCTCGCGGTAAACCCGCGCATTGCCAGCGTCCGCCGCCGCGCTGTCGTCGTGGTCTGCGGCACAGCCATCGCGCTCATTTCCGTGCTGGCATGGTGGCCGGCGCCATCGCATTTCATTGCACCGGGTATTCTGCAAGCGGAGGAATACAGCCAGGTTTTTACCGGGACTCCGGGCATCGTGCGCGAAGTCCTCGCACCCTCCGGCGGCACAGTCACGAAAGGCCAGCCACTGCTACGACTCGAGAGCCGGGAACTCGAACTCGAACTGGCGGCAGCGCGCGCCGAGCTCGATCGAATCCTCGCGGAGGAACGCCGCGCAATGACCGACAACACCGCCGAACTGGAGACCATTCGCGGGCGGCTCGCCGTGACGCAGCGATTACTGGGAAAGCTTGAGAGCCAGATGCAAAACCTCATCGTCACCGCGCCTCACGCCGGCCGCTGGGTCTCGCAACGGGCTGAGGAAAGCATCGGCCAGTGGTTTCCGCGCGGACATCGGGCGGGTGACGTCGTGCAGGATGCGGAGTTCCGGTTCTCCGCCGTCATCTCACAGACGGAGGCTGCGAATCTATTCTCCGGCGGAATGGCCGAGACCACCGTGCGAATCATCGGTGAATCCCAAATCGTCCTCGAAGTGCGAAACGTGCGCGTCATCCCTGCACAGCAGGAAACGCTTCCGTCCGCCGCCCTCGGCTGGGCGGCCGGTGGAGAGATCGCGTCTTCGGTCCGCGACCCGAACCGAGCCGCCGAACCGTTCTTCGAATTGCGGGCGACGGTCATCCCGCGCGACGGCATCCGCCTTTTTCACGGGCGCTCCGGAAGGATCCGGATAGCGCTCGCAGACGAGCCATTGCTGGGGCAATGGCACCGCAAATTCCTCCAGCTCTTGCAACGGAAGTATCAGCTCTGATGACACCCATCGCCGACCATCGACGCACCTCCATCGCGCCTTCGCTGGCGCTGCATCGCGGCCTCGACGCGGTGGTTTACTCATGGATCGGAAGCGCCCGGAGGAGCCGCGCGAAAGCACGCCTGCATGATTCGGCTGTTCGTATTCACAATCTCGCCGCCACACTTCGCAGCGAAAATGAAGAGCGCCTTCAGGACCAGATCACGGGACTTCGCAAACGTTTCCGACGGAACGAAGAGCATGGCGACAATCTCGTGTATGATGCACTCGCGGTCGTTGCGGAAATGGCGCGCCGACGACTGGGCCTTGCTCCGTATCCGGTGCAACTGATGGGCGCGTTGGCGGTGTGGCGCGGATATTTGATCGAGATGGCGACAGGCGAGGGCAAGACGCTCACCATCGCACTCGCCGCATCGCTGTCGGGGTGGACGGGAAGATCATGTCATGTGATCACCGCCAACGATTACCTCGCAACGCGGGACGCCGCGTGGCTCACGCCATTCTACGAAGCGTGCGGCCTCCGCGCCGGATGCGTCGTCGGGCAGATGTCCGCACCGGACCGCAGGGCGAACTACGCTCGCGACATCACTTACACCACCAGCAAGGAGGTTCTCGCGGATTTCCTGCGCGATCGATTGCAGGTCGGGCCGCTCGCAAATTCGACCCGCAGACTCCTGCGCACGATGCTTCAGTCTGAACATTCGGGTGACGGCCTTGTTCTGCGGGAGTTGCACACCGCCATCGTGGATGAGGCGGACAGCGCGATGATCGATGAAGCCGTCACGCCGCTCATTATCAGCCGTCCGACGGACAACGAACCGCTGCGCCGGGCCTGTGAGATCGCGCACACTCTGGCAACTGCACTCGTGAAAGGCGAAGACTACGACGCGGACCCTAAACGGCAGGAACTCTCGCTTCGCCCTGCCGGCCTTGCAAAGCTCTCGGCGCGGACTGCGGAGTTGCCGGGGATATGGAGCGGGGGGCAGCGGCGGGCGGAACTTGTCACGCAAGCCCTACGGGCGCGGGAGTTTTACCATCGCGGAAAACAATACGTCGTGGACGCCGGCAAGGTCGTCATCGTGGATGAATTCACCGGACGGCTCATGCACCAGCGACAGTGGCGGCAGGGACTCCACCAGGCGGTCGAGGCGAAGGAACAGGTCGCTGTGACAACCCCCGCCGACACACTCGCGCGACTTTCATTTCAGCGGTTCTTCCGCTTTTACCGGAGGCTCTCGGGCCTAAGCGGTACGGTCGCCGAGGCTGCGCGCGAGGTGTGGCAGGTTTACCGTCTGCCCGTCGTACGCATCCCCACGAACAAGCCGTGCATCCGCGAAGAACTGGCGGATCGAGTCTTCGCGTCCGCCGAGGAAAAATGGGACGCAATCGTGGATGAAATCGTCGCCCGGCACACCAGGCGACAGCCGGTCCTTGTCGGCACCCGCAGCGTGGCCGCAAGCGAACAACTGGCCGGGCGACTCGCCCGGCACGGCATCCCGTTTTCCCTCCTCAATGCAACACGCCATCGGGAGGAGGCGGAGATCATCGAACACGCGGGAGAAGCGGGAAGTGTGATGATCGCGACAAACATGGCGGGACGGGGCACCGACATCAAACTCGCTCCCGGCGTCGTCGAGCTGGGCGGCCTGCACGTAATCCTCACGGAGCGGCACGAGTCGCGCCGAATCGACCGCCAGCTCATGGGACGCGCAGCGCGGCAGGGTGATCCGGGATCGGCGCAGGCGTTCGTGAGTATCGAGGATGAGTTGCCGGTGCGACACGCGCCTTCCTGGCTTCGCAAACGGGCGCGGGGGCCACTTGCAAAGGTACTCATCAACGCGGCACAACATCGCGCCGAGCGCACCGCCTTCCACCAACGGCGGGCTGTATTGGAGACCGACACGTGGATCGAAGACTCCCTTTCATTCGCAGGTGCGAACGTCGTGACTTAGAACGGCAGCGGCGCACTCGTTCCGCCAATGGTTGTGATGGTTGCGTTTCCGGTCCCAATGAGGCCGAGTCCTACGTCGGCCCCATCATTGTCGGTTACGAAAAAGCCTCCGACATTCGGTCCCGCGCTGATACTCGTATCGGTGAGCGTTGCGGCCCCGAGAGCATAAACCGTATTGTTTCCCTCCACGAATCCAAAGCCCCGCCAGCGCGTCGAGCTGCCGCCGGTGGATGTGACGGCGAGAAGGATTGGCACGATTTGCAACGTCGGCGAAAAGCTGGAGCCGACGATGTGCAGCGCAAACGCACCGTTGAAATAATTCGGCACCACGAAGGTCGCGCTCAGCCCATCAGCGGCGGCACTGGCCGGATTGAAAAGGCGGGTTTGCAGATTACCGCTTCCGTCAATGTACTGCGCGATGATGTCGGTCGCCGTGGTGAGTCCCGTGCCGACAAGAGTGATTGTTTGATTCGGATTCGCGGACGCGAGCGCAGGGTTTGCGGCCGTTCCGGTGGCCGCGACAGCGGTGATCCCCGCAAAGCTGGCGCTCCACGGCGCGCTCGTTCCGCCGGCGGTCGTCACGGTGATTGCTCCGTGGTAGTTGCCGGATGCCGTGGGCACGGTGACGTCCGCACCATCATTGTCGCGAAGGTAGAACCCGCCGGCATTAGCACCCTGCGTTGTGCTGCCGTCTGCGACCTCCACATTTCCAAAGCGGTAAGTCGTGCCGGCTTCAACGAAACCGGCTCCGCGGAAACGCGCGTTCGCCGTGCTGCCATCGCCGGCGATACTTGTGAAGTCCACACTCTCGATCACCGGGATGATCTGTAATGGGAAGCCGGCGGCGTTCTTGTCGCCGACGATGCCCACGATGCCCGTGTTCGCGACATCAAGCGGGACGACGACGGTGATTTGAGTGCCGTCACCATTGACGCTGGCCGGCCGCACCACGCGCTCGAACCGAGTGCCGTTGCCGTCAACCGCAGGAAAGACTACGTCGGTCGTTGTATCAAAGCCGGAGCCATTGAGGGTGATCGTCTGACCGGGGTTCGCGCTTGCGACGGCGGGGTTCGCCGGAGTGCCGCTTGTCGCAGTCGCCGAGATGCCTGAGAAAGCGAGGTTATACTGCGCGCTCGTGCCGCCCAGTGTCGTCACCGAGATTGGCCCAAAAGCCGCGCCGCTCGGCACGATCACATTTGCCGCGTCATTCTCGTGAACAAACCCAGCATAGATGTCCGGACCATTGTTCGCGCTGCGATCGGCGACCGTCGTGGCTCCGAAGTTGATCGCCATGCTTCCTTCGGCAAAGCCGGTTCCCCGGAGCTGGAGGTTCGCGCCATGATACTGCACGCCCTGCCCTTGATTTACGTCCACAAGTGTCGGCACGACTTGGAGGAAAATGCCGGAGTTTTCCCGTGCGAGGCGGACGGTTCCGCTGGCGGCGTTCGTCGGCACGACGACCTGCATGCTGAGCCCGTCTCCCGCGACGCTCGCGGGGTTCACGGTGAGTGTCGTGAGGTTTCCGTCGCTGTATATCACGGAGAAAACAACCTGATCGGTCGCGAGTAATCCACTGCCATGGATAGTGATCGTCTGGCCCGTATTTGCCGAGGCGACGCTTCCGCGGGCAGGCGTGCCACTCGCCGCAGTCGCCGCGATGTCATCGAGCGCAGTTGCTCCCGCTTCCTGCCGCGTGACTTTGAGTTGGTAGGCGCCGGTCGATGCGGCAAACCCGCTGTCAGCAGTATTGGGATCATAGGAACCGTTCGAGTATCCGCTAACGCCGATGTAGTAAGATCCCGCCGCGGGCAGCCGGAATCCCGTGATGCGGGCGTTGGAATTTGGCCCGCTGAACCCATCGATAGCGAGCTGCGTTCCCGACGCATTGAAAAGCCTCGCGTAGTGGAAGCCCGTAGTGCGAGTCACATCCACGGTGATGAGATCGCCGCCGTTTCCGGAGAACTGATACAGATCCACGTCCTTGCTCGTGAACGTTCCATCGCCGATCTGCTGATTCACGAGCACGCTGGCATTGCCCGGCAATGTCAACGCGAGTGCCCCTGCGATTGTGTCGCCGGAATCGCCGGGCGGAGTGATATCCGGTTGCGCAACAATTGCCGCGCCCGGCCGATACGTGAAACTGCCTCCGGGCGTCGTCACCGTGATGAGGCCCGCGCTTGTCCCTGCCGGCACGGTGACATCCACGATCTGCTGATCGAGTGAACCACGCTCGCTTGTCGTGAGTCCGCCGCCGATTGTGGCGTTCTGGCCATCGATGCTGACGCCAAGCCCACCCACTCGCAGCCCCGTTCCTTCGAGCGTCAGCGCGTCACCGGCGGTTATCGCACCTCCGATTGCTCTGAGCACGGGTACGATTTGCAGCGGTACAACCGTAGCGCTGCCGACCACACGGATGCTGCCCGTACGGGCGAGGGCCGGCACCGTCACCGTCAATTGCCGGCCGTCACCGCTCGGACTGCCGGTCCGTGTGACCACACCCGCAATACCGTTGTCATCCCTGGCGTCAAATTGCACCAGCGTGCCCGAAGTGAATCCTTGCCCTGTGAGCGTGATGTCCTGACCCGTATTGGCCGAGGCCTGCGCAGGATTCGCCGGCGTGCCGGCAGATGCGACGCCCGTCACGCCAGTGAACGAGATGAATGCAGGAGCGCTGTTTACGGGCCCCGCGATTTCGAAATAGCCGCCCGCAGTTGTGATGCGGATGGGCCCTTCGACGGCGAGCGCCGCCGCGAGATCATAGTATTGGTCGTTGCTGCCGGCCACATCACCGCCGGATGCCGCCGTCGATGAATCCACGATGCTCGTTCCACCCATCGTGATCGTGCTCGCGCCTTCCATGAAGCCGCTGCCGGAAAGATTGAACGTAGCGTCGGCACCGGGCCGACCTGCGAGGCCGGTAATCAGCGGGACAATTTGCAGCGGCACGCTACCGCCGGCGGCTGCGCGGAATGTCTGCACGTTCGTTGCGGCGTAGTTGCTGAACGACTCGTGGAATGTCTTTGCACCATTGACGAAGATCTCGAAGTAATCGCCGTAACCCACGTCCGAACCATCGAGCGAATCGAGCGCGTAAAAGTCGAATTCGAGCCGGTATTCGACGCCCGTGGTCGTAGGAACCGTGAGCGTGCTTCCGCCGCCGCTGATTCTGCCGAGGAACTCGGTGAACGTCGCGGGGTACGTGTCATCAGTCGCACGCTCGCTCCACTCGGGTCCGGCCCCGCTCTCGAAATCTGTCGAATAAATCACCGCGCTATCGGAAACGCGGACCACCCGCACATTGTCCACGCCCCAGCTCTCATCGCCCGCACCCTGCCATCCGCTGTCGGCGAGGCGCAGCGCAGTGCTCGCGCCGGTCGCAGTGAAGTTCATCGTCGCCGCGCGATAGATCGCATCGGTGTGACCGGCAAACCCGAGGTTCGTCGTGTTGCCGATATTGTTGACCATCACGCCACCTGTCTGCGCGAGCGCAGGAACCTGCACCTGCATGCGCGTTCCCGCAGCATTCACCGCCAATGGTGCAACGGCGATGGAGCCCGTATTTCCGACAGTATCCCGCGACGGGAAGATGATCTGAGTGTTTGCGCCAAAGTTCGTTCCGTTGATTTCGATAATCTGGCTCGCGTTCGCAGAAGCCAGTCCGCCATTGGCGGCAACGCCACCCGTCGCCGTGCTTGTGATGGAGGTGATCGTCGCCTGCGATATCGCGAATGGCGCAGGCAATGTGAGCCTATGCACGACGCCGCGCGTCGAACTTGCGTAGAGTTGGCCTCCCGGCGTGAAAACAAGCCCGCTGATTTCCCCGATAATTCCCTGGGACGCCATGTCATGAGTTCGCACGAGCGCACCGGAAGTTGTTACTTCATAAACGTTGCTGGTCTGGCTGGTGCCGATGAAGAGATGGCCGCTGGCCGGGTCCAGCGCGATGCCGCCGTAGTTGATGTCGAACGGCATTGTGAACCGGCTGATAATCGTGCCGTTTGCAGGGTTCACGACGACGAGTTCGTTCGGATTGTCGTCGACCAAGAAAAGGTTGCCGCTGGTTGGATCGTACAAGCCGCCGACGGCGTCGAACGACACCGGCAGGCTCAGGGTCGCAATTGCCGCGCCACTGGTCGCATTCACAGCGATGACCCGATCCGGGTTCACGCCGCCATTAAAGACTAGCAGACTGCCCGCAGGGACGGCGGTTCCATTCAACGTCATCCCGCCACCCAGGATGTGCAGGCCCGTGTTTCCGCTTCCACCGCCAGGCAGCGCGAATGAGCCGAGTGTCGCGCCGCTCGCAGCGTCGATTCGCTTCACCTCGGTATTGGTCGCAACAAGGAGGTTTCCGGTCGTTGTGTCCAACGCGACATCATAAAGCAGACCTGCGTTCGGATTGATCGTATTCCATGCGATCGGCGCACTCGTGCCTCCCGCAGTCTGCACAGTCACAAATCCCGGGCCGAGCACTGGGATTGGGACATCGGCACCATCATTGTCGAACGCATAGAATCCACCGGTATTCGGGCCGGTGCTGATGGAATTGTCGGTGATGCTCGCGGAGCCGATCGAGTAAACGGTTCCGTTGCCCTCGACGAAGCCCGATCCGCGCAGTCGTGTGTTATTCGTACCACTGAGGCTCGCACTGGAGAGTGTGGGCACCACCTGCAAAACCGGTGCATTCGCGGACCCGACAAGATGGACCGCGAACGCGCCGTTGTGGATGCTCGGGACTACGAAGGTCGCCACGGTACCGGCAGGGTTTGAGAAGCTCGGATTCAGGAGCCGCGTGATCACCGTGCCGTTGCCATCAACATACTGTGTGATGAGATCCGTCGAAGTCGTAAGTCCCGTGCCGGTGATGGTCACTGATTGCCCGGGGTTCGCCGATGCGAGCCCGGCATTTGCAGGAGTTCCGCTCAGTGCGACGCCGGAGATTCCGGCGAAGGTTACCGAGAAAGGCGCGCTCGTTCCACCCGCAGTCGTAATGGTCACCGCACCATGGTAATTGCCTGCGGCGGTAGGAACCGTGATATCCGCGCCGTCGTTGTCGAATGCAAAGAACCCGCCGGCGTTCGGCCCCTGCGAGTTGCTGCTGTCGGTCACGCTCACGCTGCCAAACGTGTAAGTCGTTCCGTTACCTTCGATGATGCCCCTGCCGCGCACCCTCACTCCGGCAGAGGTTCCGTCGTTCGCGATGCTCGTGAAGTCCACATTTTCAAGGATCGGCACGATCTGAAGCGGAATCGCCGCATTGTTGAAATCTCCCACGATGCTGACCGTGCCCGTCACTGCGACGTCCACCGGAACAGTGATTGTCAGCTCTGTGCCCGCCACATTGGACGCCACTGGCCGCACCACGCGCTCACCGCGAGTGCCGTTTCCATCGATCGTTTGAAATAGGACGTCGGTTGTCGAATCAAAGCCGGTGCCCTGCAGCGTGATCGCCTGGCCGGGATTCGCGCTGGCCACGCTGCCATTTGCCGGAGTGCCGCTCGTCGCGGATGCAACGATGCCCGTAAACGTGCGTGTAAATGGAGCGCTGGTGCCGCCCAACGTGGTCACGGTGATCGGCCCGAATGAACCAGCACCCGGCACAGGAACGTTCATCGCGTCGTTTTCCTGCACAAAGCCTCCGTACACATCGGGGCCATTCTGCGAACTGGTGTCTGTGACTGTGGTCGCTCCGAAATGAACAACGCTGTTGCCCTCCGCGAACCCTGAGCCGCGCAAGCGGAGCGTCCCTCCACGGTACGTCGCACTGATCTGATCCATGTCGCTGAGCGTCGGAACGATTTGCAGGAAAACACCCGAGGATTCACGCTCGACGCGGACGGTGCCGCTTGTCGCGTTGACGGGGACAACGACCTGCATGCTGAGACCATCCGGGGCGATGGACGTCGGAGCGACCACGGTCGTGTAGAGCGTGCCGTTGCTGTCGGACGCAAAGAACACCACGCGGTCCCCCGTGACCAAGCCGCTGCCGGAAAGAGTGATGGTCTGCCCGGTGTTTGCGGAAGGGACTCCCGGACGCGCCGCCGTTCCGCTGGTGGCGGATATCGTCGGTCCGGTCGCGAGCGTGCTGGAACCAGCGCCGTTTCTTTGCACCGCAAGCTGATATGCGCCCGTCGAACCGAAGCTGCCGCTGTTCGCGGCAGCTGGATTGTAGCCGGTGTTGCTGTATCCGCTGACGCCGATGTAGTAGGTGCCGTTGGCGGGAATGGTCAGTCGCAAGAAGGAATCGGCCCCCGGCCCGGAGTCGTCATCTGCGGCCAGTTGCGTTCCGTTCGCACTAAAAACGCGCAGGTAGCTGTCCCCAAGTCCCGAGCCAAGCAAACCGGCACCATTGACATTAATCGTGATCTGGTCGCCGCCTGATAATTGAAGCCGGAAAAGATCCACGTCGCGTCCGGCAAACGCATTATCCCCGATGCTTTGCCCTTTGACAGTCACCCTGTTGTCCACTGGCAGATTGAGATTAAGCGCCGCAACCAGTGTGTCGCCGACTTCACCGGCAGGCGTGAGATCGGGCTGCGTCGCAATGGCCACATTGGACCGATAGGAGAAGCTGCCGCCGGGCGTCGTGACGGTCACAACGCCCCCACCGGCACCGGCAGGCACTGTGACATCCACCACCTGCTGATTCAACGAGCCGCGGCCATTCACGGTGAGTCGGGTGTTCACGGCCGCACTCTGGCCGTCGATGCTGACGCTCAGACCGCCCGCGAGCAGACCGCTGCCTTCGAGAACGATCGATTGACCCACAGTGACAGCGCCGCCAATTGCGCGGAGCACGGGTACAATCTGCAATGGAAGCACCGTCGCGCTGCCGACCACGCGAACGCTGCCGGTGCGGGCAAGCGTGGGCACCGCAACGCTCAATTGTGTTCCACCGCTGCCGGGAGTGCCAGTGCGCGTGATGACACCCGTCACGCCGTTATCATCGACGGCGTCAAACTGCACGAGCGTTGCCGACGTGAAGCCGCGGCCGTTGAGCGTGATCGTCTGACCGGTATTGGCCGACGGCTGCGCGGGATTCGCGGGAGCACCGGCCGCAGCACTCGCTGTGATGCCCGACAGTTCCACAAATGACGGTGCGGAATTTGCCGGTCCTGGAATCTCGAAATAACCACCCGCAGTCGTAATGCGGATTGGCCCTTCGACGGAGAGTGCGAGACCCAAATCGTAGTATTGATCATTGTTTCCGGAGACATTGCCCATCGCGTCGGCAGTCGAATCATCCACGATGCTTCTGCCTCCCACCGTGATCGTGGTCGCACCTTCCATAAAGCCACTGCCGGAGAGGCTGAAGACGGGATCGGCTCCAGGCCTTCCGCCGATTCCGGAAACCAGGGGCACGATCTGAAGCGGTACGCTGCCGCCGGCGGCTGCCCGGAAACTCTGCACGTTTCCTTGCGAGTAATTGCTGAAAGATTCCCGGAATTGCTGGGCGCCGTTCACAAAGATATTCAGCACATCCGGCCCGGCGCTCGTTGCTTCGCCATCCCACGAATCAATCGCGTAGAAATCAAATTCAAGGCGGTACTGCGCACCGGGGTCCGTCGTTACATTCAGCGTGCTACCTCCTCCGCTAAAGCGACCGAGGAATTCTGTAAACACGCCGGGCACCGACTCATCGGTCGTGCGATCGCTCCATTCAGTTCCCGCACCGTTTTCGAAATTGCTGCTGTAGATGACTGCACTGTCCGAGACTCTCACCACGCGCACGTTATCGATGCCCCATGATTCGTCATTGATTCCCTGCAGTCCTCCATCCGCAAACCTCAGCGCGCTGCTTGCGCCGGTTGCGGTAAAGTTCATCGTCACTGCGCGGTAGATCGCATCGGTATGACCGGCGAATCCGAGGTTCGCGTTGCTTCCGATATTATTCACCATCACCGCGCCGGTCTGCGCGAGCGCCGGCACCTGCACCTGCATCCGAGTGCCTGCGGCGTTCACGGAGAGCGGCGCCACGCCAATGGTGCCCACGTTTCCATATTGATCACGCGATGGGAAGATGACCTGTGTGCCTGCTCCGAAATTCGTGCCGTTGATTTCGATGATTTGATTCGCATTCGCGGACGCTTGCGCGCCATTTGCCGCGACACCTCCAGACGCTGAGCCGGTGATCGAGGTGATCGTAGCCTGCGTGATGGCTGGGGGAGCGGTGAGGTCCAGCCGATAGACGACTCCGCGATTATACGATGTCGCGAGCAATTGCCCTGCGCCATTGAACGCGAGACCACTGACTTCCGGGTGCAGACCCTGCGTGGCCATCTCGATTGTGCGCACGAGAGCACCGGAAGTGGTCACTTCATAGATGCTGCTCGTCTGGCTGGTACCGATGAAGAGATGGCCGCTGGCCGGATCCAGCGCGATACCGCCGTAGTTGATGTCGAACGGCATCGTGAACTGGCTGACGATCGCGCCGTTCGCGGGGTTCACGACCACGAGTTCATTCGGATTATCGTCAATGAAGAAGAGGTTCCCGCTTGCAGCATCGTAGAGACCTCCCACGGGATCAAACGAGACCGGAAGGGTGAGCGTTGCAATGGTCGCACCCGTCGCCGGATTGACTGCGGTGATGCGGTCTGGATTCGCGCCGCCATTGGTCACCAACAGACTGCCGGATGGAACCAAGGTTCCATTCAAAGTCATCGAGGATGGAAGGAACTGCAGGCCCGTGTTACCGCTTCCGCCGCCGGGCAGTGCGAATGTCGCGAGTGTCACCCCATTTGCAGGATCGATCTGTTTGAGCTGGGTGTTCGTCGCCACGAAAAGCGCTCCGGTCGCCGGATTGAACGCCATGTCATAAAGCGTCGTGGCCAAACCGGGATTGATGATTCCCCAAGGGATCGGCGCGCTGGTGCCGCCGGTCGTTTGGATGGTTGCCACGCCTGCCCCGAAGATCGGCATCGCCACGTCCGCACCATCGTTGTCAAAGGCGAAGAACCCTCCTGCATTCGGGCCGCTTCCAGTGGCGGTATCGGTCACGGCACCGGTGCCAAAAGTATAAATGGTGCCGTTCCCTTCCACAAATCCCGTACCCCGCCACCGTGAGGCGTTCTGTCCCGTGATATCCACGTACGTCAGCGTCGGGACCACTTGCAAGACTGGCGCATTTGCCGACCCCACGGCGTGCAACGCGAATGCTCCGTTTTGAACGACAGGCACCACGAAAGTCGCGCTCGTGCCATCGAGACTTGCGAATGATGGATTGATGAGCCTCGTGATGAGCGTGCCGTTTCCGTCAATATACTGCGAGATGAAGTCCGTCGCGGTGGTGAGTCCTGTTCCCGTGATCGTCACCGCCTGGCCGGGATTTGCGGATGCGAGCGCCGGGTTCGCGGGAGTGCCGCTCGCAGCCACGCTGCTGATATTCGCAAAGCCGACAGTGAATGGCGCGCTCGTGCCGCCCGCGGTAGTGATGGTGACTGCGCCATGATATGCCCCGGAAGCAGTCGGGAGAGTGAGGTCCGCACCGTCGTTATCGAACTGATAGAATCCGCCGGAATTCGGACCGGCGTTGATCGCGGTGTCCACGACACTGACACTTCCAAACGTGTACGTTGTATTGTTGCCCTCGATGATTCCTCTGCCCCGGAGACGGACGCTTGCTGTACTGCCATTCGCAGCGATTCCGTTGAAATCCACGCTTTCCAATATAGGCACGACTTGAAGCTGCCGCGGCTGATTGTTGCGATCGCCCACGATGCCCACAGCGCCGGTCACCGCCACATCGATGGGGACCACGACGGTCAACTCCGTACCGTCGGCCGTGAACGCGATTGGCCGGACGACTCGTTCACCGGGAGTTCCATTCCCATCAAGAGTCTGGAAGACAACGTCGGTGCTCGCATCGAAACCAAGCCCTTGCAGCGTAATCGCCTGACCGGGGTTCGCGCTGGCCATCGCGGCATTTGCAGGCGTGCCGCTCGTAGCGAGTGCGACGATTCCGCCAAGAGCGATGTTGAATGGCGCACTCGTGCCGCCCGCCGTCGTGACCGTGATCGGCCCGTACTCTGCGCCTGCCGGCACGGTGAGATTCATCCCGTCGTTTTCGAAAAGGTAACCGTAGAAAATATCCGGCCCGCTGAATGGGTTTGAATCCACGACTTGCGTGCTGCCCAGATTGATCGTGCTGCCGCCTTCGACAAAGCCGGTTCCCCGCAGGCGAAGCGTGCCGTTGTGAAATAGCGTGCCGAAATCGCCTTGATTCACGTCAGCAAGGGTCGGGACGATCTGAAGAGGCAGCGGACTTTCGTCGCTCGTCATCTCGAAGTTGTCGTCGATCAATACCGCGCCCGTCGTCGTGTTTGTGAGCTTCACGCGCCCGAGAAGTGCGCCGAAGTTGTCGTTGCCCGCGTTGTCGAAAACGATGCGGCCTGAGGTGGCCGCAGCGACGTTGATCGTTCGCGTCTCGGTCGAGAACGGCGCGTTTTGTGCACGCGTCACAGTTTCGCTAAAGGCCGCGCCGAGCGAGATTGCGACGCTGTTTGATCCATTGCTGGTAGAGCCCGCGAGCTGGAATTGCAGCTCGTAGGTGCCCGGCGTGAGAGCAAATTCGGTTTTCGATTCCAGCCGTCCGGCATTGAAACTACTGCCGTCGAGGTCCACGTACAGTCCGTTGCCGGGCAACACGTCGTTGGACGCGGTTCCCGCGCCATCCGTGCCGATGAGATCCACGAAGCCGTCCGCGACGTTCCAGTTCGCGAACCCTGTGAAATTCAGAGAGGGCGCGCCATAGATTGTGATGTCGCCCGTGGTCGCTTCGTTGGGCACTCTGAAAAACGCGACCTTCGCAAGTGCGTCGATCCGCGAGGGCGACGCAACCGTGCTGCTGATGGTGCCTGCACTGTTGATCGTCGGGAATTTCACGCGCGTGATCGACGGATTCCAATCCACCTTGAACCCGATCTCCTGGCCGACGTTTGCGGACGGCGCGCGGAGAATCGCCGGCGTGCCGCTCAGCGCCCGAATCTGGCTCGCGCTCCGCACGGTGAAATTGAGCACCACTGGATCGGCAAGTGCATTGCCTCCGCGGTCCGCGATGATCGCAGCGTCCACAGTAACCCGGTAGCCACCGGTATCGAATGCGACATCCGGGAAGATCATCAGCTCTCGTCCGCCGCTCCGTGTTTCGAGACGGACGGGGATGTTCACGTCGTCGCCACCGCCAATCGCGCCGTCCTCACCAAGGGCGACGAGATGAACGCCGGCTGCGGTCAACCTCGAAACGTCAATCGGCTCATTGAAGCGCACATTGATTGAGCGCGTGAAGTAGATCGCGGCCCCGTCCGGAGGCACCGTCGCTACAACGGTTGGCGGGAAGAGATCCTGCACGAGACCGTAGCTCAGCACATTTGAAAGCGATTCGTTGCCACCCGTGTCCGTGGCACGGACCTGGATGAATGCGTTCGTGACGCCTGGCGCGACTGCGGGCGCGATGCCCACGAAATCGAATGGGAACGAAGCGTCGCTGGAGACGACGGTTCCGTTCACGAGAAGGTCCACGCGCTGAATCTGCACGTCGTCGGTGACCTGCACGTTCACGGGGATTGACCCACCCTCAATAACCTGCACACCCGGTGTGCCGGGATCATCATCGGTCACGGAGCTCGTGATTGAAACGGAAGGTGCCTGTTCCTGATCATCGAACGAACGGTAGTTGACGATCTGCAATCCGGCGGTGCCGTCTGCGACAAACGCAACGCCCTGGCTCAGCGTCACGCTCTGCGGCGCTGCCGGCAGGGTGTAGCGCGTGAGGAAAACGCCGGTATTCGCGGGGTCGGCAACGCTCACAACGTCGAGTGCGAGAGCGGTCGCTCCGCCGAAAATCGTCATGCTTCCGATTCCGATTCCGAGGCCGGAACCATTGGCGACGATTTGGCGCGCGGCGATCGCGGGATTGTCCACATCGCTGATGAGCACAGGGGCTGCGGGGTTGCTCACATTCACGGTGATGAATCCCGCCTGGAAGCCGCGATCCGCAGACAGGTAGGCGATTCCATTTCCGACGAAGAGCCGCCCGTTCGCATTTCCAGCCACGAGAGTTCCGCGCGGCGTGATGCCGGCGTCGGCTATTTCAACGACACTGAGGCGGTGCGACTCGTCGAGTGTGTAAAGCACCGAGCCTTCGCGTGCGACGTCGCTGAGCCGGCTTGCGCCGAGACTGACCCGCTGGATTTCGTCGCCGGTGCTGATGTCGATCGCGACGAGCGCGCTTCCAGAGGCGACATAGGCGAGGCCATCGAACACCTCGACGCGGCTCGCGCCGTCGAGGAGCGGGATCGTCTGGATTAGCACGGGACTCGACGGGTTCGTGACGTTCACAAGATGCAAGCCTGCAGAACCGCCCGCGACCGCTGCGATGCCGCGCGAAGCGTCAATCGAGACGTCGTTGTTTTCGCCGGCGAGATCAATTTGCCCGAGCAGCACCGGCCGTTGGATATTCGTCGTATTGACGATCGCGAGGCCATGCGATCCGGTGGCGAGATACGCTGTCTGCGTGCCGTTCGCGGCGAGATCGATCACCACTTCCTGAGCCTGACCCTGCATCTGCACAGCACTGACAACTCCCGTTGGAACGACGATGCCGCTGAGTGGGTCGAGACCCTGCTCGATCTCGGCAAAATCACGGAGGCCGTCGAGGTCGGTGTCCGCCTTCCGCCGCGAAGTGCCGATGGCGAGCTCGATATCATCGGGCAGACCATCGAAGTCGGAGTCCGCCGCAGTGCTCGCACCAAACACGAGGTTCGCCGTGAGATCCACGCCGCTGCCGGACGAAGGAGTGTTCCCGTAGCCATGGCTGACAAGGCCCGTCGCCGGGTCGAACACGACTGCGTGATAGAACTGATTGTTCGGCAGAAACGCCTCGAAATTTCCGGAAGCGTTGCTCTTTGCCCGAATGTCCGCGCCGCCCGGCAGGTTCGGCGTCTGGATGACGATATAGTCGCGGCCCCACTCTGGATAGATCACTGGCGCGAGGCCGGTGCCGACAACGTTGGTGACGAATACAGGCTTTGTCGGATCGTTCGTGTTGATCTGGATAGCTGCGGAATCGAGGCCCACTTTTGTCGGGTCAAAGTTTGCTCCGAAAGTAAACGACTCACCGAACGCGAGCGTGATCGGATTCGCGCCAAGGTTTGCCGGAACGCCCGTCAGCGAGAATGCGTTCTCGCCGACTCCGAGTTCGATGCCGGAAATACTGAGGGGCGTCGCACCATCGTTGCGGATGGTGAACGCCGAGGCGTTCGACGCAACACCCCCCGCAAGTGCCGCGCCGCCGAGGTTGTTGCTGAACGACGCCAGCGTGATGTGCGCGGCGGCGGCCTGTCCAAATCCGGTGAGGGCAATCTGCTCCGGCGCAGTGTCGTCGTTACTGCTGACAACAATGCGCGCCGACGCCCCGCCAATAGTGCGTGGGTCGAAGGTGATCGGGAATGCGAGACCGGCACCGGGAGCGATGGTGACATTCGTAAGCGGCACCGCAGAAAACCCGTTACCCTCGACTCGCGCATTATTAATAACGAGCGGATCGCTGCCGAAGTTCACAAACATGAAGTTCCCGATTCGCAGCGTAGCGCCGGCACCGTCAGCGATCACATTCCCGAAATCAAATGAGTCCGAGACAATACTTGGGCCGGTGGTCTCGAAGAGACCAAGGCGAGGTCCGTCGAATGGTTCAACATCACTGTCCGGCGTTGGCAGGCCGGACGCAGTGTCGAATGCCCCGAGCGCGTAGTGGGCGACATAGTATCCAAGAGCAGACTGACCGTCTGCTATGGAATAATTGAGGTTCAGCGCCATCCGAATCGCTTCGAGTGTGATCTTCGATCGGAACTCCAGCGCACCGGGCAGATCCTCGCCGCTCAGCATCAGATCGGTATTGCCCTGCACTCCGTCCACAATCACGTGCCGGATATCTCCTCCGCCGAGATCCTTGTAGCTATGCCGCATTCCGAGGGTGTGGCCGACCTCGTGCGCGGAGGATTTCGCTAGCGTGTTGATGAACTGCTGCCGGGTGACGTTGGCATTTCCTTCGAGGGGCGTGTCTGGATACGCCTCCACGGTTCCGCTGAACAGTCGATTGACTGCGTCATCAAGACGGAAGTTCTGCACGACCTTGTTGTAGTTTGCGCGGGTATCGATCGCTGTCTTCGTCGCCGCAGAATTGTCGATGCCGCCCGCAGGCGATGAGTCGCCAAGCAATCCGCCACTGATCGTCTTGAAGAGGATCTTCATCGTGTTCGCGCCATTGCCGCTATCGATGCCATCGGCGACGCCTGCAAAATGACCGATGATTTTGGCTTCGACATCGTCAGCGAGTTGCTGCCGCTCATTTGGCTTCGGTGTGACGAGGTCGTTTTCGAGATTGTCGAAGTATTTCTTTTCATCGGCGGTGATGCCGCCGTCGTTGTCTGAGATGACCCCGAAGTTGAACGCCCCCGCTCCTGCGGCGTTCATCGAGAGAGCGACATTGTTCACCGTGCTACTATTGAACGTGAGCTTGAAGTTATTCTGCGTGACGTTGGTAAACGTGCCCGGCGGATTCTCGACGTTGCGCGGGAATGTCTCCAAGGCCACATTGATATCACCGGGAGCCACGTTACCGAGTGCGACGAGCGCAGTTTGCACTTGAGCGGCAGTGGAGTTGAGCGGGATCGCGGCCGTGGTCTGACCATTAAACGTGATGGTAAACGTGCCTGTGTCGCTGGTGCGCTGCGTGATCACGACTTGTGGCGCGTTGTTTTTCGCCATCTGCTCGAGCGTCGCGACGAGGCTCGCCTTATCCACGAAGATGTGCTGCATCGGCGTTGCATCACCCTTCAACTGAATACGTCCGGGCACGTCGCGCCCATCGGGGGTTTTCACGATCAACTCGCCGCTGCGACCGTCACCCGTAAGGAATGGATCGAAGTTGATCAGATTCGCGAGTCCGCCTCCAAAGTTTTGGAATGGACTCGTGAGACCGGCGACCGTCACCGTCGGCAACGCGCCGCCGCCCGCCTTGCTGATAATGAACTTGTCGCGGTTCGCGCCGCCGGTTCCATCTGCAAGCGTGTCCTCAAACTCGACCGTTTTGTCATTCGGCAGGTCGTCGGTCGAGTTGACGAACCGGTAAAGGTAATACGTGTAGTAGTCGTATTGCCGCGAGCCGTCGGGCTTGCCGCGGATCTCGGTCACCTTGACCTTTGTGCCGAACAGTTCGTTATCGAGCGGCTTCTTGATGCCGTCCGCGCCATAAACCTCGGTGTACGTTTTCGCCTCTGCGCCAAAAATCACGGTGCCCGGCTGGCCTGCCTGCAAAGTGAAACCCTGGCTCGCTAAATCAAGCGCGCCGGTCGTGCCTGATGCCTTCTTCATGTACGTGGCCATCGGCCCGTCCACATCGATCGTCACGTTGAGATACGGCTGCTGCTGGTTGCCGGGGTCCGGACGGTCGGGCACCGTGCAGCCTGGCGGCGGCGGCGGTGGCGGCGGCGTGTCCGGCAGTTTATCGGGCGCACGCCATGTGAGCGTGGGGAAACTACCGCTCTCCGCAAAAATCATAGGGAGCACAACAGGGTCGTGATTATTAACGGTGTCCTGAGGGGCCGGTGGCGGCGGTGGTGGTGGTGGTGGACCACCCGAGCCGCCGCACAGTCCCGGCGGTGTCAGACCATGCCAGCCGGGCTTCGTAATACCAAAACCCGGATCGGTTGTGACGGTGAGACCGTCAGGCGAGACTGTCGCCGTGCCCTCGATGACGAGACGCCCGGTCGTGTGATCGAACGAAAGGAAGTCGAGCTTCGTGCCGGGCGCGGAGTTGAAGACGTTTGGAAACGTGATCGGTGCCGGTTGCGCAAACGTGGCTGCGTCGGGAGCTTGAATCGTGATATCAAACGTGTGCTGCAACAGCCCTGGAGGAAGCATGTCGCGAACAAGATCCGGCGGGACGGTGCTGATGCCGACCTGGCCGTTCGCAAGCGGAAGACCATCCGCGCCGATCAAACTTCCAGGCTGGATTTGCAGCGTCAGCCCCTGCCGCTGTTGAGCCGTGAGATTTGGCGCGCTCACAGCATCCACGCCGATCATCGTCTGGGTGTTGGAGCTGATGTTTTGCAGGATCGAAGTTCGGAGCCGCGGGAGATAGGTCTCGGGTCGCCCGAGATTCGCCTGGATTTCCTCCGGCGTGCCCATGCTGCTCATGACGTTATTTGCGATACCCGGCTGAAGGTTCAAATCCATCACCATCTCGGGGAAGTAGAATCCAGACGGCGCACTCGTCGCAGTGCGGCCATCGATCGCGAGCTTCACATTTCCCACCGGCACGGAAGCGAAGCTGAACTGCCCTTGCGCATTCGTGAACACGGCCTGGTCCTCGAGTCCGACGATGAACACTTTTACTCCGGCGATCCGGTTTAGATAAATATCGTCCGCAGTGTGCAGAGTGCCGTCCGGCCCGGAGCGGATGTCGTCGAAAGTCATCGGCTTCAAGTCTGGTCCAGGATCGAGCACAATTCCGGACAGGCTCGTACCTTCGAGCGGCACAAGGCTCACGGTTCCGAAAGTAACATCGAGCGTATCGCCTGCGGTGCCGTCGGCATCCGGATCGAGGGTCGTTGTGCCGACCGCGGGCATGATGGTCGCGCCATCGACGTGGACGGTTACATTTGAGCCGCCCGGCATCGGGTTCGTGAGGAAGAGCCACGCAAACGTCCCGTCGTTCGCCGGGACGATCGTCGCGGGCAGCTTCGTACCGTTTGCATCCGCGACGTAGAAGTTATCGTTCGTCAGCGTCGAAGCGTTCACGGGGCGCGAGAAAAATATCTGCGGACGAAACGTCGTGCCCACATCCACCGAGCCGTCGGCGGGAGTGAAGTGCGTGATCGTAAATGGAATCGGAGCGGCGAGCGTGACATTGCGCGTCACACTCGTGGTCAGGCCCGCGCCGTCGGTGCTCGTCACTGTGATGGTGTGCGCACCCGCGGCGAGGGCGGCGAGATCGAGCGCTTGATCGAATGCGCCCGTCGCCGGGTCAAATGTGATCGGCCTGACCGTGCCGCCATCAAGCGAGTACTTCAGAGAAGTGATCAGCGAACCTGTCGGATTCACCGTTCCAAAGACGCGGCTTGCGGTCCCCAATCCCTCGTCGATAACCGGCGAATCCAGCACTAGAGTCGGTGCGATGGTATCAAGGGTGAACGGGAAATTGAGCGGTGTTGTCGTGTTGCCTGCAAAGTCCGCCGCGACAAGATGCAACACGTGCGCGCCATTGACGCTGCCGTCGAGAGGAAGCGAGACAGGAATACTGAACGTGCCATTTGCAGCGACAACGATCTGCGTGGTCGCGCCGCCATCGAGTTGAGCAGTCAGGGATGCGAGGCCGGAGAGATTGTCGAGCGCGCGGCCCTCAATGTTAAACGCACCGCTCGTGACGTAGCCGAATTCCGGCTGCTCGATCAACACGGTCGGCGCGGAGAAATCGCCCGCCACCTCGAATCGATTGTGGACGAATGCACCCAATTCGCGACCCGCGGTGAGTCCGTCTTCGCACGAGAAGCGCCAGTGAATTCCACCATAGATGCGGCTCACGCTCGCTTCGTCAGCAGCCTGCTGAAAGCTCGTGAAATTCCGCATCACTCCCGGGAGTCCGTACGACGAAGTGCTGAACGCCACGTTCTCGCCAAATGTTTCCGTAAGGACCGTCGCAGCCGCACCGCTGAACGTCGAGTGGCCCGAAACGTAGTCAGGAAACGGCGGCGCGATCAAAAACGACGTCCACGTCGGATCCTCGGCGGTCTGGTCATTCCCATCGGTGTCGGCCTCTTGGATCGCATTGGCCGGACGCCAGTTGTTGAACGCGTACTTGGCGTCCCATGCAAGGATCGCGGCATCAGCGAGCGCGACGTTGAGCTCCGCCATCAGCCGCGCATTCGCCCCGATACTGTTGCCGCGGGCGGCCGCGATCTGGCCGGCGATCTGGTTCCAGTGGCCCGGAGGCGAGTATGTCCCGGTGCCGTCCGCCCAGAACCTCGCGATCTGTGTCTCCTGCGCGGTCCGCGTGCTGCCGACGGCAGCTCCGATCGCTTTCACCTCGTTGAAAGCGTCGGCATATTCCTGGCTGTCCAGCGAAGGAGGACCATCCGGCCGGAACTGATCGCCCGACGTCATCGCAAACGGATCCACGGTCGGCCAGTTTGGCAGTAGCGCCACGTCATACATCGGCCCGGTCGGCTGCCAGTCACCCGCATTTCCACCGGGGATATAGTCCACAAATTGATCCGCTCCGTCGTTGATTCGAAGGTCTATGATCTGCTGCCCGATGCTCGCGCCAAACGCGACGCCGTCGGTTTCCGACTGCCCGTCCGGTACGCGCGAGAGAGTCGTCGTCAGCGATGAATCGAAGAACGCCTTCTGGCCGGGGAAGAGATATTCCAAAACGATGTGCGCAGCCGACGCGATCGCCGCATCGACCGATGCATTCGCCGGCGCGGTTCCAGTGACCAAGAATCCCGGCGCATGCTCAAATGCATTCACGACATCATAAATCGCCGTGCTCACCATCGCGAGACCTCGGGTCGCTACGGGCGGCGACGCGGCGTCGAGACGGATCGCCTCAAGGTTTACCGCGTTCCATTCCAGCACCGGATCGTTTGTCGCAAGTGCGCCATTCCTCGTGACCACGAGCATGGTCTGCGCCGAGTTTCCTGCGCGGTCGGTGGCGGTGAGCGAGAATAGATTGTCACCATCGGCCAGCCCTACATTTGGGAAAATAAAAGTCCCCAAGTTACTCGCGAGCGATTGTGTGTTGCCGAACTGCAACTTCGCACCCGCCTCCGCCTGCCCTTGCAACGTCACGACGCCGGCGCTCGTCAGGTTGTCTCCGCCGAGGCCCGTATCCGATGTCGTCGAAAGTGCGAGGGTCGGCGCATTCGGCGAAGTTCGGTCGAGGGTGAAGTTGACCGTCCGAAGCGTCGTGTTCCCCGCCGTGTCTTTGGCCCTGATGGTCAAAGCGTATGCTCTATCCGTAAGTGCCCCTCCTTTCACCGTCTCGAGCGCCGCTGTGCTTAACGTGAACGCTCCATTCGAGCCGAGAAACGGAGTGACGTTTACAAATGCGCCCGAATCAAACGCCGCGGAAAGCTCCGTCACCGCCAGATTATCAGTCGCCACGCCTCCGACCGATGGATCCTTCGTGTACGCGTCCGTATTCGAGCTGCCCGTGTCATTTGCCAGTGCGGCCGTGAGGCCGGGGTCACGGCGATCAGCGGAGCCCGTCGTCAAGAAGCGCGTGTCAATCGAGGGAGTGATCGTCGAACCGTTGTCCATCTTCACCGTCTTCGGGAATTCGCCGGCTGCAAACAGACTGTCCGTGCTCGCGATGCCCTTGATGAAGAAACTCTTCACCGAGGTTTTTGCACCGCCGGGAAACGACAGCAGGTCGTCGTCATCGTTGCCGAGAATTCCATCGGTCGATACAAGGCCTGCGCCGACGATGCTCGATGCCACCGAGCCCGCGCTAAAGCCCGCGATGTTTCCGAGAGAAAAGACATCCGCATTCGGCCCTGTCCCGCCCGGCGCGTGATCCGCTCCCAGCGAGCCTCCAGCGAGGATGATCGAGTTTTGCACAGCGCCTGTCGCGCTGAACTTACCGAGCGAACCGCCGGTCAGCGTCGCGTTGTTCATCCCTCCCCCGGTTTTGCCACCGAGCTTCACCAGGCCGACTGCACCCGCAGCGCTAATGTCTCCGGTCAGGTTGCCATCGGTCACCGAGACTTTGCCTATGCCCGGTGTTTTCCCTAGCTGCGTAGGCGTCGCAAACGCATTCACCTCCGCATCCAAATCGCCACCCGCCGTAGATATTCCTGTGAAGCTGACTGCGGTCCATTTTCCGGCTGCATCGCCACCGGCACCAGACTTGTCGCTCTTCGCAGAAATCGGCCCCACCACTCCAAAAGCCGAGATGTCTGCATTCAAATTTCCACCCGTCACAGTGACGCTCCCAATCACCGGTTTTTTCCCAGCCGGCGCGGTCGTCGAAATGTCTGCTGTCATGTCGCCACCTTTGATCGACACCGCGCCCACCGTCGCGGCATTCCACGTGCCGGACGCAGTGCCCTCCGCCTTCACCGCGCCCAGCCCACCCACCAGCGAAATGTCCACACCAAGTGCTGCGCCCGCCGTCAGGCTCTTGAGCGATGCGCCGGAAATCTCCGCGCCAATCACAGAGCCGCCTATTGAATTCACACGCTTCACCGATATCGGGCCGATGTCGCCGATCGCGGATACGCCGCCTGTAAAATCTCCGCCCGTAATTGTGAGTTTTCCCACCGCCGGTTTCTTTCCGAGCGCGACTGCCCCGGCTGTCGAGTTCAGCGTTGCCCCAAACGTCCCTTTGGATGTCACCGATCCAAAAAGAGGTGCCGACCACGAGCCGGACTCCGCTCTCGCGACAGTCGCCGCGCCAATCGGAGCCGCGACGTTGATGTCCGTGTCTGCCGTAATTTCGCCGATCGTGATACTCGTCAGCGACGACGGCTTCGGCAGCGCTCCGCCGAGCGTGATGTCCGCGCCGTTTCGCACATCGTCGAGCGACAGTTTTCCAACCGCGCCAGTGAGATTGATTCCCGCGCCGACGAGGTCCGACTTCAACGCCGTGAACGAACCGAGTCCCGTGCCGGTGACCGCGCCGATGCTCACCTCGTTGTCCTGGCCGGCGACAGTTTTTTTCAAAAGAACCGTAAGCGAACTCTTGTCCGTTGTATTCGCGAGCACGAGCGACGCAATGTCGCCACGACCATCGCCGTCCCCGTCAGCGAGCGTGACCGTAACGGAGCCCGGTCCGGTGAGCTTCACCTGATATTGCTCGCCCGATTGATCGGTAAAAAGTGTGTCCGCGAGCGGCGAGGCGGCGGTAAGGTTTGTCGCAAGGAGCACACGCGGCTCGAGCGCTTGAAAGATCATTTTTTTCGCCGGGTTCGGACGCGGCGAATGCAGCCATTTCATCCAGCAGCCGAGATAGCGAAGTCGATCGGTTAGTTTGCGAAACGTGCGTGAGAACGGGTAGTTCATAGGTCGGGTTCGGTTGTGCGCTGCGAAGGCAGCGCTGGTTTTGCTGATCCACTATGCCTTTGGACACATCCGCTCCATCTCCCGCGTTGCGGGAAGGTCGAGCCCGGTTGGTTGGGTGTGTCCATTTGATGTGGAATCAGCTTCCGCGATTTTGCGCTCCCGCATTCTCGAGGCAAGCGAATTCCCCAGAATCTCGGCAGCACTTCCCGCGCGTTTTTACATGACGCTGAAATGACATTTTCGTACGCGCCGCGCCGGCCCGAGATGGCTCGGCGCCCCAAAGACGGAGCGCGCATCGCGGAAGCTACTCGCTTTTCACCCAGCCCTTGGCGATGCCTTCGGCGACGAATTGCTCCGCCAATGCGTGAGCACGAGTGCCCGTGGTGGCGAAGGCGGCATCGACTTTCAACGGGTCTTTGCGCTTGGGCGAAAAGTCGGTCCAGTAGATCGCGTATGGGAAAGATTCGGGGTCGTCGGCGATCTCAATGACCGTCAGTTTGCGCACCATCGTCTCGCCCTTTTGCTCCTTCGTCCAGACTTCGCGGCGGATGGTGGTCGCACGGCGGGCGCTGCCTCCGGAGAGCTTTGGTGGTTCAGTGACGGCGGGCAGTAGCTGGCTGATGCGCGCTCCACCGGCGGCGACTTCCTTGTCGGAGCGGATGCGGCTCAGCGTGGGAAAAACGAGACGCGGAAACGGGGTCATCCCTGCGAACGCCCACTCGGCGCCCCATGTCAGAAGTTGCGTCGTATTTTCCCGGTCGGCCCGCGATGCGGTGACGATGTCGGTGGCTTCGAGTTCTGCGATGATCTGCGGTTTCACGAACTGCACGGTGCGACCGTCGCTGTCTGTCATCGCGATGGGCGCGGGCACCCGAAGCGGCTGGAGGATTTGGAGAAGGTCGGTGCGCATCTGGTCCGTGAATCCACTGCCGACGCGGGCGACGATCTGGAAGTAGGTGGGCGCTCCTTTGTCACCATATGTGAGCGCGGTGAGAAGAGAGAGAACGCCGTAGTTTCCCTCGAACTCGCCCTCGACATAACCGACGACGACCGCATCGACATTCACCTGCGGCTTCACCTTGTAAAGTTCCGTGCGGGAGAGTCTGCGGAGGACGAGCCCTTCGAGGCCGCTGCCGGTCTTTTCGGAAAGGATGCGAGCGACCTCCTTCTCCGCGACAATGGAGCCTGCGGCGCGATGAGCGGGCGCGGATTCATCGGTGCCGGCGAGCTTGCCCAGCGTGTCCCAGATGGCCGAAAAATCAGGCGCGCTCCGAAGATCTTTGCCGTCGAGCATGATGATGTCGAATACGGCGAGCCGCAGTTGCGCGAGCTCGGCCTCACTGCCGCTGAAACTCGCACGAATCACTTCGCTGACGGGCGTTCGTTTTCCGCCGATCTGGCCGGGGAGGTAAAGTTCGGCGCGGAGGAGCGCGCGTTTGACTTTCTGTTTGGCGAGCTGCCTCGCGAGCGCATCGAGCGCGGGAATGCCGAGCCTCACGCGACCACTCGGGGCGCTGAATGCAAAGATTTGAAACGGGTTTTTGTCCGCCTCGAAATAAATGAAGACGCCCTCGCCGTCATACTTCGTCGTCTCGAGCAGCTTCTCGTCGCCCGCAAACCGCTTCGCGACTTCCTTCGCGGAGACGGACAGAAATTTTGGCTTGAGCTGCATGTCGTACTGCGCGGCGACATCGAGAAGGACTTTGTCGGTCACGGCTCCGCTGGTGGCGAAGCGGTAGGTGCCCGTCCTAGTGAGGAGTTTGGTTTCGTCGATCATGGTGCGGGCTGTTTGAGTTCCTGGTCCGAGAGCATCACGACGAGGCGGTATTCTTCGCCGCGGACTTCGCCGAAAAGGAATGCGCGCCACGGTGAACCTTTCTCACGGACCACGAGCGGCTGGTTGCCCTTCGGCCCCGCGCCGAGGAATGCGACTTCCTGCTTGTCGTGCAGTTCCTTCGCGAGCGCGAAGAGGAACTCCATCGTCAGACCGTCTTCATGAACGAGCTGGTAGCATGCGCGAAAGACAAAGCCCGTAAGCGCATCGGCAAGGGGAAAGCGGCGGCCGATTTTGACCGGATGCAAGGCGTTGAAATTCGAAGCGCGCACGATGTGCGGGCGACGTTCTTTTTCCGAACCATCCGGCGCAAAAACAACGTCCACCTCCTTGAATTCGCCGATCGGCTTTGGCTCCCGCACGGACGGATCGAACCACGCCGTCGTGAGCTCGACATCGAGGCGACGCCCCGCGAGCGCGGCGGCAAGTTCGGGGTCGCCGTTGAGCACGTCGTCAGGCTTCAGCGAAAACGGATCCACGAGCGCGAGCCCGTTCAGAACCCGCTGGCGGGACACCGTTCCGGCGGCGGTTTTCTGGGTGATTTTGAGTTTCGGACGCTCGTCGGGGACGAGGGCAAATCCGACGCGCGCCGTCTTTCCGGCATGATCGAGGTGAAGAAGGTTCATGGCTACATCATTGAGAAATCGAGCGGATCGGCTTCGTCGCCGTCGTCATCCGCAGAGTCGAAAAACTCGTAAGCCAGCGTCTTTCCGACAAACGTGGTGCGCTTGAACTGGCCGACGAGCAGCCAGGCCTCGGTGGCTTTTACGAGCACGAGGGCTTCGCGTGGCTGATGACTTTTGCGGTAGTTGAAGGTGGTCTCGTATAGCCCCTGCGCGAGTCCGCCTGCGTCGAGCGCATAGACGTCGGTCGTGTTAAAGCCCACGAGCCGGGTGAGAGGCACCGATTTGATCGGCGCCTCTTTCTCAAATGAACTCGGCTGCATTTCCACAGGCTGATCGTCCAAGAGGGACTGCAGCACCTCGACCGGAGAACCCTCCGAGTCCACCGCAACGCTGGACATCTGGGAGCGGCGCAAGAGCGTGCCATCCGGGAGCAATACGCCGCGTTCCAGCGCGCGCCCGTCTTTTTCGACGACACGGCGGACTTCGCCATACAGCGCGTCTTTGGTCACCTTGTCACCGAGCATCAGCGACACCGTCGAGTTATCGAGCGAGAATTTGACTTCTTTCATAGGGTTTGGGCGGACCTTCCTTGCACGAAAGCGGTAGCGCGTATCAATTCAACAATCGTAAAATCTGAAAAATGACATTCGCGTGCGGCCCTGATACTCGTGAATGCATGATCAAGATGCTGATTTACCTCGGGCTCGCAGCCGCACCGCTTGTTGCGGACATGGCGGAACGGGAACGGGAGCGGGAACTCGGGACGACGTCCTCAGAAGGAAAGCAGTCTCACACGCTCGCAGTAGTGCCGGCGACCTTTCGCTGTGACACGTTCCAACACCCGCCGGATTTCG
Organism: Verrucomicrobiaceae bacterium; assembly: GCA_031374705.1. Taxonomy (GTDB): domain Bacteria; phylum Verrucomicrobiota; class Verrucomicrobiia; order Chthoniobacterales; family Chthoniobacteraceae; genus SXWH01. The sequence continues at coordinate 43,947 of JANMGP010000151.1, read as the reverse complement.
TCATCGGCGTGGAAAAGGTCGAGGGGACAAGGAACGCGGGATTTGCCCCGGCGGACGGAGGGCTCGACCTCACGATCGCAAGCGCGAAGCAAAGCGCAAATATCCGCAGCGTGCTCGACCACGATACGCTTGTGACGCACACGCTGGGTATCAGCCGCGGCGCATCCGGCAGCGCAATCATCAAACCGTTTTTCGACCTCTACCACAGTCCGTTACTGCCCGCGCCACTCGCGCGTTGGGAGGCATCGCGGAGCGCCATCACTAATCTGCAAAAGGATGTCCGCAGGTTCGTCAGCGAACGGAAGGCAACGCACGTCATCCTTTTCTGCGCCGGGTGGCATATGGAGCAGGCGGATGCGGTCTCCGGTGCCGGATGGATGCTCGATTCCCTGATGGCAGAAGCAGCCCGGACAGGAACGGCATTTCGTCCGGTCACAATCGCGCTAACATGGCCGGCGGGGCCTCGCGAATCGAAAATCCCGTTCGTTGGCGGTCTCGCGAGTTATTCGGACTACCCAAAGCGCAGCGATGACGCAGACGAAATCGGAATCGTGTGGGGTTCACGTGTGGTCGAGCAGGTCCTCCTTCCGTCCGCCGGAGGGGCCAAATCGATCGTGCTCGGACACAGCCTCGGCGCAAGGCTGCTGGCATCTGCAGTCGCCTCGCGTTCTCTGCTGCCCGCCGCGGAGCGCACGAACTCCGGGAAGAAGCTGGACTGGCTCATCGCTCTCCAGGCGGCATTCCCGCGGGACCGAATGATCCACGAAGACGACGAAACACCGGGCGGCAGCGCCACGCGAGGCGCGTACTCAGGTCTTTTGAAACAAACATCCCACGCGCTGTTCACGACGTCCGCGAACGACAGGGTCGTCGGTGCGCCGGGTGCGGCACGGAATCTTCCGTTCGGAATCGGCCGCCTTTCGCCCGCCGAGCACTACATGGGCAGCTATATGACAGTGGAGGACATCCCGAAGTACCCCGCGTTCGCGAATGCACTTTCGCCGATGTGGGTACTCAAGGGCCGCTGGATTTCCGTGCCGACCGCGCGCGATCGCGCCATCGTTGCCGATTGCAGCGAGATTATCGGGAGTCACAACGACGTGTGGGGCAACGCCGAACTCGCGCGGCTCATTCTTCAAGTCATTCGATAAACCGCGGAAGCACGGAGACTTCATAATTTGAACGTTGGAATTCCGTTCGGTTCTGAATACGGTGCCGCGCATGAAGGTGCATATTTTGCAAATCCCGCCCGAGGGGAAGCACTACGAGGGCGAAGAACCAAATTCCGTATTAGAGCTCGATGACCCGCATAAAAAGCCGGTCTCGCCAATCACGTACTCGCTCGAAGTGGGTATCAGCGAAGACGGGTTGTGGGCACACGGGCCGATCGGCGTGGACATCGACTGCGAATGCGTCCGCTGCCTCACAAGATTCATCCTTCCAATCCGCGTTGACGATTTTGCCTGCCATGTGGAGCTCGAGGGAAAGGAGACGGTGGACTTGACAGACTATCTCAGGGAAGACATCTTGCTCGCCCTTCCGGCCCATCCTCATTGTGATTGGGATGGTAAAAATGACTGCAAAGCCACTTTTATCACCGACCACAGTGAAGTCGAGCCACTCGATGAAAAGAGAGATGTCTGGAAGCAACTCGATAACTTGAAACTTTAAACACGAAATACCATGGGAGTCCCAAAGCGTAAGAAATCCAAGATGCGTCTTCGCACGCACAAAGCATCGCTCCGCTGGCACGCGCCGTCACTGAACAAGTGCGGTCAGTGTGGCAGCACAATCCGCAGCCATCGCGCATGCCCTGCCTGCGGCTACTACGCCGGACGCCAGGTCATCACGGTCGGCGCGTAATCACGCGCCAAAGCTTTTCTCAAACGACCCTCAGCCGCCCTGCTTCACAGCATGGCGGCTGAATTGTCTTTTGTGGAAAAGGCCGGTTTTGCCGCAGCAGGAGTGCAACGGTTGTTTTTCCAAAGGTTCGATGGCGCTAAAACCCCGGGATTTTTTGCTTTGATGCGGCGCATCCCGTGCCTACGCATGACGCGCCGTTTTTGTTCATGAAAATAGCGCTCGATGCAATGGGTGGCGACCACGCGCCGGAGAATATCATCCACGGAGCCGTCCTCGCGCTCCGCGAGTATCCGCACATCTCGAAACTGTTTCTCACCGGCGACACTCCGCGGGTGGAGGCCGAACTCAAGAAGCACGGCTGCAACGACGGGCGGGTGGAAATCATCCACACAACCCAAATCGTCGGGATGGCCGACAGCGGGCTCGATGCGGTGCGCAGGAAAAAAGACAGCTCGATTTCCCGTGCCGTGGACCTCGTGAAAGACGGGCAGGCACAGGCTGCGGTCAGCGCAGGCCATACGGGAGCGGCGGTCACGGCGTCGCTCATCAAGCTGCGCACACTTCCCGGTGTGGAGCGGCCCGCGATTGCAAGCGTCATGCCGTCCCTCACCAAATACTGGGTGCTGATCGACGCCGGGGCAAATCCCGATGCGGAACCCGAACACCTCGTGCAAAACGCGTTCATGGGGGCCGCATACGCCGAATACGTGCTGGGGCGAAAAAACCCGGAAATCGGCCTCATGTCGAATGGCACTGAAGAGGAAAAGGGAAACGCTCTGACCAAGGAGACTCGGACGCTCCTGCGAGCCGTCCCGACGCTCAATTTCCGCGGCAATGTCGAGGGCCACGATCTTTTCCACAATCCGCCCGATGTCGTCGTGTGCGATGGATTTGTCGGCAACGTCCTGCTCAAAACATGCGAATCGCTGGCGCACGCGATGTTCGCGATGATCAAGCGCGAGCTGATGTCGGGAATGCGGACAAAAATCGGCGCGGCGCTGGCGAAACCGGCGTTTAAGCGCGTGCACCAGGCCACGAATGCCGACGAATACGGCGGCATGCCGCTGCTTGGAGTCAATGGCGTCACCATCATTTCACACGGCGGTGCCAGCGCGTATGCCATGAAAAATGCGCTTCGCATGGCGTGCGAGACCATCCAGCATTCTCTGAATCCGCACATTATCGACGCCGTCAAACGCCATCATGACACCAAATCCCAAACCGCGAACACGAACACACCTGCCTAAACGCACGGTCTCCATCATCGGCACCGGGAGCTACCTGCCGGAGCGGATTATGACGAACGCCGATCTCGAAAAGATCGTCGAGACGAATGATGAATGGATTACCAGCCGGACCGGCATCCGCGAGCGCCGGATCGCCGCGGCCGACGAGACAACGAGCGACATGGCGTCGAAGGCTGCGATGGCCGCGATGGAGGATGCGGGGATTTCCGGCGAGGAAATCGACCTCATCATCCTCGCCACCATCACGCCGGACCATTTCATGCCCAGCACCGCATGCCTTGTTCAGACGAAGATTGGGGCGATGAAAGCCGCGTGCTTCGATATCAGCGCCGCATGCTCGGGCTTCCTCTACGCGATCGAAATCGCGCAGCAGTTCATCACCTCCCACACTTACAACACCATCCTCGTCATCGGCGTGGACAAGCTCTCCAGCATCGTAAATTGGAAGGACCGGAACACGTGCGTCCTTTTCGGCGACGGCGCCGGCGCGGCCATTCTGCGCCATCGCGCGCACGGCCACGGCGTCATCGCCACGCGCATGGGCAGCAACGGAAACCTTGCGGACCTTTTGCGCGTCCCCGGTGGCGGAAGCGCATGCCCGATTACGCCGGAAAACGTGGGTGCCGCGCTAAACTGCATCGAGATGGAAGGCCGGGAGACGTTCAAACATGCCGTGACCAACATGGTCGAAAGCGCGCGCAAAGTGCTCGACGACGCCGGCCTCAAGAGCAGCGACCTGGCGTGCGTCATCCCTCATCAGGCAAATCTCAGAATCATCAGCGCCGTGGCGGAACGCCTCGAAGTGCCGTTGGATCGCGTGATGGTGAATCTCGACCGCTTTGGAAATACAAGCGCCGCCGCCGTGGCCATTGCACTCGACGAGGCGAACCGCACCGGTCGCATGAAGGTCGGGGACTACGTTCTGCTCGTGGTATTTGGCGGGGGAATGACTTGGGCGAGTTCCGTCATCCAGTGGTAGCCCTCGGGCGGGACCCGCAAAAAAGAGGACTGCCGGCGCCCCACTACAAGCACCGGCAGCCCCAACCAAGAAACCTGCCATCATGATACGCAGGATCGCCCATTTCGCAAATGAGCGGGGCATTTTTTTGAAAAATTTTCGCGCCTCCATCTGCCGAGCGCCCAACCGCCTTGATGAATCCATCAAACGCCGATTCGCGAGCAGAGCCCTGCGATTTCGCATGCTGCACAGTCCGGCTTCCGAGCGGAGCAGCGGCGGCGGCCGTGCCAGATGAGCCAGTGGCTGAATAGGGCCCAATTCTCACGGGGAATCAGTTTTACAAGGTTCTCTTCGATTTTCTCGGCGGATGTTTCCTTTGTCAGTCCCAGCCTCGTGCTCAATCGTGAGACGTGCGTATCGACGACGACGCCTTCGTTCATCCCGAAAACGTTGCCGAGGACGACGTTCGCGGTCTTTCGCCCGACGCCTGCAAGTGCAGTGAGAGCAGCCATTTCCTTCGGAACTTCACCGCCATGTTTCTCAACGAGGCTGATGCAGCAGGCCTTGATGTTCTTCGCCTTGTTGCGAAAAAATCCTGTCGTTTTGACGAGATCCTCGAGTTGCTCGATCGGCAGGGCTACGTAGTCCGATGCGGTCTTGCATACGCGAAAGAGTTCCTTGGTGACGATGTTTACGCGCTTGTCCGTACACTGTGCGCTGAGAATCGTGGCCACCAGAAGCTCCAGCGGCGTGGTGTAATCAAGTTCGCAATGCGCGTCGGGATACGTTGCGGCAAGTTTCGCGCAGATGGCTTGCGTCCGCTTGATGCGGTCGGCGGTCGATTCGCGGGGCATCGCCCGTATCTACTTCTTCGGCGCACTCGCTTCGAGTGCCTTCGCCTTTGCAAGAGCCTCCTGAGCGCGCGGATCTTCGGGGAATTTCTCCGCCAACGTCTTGTAGTGCTTGATGGCACTCTCCCGTTTCTTCTCCCGGATGGCGTTGCGTTCCTCCTCCATCTTCTCAGCTTCGCTCGTTTCCTTGCACCCGGACGCGGCAAACACGACGGCGGCTGCGGTTAAAATGGCGGCGATTTTGGACATGAAAAGTAGTCGTGAATGAGCGGAAGGACTTGCTGTTTTCGTTATTCGGCCTGCCGTGCCAAGCTATTTCTGCGCAGTCGTGCCTTTGTCGTCCTTCTCTGGCGCAGCGGCGACCTTCGGATCCGCAGGTTTCGTATCGCCCGGCTTGGCGTCACCCGGTTTCACATCACCGGGCTTACCATCGGCCGGCTTTGGGGCATCGGCGGGTTTTGGAGCCTTTCTCTTGCCGTCCATGAACTTCTTGCGCTCCGCGTTCGTCATGACCGGGAGTTCCTTTTTGACCTGTTTCTCCAGAAGATTTGAACCTCTCCAAAGTCCCTCCGCCGAGACATCCGGGACGCTCTCATAGCGTGTGTGAATTTTGATGTAATTATCGATCGCGCTGTCGTAATCCTTTTCCATCTCCTGAATTCGCCCGACCAGCAGGAGTGCCTTTGCAGGAAGCTCAAAGGTTTTGTAGGGCGCTTTGATCACCTGCTCGAGACGCGAAATGAAGTCGTCCTCAAGCTTCCCGTCATCCACCTTGGCACGGATGACGCCGTAGTCCGCTTCCAGCATCTTTTTGGATTTCCCGAATGCGTTCTTGAGCTCCGTAAACTTCGCGCCTGCTTTCTGAATATCGCCCTGCACTTCGAACACTTTGCCCTGCCAAAAGAGGGCCGTGGCCTGCGCATCCGCTGCGTCTTTCGGGTAATCGGCGGCCAGCTTTGCGGCGACTTCATTCACCTTGTCGAACTTCTTTTCCGCGAGGAGACCGTCCATGTAGCGGTCGAGGTCGTCGCTCGTGAACTTGACTTCCGCCTTGTATCCATCGGACATCGCGCGCATCGCTTCCGTGCGGTTTTTGTCCCAAAGGACAGCACCGAGTGCAAAGAGCACGTTGCTCCGGACCGAGGGCTTGCTCTCGTATTTGGTGGCGAGATCCTTGAAATACTGGCCAACCTTCGCCGCATTCGTAGGGTCTGCCTGCGTTCGGGCCTTCTGAACAACGACGAGTTTTTCGAGCCCCTCACCGACCTTGTTGGTCTCGACCGGCTGGTCTGCGTATTTATCGAGAATCTTCTCCACTGCTTTGGTCGCGTTATCCACCGCTTCCTGCCAGACGAGCTTTTCCTCGGCGGTCATGATGAGGAAGCTCTTCTGCGGAATCTGCTTGGTCCAGCGGTCTGCGATATTTACCAGTGATTGGCCCCCGCGCTTCGGTTCGAGGTTTTTCTCCAGTTCATAGTCCACAAACTCCATCAACTTGGCCGCGCCATCGCGCGTATTCTGGAGCATATTCGGTGCTTTCCCCTCCGGGCCGGGCTTGGCGAACGCGATTTCCGCCTGATTGTTAAATGCGTAATAAACGTTTTCGTGTGTAGGATAGGCCTTGATGAAGGCTGCCATCAACTCAGCGCACTTCGGGAAGTCCTTCCGCTCTTTATAGATGTCGAACCGCGAAAAGAACGTGCCCGGTGCGGGTTCTGAATCCGGATACTTTTCCGCGAGCTTGGCCCACACGGCAATCGCGTCATCTTTGCGGCCCGTGCCAGACAGACACTGGCCAAGACGATACATGGCAATCTGGACATTCCGGGCCGTGTTCTCGCTCTTCGGTGTTCCCACGCTATAGGTCTCCACGAATTTCTCGAGCAGCGGAATCGCCAGCTTCTGATCCAACCGCGCCTGAATCTGCGTGATCCCAAATTCCGCGTCCTCTTTGTAGGAATACATGCCGTACTTATCGATCACCACTGTATAGGCCGCGATCGCCTCCGCAGCCTTTGCGGCGTCCTGCTTTTCGAGAGACATCGCATCCTTGATGGTGCCGATGACGTTGTGGAGGCTTGCGGCCGTGGGCTCCGGTGGCGGTGGATTGATGGAAAGCGCTGTCTCGATCGCCTTCAATGCATCCTCATATTTCCCGAGCTTCGTCAGCGCCGCCGCGAGAAGGGCGTTCGCCTCTCCGATGAGGCGCCAAGGCTTGTAATCGGTCATTCCATCATTCACGACGGTGATCGCTTTTTCGACGTTTTCGTTCTTCCCTGAGTCGATGAGCAGCTTTGCAACCATCAACGGCAGGTTGTCGCCGGCGATGTGCCCCTTGTACTTTGTCCGGAAATCATCGTATGCGGCCAGTGTCTTCTCCAAATTCCCCTGTTCTGCGTAAGTGAGCCCAACCATCGCAGTCAGCGTGGGCATGGCTTCCTTGTCGCTCTTGAGCAACTCTTCCTGCCCCAGCAGATATCGCATCAGCACTCGCGATTCATCGGGCTTTTTCTGAAAGAGATAGATGCGGGCGAGCGCGAGTTTCGAGGCCAGATACTGGTCCTGTCCGCTCTTGTAGCGCTCGAGCTTCTGCTCTTCGATATCGATGAGATTGTTGATGCTGGCGATGCCGATTTGATAGTTCGGTCCCGGCGGCACGAGCGGGAGTTGACGCTTCCAGTAGTCGATCTTTGCCTGCTGGGCCGCGAGCACTTCCTCTCTTGAACGAACGTAGCGAAACGCCTCATACGCTCCCGTCAGAAACTCCTGCTGGACCTTCTTTCTCCTCTCTTCGTCGGCTTCCTCTACATTCTGGCTGCGCGCGAGCTGCATCTGCGCCGCATAAAAAGTCGCCTCATTACTCATCGCCAAATCATTGCTGTTCGAAAAAACCCTCACCAAGATCGGCTGCGCCTGCTCAAAAATCTTCAGCGCGGCCTTCACATCCTCGGGTTTCGCGTCCTTGCCGCCCTTGGCCTCCATCAGCTCGGAAGCTTTTATAAACAACGCACGGCCACCTGACAGTACGGAGTCCCAGTAGAGCGGATTCTTCACTTCGCCAAGCTTCTCCACGGCCTGAAATCCCTTGAGCGATTCCTCATACTTCCCGATCTGCATCAGCAGCGTCGCCCGTAGGAAATGCGCATTGGCGAACTCGCGGGACTGGGGAAACAGCCGGAGGAAGTTTTCGTACTCTCCGATGGCCTGCTCGAAAATCTTGTTCTGCGCCTGCTTCTGCGGCTCCGATTCGCCGGGCATCTTCACACCTTTGAGAGTGGCGGCCTTGGCGATCAATAACTGCGCAGCCTCCTTACCCGGTGGATCGACTTTCGGATTCGCAATGATTTCCTTCAAATGCCGGACGGGTGAATCGTAGTCCCCTTCCAGAATGTAGCAGACGGCGAGTTTGAACTTCGCGTCGATCGATCTCGGAGACTGCATCTTGTAAACCTCGAGAAACTTTTCGAAAGCCTGCATCGCCTCCTTGTTTTTCTTCTGGTCCATCAGCGCGCTTGCAGCATCGAACGCCTTTGCGTCACCAGCGGTCACGGGTGGTGGCGGAGGAGGAAGCTGCGCGCGGAGCGTCGGCTGGAAAATCGCCGCCGAACCGGCGAGGATGAGACTCGCGGTCGCGATCGAGATGCGGGAGCGGATCATTTTTTTCATACGGATCTGGTGAAGTTGGTTGCTACTGTAGAAAGGCGCAGGAATTTGCGCCAAGTAAATCCCTGTTAGCAAAAAATATATTTCACCGGTCTCCCGCGACTATACGCCGGCCACCTGCCAGCCGAGACTTTCGAGAAAAGCGCGGATTTTTGCGGACTGGTCGCCCTGCATCTCAATCGTCCTTTCGCGCACGGTTCCACCGGTGCCGAGCGACTTCCGAAGCTGTTTTGCTAGTTCCTCCAGCGCTGGCACCGTCACGCTGGGCGGGAAATCGTGGACCACGATGACGGCCTTCCCCCCGCGGTGCGCGGTCTCCTTGCGCAGAACCACCCGCCCCGGACGCTTCACCTTTGCCGGAGCCACCGGGACCGGCTGGGCAGGCGCTTCGGGGAGCGGCCCGAGGTTCAGGCCGGCAAACGCATTGCCAAGGCCCGCGAGGCCGGATTGGTCGGGATTCAAGTCGATCCGCTTGTTCTTTTCAGGACGCATCCCTGCCCGTTACTCCAACTTCGACTGTTGAGAAAGACGGAATTTTGGCACCACCGACACGTGCGGATTCCCGGCAGCCAGAAAACGCCACTGGAGATCCCGTGCCTTCGAAATGCCGATCCGGACATCGCTTACCACATTCACGACGCCCGACCCGCGGTAAATGCCGATGCCGTCCGAATCACAAAAATCCCTCCCGTGGTCGGCACCCGTGACGGCGAGAGCCTGCGCCAGCTTGCCGGGCCCGCTGCAAAGCGACGTTTCCGGAAGCGTCCCGTTCTGCGTCCGGCGATTCGCCGAGCGACGGACCTGCATCTCGGCAGAGCCCGTTGCCGGCTCCAGCGCGCGAAAAAGCACGAACCCGTCCGAGCTTCCACCTTTCACGAGGACATTGAGCATCCAATACATCCCGTAATTAAAATAGACGTAGGCAGTTCCGGCCGGATGCCTCGCCACAAAATCCCTCGCGCTCGGTCTTGACCAAGTGTGACACGCCTCATCGTCAGTCGCGGCGTATGCCTCGGTTTCGACAATAATCCCGGAACATCCATGCCATTCCAAGCCGCAGCCAACGAGTTCCCTGGCGCAGGTGACGGGGTCGCTTTGAAAAAAGCTTCGGGGGAGCAATAATGGGTTCGGTCCGTCCACTCCTCTGGAAAAAAGAAAGCCCGCGGCAGAAGGCTGGGGAGCCGAACCAGCTGTTCCCCCCAGAATCCGGCCCAGTCATCCCCAGCCTTCTGCCGCGGTGCTATTCGTGTTAATACGTATGCCCCTTTAAGCCGTCAATATACTTTTTGCAAAAAAAGAAGACCGTTCCGGCGCAGACCGGAATGCACCCTAAAACGCGCTCCTACTCCATCGCCGCCAGCTTTTCCGACTCGGCTTCCCACTCGGCGCTGAGCATGACGATCTCGGTTTGCACGCGGGTGAGTTCGCGGCTGAGGTCGCTGGCGTTCCCACCTGTTGCATGGGCGGCGGGGTCTTGCATGGATTCTGTGATCTGCCGCTGCTTGTATTCGAGGCCGTGGATGCGGACTTCGAGGTCGGTGACGATGGTTTCCTGGTCGCGCTTGATTTTTGCGGCGGCCTTGCGGGCCTCGGCTTCGGCGCGGCGGGCCTGCTTCATCTCGCGCATGCCCATGGTGCTTTTGTCGCGCACTTCCGTGGTGGCTTTGGGCTGGTGATCGGAGAGTTTTGTTCCCGCCACGAGTCCTGCTTTTTCGGAAGTGGCCTTTGATTTATCGAGGTAATAATCGTAGTCGCCGGCGTATGGCGTGAGCGTGCCGGCGCTGATGTGCAGGACGTGGCGCGCGAGTTTGCGGATAAAGTGCACGTCGTGACTGATGAAAATGAGAGTGCCTTCGTACTGGTCGAGAGCGCCGATGAGGGCGTCGATGCTCGGGATGTCGAGATGGGTGGTGGGCTCGTCCATGAGCAGGAGGTTTGGCGGCGCGAGGAGCAGCCGGGCGAGGGCGAGCCGCGATTTTTCGCCACCGCTTAGGATGGCGACATGTTTAAATACGTCGTCGCCCCGGAAAAGGAAGGAGCCGAGGATGGTGCGGGCGGTTTGCTCGCCGGGACGGTTCGGCAGATCCTGCGCGGATTCGAGGACGGTGTGGCGCGGATTGAGGACTTCTTTCCGCTGCTGTGCGAAGTAGCCGCTGACGACGTTGTGTCCGAGGATAAGTTCGCCGGTTTGGACCGGGAGAACGCCCGCGAGCAGTTTGAGCAGCGTGCTTTTTCCCGCTCCGTTTGGTCCCACGAGCACGATGCGCTGGCCGCGCTCGGCCTCAAAATTCACGCCTCGATAAACGACAAGTTCGCCGCCTTCGGGGAGCTTGTAGGCGTGGTCTACGTTCTTCAGCGTGATGACCCTGTGCCCGCTGCGGGGCGGCTGCGGAAAACGGAACTTCACCGTGGATTCCGCGTTGAGCGGCGCATCGATGATGTCCATCCGCTCGATTTGCTTCAGCTTGCTCTGGGCCTGCGAGGCTTTGCTGGCCTTGGCGCGGAAGCGATCGGCGAAATCCTGGAGCCGGTTGATTTCCCGCTGCTGGTTCTCGTAGGCGGCTGCGTGCTGCTCGTCGCGCGCGACTTTTTCCACGAGGTAGTCGTCGTAGGTTCCGCGGTAGCGCGTGAGCCGCGAGCGGGCGATCTCGACGATCCAGCCGACGAGTTCATTGAGAAAATCCCGGTCGTGGGAAATCATGACGATTGCGCCGTCGTAGTTGCGGAGATGCTCGCGGAACCAGACCAGCGACTCGAGGTCGAGGTGGTTCGTTGGCTCGTCGAGGAGGAGCAAATCGGGCTCCTGAGTGAGCAATCGCGCAAGGTGCGCCCGCATGATCCAGCCGCCGCTGAGACCGCGGGCCGGGCGGTCGAAGTCGCTTTCGCGAAATGCGAGCCCCGAGAGGATGCGCTTGGCTTTCGCCGTGGCGGCGTGGCCTCCATGCTCCGCAAATTCGCCGAGCGCTTCGTGGTATTCGTGGGCGTCGAGATCTCCCGCGGATTCATATTGGCGGATGATTTTGCGGGCCTTGAAAAGTTCGGGCGAGATGGAGGTGGCCAGATCGATGACCGTTTCGTCTGCGACGGGCGCGCTTTCCTGCGGGAGGAAGCCGAAGGTGATGCCGCGCTCCATGCTGATCCGGCCCTCGTCCGGCGATGCTTCGCCGAGGATGAGCGAGAAGAGAGTGGATTTCCCGGCGCCGTTTGCGCCGACGAGGCCGAGGCGGTCGCCGCGATTGACCTGCAATGAGACGTCGCGAAACAGGACGCGGCCGGCGTAGCTTTTTGAAACTGCTGAAAGTGTGAGCATGAAGCAGGCTTTTGTCGCCGCTGGCTGCCATGTGAGGCAAGCGCAGAACGGCGGAGACGATGGCGACGCGGCTATTCGACGCAGTTTTCCAAGGCAGATCCGCTGCACGATGGAGATTGAGATGGCTTGAAGTATCCGCGCCCGGCCTGTCTGCTGAGGCCATGCAAACACTCTTCAGAAATGTGGCCGCGGTTTTCTTTTTCGGCCTTTCGCCACTGGCGCACGCTCAAGCAATGAATAGCGGGGAATCGACGATCACAGTCGGCGGTGTATCGCTGAAAATACCCGCTCCGGCCGGGACGAAGGCCATCTCCCGCGGTTCCGAGACCTTCAACACGATTCAGGCTGCGCTGCCACAGATCCTACGGCTGGAGGGCGCTTATTATCCCGTGGAGACTGCGTCGAAGATCGAGGCGGGCGAGCCTTTTCCGCCGGGCCCGTTTTTCCAGGTGCAGATCAATAAAACGTTCGAGGCCAAGCGGTTCTCACCGGCGGATTTTTCGCAGCTCTCGAAAGCGACGGTGAGCGAACTGAACGCATCGATGAAGGATGCGGATTTTGGAAAAAAGGAAATCGAGAAAGGTGCGCAGCGGCTGAACGATCGCGCTGGGACCGACTTAAAACTGAAGCCGGGAGTGCCCGAGTTTCTCACTCCGCACCTGAGCGAAGAACGGATGGTCGCGTTTAGTTTCCGCATGTCTTTCCAGGTCGCTGCGGCCGGAATCGGCGCAGGGAGTGAGAGCCTGACCGGCTCCGGTGCAATCGTCCATGTTCGCGGGAAAGCAGTCCAGCTTTACGCTTATGCGCCCGGTCTAGGGGTCGATGCCCTCGATTCGTCGCGCAAGTCCCTGAAGGACTGGGCGGACGCTATCATCGCGGCGAATCCGTCGGGCGGCCAGGACGAAGTGTCCAACGTCGCCATGGGTTTCGATTGGGGCCGTGCTTTGCGAACGGGCGCAATCTGGGGGATCATCGGCGCGATCGTGGGAGTCTTTGTGTGGCTGGCGAAGAAACGCACAGCCGTGTAGCTGCTCACACGCATAAAACCGGTCCATCCCGGACGATGGGACGATGCCTCTTACTTCATACTCTTGCTCTTACTCGGATGGGCTTGGGAGCAAGAGCAATAGAAAGAAGTAAGATCTTCGAAAAGCCGCCGCCTTCCATCCAGGGGCGCGCTCCCCGGACGGTCGGTATTCGTTTACTTGCCGGTCGGCACGTACGTTTTGCCAGTGTGCTTCACAGGCTGGACTGGAGTGCTCGAGGAGCAGGCGGCGACGAGGCTCACCGCGAGTGCGATGAGCGTGATACGGATGGTGTTTTTCATGGTGTGTTTTTGTTTTTGTGCTGTTCCGGGGAAATGGTTCACGCGTCGGGCGGCGATGCGTAGGTGCGGTTGGTCGGCGTTGGGCGCTCTCTGATTCGTCGGAAGGCTTCCTGGCCTTCGCGCGGCGATGCGCCGATGCGCTCCTGAAAGACTGCGACTCCAAAGACGCCGACATTATCGGTGCCGCGCTTTTTGAGATTCGCGTAGCTTTCCGGCACGGTGCCGAAGCGGAACGCGGCGACGGCTTCGTCGCTGATGCGAAAGCCATCCACCTCGAGCGTTGAAGCGGGTTCAACGATGTAGCCGCGCTTTTTGTAGTTTGCGCTTTTGCCGTCGAGGACGTCGAGGCCGTCCACGCTTAGGACGATTTCGAGGCGGTTGGTGGTCTCGTTTTTCACGACGATTTCGTAGCGTTCGCCGGTGATTCCCGTGATGAAACGTTTGCCCTTCAGCTCCTGCCCCGCGTACCATTGTCCGTCCTTGTCGCGGATGCCGATGCTCACGAGTCCGTTGGCCGTGGGATAAAGGCCGGTGCGGCGTTTGGCTTCTCCGCCGAGATAGTCGAGCATCGCATCCACGCCCTCGTTGTCGTTGTAGTAAAGCATGCCGGTGCCGCCCGGACGATCGATCCAGCCGCGGACGAAGCTCGCTTTTTCCACCCACGACTCGCGTTGTTCGCCCCAGGTCGTGCCGATGCCGGGACGTTCGCGGGTGGGATCGATTGAAACCGTTCGTGGCTGCGCGGAGCGCTGCGGCGATGTCGAGCAGCCGGCCATGAAAAGCGCGGCACTTGCGAGGATGAAGATCAGTAGTTTCATGCGTCGTCGGTTACCAGCGCGCGGGAGAAATGCACAGCTACTTCCGGTGTGCCGCCACGACGCCGCTCCAGAACGACGGGAATTCCTTGAGCAGCTTTTCCATGGCCATGCGCTGGGCCTGCTGTTTGCGGCGTTGGAGCGATTCGTCGCTGCCGGCGACCATCACGACGCCGGTCTTCGCCGCGCTTTTTTCGAGCGTGCCATAGACGTAGCCGGTCCGTGTATCTACGAGCGCAGCGAGTCCCGTCGCGATGATTTCGTAACGATTGTTTGGAAAAAGACCGAGCGTCGCGGTCGTGAGCGGTGCGAAGACCTCGCCGTTCGTCGCGTTGGTCTCCACCGAGATGAGCAACACCGCGTCGGCGTGCAGTCGCGCCGCGGCTTCACGGAGGCGCAGGTCGGAGACATTGCTCTCGTCGGAATGACGGATGTTGCTTTCGACCAGGCCGGAAACCATCGGCAGCGCGCGGAGCTGGGGCAGCGTTTTGAGCGGCTCGAGTTTGCCGAGCGCGTCGAGTGCGCGGAGATGCATGATCGCCTCCGAGCCGTGCGGGGCGACGGCGACGGCGGCGGGAAAACGCATCGTCGGTTGCGCGTTGTAGGCCCTCGAAATCAACTGGTGCGAAAACGCCTCGCGCTTGCCAGCCACGGCGGAGCGGGCGGCCGGCGAGTTGATGTAGGACGAGCATCCCGAAAGAAATGCGATGGTGGTGAGCGTAAGTGTGAGTGCAGTTTTGAGGTTCATGTGCTAAAAATACAGCACATCTATAAAACGCGCAAGAACTTTCTGCTAAAAAAACTGCACTTTCCTTTTGACCCAACCCTTTTTCTCTGCAAACTGTTCATCGTGCCTGCTGAACAAAACGATCCTCTATCGCGCCGCGAACGCCAGATTATGGATATCATCTGGCGGGCCGGGCGTGCCTCCGCGAATGAAGTCCACGATCAACTTTCCGACGCGCCGAGTTACTCCGCCGTGCGCGCTCTGCTCGCCGTGCTGGTGACGAAAGGCCACCTCCGTCACGAGCGCGAGGGGAAAAAGTATCTGTACCTGCCGACTGGATCTTCCGAGAAGGCCAGCAAAAGCGCGCTCAAGCGCATCCTTTCCACATTCTTCAACAACAGCCCCGCCGAGCTCGTCGCGACGCTTCTCGACCCTAAGGAAGTGGACGACATCGAACTCTCCCGTATCAAGGCAATGATCGACGAAAGGAAACAATCATGAACATTACCACGTTCACTCAGGACCTGATCACACGCTCGCTCGTAGTAGGTGCGATCGCCGCTGCGTGCGTCTTTGCATGCCCCGCGGCATGGCGCGGCCGGGTCCGTCGCTCGTTGCCGGCGTGGGCGTTTGTCGCGTTACTCTTGCTCCCGTTGGGAATGTTCGCGCCGGTTCGCATTGCCGCGCCTGCCATGCTCGGGGAACTCCCGTCGGCGCCGGCGGTGAACTCCGCCTGGCTGACAATGCTGTGGTTCACGGGTGCGCTGTTTTGCCTCGTGCGCCTCGCCAGCGGTGCGTTTGCGATTCGCTCGCTCATGAAGACGACATGCGCTGTCCCCGGCTCCGATTGGGCCGAATGTCTCGCCGCCGCGCAGGACACGCTCGGACTTCGGGGCCGGACGCACATCCGGCTCGCGGGTCCGGGATTCATCCCGAGCGCGACCGGACTTTTCCGTCGCACGGTCCTGCTCCCCGATGAAGCGCTGCGATGGACTAAAGAACAGCGCCGCCTCGTCCTGCTGCACGAACTCGGGCATTTTTGCCGATGGGATCTCTGGACACACGCGCTCGGCCGGATTGCCTGCGCGCTTCACTGGTTCAATCCTTTCGCGTGGATGTTGCAAAACCAGCTCTGCGTAGAACGGGAGTACGCAGTGGATGAACTCGTCGTGGAACACGGCGTGACCCCGACCGACTACGCGACCGTCCTTTGGCAGATGGCCTCTGCCGCCACCCGCAGGCCCACCGCGGCGGCGGCGTTCCTCGCGATGGCCGAGCGTCAGCCCGGCAAGCTCGAACAGCGCGTCCGCCGGATCCTCGCGCCGGCCCGGAGAAAAAGCCGCGTGCTTGGCGCTCTCGACGGTTTGGTGTGTCTCGGCGTGGCGGTCCTTCTTTTGATTTGCTCTGCGTGCCGGCCCGTTGCGAACGCGCATCCCGCCGATTACTCGACAGCGGAAGTCCAATTGCGACTCTCGGCGGATCCCTTCCCCGGCGAATAGGAAAATTCGCAACCTCTGGTACCTCGCGGAGTTTACTCCCGCATGAAGAAGCTCGCACTCATTTTTGCTCTCACCGCCTTCCCGCTTTTCGCACAGGACGCACAGCGGCCGCCACTTCCCGCCGGCATCGTCGCAAAGCGCGATGTCGAATATGTCCCCGGCGGCGGACCGCGTCAGACGCTCGACGTGTATTACCCGGAGAAAGCCGGGAAGCCCGTCCCGCTCGTCGTCTGGATTCACGGCGGCGCGTGGTCGGCAGGCAGCAAGGACCGCCCGCCCGGTTTGCCGGTGCTGCTGGAGCAGGGATTTGCCGTCGCCAGCGTCACATACCGCTTCTCGCAAAACGCCGTTTTTCCAGCCCAGATCGAAGACTGCAAAACCGCCATCCGCTGGCTGCGCAAAAACTCTGCGTCGCTGAATATCGCTCCCGACAAAATCGGCGCGTGGGGGTCGTCCGCGGGCGGACATCTCGTCGCGATGCTCGGAGTCGCCGGCGACGTCAAAGATTTGGATAAAGGCGAAAACCTCGACCAATCCTCCCGCGTGCAGGCCGTATGCGACTGGTTCGGCCCGAGCGACCTGCTCACGTTCGGCCCGCAGGGTGGCAACGACCGCCCGAAAAATCCGCGTCCCTTTCCGGCGACCGACTCCGCCGATTCACCCGAGGGCAAACTCATCGGCGGCGCAGTCCCGGAGAACAAGGACAAAGCCCGCGCCGCGAGCCCGACCACCTACGTGACGAAAGACGACGCGCCTTTCCTCATCATGCACGGCGACAAAGATCCGCTAGTCCCCACGGCACAGAGCACCGAGTTACATGAACTGCTGGAAAAAGCGGGCGTCGCGTCAAAACTCGTCATCCTCGCCGGCGCCGGCCACGGCGGCCCGCAGTTCAACGCCCGTGAAATACTGACGCAAGTCGCAGAGTTCTTCGCAAAAACGCTCAAAGACTGAAGTTGGAGGTCGGGGCAATGTTCGGTATCATCGCCCGTGGACCGCCGCACCGTGGAAAGAGACAACGAAAATATAAGCCCCTCTGATCACAGCACAGGATGCAACAGTGGCGTTTTTTCATGGAAATCTTGCGCCGTGAAAGCACACGGATAGAGTGCAGCAGTTTTCTTTCAACTGATGAATATCTCACGTCGTTTCTATGTTGCCGCAGTAGTCGGGCTTGTCTCCTGCCTCTTCGCGCCGCCTTGTGCCGAGGCTCAATTGTTTGGTGGAAAAGACCGGCAGTCGTCCGGCTATGATGCTGCGGCGTGGGTCGTAGCCGATGCGACGACGGGCGTCGTGCTGGACTCGTCAAACGCCAACCGCAAACTGCAAGTGGGCAGTCTTACGAAGATCGCGACTGCGATGGTGGTGCTCGACTGGTCGGCTGCCCGCGGCGAGGACCTCGGCCAGCTCGCGACCGTCCCGAACACAATCACGCTCCTCAACAGTCCGAACAGTGTGGGCCTGCAAGCGGGCGACCGCATCTCTCTGCGCGAAGCGCTCTACGCGGCGCTGATCCAGAGCGACAATCAGGCAGCCGAGACCATCGCCGTTCACGTCGGGCAAAAGCTCGGGGGAGGGGAAAGCGAGAAGGCGTCCGCCGATTATTTCGTCGCGCAGATGAATGCGCTGGCGAGGAAGATCGGCATGCGCGACACGCGCTTCCTGAACGCGCACGGACTCGATGATTTGGAAGACAAGGCGCCGTATTCGACCGCTGGCGACATCGCCCTGCTCGCGAATTACGCGGTCGGGCACAGCGGTTTTTCGTTTTATACATCGCAAAAAGACCGGAAGATTTCGTGGACGACGTCCACGGGCGAGCCCTCGGGCGCGCAACTGCATACAACCAACGAAATGCTCGGTGGCATCATCGATGGAATGAAGACCGGGACCACCCGGAAAGCCGGTCCATGCGTGGTCATCACCGCTGCGAAGCGCCCCGAGAACCGGCAGGCCGGGGACCAGCAGATCATCACGCCGCGGCGGCTTACGGTCGTCGTGCTCGGTTCACAAAAACGCTTTGAAACTGCACGCAGCCTTCTCGAACACGGCTGGCAATTGATGGATGAATGGGCGGCCGCGGGGCGGCCCTTGAAAGGATGGAAACCAAGACGATGAGCAAGACAATCGGTGTGCTAACGAGCGGGGGCGACTGCCCCGGATTAAACGCGGTGCTGCGAGGTGTGGTTTGCGCGGCAAAACATTCTGACAGAAACTGGAAGGTCATCGGGATCAAGGACGGCTACGAAGGGCTGCTGGGCGAGAACATGTTCATGGAGCTCACCCTCGAAAACACCGAAGGCATCACGGCCTACGGCGGGACGATCCTCGGGACGACGAACCGCGGCCACTTCGTCAGCAAGGTCGGAGCGGGTAACAAGAACAGGATTTCCGATGAAGTGATCGGCACGACCAAAGCGCTGCTGAAGCGGCTGGAGATCGACGCACTTATCACCATCGGGGGCGACGGATCGCTTTCCACCTCGCAGCAGCTTTTTGAAAACGGCATCCCGGTCATCGGTGTGCCGAAGACCATCGACAACGATCTCGAAGCAACGTCGATGACTTTCGGCTTCGACAGCGCGGTGGCATGCGTCACGGATGCGCTCGACCGTCTCCACACGACGGCGCGCGCGCACAAGCGCATCATGGTCATCGAAGTCATGGGGCGTCACGCGGGCTGGATCGCGCTCTACGGAGGACTGGCCGGCGGTGCGGACGCGATTTTGATCCCCGAGATCCCGTTCTCGATGGACCACCTCGCCGACTTTGTCCGCGAGCGAAGCGACGCGCATCCGAGCACGCTTGTTGTCGTGGCCGAAGGTGCCACCGCGATGGGACGCCGCGAACAGTATCGCGCGGGAGCGGGCGGCGAATACCGCCTCGGCGGCATCGGCGACACCGTGGCGCGCGAACTCGACAAATGCATCAACGGCGACGGCCTCGTGAAGGAGATTCGCACCTGCGTGCTCGGGCATCTCCAGCGCGGCGGCGACCCGACGACGCTCGACCGCATCCTCGGCACGCGCTTCGGCGTGAAAGCCGTGGAGCTGATCCAGGAAGGAAAATTTGGCCACATGGTGAGCTACCTGAATTACTCGGTGCTGGACGTCCCGATCGCGACTGCGGTTCGCAAGCTGAAGACCGTCGCGCCGGACAATCAAATGGTCGAGACATGCCGCGCAATCGGCATTTCCTTCGGCGATCACTAGCCGACGGCGCGCTCAGTACACCTCGACCGGCGAACGCTTCCCATCTTCCGGGCTGCGTTGTGCGCCGCGCTCGGCGCCGAGCGTGGCGATGCGCAAATCGAGCACATCCGCATCGCGGCGGCGGAACTCCGCTTCATCCCACGGCTCCGGTGGCGACAGCTTTGCCTTGAACGCAGCCATGTTCGCCAGTGCGCGATCCAATTCCGTCTGCGGCACCGCGGCGAGATAGCCGTGCGCTTTTTCCACCATTTCGACGCGATGACAAATCATCGCCAAATCGTTGCCCGCGGAAATCGCCCGGTGAATGACCTGCTCCATCCCCGTGTCGCCCGTGCCGTAAGGATTCAGAATGGCCCCCATGTCGAGGTCATCGGTCATCACCAGACCGCGGAAGCCTTGTTCGCCGCGCAGGAGATCTGTGATGACGCGACGCGACAGGGAAGTCGGCACGCCGGAATCATCCAGCGCCGGATAAAACGCGTGGCCAATCATCATCGAGTCCACGGGACTCGCGCTTGCGGGCGAGGCGAAATGCCGGAAGACCGCCAGTTCGTTTGCGTCCAGGTCGGCGCGGGAAAAAGGGACCGTCGGCAGTTCGTGGTGGGCATCCGCCGGGCACCGTGAGTAGCCGGGAAAATGCTTTCCGCAAGACAGCACGCCCGCCGTCCGTAGCGCATCGTTGAAGAGCGCAGCGTTGCGGATCACGTGCTGCGCATCGTTGCCATAGCAGCGACCGCGGAGCGAATTGTCCGCTTCGTCGTCGAACGAAATATCCAGCACAGGGCACAGGTCGAGATTGAACCCGAACATGCGCAGCAGACGGCCTGTAATCCGGCCATGCGCTGTGATCAGCGAAGCGTCATCCTTGTCGCGGAGCTGGTTGGCATTCGGCGGTTCGTTGCCGATCAACTTCAGCCGCGAAACGCGACCGCCTTCCTGATCGATAGTAATAATCGGCGGCGTGTCGGACACGTCGCGCAGATCATCGCATAGCTTCCGAAGCTGTGACGCAGTCTGGATATTCCGCCCAAACAGGATGAATGCGCCCGGCTGAATCCTGCGGAACGTCGCGGCGGACTCGGCATCAAGCAACGGACCAGGCACACCGGTCATCAATAACTGGCCGAGATTCGTGCCCATGAAAAACGAAGAGGTGCCGTTCTATCTCTTGCCCTTTGGATCGAGGTTCGCCTTTAGCTCGTCCTCAGTCAGCTTGCTCTCCACTCCACCCGCAGGGACTTCGGCCTTCGCGCTCCAGACGATGGCGTTCAACACGAGCTTCCGCTGGTTTTCATTTGCCCAGCCCGAGTGAAAATGACCGCCCGTAAAGCCGAAGCCGCGCCCGCCGTCCTCGCGCTCCACAGCCCACGCGACGTGCTGTGGCAGTTTGAGTTCCAGAACGTCTTTTTTCTGCTCGGGGTTTCCCGCATGGGGCCCCTCGCCGCGCTTCGTTGTGTCCTCTGTCGGTAGTGCGCTGAGGATCGGTGTCACGCCCTGCATCCCGCGGCGAAAACGCATGTGATAATACCACTCGTCGGTAGTGCTGAAAGGCTTCACCCCTCCGCTAATCGGGTGCTTCGGAAACTCGCTGAAATCGGCCTTCCAGTGAGGATTCACACTCCACCACTGCTCAAAGTAGCCGCCGAGCCAGTCCAGAAATTCCGGCGAGCCCTTGCCCTTGGAACCGCGGTCCGGCGGCGGCGGCGTTTTCACCGGTTTGCCATCGGGTCCCGGCGCGGCGTCGGGCCAGTTCGTCTTTTCGTAAGCGGGCTCCACAGCGTAGTGAAGACACACAAATCCGCAGCCGCGTTTCATCTCCTTGCCGAGTTGCGCGAGATGGTCGCCCGTCACCGCCGGGTGTCCGCCACCGCCGTCCGAATAGATCAGGATCGAATTCGCCGCCGCCATTTCCTCTGCGGACGGCCATTCGGCATTCAGCTTCACTTTTACCGACACCCGATCGGCCGCGCCCTGCTCCAGGCACTTTGCCAGCAATTGCACGCCGGCATTGTGCTCATGCTCGCCCGGTCCATGCGATGGACGGCCTGCAATGAGGATCACGTTCTTTTTGTCGGCGGCAAATCCGAGCGTGGAAACGGCGAGTGAGAGTAGAAAGGCAAGTTTCATGTGCTCCAGATGGAGAATCCCGGCGCGCAGTGCAAGCCTCGCCATCAGGAAAAAAATTCCCGGTCCGCGTTCAATCCTCTCGACTTACCGGATGCCCCAGCAAAACGGGTCACGCTTATCAAGAATGAGCGTCGCTTCGGCGCACACGTGGGCATTGCCGCGAATCGTGGGGCGAATGATTCCCTTCGGCTCGTCGATCCACTCGAAATGGCCGGTGAACTTGCTGCCGAGGATGCTCTCCTGTGTCCACTCGCTGCCAGCCTTCAGCTTTCCATCCGCCGCGAGACAGGCGAGCTTCGCGCTCGTGCCGGTGCCGCAAGGGGAGCGGTCGTACGCTTTTCCAGGACAGAGTACGAAACTGCGGGAATTCCCGCCACAAGCCGCCGGACCGAATAGCTCGACGTGATCCACCTCGGGAAATCCCCGGGCGTTCACCGCCTGTCGGATGCGCCATGCGAGGTCCGTGAGCCGCTCGGTGCGTGAGAGAACGAGTTCCTCACTATGATCACTCACAAGGAAAAACCAGTTGCCCGCCCACGCGACATCGCCGGTCACTTTGCCGTGTTCGGGCACATCGATCACAACGCCCTTCGCCTGTCGATAGCTCGGCACGTTGGCCACACTGACGCTCCGGTCGCCGTGCAGCGTCGCGGTGACAGTGCCCACGGTTGTTTCGATTTGATGCCCGCCCTCGCCGATGCGGCCGAGGTGCGCAAGTGTGACAGCAAGACCGATCGTGCCATGCCCGCACATGCCAAGCAGCCCGACGTTGTTGAAGAAAATGACGCCCGCCGCGGACGCTGGATTTTCAGGCGCGAGGAGCAGGGCCCCGACGAGGACGTCGTTCCCGCGAGGCTCGCAGACAATCGCCGTGCGGTAATGGTCAAACTCCGTGGCAAATCGCCGGGCACGGTCCGCCATGGATCCGCCGCCGAGATCCGGTATGCCGTCGAGGACAACGCGGGTCGGCTCGCCGCCGGTGTGGGAATCAATGATGTGGATGTTTTGCATGGGCCGGCAGACAACAGGAGTCCGGCGGGGATTTCCAGCAATGAAGTGCCGGATAAAACTCTAATTCTCCGCACCGCTTGACCGACTACCTTCGATTATCATTAGCATGTTCCGTCGCCTTTTCCTTTTCGCTACATTCGTCTCAGTCCTGCCTTTCCCTTGCTCCGCCGAGCCAAGGGTCAACGAACTAATGGCGGCCGGACAATCGAGCATCAGCGACGAGGATCATGCGCATCCAGACTGGCTGGAAATCTACAACCCCGATTCGGTGCCGGTGAATCTCGGCGGGTGGCATCTCTCGGATCGTGCTGACAAGCCGAGGCGCTGGACCTTCCCTGCGGTGACGCTCCCGCCCGACGGATACATGGTTGTGTTTGCCTCGGGAAAAAACCGCAAGCCCGCTACGGGAAATCTGCACACGAACTTCAGCCTCGATGGAGCGGGCGGTGCTGTGATTCTAAGCCGTCCGGATGGAGCGGCGGCGCAGACATTTGCCTACCCGGCGCAACTCCCGGAAGTTTCGTGGGACGGGGCGAAGTTCCTTCGGATTCCCACTCCCGGAGCGCTGAATAATCCCGCCGAGGAGACCTTTACGCAGGCTCCGGAATTCAGCCAGCCGCGCGGTTTTCAATCAGGACCGTTCACGCTGACCATGACGAGCGGAACTCCGGACGCGGTGATCTATTATACGCAGGACGGCAGCGAGCCGGGCGCCGGCTCCACGCGTTACTCTACGCCGCTTCGCATCACAAAAACGACCGTCATTCGCGCGATCGCGATCGCTCCCGGCAACGATACGTCGCCGCTCACTGCGAGGACTTTTCTCTTTCCTGCCGACATCGTGAAGCAGTCGCCCGGCGGAGGCGTGCCGAAAGGATGGCCGAAAACTTGGGGCGATGGGAAGCCGGACTACGGGATGGACCCGGACATCACGACAAAAACGCCCTACAGCAAGACGATCAAAAACGATCTGCGCGCCGTGCCTTCGTTTTCCGTCGTGATGGCGCTCGATGATCTCTTTGATCCAAAGTCGGGCATTTACTCGAATCCATTCAGCAAGGGCAGTGAATGGGAGCGGCCGATGTCATTGGAATACATCGAGCCGACAGGCGGCGGAGGCTTTCAGATTCAAGGCGGCATCCGCATCCGTGGCGGGGCAAGCCGCGATTCGGGGAATCCGAAGCACTCTCTACAGTTTCGCTTTCGCACAGAATACGGCGCGGCAAATCTGGACTATCCGCTTTTCGGCGAAGATGCGCCTTCGCGGACGGATGGGTTCGACCTCCGCTGGGATCACCTTGTTTCGTGGCACTACTCGAATGAACCGCACGCGAACCAGCTCCAGGACATATTCGCACGCGATTCGCAGCTCGCCGCCAGCGGCATCGCGAAACAGGGAAACCTCGTCAATCTTTACATCAATGGCTTGTACTGGGGGCTCTATTTCATCGACGAACGGGTCAATGGCGACTTTGGCGCCAACCACTTCGGCGGTGCTTCCGAGGACTACGACGTCATCCGGTACGACGCGGAAGCCGGATCGACGGGGTTGAACGAAGGCAGTCGTCGCGCATGGCGGGCAGCTTTCGACCTCGGCTACGCGGGCTTTGAAGACAATGCGCGATATTTCCGCGCGCTCGGCCGGAATCCCGATGGCTCCCGCAACCCTGGTTTTGAAATACTCATCGATGAAGAAAACCTCATTGACTACATGCTCGTGGGCATCTGGTGCGGTGCGACGGACAATCCCGTCGTCGGCGGCATCGACAATAACTGGACTTCGATTCGCTCACGCAAGGGCGACTTCGGTTTTCGCTTTTTCGTCCATGATTTCGAACTCTCGATGAGCGATCTCGAAGGGAACTTCATCGGCGAGAATCCGGTGAACAACGAACTGCGCACCCGCGATGCGGATACGATCAATCCGTGGCACTTCTGGATGGCCATGCGGATGAACGCAGAATTCCGAATGAAGGTCGCCGACCGTGTGCAGAAGCATTTTTTCAACGGGGGCGTGCTGACCGCGGACGCGTGCGTTGCGCGGTGGAATGCACGAATGCAGGAGATGGACCGTGCGATCGTTGCCGAATCGGCGCGGTGGGGCGATTCGACTCCCGGAGGAGGAATATGGGAACCGGGGCCGATCGACGCCGCCCCTCTCAAGCCCCGCCCTCCGGATGACGGAGGCGGTTCGACCCACCGCGCCTATACGCGCATCGACTGGATGGAAGGCGCGACGGCGAAGCGGGACGAGTATATCGCACTGAGGAGCGAGCGCATGCTGGAGCACCTGAAGAATGGCGGACTTTACCCGATGACTCCTGCCCCGACGATGACTCCATTCGGCGGCACGGTTGCGGCGGGCGGGGCGGTGGAACTCCTCAATGCGAACGGGACAGGAGAGATCTACTACACGCTCGATGGCTCCGACCCACGGTTGGCGGGCGGGGCGGTTTCTCCGGCCGCGCGCGTGTTTTCCAATCCGATTTCGCTTGCTCGAAAAACGACCATTCGAGCACGAGTGCTTGATGGTGGAAATTGGAGTGCGCTCGTGGAGGCGGAGTTTTTGCCGGGTCAGAATTTTGGGGCGCTGCTGCTGACGGAGGTTCACTACAATCCAGCCGTGATCGGCGCGGAGACGGCGGATGATGGGGAGTTTATCGAACTCAAAAATACCGGCACGTCCTTTCTCGATCTGAGCGGCTGCATATTCAGCGAAGGCATCGAGTTTACTTTTCCTATGGGCACGACGCTCGCGCCGGGCGCATTCTTCGTGATCGCTCGCAATGCGCTCGTCTTCGCGCAAACGCATCCCGGCGTGACGCCCAACGGAATCTTCACCGGAAAGCTCGGTGACGACGGCGAATCACTCGCAATAACGACACCGACTGGTGCAAGAATCTTCGCGCTCGACTACAGCGACAAAGCCCCGTGGCCCCTCGCGCCGGATGGTTACGGCCCGTCGCTCGTGTACGACGGAAACGGCAATCCTGATGATGGGAGTAACTGGCGCTCAAGCTCGCGAAATGGCGGCTCTCCGGGTGCGGATGAACCAGTGCTCACCTTCGCTCCACCGCAGGTGGTGGTGAATGAGGTCGGCAATATTGTTTCTCTCGTATCCGGGGGGGCGACCCCATCCGTATCCACGCAGACTGCGGTCGAGTTACACAACCCGAGTTCTGTCGCGGCGGACATTTCCGGCTGGCGATACGGCGTCGATAAAAGTGCGCCAATGGTTGTGCCTGGCGGCACAATCATTCCTCCCGGCGGATATTACGTTGTGCCGCCGTCTGGTATGCCCGCCATTGATCCAGCAGGAGGAGGAACATTTTTCATATTCAGACCCGCAGGCTTCTTAATCTCTTATATCGGGGTTGACCCACTTCATGGGGTCACGGGGAACACCACCCAGACTAACACGTTTTGGTCCGAAACCGCGACGCTGCAAGTCCCGACTCCGTACGCACATGAGCTGCACTACGGGCCCACGCCCTCCAATGGCTTCATCTCGTATGGGCGACACATCAACGCCGACGGCGAAGAGCGTTTCGTGGAGATGAATGCGACAGTCGGTTCCGCGAACAGCGCACCACTCGCTCGCAGCCCGCTGCGCATTTCTGAGATATACTATTCCGACAAACTCTCCGGCGGGATATTTGCCGCCGCACCTCGAATTGCTGTCATCAATCCGCCAATCTTTCTCAATATATTGCGCGACTTCGTGGAGCTTGAAAATACTGGGGCCGCAACCATCTCACTCGCCGGAATGCGGCTGGTCGGAATGAATTACCTCATCCCCGAAGGCACGACGCTTGGTGCTGGCGAACGGCTCGTCATTACCAAATCGGACGAAGCAAGTTTCCGTGCGAAATTTCCCGCGCCGGGGACGACGGTGCTCGGCCCCACACCGGGCGATTTGCAAGACAACGGCGAGCGCGTCGCACTGGAAGAACCATTCAACGGAGGATGGCGCGTGCTCGATGAAGTCCGATACAATGACCGCTATCCGTGGCCTTACGCGGCGACGCTCAGCGGCAATTCCCTGCACCGCCTGCCGCTTGATTATGCAGATGAATCCGCCGCATGGGTCAGCGGTCCGCCGACACCGGGGCTGAAGGGCCAGGATGGCCGTCCGCGCGTCTTCCTCACGGCCCCCGGCGATAGGCTCGTCACGATGACGGGCGCGTTGCTGACACTTGCTGCGTCAGCCTCGGACGTCGATGGAGCCATCACAAAAGTGGAGTTTTTTGTCGATGGCCGCACAATAGGCGAATCGGCCACGGAGCCCTACGAACTCCACTGGCCAGCCGAACCCGGGACGCACGACCTCGTCGCCCGTACATACGATGAGCCCGGTAACTTTACCGACTCCGAGACTGTCACGGTTTTTGTGGAGGGCGAAGACCGGAAAGACGGCGGCAACGGCTTGAAAGCCGAGTATTTCCCGAACACGGACTTTTCCGGCGATCCTTTCACGACGACCGTGGATCAGATCGCGTTCGACTGGTCGGAGCTCGCGCCTGCGGAGGGAATACCGCATCGCGGTTTTTCCGCGCGGTTTTCCGGAAAGCTGCTCCCACGGGCCACGGGTTTGCACACGCTCAATTTCCGCCATGCCGGCGGGCTTCGGGTCACGATGGGAGGAACTGTGCTGATCGACGTGTGGAGCGAGCCGGTTTTTTACCCGGGGGAATCAATCGCTTACGCGGACGCCAGCATAGACCTCGTTAGCGGAGAGGCGGTGGATTTGCTCATCGAATACTTCGATGACAATGCCCACGGCTTCCTTTCGTTCATATGGTACGAACCGGGGAGCTTTACGGAAAACACGACTCCTCAGAGCCAGCTCTATCTGCCGGATCAGGATCTGACGGCCTTCGGCATCTCCACTCCGTCGAGGATTGCAGACCGTCGTATGGGGCAACGAATCCGCATCCCTCTGGAGAGCACCCGAGGGATCGTGCCCGTGACTTGGAGCCTTCTCGATGGCCAGCTTCCTCCAGGCATTACGTTAAACCCCGCTGGATCGCTCACAGGCGCTGCGACCGCGGGGGGCGATTATGCATTTCAACTCGAGGCCAGGGATTCCGCCGGTGCCGTTGCGACGCGGACATTCTCGTTACGCATGACGGCCCCCGCTCAAGGCAGGCTTGGTCCCGTCGTGCGATTCACACGACCTGGTCCGGATGCGGAGATATCAGCGGAGCCGGTTGTCATTGAGGGAATCGTCCGTGGAGGGCTTGTCCGGCTGGAATACTCGATCAACGATGGAATCAGACACCCGATGTCTGCGGTAAGTCGCTGGAGCCTATCGCTTGACCGCTTGCGCGGGCTCGTGGCGGGAAAGAACACCGTGTGTGTCTTTGCCATGGACAGTTCCGGCCGTGAAGGAGCGTCGCCGATGCTGACGTTTCGACACCGCTACACGAGTCCGCTGAGTGTCTCGATCAACGGAGCGGGTTCAATGACCGACGGCTTCCTCGGCACATCGATGCGGTACGTCGGGGAGCCTTTCACCATTCGTGCAAAGCCCTCGCCCGGCTGGCTGTTCTCGCACTGGGAACCGGACTTCCAAGACTCGCCGCTGACGACGTTTACCATGACAGACAACATGGACATTACGGCGATCTTCGTGAAGAACCCGTTCGGACCGTTTGTGGGGAATTTTGTCGGTATTATCGGAGAAGGCAGCCACACCGGGCGCTACGAGATTACCGTTTCGAAGATGGGGGCTTTCACGTTAAAGCTGTTCATCGGTGGAGCCCGAATGTCGCTCAGCGGGAAACTTACTATCCGCGGAAACTTCGACCAATATCAGGACGCGGACGATCGCCTCCCGAACACCTTGAACATCACCACCCATTTCGACACGGGCCAGTTCGTCGTCACCATGCAGTACTTCGAAGGCGACAACTTCCCGCTTTACGAAAGTGTTGCAAAGCCCGCGACCTGGGGTGGTGATTGTCCCGCGGCAGGCGCTTGGACACTCATTCTTCCGGCTCCCGGCGCGGATATCCCCGGCAATGGTTACGCGGCCATGAATGTGAGCAAAACCGGTCGCGCAACTCTGCGGGGACGATCGGGCGATGGCGCGCGGATCGCAGTGGGGCTGCGGTTTGCCAATGATTTGTCGCTTCCATTCCAAACCCCGCTTGCTGTGGACGGCGGCATCGTCGGCACCCTCAACTTCCTGTCTCAGCGTGGACGCAGAATCACCGGTAAACTCGGATGGATCTCGTCTTCAACAAGCACAGTCGTGAGTGCCGACGGGACGCCGTACGTAGTCCCTGCTCCCGGCGCTCCCGCGCTCCTGCTGCCTGCGGGCGACATGTACATCGCGGACCCGAATCCCGATTTCTCGTTTGCCACGCCGGTGCGGCTAAATACCGCCAATCAGTTCGTATTCCCAACCCCCGGCCCGGCACTTCCGACGCTCTCTGTGGATCCTCTGATCGGGCTCGTTCGCGGCAGCTACGTCCATCCCGAAACCCACCGAATCGTGCAGGTTCGTGGCGCTGTCAATCAGCTCACGAACTCCGCGGCCGGCGTCACTCTCGGCGAAAAAGCGGGCGGCTTCACGATTACGCGACACATCCGGTAGCGCGCGAGGTAGCTCGACATTCCAATGTCGAGTCCAGCCGCGCTCCACAGGAGTCACATCCACATCCCCGAGCGAGAAAGAACTGTTTTACCAACGGGACGAGAGCACTACAGTCCCCGGCTTTTCATGAGCACACCCGCATCCAATCCACTCATCAAGCTCGGCACAGTGAAGTCACTGGAAGACTTCCACGCTGTGTGCACCACACTCGGCATCGATCTGCCGATGGAGGCTGCCGGCGACGATCCTTCACCGCTGGGCGAGCCTGCGAACGTGGTCGTCAACGGAAAGCAGCCCGGAAATCGCATCGTCATTCATCCAATGGAAGGTTGGGACGGCACGACAACGGGCGGCGTGACCGACGAAATGCGGCGGCGCTGGCGGCGTTTCGGCGAGAGCGGTGCGAAAATGATCTGTGGTGCGGAAGCGATGGCCGTGCGTCCCGACGGACGCGCGAATCCCAACCAGCTAATCATCACCGCGGAGAACAAAGCCGGCATCGCGGAACTCGTGGGCATTTTGCGAAGCGCGCATGCCGAACGCTACGGCACCACGGACGATTTGGTCGTAGGTTTTCAGCTCACGCATTCCGGGCGTTTTTGCCGCCCGAACGAAAAGCATCGCTATGAGCCGCGGATCGCATTCCGGCATCCGATCCTCGACCCGAAGTTTAAAGTCACGAGCGACGACCAGGTTTTCACGGATGCGGAAATCGACGCGCTGATCTGCGATTACGTGCGGGCCGCAAGGTTGGCGCGGGAGGTCGGCGCGGATTTCGTGGACCTCAAGCACTGCCACGGATACTTGCTCCACGAATTCCTCGGCGCGCACACGCGGCCCGGGAAATACGGCGGCAGCTTCGAAAATCGCACACGCATCCTCCGCGAAATCATCGCAGGCATTCGCGCGGATGGAAACCCGATCGATATCGGCGTCCGGCTCAGTCTTTTCGACAAAGTTCCGCATCGTCCCGACCCCGCGCGCTCGCAGCCGGGCAAACCCGGACCGGGCATTCCGGAGGATTTCTCCGCGTGCCTTCCCTACCGCTACGGCTTCGGGGTAAACCAAAACGACCCCGCCGAGATCGACCTCACGGAAACGCACGCGTTCGTCGCTCTGTGCGGCGGGCTCGGTGTTAAAGTGCTCAACACATCCGCCGGCTCACCCTACTACACGCCGCACATCCAGCGACCGGCTGCGTTCCCGCCGAGCGACGGTTACCAGCCGGCCTACGACCCGCTCATCGATGTTGCGAGACAGATTCATGCGGTGAAAGAAGTGAAGTCGCGCGCACCTCAAGGCCTCTACGTCATTGGGTCGGGCTTCTCGTATTTGCAGGAGTTTCTCGCGCCGGTCGCCACGGCCCTCTTGCGCAGGGGCTGGGTGGATGGAATCGGAGTGGGCCGCGCGGTGCTCTCGTATCCGACCATGTTGACAGACGCATCCGCCAACAGGCCGGTGGAAAAAAAGTTCATCTGCCGGACCTTTAGCGAATGCACCACGGCACCGCGCAATGGCATCATCAGTGGCTGCTACCCGCTCGACGATTACTACAAAAACCGCCCCGAATTCGAGCAGCTCAAAGCCATCAAACGCGCAGCCGCAGGAATATGAAACCTCTCATCACCGATCCTAGGCAACTCACGCCGCATACGACTTGGGAGGAGACTCGCTGGGCATGGACCGCGGAGGAGGATCTCGCGGAGCACACGACCAAGGCGCGACTCTGCCCGGCTGTGCTCCTTCCTTTTCAAAATGAAAAGCCGGACTGGGCGGGTTTCGCGAGGCAACTGCGATGGATGGAGCAGACAGCCGCGTATTATGGAGTCGAGATGGTGTACGTGCTGAATGCGGACACCGGTTATATTTTCGACTTGAGCAACGACCTTTACGCCGAGGTGCTGCGCCGGTTTCGCGAGGAGATGCCTGCTGCGCGATTCATCGCAGGAGTGACGGCACGCGGAGCCGAGCGCGACAGCGATTTTAAACCGGAGCGCTACCGCCCGCTGCTCGACATCGCCCAAGCGCATGAGAATTGCGAAGTGATGATCATGACCTCGCGACTCCTCAACATCCTGGAGCCGGAAGCGCGGCGCGATGCCTACTTTGCCATCGCCGAACACATCACACGCCCGGCGCTCGTTCACGCGCTCGAGCCGGCGTTTGTGCCGTGGGCGACGCCTTACGGTCCCTGGTTGCTGTGGCAGCTTGCGCAACATCCGAAGTTTATCGGAGGCAAAGTGAGCACGCTCGACGAGCCTCATTATCTCTACTGGGCTGCGATGTGCCGCGACTTGAAACTCGATTTTGCACCGCACAGCGGCGACGATTTTGGCATCGCTACGGCGATCAAGCTGGGACTGCCGCTGCTCATCGGAGCAGCGTCCAGCGCAGCACCGCTCATCTGCGCGGCGAAGGATATGTGGCTGCGCGATGACGCGCCTGGAAAACAATTCCCGACCGGAACCGGCGGCTTCGACACGCGCGTCTATAAACTGTTCGAAGCACTTCAGTCGTTTGAGGATCAAGTCTTCCGTCTCGACGCAAAAGGCAGCGCGGCCTCCTACAAGCACAGCACCGCGCATGCGCTGGCGCAGCTCGGCATCCTCGAATGCACCGAGACGCATCCCGATTGCGGCGATCGCCGCGGCACCGATGAAGCGGCCCGGATGAAAGAAGCGCTCGTCCGTCCACGCCGCATGGCCGCGCGGCTCGGTATTCGATTCTGAGGAATAAAGGACGCGACTCCAGCCTCACACCCGCATGATTCGCTTCCTTGCTCCGCTCATGCTCGCGCTCTCTTTGATATCCTGCTCCGCCACTGAAACGAACCAGCCCGAAGAAGCTGGCAAGGTCGCTTGGGGTCGCGATTTGGATGCAGCGCTCTCCGCGAGCAAGGCGAACAAGAAGCCTGTGTTCGCGCTCTTTCAGGAGATTCCCGGATGCGCAGGCTGCAAGCAGTTCGGACGCGATGTGCTCTCGAATCCGCTCCTCGTCGAAGCCATCCAGGCGGAGTTCACACCACTGCTCGTTCACAATAACAAGGCGGGCAAGGATGCGGATGTGCTGAAGCGTTTCAACGAGCCCGCGTGGAACTATCAGGTCGTCCGATTTCTCGATGCGGACGCGAAAGACGTCATCCCACGGAAGGACCAAGTCTGGGAAACAGGCCCGCTCGCCGAACGAATGATCGCGACCCTGACAACCGCGAAACGTCCCGTGCCCGAGTATCTGCGCCTGCTCGCTCGCGAGCATTCCAAGGACATCAAGCAGGCGGTTTTTGCGATGGCATGCTTCTGGACCGGCGAGATGAAACTCGGGCAAATCGAGGGAGTTATCTCGAGTGAAGCGGGGTTCATGGCGGGAAATGAAGTGACGCTCGTGCGGTATGATACAGATGCGCTCCCGCTTCCAAAGCTGATCGCCGCAGCGGAACAGGTGCACTGCGCGGAAGCTGTGTATGTCCCCGCCGAAGAACTCGCAAACGCCAGGGCTAGCCGGCTGAAAACCGGGGCAATATCCGGCTACCGCGCAGCCCCGGCAAGCGACCAGAAAAAGCAAATCAGCGGGACCGCAGTCGCAAAGCTCAATCTCACCGGCGCGCAGGCGACCAAGGTGAATGCATGGATTCGCGAGGATTCCGCGAAAGCGATGCGCTTCCTCACACCGGGTCAAATCGCGAAACTCAGGTAGTGGCGCAGGCGACCCGCCTGCGACAGTCTATTCCGGCGACCCGGCGGAACGACACACCGGCGAGTCGCATGCTCCACTACTCGCGCTTGGTGCGCTTCAGAATGAGCGGCATCGTTTTTTGCAACTGATGCCACTCGCCCGTGAGTTCGCTTTTTGCTTCGTTCCAGCGACCCTCGAAATATGCGGAGAGCTCGTTGATCTCCATGCGCACGACACCGGCTTGTTCGCCGAGTCTGGAGAGTTCCAACTTGGTGTTTCCCTGATCGAGACTGGTCACGCTTCCCTTCATTGCCCCGCCGCCATCCTCAATGGCAAAACGCAGTCGGAGCTTCACTTGACCGACTTCGAGCGCGCCCAGCCAGTCGCCGGCGAGGGCAGCGTCGGGCTTCTTCATCTCAAAATGCGGCGGCTCTTTTGCGGCGGCGGCTTGCGCTGAAAGTTTCATCCCCTCCGAGCGCGCTCCGTCGGCAATAGCGACGAGTTGGTTCCGCGTTCGGAAAAGCAGCATCCCGTCGGAAATCGCCGGCGTGGCCATGCATGTCTCGGCAAGCGGATACACTCCTTTGATGCTCAACTTCCGTTCCGCCGGAACGACGAAGACGTTCCCCATTTCGCTCGTAAAATAGAGGTGTTTTCCATCTGAGACCGGTGAGGCAGTAAAGCCCTGCCCGCTGAGCGATAGACGCTCGCTAAACTGAATCGCGCCCGTCATCGCGTCGAAGCAACTCAGGATGCCCATGTCGTTGCACGCAAAGACAAGATCGCCCGCGACGAGCGGCGACTGCATGTACGTGCCGCCGCGACCGTGCGCCCAGACGATCGATGCATTGGTTTTTCCCGGATCGTCGGGCGTGATGTCGCCGGTTGCATCGGGCCGGATTGCGCGGATCGGACGCCAGCTTCCGTGCGCGCTGGTGAGGTAGATCAGGCCGCGCGCTACGACCGCGGTGGGAACCGGGATGTCGCCACCGCCGCTCAGCGTCCAAAGTTTTGCGCCGGTGCCGAAGTCGTATCCGCCGGTCTCCCGCCAGCCATTCACGACGAGTTGCGAGCGCTGTTCCGTCTTCACAAACGTCGGAGTGCCCCACGTGGGAACGTCCTTGCGCGGAGTGCGCCAGAGCTCGCGGCCATCGGTCACGTCGAACGCCGCGATGAACGAATCCTTTTGCACATCGCACAGGACGATTACCTTCCCGTCCTGGATGATCGGCGAGCTGCCAAATCCCCACTGCGCCGTCGGTGAAGCGTAGTAGCCCGAGTCCATCGGACCGAGGTCCTTCTTCCACAGCAACGCCCCGTTCGTGTCGAAACAGAACAGTCCCTCGCTTCCGAAAATCGCCACGATATGCCGGCCATCTGTCGCGGGCGTGGAGTTGCAGTGGCTCGCCTTTGTGTGGCGCCGCACTTTCGGAACGGCTTTCAGCGCAAGCGTATTCCAGGTGATTTTCCCGGTCGTCTTGTCGAGCGCGATCAGCCGCCATTCCTGCGCCTCGCCATCGTTCGCGGAGCCGATGTCGCCGTAGAGCCCCACCTTCAATTCCGCCTCCTGCGGCGAGACGGCCGTGGCAACGTAGATGCGGTCGCCGGACGCAATCGGGCTGGAATGCGCGAGCCCCTGAATTGGCGTGCGCCAGCGGATATTCTCGCCGGTCTCCACATTCCATGCCGTCGGGAGCGCCCGGCTCGCATCGATCCCGCTCGCAGACGGCCCGCGGTATTGCGGCCAGTCAGCGAAGGCGAATGGATTGAGGCTCAGCGCGACGAGGAGTGTGCAAACGGAAATGGCTGGAGTGTTCATCGGAAGAAGGATGCGCGCATTATTCACTGAAAACCGTCCGACACGAGCGGGAAGATTTCGAGAGAATTTCGAGCTCGCCATATGACGGACACAATCATACCAGCCATTCCTTCGGATGGAAAACGCGACAACGAGGAGGCAACTACTTCACATGCATCACACCGCGCATGACGATGTGGTGGCCGGGGAATGAGCAGATATACGGGTAGTCGCCGGGTGAGGCCGGAGCTGTGAAGTCGATGACTTGTTCCTTGCCGTTATCAAGCAGTTTGCTCGACCACAGGATGTCCGGGCTCTCGGGGACGAAGTTCATTTCAAAGCCCTTCGCGCCCAGCGCCATCGCTTTGTTGCCGATGTCATCGGCTTTGCCGGGCTTTAGCAGCAGGAGGTTGTGCGGCATAAAGTCGGTATTTACGAAGGTGAGTTTGATCTTCTTGCCGGCCTTCACGGTGAGTTCCTTCACATCGTAGGACATCTTCTCGCGCACAGTCGCGATGCGAATGGTGGTGAGTTCGGGCGTGTCGGAAAGGACGCCGGATTTTTGCGCCGCGGGATCGTTGGCCTCGGCGATGACTCCGCCGTGTTGTGACGCTTCGACGTTAAACCACAGATGCTGCACGGTATTCGCGGCGATGCGGGCGTGCGGTTCGGGGGACTTCAGCAATTGGCCGAGCAACTCGATGTTGCGGACGTTGTGCTGCTGGTGAATCCAGAGCGCTTCAAGCAAATGATGAGCGTCTTCCTTCTTCGTCGGGTCGAACTGCTTCATCCACTTTTGCGTCTCGGCGATGACTTCCTTGGAGTCGCGTTCGCTGAGCTCGATATGCGTGCGGTGGCGCACGCCGTCGGCGGGATGCTTGAGGTTTTCGAGCAGCGCGGGAATCGGCTGTCCGTCGATGGGGACGATCTTTTGCAGCGGTCGCCCGGTTGCTGTTACGCGGTAGATGCGGCCGTGTGCGTGGTCGCGGTTGGGGTCGCGAACGTTGTGCTGCATGTGGCCGATGATGACGTTGTGCCAGTCGCTAAAATAGAGCGATCCGTCGGGTGCGAAGATGGCATCGGACGGGCGGAAGTTCTTGTCGCCGCTCATCAGCAAGCCGCGTGATTTTTCCTCGGACTTGGAACCGTCGGCGTTGACGACGGTGGCTGTGAGTTCAGCGCCGGCAGGCTCGCCCCAGACGACTCCGGTGTCGGGGTTGCGGTCGAGATGGTAGTGCTTGATGCCGAGAAAGCCGATGACGTTGCAGATGAGGAAATCGCCTTGCATGGATTCCGGGAAATGGGTGCTGGAGACGACTTCGCTCGCAGTTACCGGGCGGACTTCTTTTTTCAAAAGCTCGCTCATTTTGAAGCCGCTGCCGCTGGGCCGCACTTGATACGCGCGGCCGCCGGTGCCGTCGGTGGCGTAGTGGTAGCCCCACGAGTCGAACGAGGTTCCGTGCGGGTTTGGCGAGTTTGTCGCGTGCATCGCGATGGTGAAACGGCGCGGGTCGAAGCGATACATCGCGCTCGCCGAGGATTGCAGCGATGGGCCCCACGGGTGCTCGTGGTTGTGCACCATGAAGACGCCGCTCTGCCAGTAGATGCCGCCGTCGGGGCCGTAGATGAGATTGTTCGCGCCGTGGTGCGTGTCGGAGGAGTCGAGGCCCTGAAGCATGATGGTGCGCACGTCCGCCTTGCCGTCGTCGTTGGTGTCCTTGAGGAAAAGCAGTTCCGACATGCAGGTCACGATGACGCCGCCGTTCCAGAACTCGAAGCCGAGTGGGTTCTGCACTTTTGCAAACTCCGTCGCGCGGTCCGCTTTGCCGTCGTTGTTATCGTCATGCAGAATGATGAGCGCGTCGTTCATCGGCTTGAGCGGCTCCCATTTCGGATAAGTCGGCCACACTGCGGCCCACAGGCGGCCCTTGGTGTCGAACTGCATCTGCACGGGGTTCACGAGTTGCGGGAAGCGCGACTCATCGGCGAAAAGGTTCACTTCAAATCCGCTCGCGACTGCCATGCTCTTGATGCCGTCCTCACCGCTTACGTATTTCAGCGTGCCCTCCTTCACCGCGCTGGAGCTCTTGCTGCGGCCGCCGACATTCGACACGACCGGCACAGGCTTCGGCACGTTGCTGTCGTCCACTTTCTTGTCCTTGCTGGCGGCGCGGGCCCACACGCGTTCGTCGCGGTTT
Organism: Verrucomicrobiaceae bacterium; assembly: GCA_031374705.1. Taxonomy (GTDB): domain Bacteria; phylum Verrucomicrobiota; class Verrucomicrobiia; order Chthoniobacterales; family Chthoniobacteraceae; genus SXWH01. The sequence continues at coordinate 7,068 of JANMGP010000151.1, read as the reverse complement.
GCGGTCATCACGTCGAGCATCGACAGTTCGTGCTGGAGGACGACCGCGTTGGTCTGTCCGTCCACAAATGCCAGCGTCGAGCGCCCGCCCCAAACGTCATTTCCGTCGGATGCCCGGTAGCGGTTGTGCCAGTGCAAATCTTTGTCGAGCACGGCCTCGCGGAGCGGATCGAGGGAGGGCGACGAGCTGACCTGCTTTCCGAGCAGCGCCTTGGCGATGACCTCGGCGAGCAGGCGGTTGCCATCTTCGGAAAGATGCGCGCCGTTGATTGTGAGCGGCGTCTTCGCTGCTTTGAACAGTTCGAGCGATGGATGGAACAAATCCACAAACGCCACGCCTGCTTCCTTTGCGGCGGCTTCCGTGGCTTTCGTGTACGCTTCGAGTTGCGCGTTGTGCGCTTTGCCATCGGGCACGTTCGGGTTGCGCGTGTCTTCGTGCGCGATGGGGCTGAAAAGAACGATGCGCGGGAAGCTCTTACCGTTTGGTTTTGCGCCGCGCGTCTTCTTCACGAAGTCGATCAGTTGCTTCCGATAGTCGTCCGCCTTGCCGTCGTATGATTCGTTGTAGCCGAAGAAACCGAACACGACGTCCGCTTTTACGTGCTGCAAATACGTGGTCATCGAGATTTGTCCGCTGCTGCGGGGATAGCTGCCGGGCCGGTCACCACTCGTGCTCATATTGCGGAAGCGAACCGCTTGTGCCGGCATCGCGCTTTGTAGCAGCGTCTCCATCCATCCATCGTGCTGCATCCGGTCCGGCAGACCATTGCCGAGAATGGCGACGGTATCGCCTTTCACAAAAGCGAACGGTAGCGGGTCGCGGTAATCCGCAGGCACGTCTGCGAGCGCGGGCTCCCTGGACGCCTCGGGTTGCTTCTTTCCATCGCCCTTTGCCGCCTTCTCACCGCCCTCTGCGGGCTGACCCGGCTTTCCGGCGAAGGTGAGATACGTGAGCTTCCCGCTCTTTTTGATATCGATTTCCATCGCTTCGGGCGCAGCTACGTTCGTCGCGCGGAAGACTTCTTTGCGGTCTGCATCGAGCAGCGTGATCGTAAAGCCATCGAGCCGACTCGCGAGTCCGCTGCGATTCCAAATGCCGATCTTCTCGATATCCTTCGCCTGTCCGAGATCCAGTTCCCACCACGGGAGCGTCGTTCCCTCATTAGCGGTGTGCGTCTGACCCTTCTTATTGTAATCCGCATCCTTGTTGCCATCAACCGCACGCGCCGCCACGGCGTCGCCGTTCGTGCTGGACTGCGTCGCTTTTCCAGTCGGGGCTATATTCTTCCCGCCGCTGATGACCTCAACCTCGGCAAGCGTGAGGATGCGTTTGTCGCCGGGCAGTTCGATACGGACGAAGCGCGCCGGTTTACCTGTCGCCAACACCGCTGCGGCGGGCTTTGCCTCGGCTTTATTTTCCGGTGCTGCAGTTTTGGCCGTGGCTCCGGAAGCGAGCGGTGCCGCGCTCGCGAATGTCGCGAGCGAGATGAGAAAGGCGAAGGTGTATTTCATGTATTGGATGTGGATAATTACTGACGCACTCGGCGTGGCATGACAGCGATCAGACGCTGTCGCGACAAAAGAATTATTTCTCGCGCTTCACAACAGTGGGAAAAGGCTTCGCAAGTTGCCCCGTTTTGATGACGCCGCCTTGCATCACCGCGATAAATTTCCTCCGGTCTTCGAGCAACGTGATGTCTGCCACCACATCGCCATCAACGACGAGCACATCAGCCAGCTTGCCCTTCTCCAGCGTGCCAAACTCATCGCCACGCCCCATGATTTCCGCGCCGGTCTTCGTGGCGCAGGTGATGACTTCCAGCGGTGTAAGACCCACATCCTTCACGAAGAACGTCAGTTCGCGAGCGTAGTCGCCGTGAGGGTTCCAACCGAAGCCATAGTCGCCGCCCATGCCGAGTCGGCCGCCAGCGCGCAGGATGCGACGCGCGCTTTCCGCACCGCCATCGAGCGTTTCCTGATGCCCGTCGATGACGCGCTGTGGGAGGCCGAACTCCGGTCCGTGGATGATGCTCGCCTTTTCAAAATAAAGCGCGGGAACGCACGGCACGTTGCGCTCCAGCAGGAGGTCCATCGCTTCGTCGTCCATGAAAGTGCCGTGCTCGATGCAGTCGTAACCGGCGCGCAACGCGTTCTTGATTCCTTCCGTGGCGCGGCAGTGGCCGGTGACCTTCAGCTTGTGATTGTGCGCCGTTTTCACGACCGCGTTCATTTCCTCGAAGGTCATACAGAGCGTGTGGTGGTCATTGATGTCGGGCGACGCGGCATCGCCGGTGGGATAGGTCTTCACCCACTCGATGCCGTCCTTCACCAGCGCGCGCACCGCTTTGCGCGCGTCTTCCACGCCGTTGATGATGAAGACAAGGCCTTCCATTCCGATTTTTCGGAATTCAGGATTCCAGTCCATCAGCCCGCCCGCGGAACAAATCTCCCGTCCGCTCGAGGCGAGGCGGGGTCCGGCGATGAGGTCTTCTTCAATGGCCTTCTTCAGCCACACATCGACATTAAAAAGACAGCCGCCTGAGCGCGCCGCCGTGTAGCCGCATTCGAGCGCCAGCCGCGTGTTTACCGAGGAGAGCAGCGAGACATATTCGACGGGATACTTGATATCGAGGTCTTCAAGCGCCGCGATGTTGAAGTAGGTCGCATGAAAATGCGCCTCGACGAGCCCCGGCATGATCGTGCCGCCGCGCGCGTCGATTTTCTCCACGTCGGGCGGAAGCGACGGGGCGTTTGCCGCTGAGCCTGCGTAAACGATGCGGCCATCGTTGATGATGAGCGAGGCGTTTGGAATGGGAGCCTTTCCGGTGCCGTCAATGAGCCGGCCGTTGGTAATGATCGAGGTGCCTGTGGATGTTTTCATGGTGCGGAAATTCTATTCGACGACGAGCACGCCGCGCATCACCGCCCAGTGGCCGGGGAATGTGCAGAGGTAAGGATACCGCCCGGCCTGCGCGGGCGCGTTGAAGTGGATGGTCGTCGTCTTTTGTGGATCGACGACGCGCGTGTGGACGATGACATCCGGCGAATTAGGAACGTAATTCCGAGGCAGGGCGGCCGCATCGGAAATCATCCGGTTCGCGAGTTCGCCGACGCGCTCCGTGGAGTCGGGTTTTAACAGCACCCAGTTGTGCTGCATCACGTCGGGATTTTCGAGGACGAGCGAGAGGCGTTCGCCCGCTTTGGCGCGCAGCTCTTTTTGCACAAACTGCAACGCGGCGGCCGTCTGGATACGCAGCTCGCGTCCAGGCGCACCTTGTTCCCATTTCACCGGGAGCGCGGCGACATTTGCCGCGGGAACGTGTGCAGCGTGCGCTGTCTTGGCGATGGCCGCGTAGCCGGGGAATCCGGTAAACGGCGCGCCGAGCTGATGCACAGTAAAGAAGATGTCGCGCGGGACCAGTCCGGCGAGGTCGCATCGAAGGTGTAGCATATTCGCGGGCTGGAGTTGCGGGATTTCGAGGAAGAGCTGGCGGCCATCGCCGAGCACGTGCGTGGACTTGATTTCGAGCACATCGTGGCCTGCTTTGTCGGGCTGGCTGACCGAGTATTCCTTCGATCCGTAGGACTGGCTGTAGCGGTAGTTCCACGTCTGCGCAAAGTAGCTGCCTGTCGCATTCAGCTTCTCGGAAAACGTCAGCAGCACGCCGTTGTCGCGCGCTTCGACGGCTGTGGGAATCTGGACCTGACCACCGGTGTAGCGGACCCGCTGAAGGCATCCGTCATCGGGCGTGTAAGTGCCCCAGCCGGTCATTCCGCTTACGTAAAGCTGACCATCCTTCGGGCTGAACCGCGCGCGATGCGCACCGGCGCTGAAGTCGCCCGGAAGCGGAATCGCAGCGCCTTGCCATACGTCGTTCACTTTTTGGCGGAGGACTAGGAAATGCGTGCCCGCGCCGTAGCTGAAATGAAGCATCTGACCGCGCATCGGGCCCCAACGGTCGTCCGGCACCCACGTTTGTCCGCCGGCGGAATTGTCCTCGCCGCGCGGCAGCCACACCAGCGGTTGCAGTGTTGGCGAGCCTGCGCGCGGGCCGGGATAGCCGTAGTAGCCGCCGGGCACAATTTGCGCGATGGCGCTCGTCGGCGTCCATTCGCCTTCCGAGTACGGAACGGTTAAGGTGCCGTCCGGCGCAAGTCCGAGGCCGTCCGGATTGCGAAATCCGCTCGCCATCACCTCCGCTTTCTTGCCCGGCAAGATTCGCAGCAATCCCTCTTTTCCGGACGCCGTGTAGAAGTTCCCGAGCGCATCCCGCTCCAGCCCGCACATGAAGTCGTGCCCGCCCGTCGGCGTCGTGAAGTCGTTGCTGAGGCATTCGTAAAAGTCCGCTTCACCGTCGCCGTTGAGATCGTGGAGTCGCGTGATTTGATCGCGCCCCAGCACGCATACTTTGTCCTCCACGACGACGAGTCCGAGCGGCTGATGAAGTCCGGTGGCCATGCGTTTCCAGCGCAGCTTGGAGAGCGTGGCGTCCACTCCGCTCACGCGCCAGACGTCGCCCGTCATCGTGCAAACCGCGATGTCGCCGTCGGAAAAAAAGTCGTGTCCGCCGATGAAGAGGAGCGCGCGCCACGGATTCTCGAATGGCAGTGTGAGCGTGTCCACGACGTAAGGCCAGCCGGGCACCGGCTTGCCGACGGAGCCCGTTGTTTCCAGAACCCGCGGCCAAAGTGAAGGCCCGCCTTTGGTCAGCTTCCGGAGCGACTCGCCGGTTTCGAGCTGCACTTTTCCGTCCTCGAATTTCGCCGACACCAGCTCCTCCGTTCCGTTTACATCGAACGCAAAAATCGTTCGTTCTCCGTGCTGATAAAAGCCGCGGTATTTCCGCGGAGCGCCGGGCGCTTTTGGCAGAACGTCGGCGGTCAGCTTCCCGGCCATCGGCAGTCCGTCCATGAGCCCGTGCCGCGTCGCGCTGAACTTGATGAATCCGCCCTCCCAAACCGCGCGCCATTCGTCGGCGACGGGATCGTAGCACGCGGACCGTTCGCCTTTCGCGCCGAGCCGCACGCACACGGCTTTTGGCACGGTGGTCCCCGCGCCGTGGAAGACACCGGCCAGCCGCCATCCGATGTCCATTTGGTTCCAGCGTCCATCACTCCACGTGCCTTCATTCTGGTTTCCCCAATGCCCGTAACGACCGGTGTCGAGGCCTGGATACTCCGGCAGCAGCGGGCTTGGGTTTGCGCGCCAGTCGCGCGCCTGTTTCGCGTAGAAATCGAAGATGCGATCGCGATTCACCGGATGCCCTTGCAGCGGATGCGCAGCGGCGATGAGCGGCTCGCGCTCGGGCAGAACCGTGGCGTTTGTCTTCGGCAGTTCGTCGAGCGACCACAGGCCCAGCGTCGTGTCATCGCGAGTCAGCGCCGCAGCGGGCACGGAAATATCCCGCACACCGCGAGAGATGCGCACATCGTCCACCAGACCATCGCAGCTGATGCCGTCTTCTACGGTCCGACCGATTCCCAAGTCGCCCGGCACTGCATTCCGTGAGCGCGGCGGAAGCGCCTGCTCTTTCACGAGTTTACCATCCACGAAAAGCCGCACGCGTTCCTTCTCCAGCACCATCGCGAGGTGATGCCACGCATCGTCACAAATTGCCGCGCCGCTTCGCACCTCGCCGCCCTGCCCAGGCAGATACACGGAAAAATCGCCCGCGCCTGCGTATGAATAAATCTCCCAATGCGCGCCCGACGCCTTCGTGTCGCTCGCGATGATGACGTTGAATGCCTTCGCGGTCCGCAGCTTTGCCCACGCTTCCACCGTGATGGGAGCCGTGCGCCATTGATCATCGCCCGCGACGAGTAAAGCCCCGCCACCCGCCGCATCGAGAGCTTTGCCGAAACGACCGGCGACCATGCGTCCGACTTGCTTCGCAGCCCGTGCTGCTGCGGCGAAATCCGGCTTTGGCCCGCCCGAGCCCGGCTTCACGAATTCCTTTTTCAGCCAGTCGAGTCCGCGCAGATAGTTGCCGAGCGTGACCTCCGCATCGCCGCCCTGCTCGGCGATGAGTCCGATGGGCCCGCGCCATCTGCTTTCCAAAATGACGCGCAACATCGACTGCTCGAAGTCCCCTTGCGATGGCGGCATGATTTTCGATTCGCCGTCCGGCACCATGCCCGTGACGTTCACCGCCACGACGTATGGCTTCATGCGTTTCCAGACCGCCGGGAAGTCCGCGATGTCGTTGTGTCCGTGGCTGAAATTATAGACCATCCCGACGTCGGTTGTGCCGAGTTGTTTCAGCCGTTCGACGATTGCGATTTCGTTGTCCGGGATGCCGAACCAGCCGTTGTGATTGTAGAGCTGGACCTTGCATCCATACGGCCTCGCGAGGTCTGCGATGGCGCGGATGCGGTCGGCTTCCTGTTCCACGCGCTGCTGTTGTTCGGCGGGCGTTTTGGTCAGCGAACCCGCGCCCATCACCCACAGTTGCGGATGCACGTTTTGGCGTTTGAAAACTTCGAGCGTCTTCAGCAACACTGGGTCGCGCGGGTCCGTGGGCGACCACCAGCCTGTCACCTCCACGCCGTGCTTTTTCATCGCCTCGAATTCCGCGTCAAAAGCCGGGATATCCTTCGCCCGCCAGTCGTACACGAAGCGCTTGAATCCCAGCCGTTGCAACATCGCCGCACGTTCCTCCGGTCCGCGCTGTTTTGCATCGAAAGGCACCGCGCACCACGCGTGGAGATTGTCCTTGGCGAATAGCTCTTCGGGGTTCGTCGAGCCCGGCGCAAGCGGCGTCTGCGCATGGAGCGGCACGAGAGCGATGAGTGTTAAAAGGAGAAGCGGAATTACTTTCACGGACGCATCATACCAAGCATGGCAAGCCTGGCGTTTGAACAAAGCGGGGGAGGGAGACAGGAGAGGGGGATTCCATGCTCCCGGCGAACTACACCGTGTATGTCGATAGCCCCAACCCAAGTTCCGCACTTCGCGGAGGCCGGTCTCGCATCCATGCGGGTCCCCGGGCGGCGAACTCGAGTTTTCTGCACTACATTTGCCCGGCTCCGGCGGGGCTTGCGGCTGTAGGTGCGGCGAGGATTCGGTTGC
>JANMGP010000138.1:0-22201 GCA_031374705.1 Verrucomicrobiaceae bacterium | reverse complement strand
CCCGCCGGGTGGTTTTCTTTTTTTCGCTGTACTCCGCCGCCGCGAAGCTCGTTTGCTTTTCCATTACCTTTCCTATCACCTTTTTCGCCCGCTGTCCCTCTGTTTTACAGGGTTCTTCGCTTTATTCAGCGGCTCCCTAGTGTGCCCGGCATGGGCTTGAACTAATGACATGAAAAGATGACATCGGAGCTGATGAGAGCAACCGTAGCTGAACCGCAAGGCGGCGTCCGTGAGGGCGTGGCTGAAAGAAGCGGAAGGCAAACCCGCGACCATAGGAAAACGAACCGTCAGAGAGGCAGGCAACGGGCGACGAGCGTGCTAGCAAACGCGAAGTCCAAAACTCATCAAGACGTTGCATGTAGAGACGGATGGCACGCGGGGAAAGTTCAAGTCCTTACCCGGGGAGGCCTTCTGCGCGAGAGCGCAGAAGGAGTCAGCAGAGGCCGTAGTAGTGAAGAGAGCGCTCGAAAGAACGCAGGAGCGAAGGGCCGAAGGAACCAAAAGCAAAGCTCCGTGGAGCATTGCGAGGGCGGGCAAAGCAAACCCAAACGTCAACAACCCGAGGGGCAGAAATCCCGACCGTTGAACGAACCCGAACCGCCCATGCGATGCAGTCGCAGCAAGCGGCAAGGGGAGGGGAAAACAGAACCGACCCCAAGCACATGAACCACGCAGAAGACAGCTATGCCGGACTCGAGAAATATATTTCTCGTGGGTTCCAACCGCCGGATGCGGAAAACCGCACGTCCGGTGGTGTGGGAGCCCTGACGGGTGCAACCCGTCAGGGCCACCCGATCTATCGCACGCGTGCTTTTTGTCATCGAACCGGAAAGCCTGGTTTCATTCTCAGCGAATGCCTGCTTTTAGCGCCCTTTCGCGCTTTTAGCTGATCTGAACTGCGCTTTTATGTGATGCGCGGGCGGAATCAATAGTTGCGGATTTCCCGCAGCAATGTCTTCCACTCGAAGAGGCGTTTTGTTTATGACTGGCGGGGCTTCCGGTTTACCGGAAGGCTGCTTCTTATGAAAACAACGACTTTTCTTTCCATCGCTACAACTCTGCTTTTCGCCACGTCCGCTTTTGCGCAGGCGCCGGGGGATGATGCGGGTGCGCCGGCGCGGGCGGAGATCGGGCCGAAGGTGGCGGCGGCGCGGGCGATTCTGGATGGCTGGCAGGCGAAGGACCCGGAGCGGGCGGACCGCAAGCTGCACATCGTTCTTTGGACACCGAATGACCGCGAGCCTGAGCCGTTGTATCGCGAACGGCTGACGAAAATCCTCGGGGATATCCGGGGCTTTTATGCGAAGGAGATGGAGCGGGTGGGCTTTGGGCCGCGGACCATCGGGCTGGATATGCTGCCGGACGGGATGCTTAATATTCACCTAGTGCGCGGGGCGGGGCCTTATGCGGACTATAAGACGGAGAGCGGTCAGCAGATTCGGGCGGAGTGCGCGCCGGTGCTGAAGCAGGCGGGCATCAATGTGTCGGAGGAGACGATTGTGATTTTTTGCAACATGGCGAATTGGAACGCGGAGAAGCGGACGATTTCGCAGAACAGCCCTTACTACGCGGGCGGCACGAATCGCAGCGGGACGGCGTGGCAGGTGGATTCGCCGATTTTGAATCTCGACGGGCTGACGGAGAAGGGGGCGCATGTGGACGACGGGCAGTACGGGCATATCTCGCTGGGGCGCTACAACTCGATTTTTATCGGCGGCATCTGCCATGAACTCGGTCACGCGCTGACGCTGCCGCACTGCCGGGAAAGGGCGGACGAGCGGGCGGCGTTTGGGACGGCGCTGATGGGCTCGGGCAATCGCACTTACGGCGAGGATCGCCGGGACGACGGGCGAGGTTCTTTTCTCACGCTGGCTCATGCGCTGCGGCTGGCGTCGCATCCGATCTTTTGCGGGTCGGTGAAAGGGATGAAGATGAAGCCGACGGTGAGCCCGACGGAACTGGCGATCGAGCAGAAGGGAAAGGGCTTTGTGTTTTCCGGCAGGGCGGTCGCGGAGCCGCCGGTCTATGGCGTGATCGCTTACATGGACCCGGATGGCGGGAGCGACTATGACTCGACGACGGCGACTGCGGTGCCGGACGCGGAGGGGCGGTTCTCGCTGGACTGCCAGGCGCTGAAGGCCGGACGCGGCGGGGAACTGCGCATCACATTTCTCCAGGCCAACGGCATCCCGTCGGGGTTCCTGTCGGACACGCCATTCCGATACTCCTACCGCGTCGCCGCCGACGGCACTGCGGACATCACGGCGGCGCGGACAAGCCTGCTCCCCGCGCCGGCCGGGCGGTAGCCCGCACTTCTCACACCTTTTTCCAGCAGATTCAGGGAGGCCAACAGATTTCCACCTGCAAAGAATCTGCGGTCCTCCCTGAATCTGCTGGAAATCTACATACGCGGTGGTGGGGCGCTTCTCAGAGTGTGAGAAAGTCGGGCTAGAACCGAGTCTCGACAGAAGCGCATAGTCCGCCGAAGGTCGGCGGCGTGCGTCGGTTTATCCAGATTGTCCTGCTTTTGCTGCTGCTCGTGGGCGGCGGTGGCGGCTGGTATTTGTACCAGAAGGGACTCACGAAACCTTGGCGTGAACTGGTAATCGAAGAGCTCCGCCGACGTGGAGCAGAGGTTTCATTTGGAACGCTGGCGGTGGAGCCGTTCCGTGGTCTGGTGGCGAGGGATGTGAAGCTCTTTGATTCCCCCGCGCGGCAGCGGACTTTGGCGGTGGTGAATGAAATGATCGTCGAGGCGAACTACGCGAACGCGGTCCGGGGGAAGCCGTTTTTAGATTCGCTGACGCTCGTGGACGCGTCGCTCGAATTGCCTCTGGATTCGAGGAATCCAGCGGGTCCGACGGTGACCGTGGACAAGCTGAACACGCGGATTGTTTTGCCTGCCGACCGGCTCGTGGTGAGCCGCCTGGATGCGCGGATTTTTGGAATCCACGTGAGCGCGAGCGGGCAGCTTGTGCATCCCGAAGCGCTGCAGCGCGAGCCGTCACCGCCGGATAAACCGCCCGAGAATCTGGCGTTGATTTTGAGGGTGGTCGATGAACTCCGCGCGCTCAAGTTTCTGGATAAACCGCGGATCGATGTGCAGTTCAGCGGTGATTTAGCGGACCCGGACACGCTGGTCGTGGAGGCTTCGCTCGCGGCCGGAAGGATCGAGCGCGGAGGCTACGCGCTGGAGGCGATGGACGTCGCGCTGAGCTGGCGGAATCAGGCGCTGCTGCTTCATCGCTTTGAGGCGCGTGATGCGGTGGGACGGCTGCATCTCGCAGGTTCCTATCGGCCGGAAACACGGGAGCTGGATGCGAGTGTTCGCTCCGGAATGGATATCGCCGCGCTGCTGAAAGCCTCGGGCTTGTGGGATCCCGGCGAGCTGCGTTTCGAGTCCACGCCACAAATCGACGCAGTGGTGAAAGCGAAGTTTGGAGAGCCTGGCGATCCGGGTGAAGAGGGCGATGGAGACGTCGCGATGGACTTGTCGGGGCGGCTGCGGCTCGGACGATTTGCGTTTGGAAAAATCGCGTTTGATCAGCTCGCCGCCGACTTCGCATGGGATGGCAAACGTTGGGCGATCCGCGACTTCATCCTGAAGCACCGGCTGTCCGGCGAAATCCGTGGCGACGTGATGCAGAACTATGACACGCAGGGGCGCGGCGATTTTCGGCTTGGTGTCAGCAGTACATTGAATCCGGAAGCGCTCGCGCCTTTTTTCCGGGGCAACAAGCGATGGCAGGATGCGGCGACGCGGCTGGCGTTGTTTAAATTCCCCGATGCGCCGAGGATTGCCATCAGTGCTCGAGGGACCGCGCCGGAGCCGGACAAGCTTTCTGCGAGCGCCGACGTAAAGCTCGGCCGGTGCAGCTACCGCGGCGTCGATGCCCGCAGTGTGAATGCGAACCTGCGGTTCAGCGGAAACGTTCTGCACGCGGACAACATCGACATCCAGCGGGCGGAGGGACCGGCGGCAGGGTCGCTGACGTTTGATTTTAACAGGGATATCGTCCTCGTGGATCAGGTCCGGCTCGGCGTGTTTCCCGAGGAAGTCGCACTGTGGATCGACCCCGGTCTCGTCGATGATATCCGGCCGTATCGGTTCGGAAAAAAGCCGCCATTTTTGAAAATCGACGGCGTCGTGGACCGGCGCAAGGGCGGGAAAAACACGCGATTGAGCGTGAAGCTCGATGCGGAGAACGGCATGGATTATACGTTCTCCGGCAAGGAGCTGAAATTCGGGAAGGTCGAAGCGAAGATGGCTTTTGACGACGAACGGCTGAAGCTGACGGATGTGCGGGCCGAGCTGTTCGACGGCGTGCTGAAAGGCACCGCGGACATCTCCATCATGAAGGCGAAGCCCGGCCACGCTGCGGAGATTCGCTTTGTGGACGTGAACTTCGAGAAGCTCACAAAACTCTATTTCGACTACAATGATTCGAAGGGGAAACTGAACGGCGTTTATAGTTTCAACGGGAGAGGCGACGACGGACGGACGATGCGCGGAGAAGGAAAACTGGAGATCACCGAGGGCAACGTGTTCGCAATTCCGTTCCTCGGTCCGTTCAGCGATGTGCTCAACAAAATCGTCCCGGGAATGGGCTACAATCTTGCGCGGAAAGCGGGACTGACATTTGCGATCTCGGACGGTGTGATTACCACGAACAATCTCGAGATCGAAGGCAAGGGATTTTCGATGTTCGGGCAGGGCCGGATTTGGTTTCTCGATGACCGGATGGATTTTGACATGCGTCTCAACGCGCAGGGTCTGCCGGGGGTGTTGCTGCTGCCGGTGAGTGCGCTGCTCGAGTATCGCTCGGTCTCAAAGTTCTCGCAGCCGGACTGGCGTCCGAAGGTGATTCCATCGCTCCGGCTTCCAAAGGCCGAAGTGCCAAAGCCGCCAAAGCCCACGCTGCCGGTGCGGGTGCGGTGAGGCTTTAGATGCTCTCGCCCAAAAACGTGTGGATGCCGCACTCCGTTTTCTCGAAACCCGTCCAGCGGCCGGCGCGTTCATTTTCGCCGGAGCCGGAGAGAAGCGTGCACGGCTGGCAGCCGATGCTGCGATATCCGCGGTCGTGGAGCGGGTTGTAAGGGATGCCGCTAGCCTTGATATAATCCCACACGGCGTCGCGCTGCCAGTTGGCCATTGGGTTCATCTTCGCGATGTAAAGATCGCGGAGGTCGTCGAAGCGGTAGAGCTCGAGGATGCGCGTTTTTTCGCGCGTGTCGCTCTGTTGCCGGCGGACTCCCGTGATCCAGACGGAAAGGCTGGAAAGCTTGCGCTGGAGCGGCTGGACTTTGCGAATGGTGCAGCAGGCGTCCGGCGCTGTTTTCCAGAGTTCGGGGCCATTTTCCGTGGCCTGCTGCGCGAGCGAAAGCTCCGGTTGCACTGCTTCAATCGAGATTCCCCAATAGTCCTCCAGCCGCGATTTCAGGGTGTAGGTTTCGGGGAAAAGCAGGTTCGTATCGAGCGTGAAGACGGGGAAATCCAGCCCGGCTTTTCTCGCGTGGTCGATCATCACAAGACCTGCGCCTTGAAAGCTCGTGCCTATCGCGGCATCCTTGCCGAAGCGTTCCCACGCCCAGCGCAGAACGTCAGGCAGAGGTGCAGACTCAAACTCCTCCGCGAGCGTTCGGACCTCCGTCGGGCTCAGCTCATCAATTCGCAATGACATATGAAAAATGGGGGGCGGAAGGTGGGCTTCGGTCGGTAGTAATGCAAGTGCGGATTGAAACCCGCATTGCGGCCGGTGTTCAGCGCGCTGGGGGAGTCACGGTGCCGCGGAATGCCGGGGGAAGCAACTGGGTTTCCTCGGGCAGAAGGCGCCGTTTTTGGGCGATGGAAAAAGCGATCGCGGCGTCGCTTTCCCGGCCTGCGGCAAAAAGTGCGAGGCCGTGATAGAATGCGGACTCCGGGTCGCCGAGATGCCTCGACGCGACCTTCGCGAAGGCGGCGATCGCATCAATTCCGCGCCCGCCTTTCAGCTCGCCGAGCGCGAGGGTGGCTGCAAAGGTGGCTTCTGACGGGTGGCGCTTTGCGAGCATCCGCGCCTGCGCGAGACTGCTTTCCACCGATTGGTCGCGGAGGAGGGAAAGCCGGACCATCGCATTGCGGGCGACGTCGTCATTCGGGTCGAGTTCCGTCTTCCGGGTGAAAACGCGCAGCAGTCCATCGGTGGAGCCCTCGGTGGTGTACATATCGGCGAGTTTCCCGAGCGCCCAGCGCGCGTCGATGCGGTTAGCTGCGTCCCAGAGCATGTCGCGCACTTCGTCGCGCCAATTCCAATCCGTGGCGAGCTTCAGAAGTTCCGCGGTGGACTCGCGGGAGGAATTGGCGGCGCCCACCGCCGCCAGCCACCGATGGTTGGCGTTGATGATGTCGTCCATTTGACGAAGCGCTCGCGCGGCGTAAGCGCTGCGGAGGTGCTCGTATGGCCCCCACGATTCCAGGTCGTCGCATTGCTTGCGGAGGTTCCGCCAGTCCTTGAGAATCATGTGGCTCTCTGCGATTCGGCGGGCGAGTTCCGGGTTCCTCGCGATTCGCGGCTCCATGCCGGCGGCCCATTGCAGTGCTTCGGCAGCCATGCCGCTGCGGTTCATCCACGCGAAAATGGTTGCGGTCTCCCGTGCCTCGCGGGCGTTCTTTTGCGCGGCGGCGAGACTGGTTTGAAATTCCGGACCGCCGAGCTGATGGAGGATTTCGAGTTGCTGGACGCGGTCATCCGCAGTGGTCTCGGGGCTTTTCAAAAGAACCGCATTTGCCGCGAGCGCTGCGGGCCAGTCCTTCCGGCGGATATTTAGCGCGGCGAGGGCGCGGTGGGCCGCCATCCGATAGTCCGGCTGCGCTCCGAGGGAAAGCAGGGCCGTCTCGGCGGCCTTGAGTTTTTCCGGGTCGTCGGAATGCGCGGCGATCGTGCCGGCGTGTTGGAGGACATAAGACTTGTTCGCCGGTGCGAGTGCGACGGCTTTCAGGTATGCGGGTTCCGCCTCCTGAAAACGCTCCTGCGCAACGAGGACGTCGCCGAGCAGTAACTGGTACCCGGCATTCTCGCGGTTTACTTCCGGCACTGTGTGCAGGGCGCCGAGTGCGACAGTGTCGCGTTTCCACTTGAGGGCGGCGCGCGCCCATTTCACTGCGGCGTCCGGATTACCCTGGCGGAGTTGTGCGAACCGCGCCCAGGCTTCCACAGCACCCGGGCTGTCGAGTTTATCCAGCGATTCGGCGGCGATTTCGGCGGCTTCCAAAAGCTCGGGATCCTCCAGCAGCGCACGCTCGGCGGCACCATGGGCCGCGCGGAAGTCGCCCTTTGCAAACTGCGCGCGTGCCTCGTTCGCGACGCTCCGCGATTTCCAGGATTGGTAGCCTGCCGCCGCTCCCCATGCGATGAGGATGAACGCCGCGAGGAGCGCGGTGAACTGAAGGCCCAGCTTTTTCCAAAAGGTGCCGGCAGATGGATGATTGCTCGTCATTGATGCTCCCGAGATAGCAGGCTTCCGGCCCGGGCGGAGATTAAATTGTCGCGGAAATCAAACATCCCCGCCTTGCGGATCCGCATATTGCCTTGCAGCAGCGGTCTTCCGATCTGCCGGGCTTGCGCAAGCGTGCATTGCCTGCCACCTTGCTCGCTTTTCGCAATGAACCAAGAACTGCTTATCTATCTCGACGGCCAGATCGTCCCTCAATCTCAAGCGAAGGTTTCCGTATTCGACCACGGCCTGCTTTACGGCGACGGCGTCTTTGAAGGCATCCGCTTTTACAATGGTCGCGTCTTCCGCCTCGATGAGCACACGCGCCGGATTTACGACAGCGCGAAGAGCATTCTTCTCACGATTCCCATGGCCCCGGAGGAACTCATCCGCGCGACCTGCGAGACGATTAAAGCGAACGGCTTGAAGGATGGCTACATCCGCACCGTGGTAACGCGCGGCACCGGGCCGATGGGCCTCTCGCCTTACAAGTGCCCGAAGGCTACGGTCTTCATCATCGCGGCGAGCATCCAGCTTTATCCGGAGAGCGCCTACCAAACGGGGCTCACGATGGCCACGGTCGCGACGCGTCGTCCGCGCCATGACATCCTCCCTCCCGCAGTAAAGTCGCTGAACTATCTGAACAACGTGATGGCAAAGGTGGAGGCGATTCAGGCCGGCGCGGAAGAAGGGCTCATGCTCAACGACCAGGGCCTCGTCGCGGAATGCACGGGCGACAATGTGTTTGTGGTGCGCGATGGCGCGGTGACCACGCCGCCGATTTCGGCCGGCGCGCTCGACGGCATCACGCGCAAAGTGGTGTTCGAGATCTGCAAGGACCTCGGCATCCCGATTCGCGAGCAGGAGACCACGCGGCACGACATTTTCACCGCCGATGAGTGCTTCCTCACCGGCACAGCGGCGGAGGTCATTGCGGCGGTGAAGCTCGACCAGCGCATCATCGGCGACGGCAGGCCCGGCGCGCTCACACAGCGCATCATTACCCGTTTCCGTGAACTCACGCAGACCACCGGAACGCCCGTTTATGCATAAAACCGAGTCTGCCGCTTGCAACTTGCGGCCTTGATGCTCCATCCTTTGATGAAATGAACTGCGACGTTTGCAAACAGAAGTCCGCGACCGTTTTTTTAACGCAGATCGTGGATGGCAAGATGCAGAAGGTGAACCTCTGCGAAACCTGCTCGAAAGAAAAAGGCGTCACCGATCCCACGGGCTTCGCGCTCGCGGACTTGCTGCTCGGCCTCGGCGCATCGCAGGAGATGGAAAAGAACACCGCCGGCGTCCGCTGCCCTTCGTGCGGATTCAGCCAGTCCGACTTCAAAAAGACCGGGCGCTT
Organism: Verrucomicrobiaceae bacterium; assembly: GCA_031374705.1. Lineage (GTDB taxonomy): Bacteria > Verrucomicrobiota > Verrucomicrobiia > Chthoniobacterales > Chthoniobacteraceae > SXWH01. Next base: position 13,371 of record JANMGP010000138.1, on the reverse strand, counting down.
CGGCTGCTCCGCCTGTTACGACGCTTTTGCCGACGGCCTGGAAAACATGCTCAAGGGCATGCACAAAGGCCTTGAGCACAAAGGCAAAGTCCCGCCCCGGCTGCTAAAGGCGAAGCTCCGCGACGAAGAGATGAAGAAACTCCAGCGCGATCTCCGCAAGGCCGTCACCGATGAAAAGTACGAGATCGCCGCGGACCTCCGGGACCGCATCAAGAACCTCGAGTCCGAAGCGAAGGCCACCACGTAGGACCTTCTCCCGACCATGCCCATTCACAACATCCTTTCCACGTCCGGCGAATGGCTCAAAGGCGACGGCCCGCAGAGCCACATCGTCGTCAGCAGCCGCGTCCGGCTTGCGCGCAATCTCAACGGCTTTCCCTTTCCCGGCCACGCGAAGAAAAACGAACGCGTCTCCGTCCTTGAGTGCATCAAGCCCGCCGTCGAATCCCTCCCCGAGATGGCCGACGCCCACTCCGTCTTCTCCCAAGACCTCAGCGCGCTCGAAAAACAAGTCCTCGTCGAGCGGCACCTCATCTCCCGCGAGCATGCAGCCAAGGGCATGGGCTCCGCAGTCGTCATGAACAAAAAGCAGACCCTCTCCATCATGATCAACGAAGAGGACCACCTCCGGATGCAGGCCATCCGGTCCGGGCTCCAGCTCAAGAGCGCCTTCAAAATGATCGACAAGGTGGACAGCGAGCTCGGCGACAAGCTCGACTTCGCCTTCCACAACCAATTCGGCTACCTCACCGCATGCCCGACCAACGTCGGCACAGGAATGCGCGCCAGCGCCATGATGCATCTCCCCGCCCTCGTCCTCAGCGAGCAGGTCAACCAAGTCATCCAGGCCGTCAACAAAGTCGGCCTCGCCGTCCGCGGCCTCTACGGCGAAGGCACCGAAGCCATGGGCAACCTCTTCCAGATATCTAACCAGACCACGCTAGGCGAAAAAGAAGAAGACATCATCGCCCGGCTCAACAAAGTCATCGAACAAATCATCCTCCACGAAAACAACGCCCGCCAGACCCTCCAGCAGAAAAAACACGTCACCCTCCTCGACAACATCGGCCGCGCCTTCGGCATCCTCCGCTTCGCGCACAGCATGGCCAGCAAAGAAGCGCTGAACCTCCTCAGCTACCTCAAACTCGGCGTGGACCTCGGCTACTTCCCCGAAGAATGCCAGCTCCCCGTGGACGAACTCTTCATCGAAACGCAGCCCGCGCACCTCCAAAAGAGCACCGCCCAAAAGCTCCAGGCCGAAGAGCGCGACGCCCTCCGCGCAGCCATCATCCGCGAGCGGCTGGAGAAAATGCCCGTGCCCGCCCCGAAGCAAAACGACGGCCCCGAGAAGCCCAAAGACGAAGGCGAAAAGACCGCCTAGCGCCGTGGACTGCTGTGACTTGTCACAGCCGTTGCAGCCGGGTCGATGTCGAGCTGGCGAACCATGCTTGCATTTCGGCAGCGGCGGGTCAAAACGAGGACGTATGAAATCCTTCCTTGCCTCCGCGCTCTCCGCAGTCGTGCTCTTCTCGCCGTGTTTCGCCCTGAATCCTTCTATTGAGACGGATTCGCCGATTTCGAAGTGCCTCCTCACGCCGGACCGCCTCGCCCGTCAGGCCGATTGGCTGAAGCGAATCTCGGAGCTCGAAAAGGCGGATTTTCCGAAGGCGGCACAGGCTTTGGAAGGATTGATTCAGCCCGCCCGCCCGCTTCAGTGGGAGTGGGAGGTTTTGTGGATTCAATGGTCCCGGCGCGATCCGGAGACCGCTTTGATCGAGGGAATGAAGCCTCGCGGTCGGGGAAAATACGAAGTGAAGTTGCGCGACATTATGTTCGAGTGGGCGGGAAAGGACGCCGCCAGCGCGCGCAAATGGCTGGAGGCGGATCCCATCCGGTCATCGGATCCGGGAATGACTCAGGGATTCCTCGACGGTTTTGCAAATACCGACATCGCCGGAGCGACGGAGTTTATCGCGAAGCATCCGGGTCCCGGCACGAGTGCGGCCCTCGGCCAGCTTTGCAACGCCGTGTTCACGAGCGGAGGGGAAGCGGCGATGCTGAAGTGGTGGGAGTTATTGCCCGCACCGGAAGCGAAGACCGATGCGAAAGTGGTCGCGGCAGCGAGCGTCGCCGGAAAGCTCGCGACCGTCGATCTGCGAAAAGCCGCCGCGTTTTGGAAATCGATGCCGCGCCCGCTCTACGACGGAAACGCCGTGCCAATGATGCTTGCAGGCCGGATGGCGCGCGAGCTCAGCCCGCTCGAAGCGCTCGAATGGGCCGGAAGCATGCCGCCCAACGCGGGCTCCAAGTCGTATCCCGGCGTGGGCACAGCGGCGGAAGTATGGGCGGAATCCGATCCGGAAGGTTTCGCAAAATGGCTGGTGAAAAACCGCGACTATCCAGCGATTGATGCCGTGCTGTTTGGATTCGTCCGCTACCTCGGACGACGCGATCCCGTGCAGGCGCGGAAATGGCTGGGCGAGATGAAGGACGAAAAAGAGCGCGAAACTGCGCGGATGTGGATCGAGTAGGGTCTGGTCCCTTCTTCGGCACAATTTTCCTGCCCACCCTCTTTTTGCCGTTCGACGGTCAATTGCCGCGGAGTATTTGACAGACTGATTTGTGCGCTGCCGATGCTGGCAGGCGTTCGCTTCGCCCCAGCGTACCGCCGCGCTGCATCGAGAATCGTTATGGAATCGGCAGAAAAATTGAGACTGTGGTTTGCAAATTTCCCCGCAGTGCTGAGACTCGCGAAATGAACTGGCTTCCGTGCTCACTCCTGCTCGCCACGATAACGCTCCGTGCGGACGACCCCGCCAAAGTGCCGCCAGTGGCGTTTCATGAATTTTCCGCCCGTATTGTCAGTATCGAGCTGGAGCGTTTTCGGAGTGGTGGCAACGGCGTTGTCGTTGACGCTGATCCTCGCTGGGCGCTGAAGCTGGAAATCACAAAAATAGCGTCCGGGCATCCGAAGTTCGCTGTCGGCGACACCGTAGTGTTTGGAATTCACAGTCCGGTGCGGCTGTTTCTGAAACCCGGCCCCGAAATGGTCGGGAAAAACCGGGGATTCAAGCTCAACGAAGGCGGATTGTCGCCGCATTTGAGCGCTGACCGGTGGTGAGAGCATTCGTTTGTGTCGAGCGGGAATTCGGCGCGGGTTTTCCGGCTCCATTTGCATTTCCAAAAAGTGGGCGGCCCCTTTCTCCAGCAGATTCAGGGAGGCCCGCAGATTTCCACCTACAAACAATCTGCGGGCCTCCCTGAAATCTGCTGGAAATCAAAATACGCGGTGTGTGGCGCTTTTCAGCAAGAATCAACCCGTCCGTGCGGCTAAAGCCGCAGCCACTTTTCGGCATACCTTATCCGACAGATGCCTTCTCCAAAGGCGTGACAAATCCGCCCGGAGCGGTTCACTGAGGCGCATGTTGAATCAACTCCACTTGGATCGCTGGGCCGAAGTGCTCGTTGATCACGCCACCAATATCCGGACGGGGAGCATCGTGCGCATCAATGCGCAACCGAGCGCCGAGCGGCTGCTCGAGGCCGTTTATCGAAGAGTCCTGACCGCAGGTGGTTTGCCCATCGTCAATTGCCGGCCCGAGTTTTTGGGCGAGGCATTTTACGAACTCGCCAACGAACAGCAACTCGATTGGGCAAACCCGTTTACCCGCTTCGAAGCCGAGAGCATCGATGCGTCGATCAATATTGGCGCGTCCAACAACTTGCGCGCTTTGGATAAGTTCGACCCGAAAACCACCCAACGCGCCGCACGCGCAGATCGCCCCACTCGCGAACTGTTTTTCCAACGCGCTGCGGTCGCCGACGATCCGTCCATCGATTCCACGCTCAAGCCGCTGCTCTGGACCACGACCCTTTTTCCCACCAACGCCTACGCCCAGGACGCGGGCATGAGCCTCAGCGACTACTGCCAATTCGTCATCCGCGCCTGCCAGCTCAACCAGGAAAATCCCGTCGCTTTCTGGCAGGAACTCGATCGCTGGCAGAGCGCACTCGCCGCGCAGCTCATGACCGGCAGCGAACTCCATTTCCAAACACCCGCCGGCACGGATCTCAAAGTCAACGTCTCCGGCGCACGCTGGCTCTCCAGCCCGGGGCGGAAAAATTTCCCGGATGGAGAAGTCTATTCCGGCCCCAATCTCAACGCCGCAAATGGCGGACCCGACGGAGTGGTGTTCTTCGATAAACGCTGCGTTTACCAAGGCCACGCCGTGCGCGACGCCCGCATCGTCATGAAAAACGGCCGCGCCACCGAGGTCACCGCCGCGGAAGGCGAGGACTTTCTCATCTCCATGCTCGATCAGGACGATGGCGCACGCCGCATCGGCGAAGTCGCATTTGGAACCAATCGCGCAATCTCCCGACCCACCGGACAAATTTTGTTCGATGAAAAAATGGGCGGATCGTTCCACCTAGCATTCGGCTCCGGCTATCCCGAAACCGGCAACTGCAACAAAAGCGCCCTTCACTGGGACCTCATCGCCGGCCTCGCTCAAGGCTCACGCGTGACTCTCGACGGCAAACCATTCTGCATCGACGGACAATTCGTCACCATGCCGCCGGAAGTTCGGTGGCTGTAGGAAGGCACGTTCGCTCCCGCACCTTCGGTGCTCACTTCATTCAATACCAGACTGATTCCTCCTCCAAAAAGTGGCTTCGTCTTTAGTAGAGGGGATGAAACCTCGCGGTCGGGGAAAATACGACGTGAACTTGCGCAACATGATGTTCGAGTGGGCGGGTAAGGACGTCGCCAGTGCGCGCAAGTGGCTGGAGGCGGATCCCATCCGGACATCGGACCAGGGATTGACTCAGGGATTCCTCGACGGTTTTGCAAATACCGACATCGCCGGAGCGCCGGAGTTTATTGCGAAGCATCCGGGACCCGGAACGAATGAGGCCTTGGCCAGCTTTGCACCGCCGTGTTCACGAGCGGTGGGGAAGCGGCGAGGCTGAGGTGGTGGGAGTCACGGCCCGCGCCGGAAGCGAAGACCGATCCGAAAGTCATCGCGGCAGCCAGCGTCACCCGAAAGCTCGCAACCGTGGACCTGCGAAAAGCCGCCGCGTTTTGGCAATCGATGCCGCGCCACTCTACGCCGGAAACGCCGTGCCGATGATGCTTGCAGGCCGGATGGCGCGCGAGCTCGGCCCGCTCGAAGCGCTCGAATGGGAAGGAAGTATGCCTCGCCGAAGGCAAGGAGCTATTAATTAAAAAATGGGAAATGAAGGGGAGAACGACGAAAGCAGGAAAGATTCGCCTTCGGTAACAGGAATTTCACGTCGCCCTCTTCCGACGCTAAATCTTTGCGCTTCGCGACATCAGCCTCGAATCGCGCTTATTTGGAGGTGAGACACGTCCTAATCGTGCGATGTGTGTGCATCAATCCGACGGCTGCGCCTGACGCGCGAGGATTTCAGATGCTGGGCACGCATTTTTGGGGAGCGAAATATGCCCGAACGCGCAAAAAACCTCTTCCAGTAGAGATTTTCGATCGGGGAAGACAAATTTAAGATATTTATAAGTCACTGATACAGAGCTAGTAGTAATTATTTTTGGTGTTGACTGAGTCCGGGAATGGCTCACTATCTCCCCCGTTCACCACCACAATCGATCAAACGCAATAATCCAATGAATTACACACAACCTTACAATGAAACTTCGCCAAGCATTAAGGCGTTCTACAAACTGAGAGACGTCAACATTTCGCGGCTGCTTCGAGCGTGCCCAGCGGCCGATGGTTCACTCGTGCCTTTCGCATGTGAACTCGGGCATTTGACTTGGGCCGCAATAGCAGATTCCCACTTCGCTCTGCCGCCCGGCGCAGACGATGCAGCCTTCTGGTTGCTCGTGGACAAGTTGCAGAAGCTTGAACTCGTCCTCATTAGAACGGGCGACTTGCTCGAAAACCTGGATGTGGCGGCGCGTTTGGGCCAATACTTGTCCCTCCCAAGCGCGCCCTCGCCGACTCCCGTAAGCCCTGAAACGAAACCCGCTCTCGCTCTGATATGAACACGTTCACACACCAACTCGTGCGATGCTCGAATCCGGCCTGTGCGTCAGAGCTCGAAATCCCCTCCGATATCCTCGACCTTGTTGAGGTCGCTTCGAAGGACGTTTTTGCGCGCGATTTCCGGGGGTTCTTCGTCTCGCCCTGCGGATTTGTATACTGCACACGCAACTGCTGGAGCGACTTCTGTGCTGATTGAGACTCACCTCGCTCCATCCACGCCGCCGGAGGCCTTTGCCCCCGGCGGCGTTTTGCTTCATCCTCTCTACTTGCTCCGTTTTTTTTCTTTGCCGCCGCCGTTGAGTGTTGGCTTCGTCTTCTCAATAACGAGTGGCACCATAGTCGCATCAGCCTCAGGCTTGGCAGCGACCGGTGATGCACTCTTATGGTGGACGATCTTTACGTCGCTGAAATCCAGATCGCCGAGAAGGAGAGTCGTTGCAGTGTCTTCGTCTACGCAGAGATGGCTGATATAGCGAGGGCCACTGTGAGCCATCGCGCCGCCCGAGACGGCGTAGATGATTGGGACTTTGTTTTTGCGCGAGTTGGCGACGAGCATTACCGTCTTATTGGGGTCCTTCGCCATACTCAGAAGAACTTGCTCGTCGATGGCAGAGTAGAATTGGTGTTCCAATTCGGCCTTTTCGCCGTCGGCTTGAATCGGCATAAAGGCGAGGTCGCCGACGATTTGTTTCGCGGTGATGATGGCACCAGCGGATGGGTCATTCTGCATTAACAACTCGAAGAAGATGCTCTGTTCAGCCGTGCCGCCGGGAATGGGACGTTCGCCCACGCCAGTGAGGATTATGTCGAGGTGGGTAATCGGCCCTTTCACCTCATTGTTCGCACGCCCAGGCTGGGTGATCTCGAGTACTTTGCGTACTTCCGGCGAAGAGTCTTCGTCCTTGAGTTTGTCCTTTGCTACGAAAAGAGATGCGCTGATTCCATACGGTTTCACTTTGCTCGGATCGGCTCCGTTTTTTTCCAAAGCATGCGCCAGACGCAGTGCGAGGACCGTTGCGTTTCCGCCGAGGTGTTCGGGCCGGGTGAGGCTCACATTGAGCGCCATCACGTTGATCCGATCCAGCTTTGAAAAACTATCTTGGAAATCCTTGCTCCAATCCTTGCTCTCAAAAAGCCAGTCGATAACCGATCTCACTGTGGTGCCTGAGACAATTCCGATGTTTAGCACCCTCTCGCCGGCGGCAGCAATTTCCTTGATTTTGATTATGCGTCTTAACTGCTCGACAAAACGCCCCGCAGCAACTTCCCAAAACCATCTGCTGCCGGTCACCGTCGCACCCGATAGTTCGAATGCCTCTTGAAGCTTTTTTTCCAGGTCGAGCCGCACGCGGGGCACAACGCGCAAGAGATTTCTCTGGAGGCACTCCGTCACGAGAGCCGCCATTTGATAGTGCTTCGTAATGGCGTTAAAGTTTGGGGTTTCGCCGTCCTCTTCCAGCCTCTCGTTCACCAGTCTCTCGAGTTCAGTCAACACAAGTCTGGCGTGATCTTCCGCGTAGGTCTTTGTGGTAAGATGCTCGCGAACTAGACCTATAAAGCAATCCAACGCATATGAGCGGTGAATGCGGCTGAGATCCTCTAGGCGCTTGTGCGAAGGTTTTTTCGGTTCCATGGGTGAGGGAACGAAGCGAATCTGATCGGCGTAGCGGTGTCAATAGCCGTCAGGCCGTTGTGCGGGGTGTGCAGAGGTTCGTTCGTTGGAGCTTGGCCGAACCAACGAACTGTCGTCGAATAGGGCAGAGAAACTGGGCACGAGCCGTTATTCACAAGTTGCTCACATCTAAAATGCCGAACTTCCACCCCTTTATCGCAATCAGGTGACGGGAATTGAGCATTCCTAAAAGAAAGAGTGGACAATTTGTGTCTGTTTTCGCATTTTCCGCGTCCGATTTCATTCGGAGGAACGAATGGGACGGGGGAACGACTTTACGACGATGCAAAACGACCAACCAACTAGCGACACGTCCACGGCAGTTTCTATCGGGTATCCGAAGAAGCAGGGGCTTTACGATCCAAGGTTTGAGCATGACGCTTGCGGCGTCGGCTTTATCGCTCACATGAAGGGGCAGAAGTCGCACGACATCGTGGCGCAGGGCCTGCAAATGCTCATCAATCTCGACCACCGCGGCGCTTGTGGCGCGGAGGTGAATACGGGCGACGGTGCGGGCATTTTGATGCAGATGCCGGATTCGTTTTTGCGCAAGGTGACGGAGGGCAAGATCAAGCTCCCGGCGGAGGGGCAATACGGGACGGGGGTTTTCTTCATGCCGAAGAACCCGACGCTGCGGCGGAAGCTGGAGGAGGTCTTCGAGAAGATCGTGGCGGCTGAAGGGCAGTATTTCCTCGGCTGGCGGAAGGTGCCTACGGATAATTCTTCGCTCGGCGAGACTGCGAAGGGCGCGGAGCCGGCGATGATGATGGCCTTTATCGAGCGCGGTGAGAATTGCGCGGACGATGCGGCTTTTGAGCGGAAGCTCTACGTCATCCGGAAGCGGTCGTTTAATGAGATTCGCTGCTCGACTTTGCCGGGCGGGAATTTCTGGTATGTGTGCAGTCTGTCTTACAAGACGCTGGTCTATAAAGGCATGTTGCTGACGGATCAGGTGGGCAAGTATTTCGCGGACTTGAGCGACCCGGATATGAAGTCGGGGCTGGCGCTGGTTCACTCGCGGTTTTCGACGAATACGTTCCCGAGCTGGGACCGTTCGCATCCGTATCGCTACATCGCGCACAACGGTGAAATCAACACGCTGCGCGGGAATATCAACTGGATGCACGCGCGTCAGTCGCTGGCGGATTCGCCGCTGTTCGGCGAGGACTTCAAGCAGACGCTGCCGGTGGTGAATCCGAACGGCTCGGACTCTTCGATGTTCGATAACGTGCTGGAATTGCTGGTGCTCGCGGGGCGTTCGCTGCCGCACGCGATGATGATGATGATTCCGGAACCGTGGAGCGGTCACGAATCGATGAGCGATGAGTTGAAGGCGTTTTACGAATATCACTCGTGCCTCATGGAGCCGTGGGATGGACCGGCGTCGGTCGCTTTTACCGATGGCAAAATGATCGGTGCAACGCTGGACCGCAATGGTCTGCGGCCTTCGCGTTACTATGTGACGAAGGACGACATCGTGGTGATGGCGAGCGAGGCGGGCGTGCTTCCGTTTCCGCCGGAGAATATCGCGATCAAAGGACGTTTGCAGCCGGGCCGCATGTTCATCGTGGACATGGAGCAGGGGCGCATCGTTCCGGACGAGGAAATCAAACGGAAGATCGCGACGGCGCAGCCTTATCGTTCGTGGCTGAATGAGAACCTTCTGCCGTTGGCGAAGATGGAAGAGGTGGATCATTTGCCGGAGCCGGATCACGCGACGGTGCTGAAGCGTCAGCAGGCGTTCGGGTATTCGTTTGAAGACTTGCGGATGCTGATGGTGCCGATGGCGCGCGACGGTGTGGAAGCCGTGGGCTCGATGGGCACGGACACGCCAATCGCCGTTCTCAGCAATAAGTCGCAGTCGCTTTTCAACTACTTCCAGCAGCTCTTCGCGCAGGTGACGAATCCGCCGATTGACTGTATCCGCGAGGAAATCATCACGAGCACGCTCACGACGATTGGCTCGGAGGGCAACCTTCTCGACCCGCAGCCAAAGAGCTGCCACCTCATCGCGCTCGACTCGCCGGTGCTCACAAACGAGCAGTTTGCGAAGCTCAAGCACATCAACGAAGAAGGCTTCAAGTCGGTGACGATCCCAATTTTGTATCCCGTGGAGGGCGGCGAAAATGCGCTGCGCAAGGCGATGACCGAAGTGTGCGCGAAGGCGTCGCAGGCTGTGGAAGACGGCGTGAACATTATCATCATCAGCGACCGTGGAGTGAACGCGGAGCTGGCGCCGATTCCGTCGCTTCTCGCGACGAGCGGGCTGCACCATCACCTCATCCGCGAAGGCACCCGCACAAAGGTCGGCCTCGTTCTGGAATCGGGCGAGCCACGTGAGGTGCATCACTTTGCGCTGCTCATCGGCTACGGCATCGGCGCGGTGAATCCGTATCTCGCGTTCGAGACGCTGGACGACATGATCAAGCAGGGCTTGCTCGGCAACATTGACCACAAGACGGCGTGCAAGAACTTCGCGAAAGCGGCCATCAAGGGCGTCGTGAAAGTGGCTTCGAAGATGGGAATCAGCACCGTGCAATCGTATCGCGGCGCGCAGATTTTCGAAGCGGTGGGACTCAGCAGCGCGGTGGTGGAGGAATACTTCACGTGGACTTCGTCGCGCATTGAGGGCGTCGGCCTGGAGCAAATCGCGGGAGAAGTCGCGATGCGCCACGCGCACGCATTCCCGAAGAGCTCGGCGACGAGCAACACGCTGGAGGTCGGCGGAAATTACCAATGGCGCAAAGACGGCGAGGAGCATCTCTTTAACCCGACGACCGTGCACAAGCTGCAGGCCGCGGTGCGTCAGGGCAACTACACGATCTTCAAGCAATACTCGGCCGAGGTGAACGAGCAGAACAAGAAGTGGTGCACACTGCGCGGACTGCTCGATTTCAAAGGCGGCAAGGCGATTCCAATCGAGGAGGTCGAGAGCATCGAGAGCATCCTCACGCGATTTAAAACGGGCGCGATGAGCTACGGCTCGATCTCCAGCGAAGCGCACGAAGCGCTCGCGATTGCGATGAACCGCATCGGCGGAAAATCGAACACCGGCGAAGGCGGCGAAGACCCCGAGCGCTTTACGTGGACGAACGCGGAAGGCGATTCGAAGAACAGCGCAATCAAGCAAGTGGCGAGCGGACGTTTCGGCGTGACGAGTCACTACCTAACGAATGCGAAGGAGATTCAGATCAAGATGGCGCAAGGCGCGAAGCCCGGCGAAGGAGGACAGCTCCCCGGCTCGAAGGTGTATCCGTGGGTCGCGAAAGTGCGTCACAGCACGCCCGGCGTGGGACTCATCTCGCCGCCGCCGCATCATGATATTTACAGCATCGAGGACTTGGCGGAGTTGATCCACGATTTGAAAAACTCGAACCGAGCCGCGCGCGTGAGCGTGAAGCTCGTTGCGGAAGTCGGCGTGGGCACTGTGGCAGCGGGCGTTTCCAAGGCGCACGCGGACGTCGTGCTCATCTCGGGCTACGATGGCGGCACCGGCGCTTCGCCGCAGGGCTCCATCAAACACGCGGGCATCCCGTGGGAACTCGGACTCGCAGAGACCCACCAGACGCTCGTGCTGAACAACCTCCGCTCGCGCATCGTCGTCGAGACGGACGGCCAGCTCAAAACAGGCCGCGACGTCGTCGTGGCAGCGCTGCTCGGCGCTGAGGAATTTGGCTTTGCCACCGCGCCGCTGGTCGCGCTCGGCTGCATCATGATGCGCGTCTGCCATCTCAATACGTGCCCCGTCGGCGTCGCCACACAGGACCCGGTGCTTCGCAAAAAGTTCACCGGTGACCCGGCACACGCGGTCAATTTCATGAAGTTCATCGCACAGGAAGTGCGCGAGCTGATGGCTCAACTCGGCTTCCGCACGCTCACCGAAATGGTGGGACGCACGGAATTTCTCGAGCCCAAGCAGGCCGTCGATCATTGGAAAGCGGCGGGCATCGATCTCAGCTCGATTCTTTACCAGCCGGAAGTCGGACCGGAAGTCGGTCGCTACTGCACGCTCAAGCAGGACCACGGACTCGAGAAAGGCCTCGACCTCACGACGCTGCTCGCTCTTTGCCAGCCTGCCATAGATAACGGCACGCCAGTCAAAGCGACGGTTCCCGTTCGCAACGTCAACCGCGTCGTCGGCACCATCACCGGCAACGAAGTGACCAAGAAATACGGAGCCGCCGGACTGCCGGAGGACACGATTCAAATCAAATTCGAAGGCAGCGCAGGCCAGAGTTTCGGCGCATTCATGCCGAAGGGAATGACCTTCACGCTCGAAGGCGACGCGAACGATTACTTCGGCAAAGGACTCTCGGGCGCGAAGCTCATCCTTTACCCGCCAGCCGCTTCGACGTTCGTCGCGGAGGACAACATCATCATCGGCAACGTCGCGTTTTACGGCGCAACCGCCGGTGAGGCATTCATCCGCGGAATGGCCGGCGAGCGCTTCGGCGTCCGCAACTCCGGCGTCACCGCAATCGTCGAAGGCGTGGGCGACCACGGCTGCGAATACATGACCGGCGGCACCGTAGTCATCCTCGGCGCAACCGGCCGCAATTTCGCCGCGGGCATGTCCGGCGGCGTGGCCTACGTGCTCGATGAAAAAGGCGACTTCCCGAAAAAGTGCAACCAGCAGATGGTCGCGCTCGAGCAACTCGACGACGAAGACACCGCCACGCTGAAAGGCTTGATCGAAGAACACGCCATCAACACCAAGAGCACCCGCGCCGCAAAGATCCTGAGCAATTGGGACGCGATGCGCGCGAAGTTCATCAAAGTGATGCCGAAAGACTACAAGCGCGTGCTGCAGGAAATCAAAAAAGCACAAGCCGCCGGACTGACCGGCGACGACGCGCTGAATGCAGCATTCGAGGCCAACTCGAAAGACGCAGCCCGCGTGGGCGGCGGGTAGTTGGTGTCCGCAGATTACGCAGATTCACGCAGATTGTTTCTGAGTGGAGATGCAAAAAATAATCTGCGGAAATCTGCGCAATCTGCGGACAAAAAATGACCACAAAAGACGAGCAAACATACGCGATTATTGGCGCAGCGATGGAAGTCCATCGCGAGCTTGCGCATGGCTTTCTCGAAGCGGTGTATCAAGAAGCCCTCGAACATGAGTTCATCGCTCTCGGGATTCCCTACCAGCGCGAGGTTGAACTGCCTGTTCGCTACAAAGCGAAAATGCTGGCCTGCGGATACCGCGCTGACTTCATCTGCTTCAGCAGTATTATAGTCGAAATCAAAGCACTCTCCGCACTCACTTCAGCGCACGATTCCCAAGTCATCAATTACCTCAAGGCAACCGGCCAGCATCGCGCCCTGATTGTCAATTTCGGCACTCCAAGTCTCCAACACAAACGACTCGTCCATAATCTGCGCGAATCTGCGCAATCTGCGGACAAAAACATCACACTCTAAAAACACTATGGGCAAACCTACAGGCTTTCTCGAATTCGCGCGCGAACTTCCGCTCGATCGCAGCGCCATCGCACGCATCAACGACTGGAACGAATTCCACGAGCACATGGACGAGCCGAAGCTCAAGCAGCAAGGCGCGCGTTGCATGGATTGCGGCATCCCGTTTTGCCACACCGGCACGCTCATCAGCGGGATGGCCAGCGGATGCCCCATCAACAACCTCATCCCCGAGTGGAACGACCTCATTTATCG
>JANMGP010000014.1:0-17590 GCA_031374705.1 Verrucomicrobiaceae bacterium | reverse complement strand
GCCGCTTCTGCCTTGCCATCCCGAGGCGACGAGGGCGTCGCCTACACTGCAAGCGACGGGGCGTCGCTTCTACGACACGCTTGCGCGGGCCGCCGGGATACGGGCGTAAGCCCATGGCCTGCCCAACGGAATGTTCATCTGTGCTTCGATTCGCCGCGTTCAGGTTCGATTGATCCACTTTTAATTAATCACACCCGCCGGGCTCCGGCGTTACTTCTTTGCGTGCTCTTTGAGGAAACGCACGATCAACGCTAGCGATGCGAATCCTTCGATGATTCGTAAAACCGAGCGCAAGCCTCTGTGCGTATTCCTCGAAGACGCGAGCGGCGATCTCGATAATCCTTTCGGCAACTGGCCGCTCGCAAACCAGCAGATGAACGCCGCGCTGAAATATATGAAATATGATGTCCGCTTCGATTACACCGAAGGCTCGGGCACAAATCCAATCACGACGGCGGCATTCTCCCTGAAGCCCTGCGCTGGCTTTGGCGAAATTAGGACCGTCGGCACGGCATGGCGTTGAGAGAAGCGTGAGTCGTCCTCGCTGCGGGTTTGCATTCCGTAGGCGGGCACGGCATTTGTGCGTGGAGTGTCTTTTTTGAACCCGCTACTTCTGTTTGGCCTGATCGGCGTCGCATCGCCGATCATCATTCATTTGCTGGCGAAGAAGCAGATCAAGCGCGTGGTTTGGGCGGCGATGAAATTCCTCAAAGTGACCGTGCGACGCAATCAGCGGAAGATGAACATCGAGGACATTATCCTGCTCATTCTTCGGTGCGCGCTGGTGTGCATGCTGGCGCTGGCGCTGGCCCGGCCGGCCTTGCGGCGCAGCGGCATCAGCTTTTTTGGCGGGAGCGAGACGGCTTTCATCCTGCTGGATAATTCAGGTTCGATGTCCACGAGCGACGGTGCCGAGACACGCTTTGAGAAAGCCCGCAAAGCAGCGGAGCAGGTCCTGGATTCGCTGCCCGGCGGATCGAGCGTGGCAGTGTGGCTGGTGAGCGATGTGGTGCACGATGTCATCGCCGAACCCACGCACGACCTCACGCTCGCACGGAAAACGATTCGGGACGCAAAACGGAGTGATCAGGCGACGGATGGGCCGCACGCAATCCGTCAGGTGCAGGAGGTCGCGTCGCGGCAGGATACCGCGCAAAAGCATCTATATATCATCGGCGACTCGCAGGCCTCCGGATGGAAAGGCGCGGGCGCGACGCGGGCGATTCTGGAACCGGTAAAGAAGGAGATTATCGCCCGTCTGATTCTCATCGGGGAAGGCGAGGAGCGGAATCTCGCGGTGACCGGACTCCGGCTGGCGAGTGCGCTCGCGACCGTGAACCAGCCACTGAGGTTTGAGGCAAGCATCGCGAATTTTGGCACCGAAGCCGCGAGCAATGTCGGAGTGAGCCTATCGATGGATGAAGAGCAGCCGGGCGATGAACAGACGCTCGAGACGGTTCCTGCCGGTGGCGAACCGCGATCCATATCGCTCTTTGCCACATTTCGCGAGCCCGGCTTTCACACCGTCACAGCAAGGATTGCAGCCGATCGCTGCACGTTTGATGATTCGCGGACCTTTGCGCTCAAGGTCATCGATGAAGTCCACATCCTCCTTGTGGATGGAAATCCCGGCAACGAAGCGAGGGACAGCGAGGTCTTCTTCCTTCGCAATGCGTTGACCCCTGTACCGCTGGAAATGCGCGACCAGTTCTTCATCAAGACGAAGACCGTCGGCAGCGCGGAACTGGACTCTGTTTCGTTGAAGGACTTCGACACGGTGGTCCTCGCAAACGTCGTGGACACGTCGGGCTCCGTGCTCCAGTCGTTGGAGAGCTACGTCCGAAATGGCGGAGGGCTGATCGTTTTTCCCGGCGACCGGATCAGCACTGCATTTTACAACGACAGGATGCACTCGGAACTCGGCCTGCTCCCCGCCGCGTTTGCCGAGCCACGCGGAGAGATTGCCCCGCCGGATCGGCAGCAGGCGTTCTTCCATCTGCAAGCCGCGAATTATTCGCACCGCATCACCGAGCCTTGGCGCGACCCGAAGGCCGGTTCACTGGCCACGGCGCAATTCTACCGCGCATTTACACTCCTGCCGCCAAAGGCCGGCGATGTGCCGGGCAATTCCGGAGTGTCGTCCGCGATCGTGAATTTCGCAGAAGGCTCGCCCGCGATCATGGAAAAATCGTTCGGCTTCGGCCGGGTGGTTCAGTTTGCCAGCACGGCGGGCACGCGCTGGACGGACCTTCCTGTCAGGCCCGTTTTTCTCCCGCTCATCCACCGTACGCTCGGCCACATTCTCGCGAGGCAGGAAGAGCGTCTGAATGCGCGCGCTGGCACCGTGTTTTCGTACGCGGTGAAACCTGACCTCGCAGACAAACGCTACACGATTACAGCACCCGGCGACACGAGCCAGCCGGGCGTTGTTGTCTTGAAGGACTCAAGCCCTTTCGTGACAGCCACTGACACGGCGAGAGCAGGGAGCTACTCCACTCTTTTCGCGGACGACGCCGAGAAGCCGCTTCGTTTCGCTGTATATTCCGACCCTGCGGAAAGCGACCTCCGGAGCCTCTCAACGGTCGATTTGAAGAGCCTCGAAAGCGTCGCACAGATTATTCCGTGGTCGCCCGGTGTGGACCTCCGTAAGTCGCTCCAGACAGAACGCACGGGCACCGAGCTGTGGCTGTGGTTTGCCGCGACGGCGCTGCTTCTCGCAATCGCCGAACTCGTTCTTGGGAACCGCTGGAGCCGTTCGAAATAATCGGATTCGCGGCCACACAGGCGGAGGCAAATCCGATGGACGCGTGACGCGATAGAGTCGAAGGGCAGGGGACCCACATTTGCAGAAAGAATGGTTCGCATTGCCGGCCTGGGTCCTCATACTCCACTCCGCCCTATGAACACTACTCCGCTCAATCGTCGCAGCTTTCTTCGAAACGCTGCCGCACTCACCGCGCTCTCCACGCTTCGTCCAGCATCCATGTTTGCGGACGCTCCGGCGAAGTCTTCGGAGTCCATTGTGAAATCGCTTTTCGATACCCTTTCGGCCGAGCAGAAAAAGCTGATCTGTTTTCCGTGGGACCACGTGGATCCCGAGCGCGGGCTCCTTCGCACCCGCATCGAGAACAACTGGCGCATCACCAAGCCGTTCATCAAGAGCCCGTTTTATACCGCCGACCAGCAGGCGATGATCCGCGCCATCTTTGAGGGAATCACCAACCCGGAGTGGCATGCGCGTTTTGACCGGCAATTAAAGGACGACGTCGGCGGGTTCGGAAACAAACAGTCGATCGCAATCTTCGGCGAACCCAAATCGGGTGCGTTTGAGTTCGTCCTGACGAGCCGCCACATGACGCTCCGTTGCGATGGCGACAGCGAGGGGCACGTCGCGTTTGGAGGCCCGATTCTCTACGCGCATGAAGGCGAGAATCTCCACGAGAAGCCAGATCATCCGAACAACGTGTTCTGGTTCCAGGCGCTGGAAGCCAACAAGCTTTTTCACGTCCTCGACGCGAAGCATCAATCCCTCGCGCTTGTGGAAAAAGGAATGCCGTCCGAGGAACTCGTCGGCTTCAAAGGACGCGATGGCAAGTTCCAGGGATGTCCCGTCGCTGAGTTTGCGGCGGACCAAAAAGCGGAACTTCAGCGCATCCTGAAGAGTCTCCTCGAACCGTTTCGTAAATCCGACCGCGACGAAGCGATGAAATGCCTCGGAGTGCAGGGCGGCCTCGATAAATGTCACCTCGCTTTTTATAAAGAGGGCGACCTTGGAGACGACGGCATCTACGACAATTGGCGGATCGAAGGTCCGTCGTTTGTGTGGTATTTCCGTGGTCGTCCGCACGTTCATGTCTGGGTGAATATTGCAGACGATGCTTCACCGAAGCTGAATTCGTCTCAGGATTCGATCATGTGACGCCGAGGTCCGGCTGCCCGTTTGGGGCGAGGTGCTGAACTTTCCAATTATCCGATTGGCGGAGGCGGGAATTCGTGTCTGACTCACGGTTCCATGAATCGTCGAACCTTCCTTGCCCTGTCCATCGTTGCCACCATGCCTGCATTTGCTGTTGAAAAAGACACCCGCTGTTTCGAGATGCGCGTCTATTACGCCGCGCCGGGAAAGCTGGATGAACTTCACAAGCGCTTCCGGGATCACACGACGAAGCTTTTTGCGAAACACGGGATGACCAATCTCGGTTACTGGACGCCTGTCGAGAACGCGGAGAGCAAGCTGGTGTATATCCTCGGCTATCCGAGCCGCGCGGCGCGCGATGCGTCGTGGAAAGCGTTTATGGCCGACCCAGACTGGCAGGCTGCTTACAAGGCCAGCGAAGTGAACGGAAAACTAGTGTCGAAGGTGGAGAGCACATTCATGCAAGCCACGGACTACTCGCCGGAAATCAAGCCTTCGGTCGCGGCGCCGCGCGTTTTTGAATTGCGGACTTACACAACCACCCCGGGGAATCTCGTCCGGATCAACGCCCGGTTCCGTGACCACACGATCAAGCTTTTTACGAAGCACGGGATGACGAACCTCTTCTACTGGAACCTTCAGCCCGGACAGGCCGGAACGGACAATACGCTCGTGTATCTGCTCGCGCACAAGGATGCGGCCGCGATGGCCGCTTCGTTCAAAGCGTTCCGCGCCGATCCCGATTGGATTGCGGCGAAGGAAGCATCGGAGAAGGAGGGCGGCGGCTCGCTGACCGTCCCGGACGGTGTGAAATCGGTGCTGATGACTGCGACGGATTATTCCGAAACGCGGTAGCGTCCGAATATCCCGTTAATCGGGTTGTCGCCGCGCCGGATGGGCGCTAAATAAAAGGCCGATGAACGGCATTGGAGCGTCGTGGTCAAACAGACCGTGACGATTCTCGATATCCGCCTTTCCGTTTTATGAGTTCGATACCAATGATGCCCGAGGATGCTTCTCAACGCGAGAACAGGACGGTCGTGCAGTCTGCGGCGGATGCGATGCTGGCCCGGCTTCCGATCGCGGCAAACCCGTATTTGGCGGCGCTCTGCAATGGGCGAATGACACGGGAGACGTTCGTCCGTACGCAGCGGCAGTTCTTTTTTGCCGTGCGTTTCTTTTCCCGTCCGATGGCAGCGCTGATGTCACGGATGCCGGACTCCGCATCGCGACGCACACTGATGCACAACCTCGCGGAGGAGCACGGATTCGACGACGAGGGCGACGGCGGCATTCATCCGGCCATGGCGCACGACCGGACTTTCCTGGCATTCCTCGCGACGCTTGGCGTGGAGGCCGCGTCGGTGGTCCGCGAGGGCGAGGGGCCGGAAGTGCGTGCATTTAACATGGCATTGCTCGGTGCGTGTCTTGGCGAAGCGCCGACGCTTGCGTTCGCATGCCTCGGAATCATCGAATACATGTTCGCCGACATTTCCGCCATCATCGGGAAAGCAGTCGTGGACCGCGGATGGATCGCGTCTTCCGAGCTCATTCACTACAAGCTTCACGCCGCAATCGATAAGCGGCACGCGGCGGAATTCTTCGCGACGGTGAATGCGGGCGACTGCCGGGCGATGGAGGACGGATTGGCGCTCGGGCAGCATATTTTCGATCATCTGTATACGTCACTTTTTTCCCTCCGATGAGCACCGACGCAAAGCCGCACCTTTCTCCGGAATTGGCGCACACGCTCCATGAGGTGGAGCACTGGCGGCACGGCGTAAGGATCGCGGAGTTCGTGATGCTTTATGCGGCTGGTGCGGCTGGCGGAGTGATTATCGCGGTCAAAGCGGGCTGGTTTTTTGCCATCCCGTTTTACCTGCTCGCGGCGGCGTCGTTGCACGGCATCAGCCTTTTCACACATGAGGCTGTTCATGGGACGCTCTCGGCAAATCCGCTTTGGAATCGGATCGCCGGCGCGGCGTGTGCGATTCCAGTGCTGCAAAACTGCACGGCCTATCGGGTGCTCCACTTGAGGCATCACCGGCACCTCGGAGAGGACGGTGACCCTGATCATTACGCAAACTATACGCAATGGACCTGGCTGGTGTTTTGCATGAACTGGCTCCGTTTGCTGATCGGCTATCCGGTTTACATCGTCGCGATTCCCATCCTCGGCCTTCGGCACGGCACGCTCCGCGATCGGCTCGGCATCGTTGCGGAACTGGCAGCAACAGGGTTCGTCATCTTTGGCGTTTTTCGATTACAGCTCCCGGCGTCATGGCTCGTCCATGGATGGCTGATTCCCATGCTTTTCATCAACACGATGGTGAACATCCGCGGCATGAGCCAGCATACGCTTCTCGAGCACACCAGCGACGAGGTGCTCGGCACCCGCACCATCCTGACTTCGGGGCTCGTGCGCTTTTTCATGTGCAACGAAAACTACCACCTAGAGCATCATCTTCATCCGGGCGTTCCATGGCATCATCTGCCGGCAGTTCATGAGGCGCTGGGGCCGGAGCTTCGCGAGAAAGGCGCGCCATTTATCGCGTCGTATTTTGCGTTCGTCCGGGAATTTCTTTTCCGCAGCGTTGAGCGGAGCCCGTGGTCGCGAAAGCGTCCGCACCCATGAACGAATGGCTTTGCAAGGCTGCCGGGCTCCCGATTGCTTTTTCGCAGGTGCGCGAGGATCCGCGGATAGACATGGAATGCTGCCGGCAACTGTCTCCCGGAGCGTCGGTCGTGATGATTGCGTCGGGCGGCGATACTGCGGTGTGCCTCGCGAAGTTGCCGCTTGGTCGCCTTGTTGTGGTGGATATGAACCCCGCCCAACTTGCGCTCACGCAATGCAAGTTGCATCTCGCTGGAACTGCTACGCGTGACGAAGCGCTCGAATGGCTCGGGCATCGTTCGCTATCCGTGGAGGAGCGTGCATGCCGGATTGCCGCGACGCTCAAATCACTCGGCCTTCCTGCGGATGCGCTTGGCCCGTTGGACGCGGTGTCGCTGCATGGGCCTGATTTTGCAGGCCGCTATGAGTTCCTCTTTGCGGCGTTGCGCGATCGTCTTGCTCCGATTTCCAGCGACATTCGCAGATGGCTGGAAAGCGAGCGTCCGGTGACTATTCCCGCGGATTCGGAGTTCGATGCGGCATTTGTCGAAGTGATGAGTCTGCAAAACCTCGTGACGCTCTTCGGACGGGAGGCGACGCTGAATCCACGCAAGCCATTCGCCGCTCATTTTGCCGAGCGTGCGCGGGTCGCGTTCTCGAGAAACTCGCCGTGCGTGAATCCGTTCCTCTGGCAGATTTTCGCAGGGATTTTCCCGCCAAACGTTGCGTGGGATTGGCACGCAGAACTGTCTGGTCTGCGTGCGGACATCGTTTTTATTCAGGGGCGGATGAAGGAAGCGCTCGACTGCATTTCCGAGGGCTCCGTCGATTTTGTGCAGCTCTCAAACGTCCTCGACTGGCTCGCTCCAGTCGAAGCCACGGAGGTTCTTGTGAGTGCCCATCGCGCGCTCAAGCCGGGCGGGCGCGTTCTAATCCGGCAACTCAACAGCAGCCTCGATATTCCGGGATTGCCTTCCGGGTTCCAGTGGGACGCCGCTTCAGGAGCGGCGATGGAAGCGAGCGATCGCAGTTTCTTTTATCCGACGATTCATCTTGGACAGAGGCGATGAATCTTCACGTTTTCAAAAACCCGCCTCCACCGGCGCTTGGAATCGCGCTCGAGGAATTCGAGACGCAGTTTCGATATCCGCTCGGCACGGAAGGATCGTTTTCGATTTCGCATGGGCGCGATTACATCGCGTTTTTTTCCGCCATCGGTGAACCGACGCTGCTTGTCGCGGAGCACCACGGATGCGTGCTCGGGACGCTCTCCGCAGCGATTCGGACGGTTCGATTTCCGGATGCTTCCGAGCGCGCGACGGCGTATCTCGGAGATCTGAAAGTAGCGCCGACAGCCCGCGGAGGAGTGGTGCTCGGGCGGATGTTTCAGGCCATGCACGAACTGCTCATCGGTCCGAGTGGCGGGCGCGCTTACGGAGTGGTGATGGACGGAACGGGGCGTATTCCACCGAACTATACCGGTCGGCTCGGGGTACCCGTTTTCGCGCCCATCGGCGGAGTCGTCATTTTAAAGGTCTCTACGCACGCTATGGAAGCGACAGTCGGAGACCCCCTGTGTGAGCTGACTGCCGGAGAATCGGCGCAGGTTCATGCGAGTCTCGCGCCGCGCGGATTCATCCCGATTGACGGCAATCCACTGCTCCGTTCCAGCATTGGCTCAATTGAATTGGCGACCTGTGATGGCCGCGCATGTGGACGGCTCGAAGACACACGGCTTGCGAAGCGTTTACTCGTCTCTCCTAATGACGAAATTCGCGCGGCGCACTTGTCGCGCTTTGCTTTTGCGACGGTCTCCGACGGTGCGCAACTACTGCTTGGCGCGGCGGCACGTTGTGCTGCGATGGATATTCCCACGCTCTTCGCCGCGGTGCCCGCGGCAGTGGCTCCATCGCTTGCTGCGGCGCTCAGCAGTCCGGCGCTTCAGGAGATCCGAGCTACCGTTTTTGGCTGCGGCTTTGGCGATGAGGCGGCGGACTGGTGGGTGGATACCGCGGAGATTTAGTCCGCTATTTTTTCTGTTCGAGCATCTTTCGCAGATCGTCGTAGCGGCCGGGGACGGCGCTCGCAGGCGGTGGTGTCGCGGTGGGCTTCGGCGGCGGGAGGACAAAGCCGCGCGTCTCTGCGGCATCGTCACCTTTTCCGGTCACGGCTGAGAATGTATCGATTGGAGCCATGACCGTCGCCGCGGATGCGGGCGTTCTGCGGTGGTCTGTGATGAACTGTGTCCCGCTCCAATACACGCTGTCGTCTTTCGGGAATGATTGCCGCGCCATGCCGACCCGGATGTCCTTGCGCATCTCAAAATGCAGGTGTGCCGGATAAAGTCCGCCGCCCGTGCCGATCGTGCCGACCTGTTGTCCGCGCCGCACGTGCTGCCCGTAGCGGACTTGGATTTCGTTGAGATGGCCGTAGAGCGAATCGACGAATTTCGTCTGCCCGCCTTCCTGATAAGCGTGCCGCACGATCACCACATTTCCCCAGCCGTGGTAGTAATTCTTCGCGAAAAGAACGATGCCGTTGGCCGTGGAATAAACCGGCGCGCCGAGGTCCGTATCTCCGCCACCCCGGCCGTTCCAATCTTCGCCAAGGTGGCCATTCGGCGTGTAGCCGCGCGCTTTGTAAAAGCCGTCGCCATTCGGTTTTCCCACTGGGAAATCGAACCCGTCAGCCACGAAAATAGCCGTCTTCCGCTCGGCGTGCAGCGACGCGCAAAGCGGAATGGCGAGGGCAAGACTGGCGAGGACCAAACGCATGTGATCGGCAAACTAGGGAGGTAAGGCGGAAAAAGGCGAGAGAGAATTCCGGCACCGGCATTCGCGCACAAAGCCGGACCTCAATTCCCGGATTCCTACGCCCCGAGGGCGTCGCGTATCTTCACGAGTTGCGTGTGCTTTTCCGACCAGTCGATTTCGCGCTGTCGGTGGTCTATTTCTTGGCTTTCTCCGCCGCGGCGAGGGAATTGAAATCGGTGAAAACGAAGTCTCTCGCCGCTCCCGAGTGGCAGCCTGCGCAGTGGGCCATGCTGTTCGGTGAAAGCTTGCCGTTCTCCCACCAGAAAAACTCCCAGTCGCCGGTTTTTGGCGAGGTGCCGATAGGGCGTTTGATCATCCCTGCAATCGCGGTCGGCACCGTAGGCCGTTTTGACTTGAACACGACCCCAGGAATCCTGACTTCTCCAGAACCGAGTTTCTCTTTCACGACGACGCTGCCGACCGGCCATGAACCATTCGCTGGTTGGACTGCGGATACGCTACGGTAGTAGTTCACGTATTCCATCGAGTGCGGGCCGAGGCGTTTTTCCTCGGCGTCCATCGCAGGGGTGGAAATACACTGTCCCGCAGGTCGTCCACCAAGCGACTTGGGCTCTTTCGTTGCGCGAATGAGTTCCCGATATTTTACCGCTATATCCGCCGGAGCGGGTGCCTGCGGTTCGGCGGCGAAGATTAAGGTGGATACGGTCAGGAAGGCAATCAGCGGAGCTTTCATACTGCGACCGATAGCAGAACCACGCCGCAGCCGGCAACTACAGGCTGTTGAGAAACTCCGCCAACGCACATTTTTGTCCGCAGATTTCGCAGATGACGCAGATTCATCAGAGGGCAAATCTGCGTCATCTGCGAAATCTGCGGACAGAACAATGCGGCGTCTAGTTTTTCAACAGTCCGCTACGCCCCGAGTGCGTCGCGCATCTTGATGAGTTGCGAGTGCTTTTCCGACCAGTCGATTTCGCGTTGGCGGTGGTCTTCGAGGACCTTTGCCGGCACTTTGGCGGCGAAGTTTTCGTCGGCGAGTTTCGCGCGAACTTTCTCCAGCTCTTGTTCAACTTTGGTGATTTCTTTGCCGATACGTTCGCGCTCGGCGGCGACGTCGATGAGGCCGTCGAGCGGGAGGAATAGCTCTCCGAGCGGGGTGAGCGCGGCGGGTGTTCCTTTGGATGGCACGTAGGCGGCATCGACTTCGAAGGGCTCGGCGTTGAGCAGGATTTGCAGCACGGCGGCTTCGTGCGCGGGCAGTTCGGCGTTGGGTTTGAGCACGAAGCGCACGCGTTTGTTGCTGGCGATATTGAAGTCGCGGCGGAGCGAACGGCTGCGATTCACGACTTCGTATTTCGCGTTGGCGAATGCTTCGTCGGTTTCATCGAGGATGAAATACTCGCGCTCTTCGGCGGTGAACGCTTTGGGCCACGGTGCGAACATGATCGTCTCGCCGCCTTGTTTCGGCGGCATGTCTTTGGCGAAGCCCATGCTCTGCCACAGGTCTTCCGTGATGAACGGCATGAACGGATGGAAAAGCCGAAGCGTGTGCGAGAAGACGAAATCCATCACGGCGAGGGTGTTGGCTTTTCGCGCGGCGTCTGTGCCGTAGAGCGTGGCTTTGCTGGCCTCGACGAACCAATCGCAATACTCGTTCCAGAAGAAGCGGTAGAGCGCGTTGGCGGCGTCGCTGAAGCGATACTCGGTGAGCGCCACGGTGACTTCGGCGATGGCGGTGTCGAGGCGGAGGAGGATCCACTTTTCGTCGCTGGTGAGGAGCGTCGGGTTGACTTCGCCTTCCACTTCGCCCTCGTGCATTTGGCGGAAGCGCGCGGCGTTCCAGAGCTTCGTGCAGAAGTTGCGTCCGAGCTCCACGTTTTTGTCGTCGAAGAGCACGTCGGACCCGAGCGGCGCGCTGCGCATGACGCCGAAGCGCAACGCATCCGCGCCATACTGCGCAATGAGGTCGAGCGGGTCGGGCGAGTTGCCGAGCGACTTGGACATTTTGCGCCCCTGTTTGTCGCGGATGATGCCGGTGAAATAGACGTTCTTAAATGGCAGTTCGCCCATGTATTCGTAGCCCGCCATGATCATGCGAGCGACCCAGAAGAAGATGATGTCCGGCCCAGTAACGAGGTCCGTGGTCGGGTAGAATTTGGCGAGCGTGTTCGTCTTTTCCGGCCATCCCATCGTCGCGAACGGCCACAGCCAACTGGAGAACCAGGTGTCGAGGACGTCGGGGTCTTGGGTGAAGCCGAGGGCTTCGAGTTCCGCCGCATCCTGTTTGGAAACTGTTGCCGCAACTGTTTCAGTCCGCCCCAAATCTCGAACGATAGTCTCGCCGAGATCGTTGCTTCGACTTGCAAGCGGCCCTTCTTTTTCTATTCCAATCGAGGCCTTATACTCATCAAGCGTGTAATCCAGCCCTGGAATACAAACTGAGTGGTCCTTTTTTCTCCACACCGGCACGCGATGCCCCCACCAAAGCTGGCGTGAGATGCACCAGTCTTTGATTCCAACCATCCAGTGCTCGTAAACCTTCGCCCAGCGCGGCGGGTAAAACTTCATCGGTCCAGCGAAAGTTTGGTTGACGTCTTCCATCAATTCACGGACTGTCCACAGCGTAGCGTTCGGTGCAGGCTGGGTGTCCAACTTCTCCAATTGGGGATGCGCTTCCAGAGATTTACCGCCGGACGCTACTTTTTTTTGTACCCGATGGTCGTAGTAAATTGTGCCGTCGAGAGCTTCTTTTGCTGTGATATAGACGCTGTGCAGTTCCCCACGAATTGAAGCAGCCGCAACAAAACGATGAACTTGGATAAACTGTGGAATCGCGGGCTCATGGGCTGCACTCGATACCCAAATCGCTGTGCGGATGAGTTCAGGTAAAGCTGCAACTGCTAGAATGTTTGCGACTCCGAGATTCCCAAAAGAATGCGGGAGACTTTCCCGACCGGCTCGGATTTCACGCCCCGTATCCTGGTTTTTGAACGCTTTCCCGAGAAATCCATGTTGGCGAGCGTAAGCAAGCGCAGCCTTCCTCAGTTCTTTGATGTTGCTTCCAGGAAACTCGTTTCCTGTGACCTGCACAACGGTCACTTTCTTGTCCAGAATCTCGGTTGGCTCCACACACTCCTTCGACGCACTCACGCTCGGATACTCTAGGAACCACTGCTCGCTCAATCGCGGTTCGATTGGCACATCGGCGCGCTCGGAGTAGCCGACGTTGTTTTGATACGGCTCTTCCTTTTCCAACACGCCCGCTTCCTTCAAAATCTCCACCGCACGCTTGCGCGCGGCGAAGCGCTCCAAGCCCGTGAGGTCCTTGCCGGCGAGGTCGTTCATCACCGCGTTTGGGTGCATGATGTCGATGACCTCCAAGCCGTGGCGCTCGCCGATTTCAAAGTCCGCCTTGTCGTGCGCGGGCGTCACTTTTAGCACGCCGGTGCCGAAATCGAACGTGACATGCTCGTCGCCCACAATCGGCAGCGGCGCTTGATTTTCCAGCGGCAGAGGACGGCGGATGTGTTTGCCAATGAGGTCGGCGTATCGCTCGTCCTTTGGATTTACCGCCACGGCGGAGTCGCCGGGGATCGTCTCCGGACGCGTCGTCGCGATGCTGAGAAAGCGGCCCGGCTCCTCCACGACTTCCACTTTGAAGTAATAAAGAAACCCGTTCTGCTGCTTGGGGATCACTTCCTCGTCGGACAGCGCGGTGAGGGAGCCGGGGCACCAGTTCACCATGCGTTTGCCGCGATAGATGTGGCCTTTTTTATAAAGGTCCACGAACACGCTCTGCACGCAGCGCGTGTAATCTTCATCCATCGTGAACCGCGTGCGCGACCAGTCGCACGAAGCGCCGAGCGCGCGGAGTTGTTTGAGGATGATGCCGCCGTATTTGTCCTTCCACTCCCAGATTTTGCCCACGAGCGCCTCGCGCCCGAGGTCGTCGCGATGCTTCATCTTGCCTTCTTTACGTAGCGTTTTTTCCACCACGTTTTGCGTGGCGATGCCCGCGTGATCGGTGCCGGGCAGCCAGAGGACTTCATGCCCCGTCATGCGAGCGCGGCGGGCGAGGATGTCTTGGATGGTGTTGTTCAGAACATGCCCGAGCGTGAGCTGGCCGGTGACATTCGGCGGCGGGATGACGATAGAATACGCGGGCTTCGTCGAGGCCGGGTCGGCAGCAAAACAGCCGGTGCTTTCCCAATGGGCATACCACTTCGCTTCAATGGCTGCTGGCTCAAATGTCTTCGGAATCTCGGTCATAAAAATGGGGCGCGAAGATGCCTGCTGGGGCGTAAGAGGCAAGTCCGGCGCGAGTTTTTCATTCGTGCGGGCTTGCCAATGCGCGCGTGGCTTTGCAGTGTTCAGCCTCTTTCCAAAGTCCGGCACGGCGCGGTACGCCGAAACTAGAACTCCGAAAACTTACTAATATGAGCACTTGTGATATCGGCCTCATCGGCCTCGCTGTAATGGGCGAAAACCTCGTTTTGAACATGGAATCCCGCGGCTTTCACGTCGCTGTATTCAACCGCACCGTCAGCGTCGTCGAGGCGTTTGAAGCCGCTCGCGGAAAAGGAAAGAACTTCGTCTTCGCAAAGTCCCTCGCCGAATTCGTCGGAGCGCTCAAGCGTCCGCGTCGTGCGCAGATCATGGTGAAAGCAGGCGCGCCGGTCGATGCAGTCATCGAGCAGCTCATCCCGCTCATGGAGCCCGGCGATGTGATCATCGACGGCGGCAACTCGCTTTGGACCGACACGCAGCGCCGCGAAAAGTATCTCAAGGAAAAGGGAATTCACTTCTTCGGCGTCGGCGTCTCCGGCGGTGAAGAAGGCGCGCTCAAAGGCCCCAGCATCATGCCCGGCGGCTCGAAAGAAGGCTGGGAATCCCTCGCACCCATTTACACAAAAATCGCCGCAGTCGTGGACGGCGAGCCATGCTGCCGCCACATGGGGCCGGACGGCGCGGGCCATTACGTGAAGATGGCGCACAACGGAATCGAATACGGCGACATGCAGCTCATCTGCGAGGCCTACGCGATTTTGAAAGCCGCAATCAACCCCACCGCCGAAGAGTTCGCGCAGATTTTCACCGACTGGAACAAAGGCGAGCTCGACAGCTTCCTCATCGAAATCACCTCGAAAATCTTCACTCGCAAAGATCCCGAGACCGGCAAGCCAATCGTCGATCTCATCCTCGACAAAGCCGGCCAGAAAGGCACCGGCAAATGGACTGTCGGACACGCCGTGGAAATGGGCGTCCCGCTCAGCGTCATCGGCAGCGCAGTCGAGGCCCGCATCCTTTCCTCCATCAAAGACCAGCGCGTCGCCGCCAGCAGCGTGCTCAACGGACCCGCGCCAAAGCCATTCACCGGCGACCGCGCCGTCATCATCGCCGCAGTGCGTGATGCCCTCTACGCATCCAAAATCACCAGCTACGCACAAGGCATGGTGCAGCTCGGCGCAGCGAGCGCGTTGTATAACTGGAACCTCAACTTCGAGGACATCGCATCCATCTGGCGCGGCGGCTGCATCATCCGCGCCCGCTTCCTCAACCGCATCACCGAGGCCTACAAAAAAGATCCCGCGCTCAAGAACCTGATGCTCGATCCATTCTTCGCCGACGTGCTGAACCGCACGCAAAGCAACTGGCGCATCGCCGTGACCACCGCCATCGAAAACGGAATCGCAGTCCCCGGCTTCAGCGCCGCGCTCGCCTACTTCGACAGCTACCGCACCGCCAGCCTGCCCGCGAATCTGCTGCAAGCCCAGCGCGACTTCTTCGGCGCGCACACTTACGAGCGCACGGATAAGCCAGCGGGGGAGAAGTTTCATTACGACTGGCTGGGGTAGAGGAGACTGTAATGACTCCGGCGAAGCGCGAGATGATCCGGCAGCAAGTGATCTCCAAAGTGAAATGGGGAGCAAGTGAGCGTGAGGTCGTCCAGTGGCTTGCCGAGAAACATGGATTTGCGGCTGCGCAAGCGGGTGACTTTCTCGCCGTCGCCTACGCTGAGAAGAAGGAGGAACTGCGCGGTCATGCTTGGGTGTCTCTTGTATTTTCCGGGATCGGTATATTGCTGATCGCGGGGTTCATTTACATAATTTGGATCGCGGCCCAGTGGTGGCTCGGGATGGTCTTTATTGTCGTAATGATCGCGATGTTCAAAGTGCAGAGGTTCACCGCGATTTTCACCGTAGGGTTTCATGCAGTAGGAACATTTTTTCGAAGCGCCGCTCATCTGTCATCTTCCGATAATACCCACTCTAGCGAAATAAAAGAAAAGGAAGACAATGGGCCGTTGGAGTATTGATTTCAATGGGACGCGTAAAGGAGCTGCGAATTCATTCGCCGACCTTCCATCGCGAAGCGCGCGCTTTTTCACCGAGGCATGTTGGGGTAACTTACCCAGGGCTCACGCATCTAAATTTGTCTGTTGGAAGAGCGGAAGCGCGAATCGGAGCGGGGCTTTCCTAAGCCCCGTGTGTGCCGCGTCAGCGGCTTTCGCGCTTGCCACTGAGGTGGCAACGGGGCCTTTCGCGCTGTTAACGTTCGTCAGAGAAATTTAGACGCGTGGGCCCTGGTAACTTACAGGAATGCTATTGCTTGGCGTTTCTCAGTTTCCCTTCAATTTCTGCCGGACCGACGTAGCGCCAGATCCGCCGGAGAATAGGCAGTGGGCACTCATCGTAACATAGTCGTGAGGTAGCGCACGCCGAGTCGCGAAACGCTTCGGCTATTTGAGCCGCAGCAAACTCAAGGGCTGGGATGTAGAATCCTACTTCGTATTCACAGACTTCGTCGGGCATCCACGAACTGGCGTAAATCCGAACGGCGCGATCTTCATATGCAACGAGCTTCAGCCAGATGCCGACGCCGTAATTGAGTTGCGCCCAAATGCTCAGCATCTCCATCTCTTCATCATCCTCAGTGTGTATTCCAGCCTCGGCGTAAAAATGATTCCATGGATTATACGCTGCAAACCGGAGCCC
The DNA here is from genome assembly GCA_031374705.1 of Verrucomicrobiaceae bacterium. Taxonomy (GTDB): domain Bacteria; phylum Verrucomicrobiota; class Verrucomicrobiia; order Chthoniobacterales; family Chthoniobacteraceae; genus SXWH01. The sequence goes on along the minus strand of JANMGP010000014.1, from coordinate 1,291 downwards.
AAATTCGATGGACAAATCTTGCAGGAAATCTGTCCGGCAAAGCGGGATTACTACGGTGTTCCACGACATCCTTGCGAAAGTGCGGGTTTTGAAATGGCAAAGCAAGTTTGAGCATTTGAAAGTGCGGGCTTCCGTCGCGATTTTTGAACGCGAAGCACAACCTTTTCACCGTGGCACGTTGGGAGATTTTGCGCTTCGCGTTTTGCACGTCGGCGAATGAATTCGCCGCTCCTGTAGGGCAACTGTTTCTTCCACGCGGGGGCGCTTTCAGGACTCACAAAAACATGGAAAGGTCCATCGTATCGTGAAATCAATTGCACCCTCGGAGGCTCCGGAACCTGCTACGGAGTGAAACGTGAGCATACGAAGCTGTGTTGCGTGGAGCTCACTGATTGCAGCGCGAATCCGGAAACATTGGCTGGACAGCGGAAACAGCCGCGCGCAATCTTTTGAAGTGATCCCTGTCGAACCGCACTATTCCCGAAACCGCGCCATAAAATCGGTCGCGCCGAAGCGTGATTTCGTTCCGGCTTGCGTCCGGTGGAGTTCTTGTCCCAGCGGAGTGTTTCATCGATGAAAATCGGAGTTCCTAAAGAAATTCACGCTGGAGAAATGCGGGTCGCAACGACGCCCGAAGTGGTTGCGCAACTTCTGAAACTTGGCTTTTCGGTTGCGGTCGAGTCCGGCGCGGGTGCCGGAGCGAGCTTCGATGATGAAGCCTTTCGTCGTGCGGGCGCGGGCATTGTCGAGGACGTGGCGGAACTTTGGGCGGCGAGCGATGTCATTCTGAAAGTTCGTGCGCCTGCGGTGCATCCAGTTTCAGGACGGGACGAGGTCGATTTGGCGCGTCCGGGGCAGACGTTGATTTCGTTCCTTTGGCCGGCTCAGAATCCGGAGTTGCTGGCCCGGCTGTCCGCGCGCGGCGTGACTGCGCTGGCGATGGACAGCATTCCGCGCATCTCGCGAGCGCAGAAAATGGACGCGTTGAGTTCCATGGCGAGTGTCGCGGGGTATCGCGCGGTGATTGAGGCTGCCGAGCATTTCGGGCGTTTTTTTACGGGCCAGATTACTGCGGCGGGACGGATCTCGCCTGCGAAGGTGCTCGTGATTGGCGCCGGCGTGGCGGGTTTGTCGGCGATCGGCACCGCGCGCAGCATGGGGGCGATTGTGCGGGCTTTTGACACGCGACCTGAAGTGAAGGATCAGGTGGAGAGTCTGGGTGGTGACTTTCTCATGCTCGAATTCAAGGAGGACGGGACCGGGCAGGGGGGCTATGCCAAGGTGATGAGCG
>JANMGP010000045.1:0-18899 GCA_031374705.1 Verrucomicrobiaceae bacterium | reverse complement strand
GGGCTTTCCGAAGCGGGACGCGCCGAAGCGCTGGGCCTCGAGGTTGCGCGGGACGACGGTGAGCTGAGCCTATTCTGAGCCGCACGACACGGCGCGAGTTGGCTTTTGACTCGGCGGGGAGCGACTGATTGGATGCGCGCCCATGTCGAAAAAACCCGTTGTATTGATCATTCGCGATGGCTGGGGAATCAATCCCGGCGGGCGCGCCCAAGCCGTAGCCAACGGCGACGCGACCCTGCTCGCGAAGACTCCGTTTCACGACCACCTCTACGCCACCTACCCGCAGGCGCGCCTTTCCGCGAGCGGCATGGATGTCGGCCTGCCCGATGGCCAGATGGGCAACAGCGAAGTCGGCCACCTCAATCTCGGTGCCGGACGCATCGTTTAACAGGACCTCACACGCAAAAACAAAGCGATCATCGATGGCGAATTTGACACCAGCCCCGTCCTCGTAGAATCCTTCGCAAAAGCCAAAGGCTCCCGCCTTCACCTCATCGGCCTCGTCAGCGACGGCGGCGTGCACTCCCACCAGGACCACCTCATCGCCCTTTGCAAATCCGCCACCGCAGCCGGCGTCAAAGACATCGCCATCCACGCCATCACCGACGGACGCGACACTTCCCCCACCGGCGGCACAGTCTTCCTCGCCGCCGTCGAACGCGGCATCGCCGGCACCAACGCCCGCATCGCCACCGTCATCGGGCGCTACTACGCCATGGACCGCGACAAACGCTGGGAGCGCAACAAACTCGCGTGGGACGCCATCGTCCTCGGCCGTGGTCCGTTGAGCCTCCAAAAACCGAGCGTCGCCGTTGCCGCCGCCTACCCCTCCGACCCGCGCGGCGACGAATTCCTCCAGCCCATCATCTTCAGCGAAGCAAACGAACAGCGTATCCGCGATGGCGACGTCGTCCTGTGGTTCAACTTCCGCAGCGACCGCGCCCGCCAGCTCTCCGACGCATTCCTCATCCCGCACTTCGCCGGCTTCGAGCGCGAAGTCACGCCGAAGGTCCACTACGTCACCCTCACCAGCTACGACAAAAGCTACGACTGCCCCGTCGTCTTCGGCCCGCAGTCCCTCGCCATGATCCTCGGCGAAACCGTGAGCAAAGCCGGCAAGAACCAGCTCCGCGCCGCCGAGACCGAGAAGTATCCGCACGTCACCTTCTTCTTCAACGGCGGCATCGAAGACCCTTACGTTGGCGAAGACCGCTACCTCGCCATCAGCCCCAAAGAAGTCCCGACTTACGACAAAAAGCCACAAATGAGCGGCCCCGATCTCGCCTTCGAACTCTATCGCCGCATCGAACAATATGACCTCGTCATCGTGAACTTCGCCAACCCCGACATGGTCGGCCACACCGGCGTCGTCGAAGCCGGAATCCACGCCTGCGAGACCATCGACCTCGCCGTGCGCCTGCTCGTGGAAAAGACGCTCGCTCTCGGCGGTAAACTTCTCATCACCGCCGACCACGGCAACTGCGAACAAATGCGCAACGCAGACGGCAGCCCCAACACCGCGCACACCACAAACCTCGTCCACCTCCTCTACGTCGCCGAAGACGCCGCGAGCGTGAAACTGGAGAGCGGCATCCTCGCCGACGTAGCGCCCACGCTGCTCGCGCTGCTGGGCGTCGAGCAGCCTGCGGAAATGACGGGGCGGAGTTTGGTAAGCTATTAGGACCCGCATGACTCGCCGGAAAAGAATACAGATCGCTGTGGTTTTGGGCTTCGCTGCCGCGACAGCATTCATGGCGTTTACCAACCCAGGTCGGATTTTCTATGCTTCGCTCGCTGCTCCGTATCCCGAAGCGTGGCTTCGGATAAGTCCGGGAATGATTTCCAAGGATGTATGGGGGTTGCTCGGCCCTCCCTGGGCGAATGGTCGCCAGCTAAAAAGCGTGGACCGGTGGAAGGTAACTCAGAACGGCGTAGAACTGCACCTCGATATCGACTTTATGCCGGAAAGTGCGGAAGACGCGGCGGTCAGTAGAGTATTAAGGTGGAAACAGATCCTCATTCCGGGGAGCTCCCACTTCGACAAACATGTCGAGCCACCGAGGGAATGAGCAATCCATGGCCTACGATTCGGGTGCGCTGGCGCAGAGGTAGAGGACGGCCATTCGCACGGCGAGGCCGTTGGTGACTTGGTCGAGGATGACGCTGCGTCCGCTGTCGGCAATGTCGCTGTCGATTTCGACCCCGCGATTGATGGGGCCGGGGTGCATGATGAGGCAGTCGGGCTTCAGCCGCGCTGCGCGTTCTTTTGTGAGGCCGAAGAGCGAGGTGTATTCGCCGAGTGATGGGAAGTATTCTTTGCGCTGTCGCTCGTGCTGGATGCGGAGGAGGTTCACGACATCGACTTTGTCGAGGAGGTTGTCGAGGTCGTGCGTGACGGTGACGCCGAGGGATTCAAGGGTGCGCGGGACGAGCGTGGGCGGGCCGCAGAGGGTGACTTTTGCGCCAAGTTTCGTGAGGGCATGGATGTTCGATCGGGCGACACGGGAAAACATGATGTCGCCAATGATTGCGATGTGAAGGCCGCGGAGATCGCCGTCCATCCGCTGCCTGGTTTCGCAGATGGTGTAGGTGTCGAGGAGCGCCTGCGTGGGGTGTTCGTGCGCGCCGTCGCCTGCATTGATGACGCTGGCTTTGAGCCGCTCGGCAAGGAATTGCGCCGCCCCTGCGCTGCTGTGGCGGAGGACGATGATGTCGGCGAGGAGAGCTTCCAGATTGCGCGCGGTGTCTTTGAGTGTTTCGCCTTTGGTGAGGGATGAGGTGGAGGCGCTCATATTGACGACGTCTGCGCTGAGCCGGAAGGCGGCGAGCTCAAAGCTGATCCGGGTTCGCGTGCTCGGCTCTACGAAGAAATTGACGAGGGTCTTGCCGCGGAGGGCGGGGACTTTCTTGATGTCGCGGGCACCGACGGTCTTGAAATTGGAAGCGTGCTGAAGGAGCAGACGGATTTCTTCGGCGCTAAGCTGTGCGATGGAGGTGAGGTCTTTGCGTGTCCAGTTCATTGGGCTTATTGGCTGGTGGTTTTTATGCAATGGGGCCGCCGGGTGAGGAGTCGAGCCAGACGCTGTCGGTATCAACTTTATCCAGCCCGGCGAAGCGGACATAGACGCGTTCGCCAAGGGAGGTGGGAACGTTTTTGCCGACGTAGTCCGCCCGGATGGGGACTTCGCGGTGGCCGCGGTCGATCAGGACGGCGTATTGAATGCGCGCCGGGCGTCCGAAGTCGGCGAGGGCATCCATGGCGGCGCGGCAGGTGCGGCCCGTAAAAGCAACGTCGTCCGCGAGGATGATGGTCCGGTTTTCCAAATCATACGGCAACGTCGTGGCGACGACCGCCGGAATGGGGCGGCGGGAGAGGTCGTCTCGGTGCATGGAGATATCGACCACGCCGTGTTCGGTCGTGACTCCGCCGAACGTGGTCACGAGCCTCGCAAGCCGCTCGGCGATGACGATGCCGCGGCTGGGGATGCCGATGATTGCGACGCGTGAGAGGTCGTGGTTGCGCTCGATGATTTCGTGCGCAATGCGATGGAGTGTCCGCTCGATCGCGGCGGAGTCGAGCAGCAGTCGAGCTGTCGGTGATGTTGGTTTGCTATTCATGATGCGTCTTTTGCGAACTCGCGGGTTTGCGTTAAAAGGCGCTGGCTGCGACTTATATTATTTCTGGTCGCGGTACAGCATCTTTGCCCTTCGTTCACCGCGCCATGCTGCGCGATGTTTGAGAATCCAGTCGAGCAATGCTTTCTCAAATCCGACATCGTGCTGCGCGTGTTCGCTCATAAACCACTTGTGCTCAAGGATCGCGTTTCTTTCCGCGAGAAATTCTCGGTAAAGGAGGGAGCCTTTTAGCAAGTTGGAGTCAGCGTCGCTCATGGTGGGTATGGTGTGGGTGTGGTGATGCAAGGAACGTGCCTCGTTTTTCGCGGACGTCAAGCCGCTGCTGGTCCGGTATGCCGCGTGAGGAGATTAATTTCTCTTTAAGTTGGGGCGGGCCTTGCCGAAGTGCGGTCTTCGCGTAATGTGCGCGGCCTTTGTGAATGCCTTCCTTGCAGCTCTAGTGGCGTCTGCGCTGATTGTGATCCAACTCGCCATCAGCGGAACGCGTCTTGTTTTCGCGCTTCCCGCGTACGCGCTTCTTGCTGTTTGTGCGGTGATGCTGCCGGCGGTCCGGCAATCCGGGCGCGAACCGCACAAATGGTGCCTCATCGTGGTCGCGGTGTTCTTTGCCTATATCCTCGGCCGGGCCATGCAGTCGCCGGTGGAATACCTCGCGCGACCCGACATTTACATGGTGCTGGCGTGTCTGGCGACTTACGGCGTCACGGCGCTGTGCTTTCAGAAGACCGGGCCGAGGCTGGCGTTGCTAGTGTGTATTTTCGGTCTCGCGGTGGTGGAGGTAATGTTTGGTGTGAGGCAGTTCGCGGGCGAGCATGGGTGGATGCCGTTCGGTTTCCTGCGCGAGCCGGGGCAGCGGGCGAGCGGCAGCTTCATCAGTCCGATTCATCTCGCTGGTTATTTGGAGGCGGTGGCACCTTTCGCGCTTGCGATTGCCATATGGGGAACCCAGCGATCGTGGGCCCGGTGGCTCTGCATATATGTCGCGCTGCTGTGCTATATCGGTGTGGTGCTGACCGCGAGCCGCGGCGGATGGCTGGCGTCGCTGTTTTCGCTGTTGGTGCTCGGCGTGCTGGCGCTGATTGTGACTTACCGGACCGATCGCCCGCGTTTTCCTGGGATGGTTTACACGGTGATCCTGCTGGTCGTTCTGGTGCCGTCGATCGCTTATCCGCTCATGGTGCAGAGCGCGCTTTTGAAAAAGCGGCTGGCTACGATTACCAATGTGGCCGCACTTCCGGAGGGAACTTACGATATCCGCCAGGCAAACTGGGCCGCGGCGCTCGAGCAATGGAAACTCTCAAAGTGGACGGGAACGGGCGCGGGCACGCATCTCTATTACGGGCGGCTTTTCCGCCGGCCCGAGCTTCAGCCGGACCCGGAGCACGCGCACAGCGATTATCTGGAACTGCTCGCGGAGTATGGAATCTTCGGCGCTGCGGGCATGGCGGCACTGCTCGGCGTCCATGCGCTGGCCGGGCTCGGCGGATTCCGGCGACTGGTGCGCGCACGGGAGGATGATCCCTACGGCCCGCGGTTCCAGCTCGCGTGCACGATTGGGGCGCTCACGGCATTTTCTGCACACGCCGCGCACGCAGTGGTCGATTTCAACATGCACCTCCCGGGCAACGCGATCTTCCTGGCGATCATCTTCGGATTTCTCGCAAACACCGGAGACGAGGCAGATCCTTCATTGGAGGCAGAGGAGCCCGGAGAACCAACGCCCGAGCCGCCCCGCGGGCTCACGAGCAAGGTAGCAGCGTGGAGCGTCGCAGGGATCGGCGTCTGGATTTGCGCCATCGCACTGCCTAAGTTTCCTGGCGAATACTGGTGCGAAAAAGCGCGCGTCGCCGTGCGGAATCGCGCCTACGAAAAGGCGATCAACGACGGACAAAAGGCTTTGGAGTGGGAGAAAATGAACCCCTTCATCCATCTCCACATCGGACAAGCCCATCGAATCACTGCGGAGAAAACTGCGCGCGCCCTGCGGAAGCCTCACTTTCTGGCCGCCGCCGCGTCTTTTAAAGAAGGGCTGAAGCTGTTTCCTCAGGATGAGGAACTTTGGGTGCGGTATGCGCAAACCCTCGAAGGGCTCGGCGATTTCAAAGCGGCCGGAGATGCGTACCGGCAGGCCGTTAATCTGGACCCAAATCTTGGGGTTATTCGCAGTCACTATAGCCGGTTTCTGCGGAAAGTGGGGCGCGAAGACGAGGCCGATGAGCAGGCAAAAATGGCGGCGGAAGCATCCCAAAAAAACCTCGCTCCAATTCCGCTTTATCGCAAAATTTCGGAGCCCGAAAACGAAGCCGAAGTCCCCGCGGGCACGAGCGAATAATCTTTTTTCAAAAAAGTGATTGCGAATCTTGCAAGATCGCGAAAATTAGGGCACACAGCGACAGAAACAAAACCAACACAACCACCCGACAAATTTATACTATGAACTCCTCAATTAATCGATTTCCAGTTCTCACGGGCCGAATCCTTCCAGCGCTTGCTGTCCTAACAATTGTTTCGGTGGGAATTGCGCAGGCCGACTCCAATGGTGTGGCGCTCATCAACCAGAAGCTAGCGACCATTCCTGGGATGAAAGTTGGAACAACGGTCGCCACCGCGAAAGCGGCGGATCTTCTTTATGCGCTGTCACTTGCGCTTGATGGGAAGACTCTGGCGCAGGTTCCGGCCATCGTCGAAGCAGCGCTCCAAAAAGACGGCGCGGGAAAGAACCGGGCCGATAAAGATAAAATCGCCGGTCAGGTCATCGCCACCGCAATCGCGAATAACAACATCACAGACCCCGCTGCAATCGCGGCGCTAACAAAGGCGGTTTTTAACGTCAATGTCGGCGACCCAAAGGCCGCGCTGACCGCTGTGGGTAAAGGCGTCGCACTCTCGGGTGCCATCAAGGCATCAAGCCCTGCGGCGGCACTTGCAATCGGAACAGAACTCGGCGGATCAGGCGCGACGGAGTTCGGCGGAACACCTGCTGAAGTAGCAATCCTGCTCGCTAACACGTCGAAGGCACTTGGAACAAGTTCGGCCAAAGCTGCGGCTTCGTTCGAGTCGTTCGCTCAATCATTTCTCGCTGACGAATTGAGTCCGGCGGAACGGAAAACCCAAGCCGAGGCTGCCGCAGTTGTTGTTGCAGCTAAGATTCCGGCAGCCGCCGGCAGTATTCTGGGCGGCTACATCGGCTCGCTCGGTGCACAGACCAACGGCGCCCTGCTCGCAGCAGCACAAAGCTACGTCGCCAATACCAAGCTCGCGAAGGCGCTCGGCGACATCGTTGCCTTCACTACTGAGACTCACACAGATAAAGTGGGCCTCCTCAGCGGTCTCGTCGCCGGGCAGAAAGACGCGACCAAAGCGCTCATCGCCCAAGGCGTCCTCCGTGCAGGGGTTGCTGCAGACGTCAACGGCGTCATGGACGTATATCTCGGCGGGGTGACCGACCGGACGAAGATTGCCGGCGTCGTTGCCGCGGGGAACGGTGATAACGAGGCCAAAATTTCTGCAATCGTCGCGAAGCTCGGAGCCGGACAAGATCCAGTGAAAGCAATCCCAGCCATCGGCGCGGGTGTGATTTCCGCAATCGGAGTCCTCAACCCCGAATCGGCTGATGCTGCGATCAAAGCGCTCATCGGCTCAAGCAGCTTCACGTCCGCTGCGGCCCGCAACGGACTCGGAGCCGCAATCGCTCCGAAAGTGAAATCGTTCTCCGCAGTCGGCTACATGGCGGCGGGAATCGCTGAATTGAATATCGCAGCAAGCCCCGGCACTGCAAACGCCACCGCTGTAGAAACGGCCAATGCGGTGATGTCCAAGGCATCAAAAGCCGCCACAGATGTCGTCTATCGCACGGCATCGCTCAGCACCATCACGGACAAGCAGGCGTTTGCAGTCGCGCTCGCAAATTTGAACAAAAAGTTCGCACTCAACGCCGCTGTCGGCGCATCGCTCGCGGATGAATCGAAAGCGGGCGATATTACCGCTGCAATCATCAATCGTCCGCTCATCGATAAGTCAGTGCTCGCGAAAGCGCCGCTCATCGCCGGAGCCGTCGCAAGCGCAGTGGATGAAGAGCGCGCCGCGGAAATTGCGTTCAAAGTCGGTTCGCTCGTCAGCGAGACCGGAACAGCAAACGGCCAGCCCCTCAAAGCCGCGACGTTCAAGACGCTCGCAACCGCGCTCGCAAAGGCCATCCAGACCAAGCCAAACGTCACCACTGCAAACCGTGGCGACGAACTTGGGGAAGTGACGGCGCTCCTGACGAATTCCATCATCCAAGCCTACGGCGGAAGCGCGCTGGCTGATGCTAAGAAAATCGCGGCACGCGACAAGCTCATTATCGCAGTGGGATCGGCGGTAATGAAGACACTCTCGAAAAAGTCAGTCGAGGAATCAAAGACGCTCATTGCGGACCAGAGTGTTGCTGAAGACATCGCAGGCAGCGTGGCGCTGACGATTCACAGCGCATTGCCCGCCGCACAGCGGAACGCGCTACTCGCCTCGGGTGGTGCGCTTGAGAAAGCATTCTTGAAGCTCGCAGGTAAAGCAGGTACACCGGATTCGCTCCAGCTTCAAGATTCCCTCAATAAAGTCCGGACACAAGCTCCTGGGTTCGACTTGATTTTCGAGGACGGCACGAAGAACTCGCCTGCCGACCTTCAGAACATCTTCAACGACAAGGAAACGGATAAGCGCAACGGCTAAACCGTTCATGAACTGATTTCGCAAATGGCCGGGCCTTGTGGTCCGGCCATTTTGCTGTCGGGAACTCGCCGCGCGGCAAACTCGTGGAGCTCGCGGAATTCGGCGAACGGCTCGCGGTGAAATACGGTTTCCCTGTCGCGTGCTTCGGCCACGCGGGCGATGGAAATATCTACGTCAACATCATGGCCGCGAACTACCACGAGCAGCCAAAGATCAAAGCCGCCGTGGACCGCGCGCTCGACGAGCTTTTCAAATGGGTTCTCAAAGCCGGCGGCGTCATCACCGGCGAACACGGCATCGGCCTCGCGAAGAAACGCTGGTGGCCGCTCGCCGTGAACGAAACCGGACGCGACGTCCACGCCGCGCTGAAAAACGCGTATGATCCCAACGGCATTTTGAATCCCGGCAAATTTGTCGGATAGCGGGCGGGAGCCTTCGTTTTTTGGGTCGCGTTTACGCGCACGCCGTCTGAGCATGGCGGGCGAGAACATGAACTCGGCTATCATAATTGCAGCGACCGCTTGCCTTCTCACAGGTTGCGGAACGATAAACAAAAATCGAGAGCAACAGACTTTGTCCATTGCCCGAGATCTCCGAGCTAACGGCACGTCATCTAAGTACTTCCATACAACAAGCCTATGGTCTGACGTGCCAGGCACGCCAGTTCAACTCATCACAAAGAAACCAATCCGAGTGTCGTTCTACAATTGGCCATTGGGGCCTCGTCAGATTCTGAACATCGCATCTGGAGAGTGGAGTTACCAAGAGTGAACGCGCCTCACAATCAGCACACCGAAAGCAGCGATGCGCTGCTCCGCACACCATGACAAACACATTCAAAATCCCGCTTTGTGCTGCATTCCTTTTGCTTGGAGCGTGTTCTTCATCCCCGACCCACACACGAACCGCACGGGAGACCAAATCAATTGACGACGCACAGAGGGCGTTTTTCCCCGATAATTGGGACTACACTATTGGCGACTTTGTCCTTTCCCTACCCGTCGGCTACTATGAGGACGCCGTGCACCGCCTGTCTTTCGCCAACCGTATCCTCCGCGAAGCTACGCCTCGACCCAGTCTCGGACAGACCGACTATTTGATCCTTCCGAGCGATGCCCTTGCTCCGAAGCGCCACTTCCTACTCTTGGATCAGCATCACATGCTGATTTACAGCGAGCCATCCCAATTGGATGGCGGCTGTCCGGCTCTGCTTTCCGTTTTGGAGCGAGACGATGCCTCTTGGACTGACGTTACTTCCCGCTTCATCCCGGCTTGGGCGCTACACCCCGATGAGGTCCAGATTCTACCCTCCACGAAACGCCTTCAACTTTCCATTAAGAACCCGGCGCGCCGATCGTCCTTCGAGTGGCGTAATGCGACCTTTTCCATCACGACTCAAAGCCAATGATCCCAACGGCATTTTGAACCCAGGCGAGTTCGTCGGATAGGCCGCCACGGTTGCAGTCTCGCGGTTCACCGGATAATCATCCGCGAATATGACTCCTTCACGACTGCTCGCATTCACATTCGGTGCCTTGAGCATTGCGGTCGCGGAACCGCTTCCCCAGACGACCGCGCTGGAATGGCCGGAAGCCGATTTGTCCGGTCGCCTGATGGACGGAGCACACCGTTTCGTGGAGCGAAAAATCACCGAGGCTCCGGCGAAGCGCGAGACGTTGTGGGCCCGGGACATTTCATCTCCGGAGGCCTACGCAAAATCTGTGGAGCCGAATCGCGTGAGGTTTCGCACGATCATCGGCGCAGTGGACCCGCGCCTTCCCGCCGCGATGGAGCAGTATGGCGATGAGGCAAATCCCGCGCTCGTTGCGGAGACTTCGCGGTATCGCGTTTTGCAAGTCCGCTGGCCGGTGTTGGAGGGCTTGTGGGGGACGGGGTTGCTCGTGGAGCAAAAGTCCGCGCCGGTCGCGAGTGCAGTGATAGTGCCGGATGCCGGGCAGACGCCGGAGCAACTTCTAGGTCTTTCCCCGGGGATCGCCGCCGGATCGCAATCAGCGCGACGACTTGCGGAAAACGGGTTCGCGCTCGTGTTGCCGCTCACGATCAGCCGCGAGAAAATGGCGACGGATGACAAGCAGATCCTCGCAACCGACCAGACGTATCGCGAATGGATCTATCGTCAGGCGTTTCACATGGGGCGCCATGTCATTGGATACGAAGTGCAGACGCTCGCCTCCGCCGTGGACTGGCTCGCGGTGCGGCACCCGGCGGCAAAGGTCGGCGTCTGCGGCTATGCCGAGGGCGGCCTGACGGCGTTCTACGCGGCGGCGGTGGAGCCGCGCATTCAAGCGGCGTTGGTGAGCGGATACTTCGGCTCACGGCAGGCGGTGTGGGCCGAGCCGATCTATCGAAACGTGTGGGGACTTCTGCGCGAGTTCGGCGATGCGGAAATCGCGGGGCTCATTCTGCCGCGTGGACTCGTCGTCGAGCACTGCCGCGTGCCGGATGTGATCGGACACAAGGGCGAATGGCACACTGCGGAATTTGGGAGCGTTGAGGACGAGGTGCGACGTGTCGCATTTCAAAAGCCCCGGCTTTTCCAGAGCGATGGCGACCCGTTTGCAAACGATGCACTCACGGCATTTGCATCGCGGCTCGGCGTAGAAAAGCTCGCGCCGATTTCCGCCGAACCTCTCGTCGAACAACGCAAATCGTTCGACGCAACGGCGCGGCACGCGCGGCTCTTCAGCGAAATGGAAGGCCACGTCCAGCGGCTCATCCAGCGCTCGGAGCACGTTCGCGACGATGCGTTTGTTTTCTCGATCCTGCCGGAGCTGAACAACTGGAAATGGAGCACGCTGCCGGAGCATCCCGTGCATCCGCCCGAAAAATTCGTCGAGGGCGCGAAGGCGTTCCGTGAGAAATTTCGCGATGAAGCGATGGGACGATTCGATGAGCCATTGCTGCCTTTCAACGCCCGCACCCGGGTCGTGAAAGAGACCGACAAGTGGATCGCTTATGATGTCGCCCTCGATGTTTATCCCGAACTGATCGCGTGGGGATTGCTCGTGGTGCCGAAGGATCTGAAGCCTGGCGAGCGGCGCCCTGTCGTGGTCTGCCAGCACGGGCGCGATGGCATCCCTCGCAATCTGCTCGATGGCGACAAAACCGGCTACCGCAACGTCGCGGCGGTTCTCGCGGAACGGGGATTCATCACTTTCGCGCCGCACAACCTCTACCGCGGCGAGGACCGCTACCGATGGCTCGGGCGCAAGGCCAACACCGTGAAGGCGACGCTCTTTTCGTTCATCACCGCATCGCACGATCAAATCCTGCGCTGGCTGGAAGCGCAGCCGTTCGTGGACGGAAGTCGTATCGCCTTTTACGGGTTGAGCTATGGCGGCGAGACGGCCGTCCGGGTGCCGCCTTTGCTGGAAAAATACAGCCTGTCGATTTGCTCCGGAGACTTCAATCAATGGACTCGGAAGGTTGCATCGACCGACGAGCCGTTCAGCTTCATGCGCAGCATCGAATGGGAAATGCCCTACTGGAATCTCGGCCACACCTTCGACTACGCAGAGATGGCCTACCTCATGTTGCCGCGGCCGTTCATGGTCGAACGCGGGCATCTGGATCTCGTCGGACGCGACCAGTGGGTCGCCCATGAATATGCGAAAGTCGGATGGCTTTACGCACAGCTCGGCCTCGCAGACCGCACCGAAATTGAGTTCTTCCAAGGCGGCCACTCCATGCGTGCAGACGGGACGTTCGACTTCCTGCACAAACACCTGCGCTGGCCGAAGCGATAGCCGCCGCAAAATTCCCGCTGTCCGCGCCGGGCGCGTTTCTCGCCGCATAATGAGTCAGTCAACAGCGTCACGAAATCGGCGAATCCTCACGGTTCGAAAATGTGTCGCTTCGCGATGGTGAAAGTTCGCGCAGGGATCCGCGAGCTACTTTGCCACCCTCGCGCGTTCCATTCTTGATTGCAGTTTCACTCACAACGAAGGACGGCACACCGCACGACTCGGCAATGCCCTGTGGATGTCGAAGGGGCTCGACGGTCCGTCTTCAAAAGCGCAAGAGTCATACAAGCTGCACCCATGAACTACACACGCACTCTTTTTCCCGCTCTGATGTTCGCTCCGCTCGTGGCGTTGAGCGCTGCGGATATTCGCTTTGAGGATGTGACCGGGCCGGCGGGGCTGCGGGAGCCGCTTGCGGGGTTGATGGGGCATGGCGGAGCTTGGGGGGATTTTGACGGGGATGGGCGGATTGATTTGTTCGTCGGCGGGTTTGCGGACCGCCCGGATGCGGAGTACGCGCCTGCGCCGGGGCCGGTATTGAACCGCCTGTTTCGAAATGACGGCGGAGGGAAGTTTGCGCCGGTGGACGTGCCCGGACTGAGCGTGCCCACGCGGACGAGCGGCGCGGTTTTTGCCGACCTCGACAACAACGGGACGCTGGAACTTTACGTAGCGAACAATGCAAAACAGCACACGGGCAGGAACCCGCAAAAGCCGGCGCAGGCACAGCGGAGCCAGTTGTTTCGCAACGACTCGGGCAGGCTCACGGATATTTCCGCAGCGAGCGGCGCGTGCCCGGAGTCGCTGTTCACGGCCCGCAATGTGGGCGTGCTGGATTTCGATGCGGACGGGCTGCTGGATCTTTTGATCATCGAGGACAAGTTCACAAAAGCTCCGCGCTCGGTGCTGATGCGCAATCTCGGCGGCTTGAAATTTGCAGACGTCAGCGAGGCGGCAGGGCTGCCGTCGGACATTTTCGGTCTCGGGCTCGCGGCGGCGGATGTGAACGAAGACGGGCGTCCGGATTTTTTCGTGGGGCACAGCAACCGGCTGTTCGTCAGTCAGCCGGGGAACCGGTATCGCGAGGCTGTGGAGCTTGCGCCGGTGTTCAAGCACGCGCCATTCGACGCGGAGGACTGGCCGTGCGGCGCGGCGTTTGGGGATTTGAATCGCGACGGGCGCATGGATCTCGTTGTCAGCGCACACTCGGTGAAGGCGCGGAACCGGGTGTTTCTAAACGAAGGGATGAAAGATGGCGCTCCTCAGTTTCGGGAAATCACGACGGAGGCCGGCCTCTCGGATGTGGTGCCGGTGCGCTGCCCGCATGTGGAGATTCAGGATTTCGACAACGATGGCTGGCCGGATATCTACGTGTCGGCAGCGTGGGTGGACGACGGCCGGGTGACGCCGCTGATTTATCATCACGATGGCGTGCGGGATGGTGTTCCGCGGTTTTCGCCGCCGCGTGCGATCGTCATGCCGATGGTGTATTATCCGGCCGGGCCGTCTGGGGATTTCGACGGCGACGGGCGGCTCGATTTATTCCTCATAAATTGGTTCGCGGGGAATCACTCACGGCTGCTGCGCAATGACGCTCCGGCGAAGTCGTGGCTGAATGTGCGCGTGAAGGGCCGCACGTTCAACTCGATGGGAATCGGCTCCCGCGTGGAAGTTTTTGCGGCCGGGCATTCAGGCGAGCCCGGGCAACGGATTGGCACGCAGGAAATCGGCACGGGATTTGGATACGCGAGCGGTCAGCCGGACGTGTGTCACTTCGGGCTGGGCAATGCGGAGACGGTGGATGTCGAAGTGCGCCTGCCAAATTCCGCGGTCGTGAAATTTCCGAATATCAAAGCCGGTCAAACCCTGACGGTGGAACAACCATGAGACATTTTATTCTTCACGCCGCGCCGCTGCTGGCGCTCGCAGTTTCGGGCTTCGGTGCGGACAAACCTGTCGACGTCGCATACCCGCCGCGACTGCCCGACGGCGCGTCGAGCGTCACGGAAACTTCTCCCGACTTTCTGAAGCCGCCCGCCGGTTTTCCCGCTGATGTCGCCATTGCAAAGACTGCGCCGACTGTGGATTTCGCGTTTTTTCCGGGGCAGGAATATCCGGGAAAACCGTGGTCGGCGTGGGGCGACAGCCTCGCGGTGAACGGAAAATACTATGCCGCCGTGGGCGACCACCTCGCACCGGGAAATGCGTTTGTGTACGAATACGATCCGGCGACGAAGCAGTTCCGGCTGCTCGCCGATGTGAAGAAACTTCTGCAACTTCCCGAAGGACACTACACGCCGGGAAAGATCCACAGCCGGCTCGATCTTGGCAGCGACGGATGGCTCTACTGCTCCACTCATCGCGGCTCCACGCGCATCACGACCGATGCGAATTTTTACAAAGGCGATTGGATCATTCGATGCAATCCGGCGGACGGAAAGTCCGAGATCGTGGCACACGCGCCTGTGCCGAAGCACTGTATCCCGTGCAGCGTGCTGGACGGAAAGCGGATGATTTTTTACGGCGGCACCGCACCGGGCAGCGACAGCGATCCGCTGGGAATCCAGTTCTTCGCCTACGACATCCGCGGGCGCAAAGTGCTCTACTCCGGCCCCGACGGCCCCGCGCGCACCATGGTCTTCGCGCCATCCACAGGACGCGTGTATTTTAACGGCAGCAAGTCCGGCGAACTCCTGCGCTACGACCCGGAGAAAGGCGGCGCACCCGTGCGGATCGCCGCAACCATCGGCATCCGCGCGGCTTCGGATGAAACGAAGGATGGAGTCGTTTACACGGTATCCGAGGGCAAGGCCGGCCAGCCCCCGATGCTTTATGCCTTCAACACGAAGACCGAGCAGGCCGAGGCTCTGGGGTCCGCTTCGGTGGGCACGCAGGGCTACATCGCATCGCTCGATGTGGACCCGACCGGACGTTACCTTTACTACGTGCCCGGCGCACACGGCGGCAGCGACAAGGACGGCGGCGCCGTCGTGCAATTCGACGTGAAGACAAGAACGCGGAAAGTGCTCGCGTTCCTCTCGCCGTTTTTCACTCAAAAATACGGCAACACATTGAAGGGCACCTACAGCACCGCCATCGACCCGGCCGGCGACAAACTCTACATCACTTGGAACAACAGCCGCGGCACGAAGGCGTGGGATTCTGTCGTGGTGACCGTGGTCCATATTCCGGATTCGGAGCGGACCCCGTGACCGCGAGAATGGCCGCTTTTCTCTAAGACCAACGGTGGTGCCAGACTGGTGGTTCACTCGAAGAGAAAACGGGAACGTTTCTCAGTGCGGCGCGGCGCTGTGCAACTCCGAGGAACGTCACACCTCTGCGGGATTTTTGACGCTCAGCTCAGCGCTGCGTAGATGGCCACGGCAAGGAGCACGACGGCGACGGTGAGGGAGGCGCGTCCGTTGAGCATCATCTCGGTGTCCACGTTCAGGCCGGATTGGGTGGGCTTCTTTGGGTTGTAGAAAATGTCCACTTCCATGCCCGCGGGATAACGCGCGGCTTCTGCGTCGGCACCGGCCTTTCCGCCCGAGACGGTGATCGCCGCGGAGCCGGTCGAGCCGCGATACTCGTGCCCGTCCACTTGGTAGCTGAATTCGATCACCGCGCGGTAGGAGATCTGTTTGCGACCGCCGGAACCGGCGTCGGAATCATCGACGGTTTCCGTGACGCTGGAGACGATGGTTCCTTTCGTCTTTGTCCAGGGAAACGCTTTGCGCGGGTGCAGCGTGAACCAGATGCCCACGGCGAGACAAAACAGACCGAGCGACCCGGCGATGAATACGATGAGCGGATGGTGGAACTGCGGAAACGCGCGGTTGAAGAACGAGTTGATCGAGTCGCCTTTCCAAATGAAGAGCAGCACGGCTTCGTAGAGCAGAACGGCGAAGATTGTGCCGCCCCAGATGCAGCCCGCGCTCGCCGGCGGGTTGCGCTCCAGCACGCAGTCCTGCGGATTGCGGGGGTCGTAGAAGACGGGCACGGAACCGCCGACGGGATAGCGCTTCACGACTTCATCCACGTTATCGGAAGGCTGGGAACCAAGCGTGATGCGGTCGCCGTGAATCGGGCCGGCCCCGGGATCGAACTCGTATTCGACGGCCGGGAGATTCCGCACTTTCGTCGTGTCGCCAGCGAAGCGATGGCGCTCGGTGACGACTTTCGAACTCGTGATGCGGGCACGCCCCTCGACCCACGTCGCTGCGCGGCGCACCCGGGCCATCAGCACGGCGACGAAGATTAGGAGCGCCATGGGCGGCCCGACATACAGCAATGCCACCCAGACCGAGGCGCCTTCTTCACCGAGCATGAAAAGCAGCGTGAAGAAGCCCGAGGCAAGAATCCCGAACACCGCCTCGCGCGGCAGCCGGGACTGCTTCCATTTCGATGCCAGCATCGCGAGTGCGACGAACACGATCGCTCCCGAGATGCCCTGGCAGGTTTTCTGTACGACGGTGAATGCGTGATTCGGAACGGGCTTCGCGGAGGGCGTGAAACCCATGTCATAGAGTTCACCCTTGCCCTCGCGAGCAAAGGCGTCCTGCATCCCGCTCACCAACGCCTCGCGGGCTTCGAGCGCGTCCTTTTTTGTATTCGCGGTGAACGTCAGGTGCGCATCGCGTGTCTGCTGCTGCGGATTGGTTTCCGTCTCGAAAGTCACTTTTGCGCGCGCGCTCGCCTTCACCTGTGCATACGCGCGCAAGACTCGCGCATCGTCACGCTCATCGACCGTGCGGAGTGTGGTGGAGGTGGTCATTTCCGTAGCCGCGAATGAAGCAACAAAGTCCTGCACTCCCCACACGATGACCGCGAGCACGAGCAGGAGGAGGAACTTGAGCTTCAGTATCAAGAAAACCTCCATCGCTTCGGGACTCGGCGTCTTCGTTTTCATCGGTTGGCGTGGAGGGTTCTACTGCTTCGACTGAGATGCTGCCAGCGTGAAAACGGAAGTGGCGGACGGATGGTTTCGTAAGCCGCGCAATTCTGAACACCGTGTCATGCCCATTGCATCCGGCACGGGCAATCGGTATGCGGTGCCTATGAAAATCATCCACTTCATCTCCGCCGGAATCTGCCTTCTCACAGCGAACCTCAATGCGCAGGTCGCGCGTCCCGTAGAACCACCCGCCGAAAATCCCGGCAACGAAGGCGACGGGAGTTTTACCGTCGGGCCCGATTACCCGAAGGCTCCGGACCTTACCGACCTCGGCAATCCGAAGGGCAAACAGTTCCAGTTCACGATGAAGCTGGCCGACAGCAAAATCTTTCGCGGCGATGACACCACTTTGGAGCCTGCGAAAAAGGAAGTCCGCACGGAGCGCAAGATCTTCGTTTACATCCCGGCCGCGTACAAAGACGGCACCGCCGCGCCACTCATGATCATCCACGACGGAGCCGGCCCGCTGAATCTCGTCCGCAACGCGCTCGACAACCTCACCATTTCCAAGGACCCGAAACGCAAGCTGCCGGCGTTCATCGCCATCGCTGTGGAAAACGGCGGCAACGACGGAAAGAACAGCCAGCGCGGTCTGGAATACGACACGATGTCCGACCGGCTCGCGCGTTTCATCAACGACGAAGTGCTGCCCGCCGTCCTCGCAAACGCCGAGATCAAAGCAGCGTATCCGAAGCTCGCTTTCACCAAAAACCCGTGGGGCCGCGCGGCACTCGGTTGCAGCTCCGGTGGCGCGGCGGCGCTGACGATGGGCTGGTTCCGCCCCGACCTCTTCCGCCGAATCGTGGCCTACTCCGGGACGTTTGTGGACCAGCAGGACGACGATGCGCCCGAGGAGGCGAAGTTCCCGCTCGGCGCTTGGGAGTATCACTCCGGCATGAAGCTCATCGAGAAGACCGAGAAAAAACCGTTGCGGATTTTTACGCACGTCTCGGAGAACGACCTCCGCGCCAAGGACGCCGAGAGCACGTATCACAATTGGGTGATGGCCGGCGAGCGCACCGCCGCCGCGCTCAAAGCGAAGGGCTATCATCAGCGCTTCGTCTTTTCAAAAGGCACCGGTCACTGCGACGGCAAAGTCTTCCAGCACACGCTGGCCGATACGCTGGTGTGGCTGTGGCAGGGATACCAAGCGCAGTAACCGCCGCCGCGAGCACATTCCTGCTCAGGGTCACTCTATGATTCGTCTCACGACATTTCTCTGCCTGACCGCGATCGCCACCGCCGCCGACCCACTCGTGTGGAAACAACTCCCGTCGCTGCCCGATCCGCTCGGCGTCGCAGGCCCATTCGCGGGCGTGAGCGGCACTTCGCTCGTGGTCGCAGGTGGGGCGAATTTCCCCGACAAGATGCCGTGGGAAGGCGGCAAGAAAGTGTGGCACGACCGCGTGTGGGTGCTCGATAAGCCCGACGGAACATGGC
This sequence comes from Verrucomicrobiaceae bacterium, assembly GCA_031374705.1. Taxonomy (GTDB): domain Bacteria; phylum Verrucomicrobiota; class Verrucomicrobiia; order Chthoniobacterales; family Chthoniobacteraceae; genus SXWH01. The sequence goes on along the minus strand of JANMGP010000045.1, from coordinate 398 downwards.
GCGAAGCCGGCAAGCTCCCGCGCCCGCTTGGATACGGCTTGAGTGTGAGCGCACCCGACGGCGTGGTGTGCGTGGGCGGTAGCGATTCGGAGCGGCATTATGCGGATACGTTTTTACTTTCTGCGGCGCAGTGCAAACGGCTCGCGTCGCTGCCAATCCCGCTCGCAAATATGGCGGGCGCTTTGGTCGGCGAAGACGTGTATCTCGCAGGCGGCGCGGAATCTCCCGGCGAGCAGGCGGCAACGAATCGCGCATTTGTGCTCAGTTTGAAAGACAACGCGTGGCGTGAAATCGAGCCGCTCCCCGGCAAGGAGCGCATACTCGCGACAGGCGCTACGAGTGATGGGAAATTCTTCGTGTTTGGCGGAGTCGCGCTCGTTCCGGGAGCGGATGGAAAG
>JANMGP010000001.1:0-1690 GCA_031374705.1 Verrucomicrobiaceae bacterium | reverse complement strand
CGCCTCGGGTGGTGGTGGCGGTGGCGGTGGTGGCGGTGGTGCCGGCGGCAATACCATCTGCACGTACGTGGTCTCCTGCTTGCGGACAGGGGCATTGTCCCCCTTCGAGAATACCTTCACGCCGAATCCAATCCCTACGATTGCGAGGATGCCGACGATTACCGGCGGGCCCCATTTTTTGAATCCTGTGGCCTCCTCTTCGTCGTCGCTCCAGCTTTCATGCGATGCCGCGGGAACGTTGAGCGGCTTTGGTTGCGGCGACGTTAGTGTCGCCACGTTGCTATCTTCTTCGTTCGGGTTCATGGGATTTATTTTCCTCCTTTGGTTGCGATTCCGACGTTCAGGATTCCCGCCGCGCCGATGGCGTTCAGGGCATCCATGACGCTTTGATATTGTGCGACCGCGTCGCCCTTGAGCACCACGGGAAGACTGGGATTTTCGGCGCGCGCTTTGGTCAGCCGGGATTCCAGCTCCGCAGCTGTCACGGGCTCGGTGTTAAGGAATATCTTGCCCTCGTTGTTGATGGTGACGGATTTAATTTTCTTCTCCGCGAGACTCTTCGTTGCCGCGCCGCCGGCAGGCAGGTCCACCTTCAATCCCTGCACCGATGCCGTGCACATGAGGATGAAGATCACGAGCAGCACGTACGCAAGGTCGAGCATCGGCGTGATGTTGATGTCGTCGTATGGTTTTTCGTCCTGGATTTGCATGGCTATTGACGGGTGATGGTGGCGAGGCCGACTTGCGCGATTTCGAGTTTGCCGATCACGTTCAGCACTTCGACGACCGCGGCATAACGGCTCACGCTTTCGCCTTTCACGATCACCTGGACCTTCGGGTTTTCGACCTTCGCCTGGGTGAGTCGCGCTTCGAGCTGCTGAATCGTCATTGGCTCGCGGTTGAGCCAGATCTTGTTCTGCGCATCGATCTGGATTGCCTGAATCTTGTTCTCCTTTTGCTTCTTCGCGGGAGCATTGCTGCCGCGGGGGAGTGTGGCTTTCACGCCCTGCACCGTGGTTGTGCACATGAGGATGAAGATCACGAGCAGCACGTACGCGAGATCGAGCATCGGCGTGATGTTGATGTCGTCGTAAGGTTTTTCGTCTTGGAGTTGCATGATCGTTCCTCAGTTTTCGGGTCAGTCGTTGGCTCCCTTTTCTTTGTAAAACTCGGCCATCTTCGTGACGAATTCGTCGATGAAGATGTGCATGTCGTCCTTCGCGTCCTTCACGCGGGAAAGGATGTAGTTGTAGCCGAACAACGCGGGAATCGCGACGGCAAGCCCCGCCACCGTGGCGAGCAGCGCGGCGGCAATTCCGGGCGCGATGGCGGTCACGTTGACTTCGCCCGCCGCTGCCACACCGGCGAACGTTGTCATGACTCCGATGACGGTGCCAAGCAGCCCGAGGAACGGACCGCCCGAGATGCAAATGGTGAGCAATACGATCAGCGCGCTGATCTTCTGCGATTCGCGGACAAGCCCACCGTCGAGCGCGGCGCGGATCGCCTGAATCGAGCGTCCCGCCAGGCCGCGGCGCACGCCTTGTTCGCGGTCAGCCTTCATACGGTGCCGGATTTCCTCCACGCCGATATGGTAGATGCGATAAACGGAAGATTTGCGGAGCTTCTTCGCGTTCTCCTTCGTCACGCGCCCGCCCAGCGACTTCGACGCCTCGGCGTCATCGCTATC
>JANMGP010000347.1:0-45485 GCA_031374705.1 Verrucomicrobiaceae bacterium | reverse complement strand
GGAGGGCGTTTCGCAACGGGGTCTTCTTCACTACAACGCTAAAAACCGCACGCCGCCAGAGAAGCCGCCACCGCGCGGACGGACGCCGTCAGAGAAAAGTTTTTTCGCGCAGGGTGCGAAGTGCGGAACTCGGGTTAACGCATCAAATCGCAAATGAAATCGGGGCTTCGTAGCGCGTGCTACTATTCAAATAGGCGCGTGACCTTGTCGGTCACGCGCCTATTTCGGTTGATGATTGTGTCGCTCGCTTACTTCTTTTTGAGGGATGCGAGATACTCGACGAGGTTTACGAGGTCGTCTTGCGTGAGAATGTTGCTGAGGCCGGCTGGCATGAGCGATGTTGTGAGTTTCTCGCGCTTGGTAATCGCGTTCTTGGCGATGGTTTGAGTCGTGCCGCCGGGTAGGGCGAGGGTCACTTCGTCTTTTGTTTCGCTGCGGACGATGCCGCTGGCGACTGCGTTGTCTTTTAGCGTGAAGAGTTGCGTCTCGAAGCCCATGGAGAGTCCGCTGTTGGGGTTTAGGATGCTCTCAAAGAGGGCTTCTTTTGGTAATTTAGTGCCAATTTCGCTGAGTCCGGGTCCGACTTCTACGCCTTTGCCGCCTGCGGTGTGGCAGGTGATGCATGTGCTTTCGGTTTTCTCGAAAATGGCGCGTCCTTTTGCGATGTCGCCGTTGAGTTTTGCCAGCTCGGCGATCGATGGGAGGGGCTTGCCGCCTTGGGCGCTCGGCATGGGGAATAATGCGGCGATGTCTTTTGCAAGGGCTGGGTATTGGACGGCTGCGAGGGCGGAAGCGGCGCTGAGTTTGAGGTCTTCGGGGAACTTGTTGTCCTTTGCGAGCTTGATGAGCGTTTCAGCACCGGCCTGGTTGCGGCTGAGGGCGCTGACTGCGGCTTTGCGGTTTTCGATGTCCTGCCGAGGGTAGTTCATGAGGGTGATGAGGACGGCTGTGGCACGTTTGCTGGCGCTGTTTGCGAGGAGCTTGATGACCGTTTTGGCGTCGGGGGTGTTGAGGGCGTCGGTAAAGATTTGGTCTGCGTCGTTTCCGTCAAAGATTATTTTGATTGCCTCGGTGGAGATGCCGTCGTTGGGGAGCTTTATGGCGGTTGCGAGGAGCGCGGGGCCTTGTCCTTTTACTCCGAAGTCGCGAACGAGTTCGATAAAGGCGGGCGTGCCTTTGGCTTTGTCGAGTGCGCCGCTGATGGCTTTGGCAACAGCGTCGTTGTTGATGCCTTTGAGTCTGCCAAGGGCTTCGCGGGCGATTTCGTCGCTGGCTTTGCCGCTGGTTGCGAGCTCAATAAGGGCTGCGTTGCGGATGTCATCTTTTGGCAGGAAGTCAAAAGCGCGCATGTAGCGGAGATGGGCGTTGTCTTTATCGAGAAGGATCTTGGTGAGGTAGGCAGCGGCTTTTGTGGAGCGGGTGCGCCAGATGATATCGCGTCCGGCAGGGGTGTTCCATTTGTCACCGACATCGGAGAGCCATGCGTCGAAGCAGGCGTCTTCGTTTTTAGCGGCGCCGATTCCGAGAGCTTCGAGGTACCAGCGGTCCTTGCCGTCGTGCTGCATCGCAAGGGCTGCCCAGAGCTTGGCGATGTTCTCGGCACCGTGCAGCGCGAGCGCGACTTGCCGGCGAACGGCGGGGGTGTCTTTCAAGAGACGACCGACGAGCGCCCGATCAGATTCCAGCGGCGTGGTATCGAGACCGCGCGTCTTTTTCATGACCACAGCCAGCCGGATCGCGGCCACCGTCACGTTTTCATCCTTGTCGCCCAAAGCCGCACCGAGCGCATTGAGTTCGTTACCTTTGATCTGGGCGAGCAGACCGAGAGCGCGGGCGCGCATCCGGGGATCTTCGCTCTTAAAAAGTGCCTCGAGAGCGGGCTGCGCTTTTGCTCCCATCCCGTGCAGGGCGGTCCACGCGATATAGCGCGTCGGCAGGTTCGGCGAGAGCAGCGCTTTGACTGCGGCCTCGGCGGTGGAGACATCCACGGCGGGCGCGGTCAGTTTTCTCGCGGCAGGTGCGACGCGATAGATGCGGCCCATGACTTTCCCTTGCTCGTGGTCGCCCATCGCATGACCGCCGACGCCCGGATCATACCAGTCCGAAACGAAGAGCGAGCCGTCCGGCGCGATGCAATCGTCGCTCGGGCGATACCACGAATCGCTGCTCGTCAGGATGTCGAGCATCTCGGCCGAGTAGCCCGCGCCGCTGGTCTTCACAGGATATGCACGCACGGTGCGCGGACCCGCATCGCAGTGAATGACCTGATTTGTAAACTGCGCGCCGAGGCCGGTGCCTTCATTCACGAGGATGCCTGTGGGCGAACCGCCGCCGGTTTGCAAAAGATTCGGAACGGTGCCGGGGTCGTTCTGGTGCCAATGACGGAGCGGGATCTCAGTTTCCAAGTTGGTGCGCTTCGACTGCCAGCCGGCACCGGTCATTTCGTCGGTGAATCCGAAATTGCCAAACTCCATCACGTAGTTGATGCGCACGCCTTTGTTGCCGTCGTCATCATTATCGCTCTGCCACATCGTACCGAACGAATCGACCGCGACCTCGTAGTTATTGCGGAAGTTATGGCCGAGCGTTTCGACATTGCTCGCCTTACCCTTGGCCAGATCGATGTCGCAGCGGAAAACCATGCCTTGACGGTAAGGTTTGCCGCGTCCCGTAACTTCATTGCCCTCGAGATCCTTCACGATTGAGCCGTCCGGCCAGAACAGTTCGGTCACGGAGTTTCCGCCATTGAAGTAAAACTTTCCGTCCGCGCCGAAAACGAACGCGTGGACTTGGTGGTCGTAATTCCAGGTGCCGCCGACTTTGAAAAGAATCTCCGATTTATCCGCCTTGTCGTCGCCATCCGTGTCGGTGAGCAGCCACACATTCGGTGCAGCACTCACGATGACTTGCGTGCCTTTCTTCGCTCCGCCGGGGCCCGGCAGAACGCAAAGACCAAGTGGATTCGTGAGCTCCGGGCTCTGGTAGAATGTCACCTCTTTATCCGCTAGACCATCGCCGTCGGTGTCCTGCAAAATCACCACGCGATCACCTTCGGGCCTCAGTTTCAAGTAGCCGCGATAGTCCACGCACTCGGTAGCCCACACGCGTCCGATGTGGTCGATGTCGATGTTCGTCGGATTTTGAATCATCGGCTCCGCCGCAAAAAGCGTGGCATGGAGACCATCCGGTGTTTTGAAAGTGCTCATGTTCGCCTTCGCCTTTTCAAGGCCGTAGCGGGCCTCCACGTTGGCGTTGGGCTTCTGCGCGAGCGCGGGCAGAGTGGCAGCAATGGTGATGGCTAGGACGAATGCGGGTTGGTTCATGGTTGGTATGTAATCCGGAAGTGGACCGAGACTTTGGCAAACTTGCCGCCACTGGCAAGAATCGAACGGCATCGGGCCTTGAAGCGATTCCACGCACCGTGTTACGACGCTCCCTACATGACCACGATCAAGAAAGCAGTGCTACTCGCCGCGGGGAAAGGCACCCGCATGAAAGAACTCACCAACGACATCCCGAAACCGATGCTCGAGGTGCAGGGAAAACCCATCCTCCTGCATATCGTCGAAGGACTCAAAGCGGCGGGCGTCACGGATTTCTTGATCGTTGTCGGATACCGCGCGGATGTTGTGCAGGCTTTCTTCGGCGACGGATCGCGCTTCGGCATCCGCGTGAGTTTTGTCACGCAACTCGTGCAAGACGGCACGGGTCGCGTCGCGGATCTCGCGAAGGATTTTGCGGGCACTGATCCGTTTGTGCTCAGCTACGGTGACATCTTGATTGATGCGTCGAACTACCAGCGACTCGTCACACTCGGCGACGCAGAAGGGCTCGTGAGCGTGAAGCACAATGAAGGCGATATCGCAAAAGGAGGCTGCGTCGTGGTCAACGAACGGTTTGAGCTCACCGACCTCATCGAAAAGCCCGCGGGCAAAGCGCCCAGTTCCTGGTATAACGCCGGCGTGTATTCATTCCGGCCCTCAATTTTTGAATTTACAGCAAAACTCAAACTCTCACCGCGCGGAGAATATGAACTAACTGACGCCATCCGCGACCTCGCCCAGAGCGGAAAGGTCGTCCAAGTAGTGGAGCTTTCCGGCGACTGGGCCGACGTCCGCGATCCCGACGTGCTTGCCGCGTTGAATCAATAGTTCCCGCCGCGCAAAAAAAAAAGACCGCCTGCTGGTTTCTGCCAGCGGGCGGTCTCGGTTTAGTGATTGCCTGTTACGGAGAGTGTTCCGTTATTCCGTGATGATGTATCGGGCTGTTCCGATCTTTTTGATGGCCTTGTTCTTCTTACCGGTCGTCGCAAACCAGATGAAGAGGTTCTTGTATTTCTTCACGCCAAGCTTTGTAGCCAGTTCGCGAACCGTGATGCCTGCGGAACCCGCTTCCTTCAGTGCCGCGACGATACCCGAAGCGAGTTCCCCGCGCTTGCTGAGTGGCCGGGTGCTGCGCTTGCGTCCGCCGGATTTCTTGATTCCGCGGCTCTTCTTCGCAGGGCCGTCGAGTTCCGATTGCGTGAGAGCGCCTTCGAGACGGTAGCGCGCCTCGCCAATTTTCTTGATGGCGGTCACGCGCTTGCCGGATGTCTGGAACCACGAGTGGATGTTTGCCGCCTTCACCCCGAGAGTCGCGGCGAGATCCTTCACCTTCACGCCCGAGCTTCCTGCGGCCGTAAGTGCGCGTAGGATCTGCACTTTCAGAGCGCCGCGAGGTGAGCGCCCGGAGGTGGTGCGTGCGATGGATGTCGTGGAACCGCTCGCGCTTCGAACGTAGCCGTCTCCGTCGAACAGTTCGGTTTTGATCTCAGAAAGCCGGAGGAGAATGCCGTCGAGTTGCGCCTGGAGCAGGCCGCGCTTTTCTTCGAGGGACATCGCTTCTTTGTATAGGTTGATTCTGTCGTTAATGATCATGAGGCGCGGGGTATCGCTCAGTTTCCGTGCTCCCGCAAGTGCGAAATCCTAACTCCCGGAATCCGTTTTTACAAAATCAAATTGCAGAGATAGACTCCCCTCAGTGACGATAGATACCGCTTCAAGTCTGCTTTCAACGTTAGAAAAAGGGAATATCACGCAATCACAGGTGCTCACTCCACAAGCGCATAGCATCGATTCCAGATCACTCCATACGTCGAACCAATGCATTAATCATCTTTTTATTACGAAACATTCACACGACTCAACATGAGCAATGAATCGAGTGCCTGCGGTGTGCCGTCTGGCATACCGTGCATCCGGACTCCGTGACGAGAAGATCAGTCAACATAATGAGCGCAATTTCCAGGCACCCGCGAATTCATGAAAAAATTACGTTGCCCTCCAGCGCTCGCCCGCTACGTTTCGCGCCCATTTCCTATGGCTGATCAAGCAAACAAATATCCTGAAAACGTAACTGGAAAGTTCTACGTGGACGACCAGTGCATCGACTGCGACCTTTGCCGCGAAACCGCACCGGCGAACTTCAAACGCAACGACGACGGCGGGCACAGTTACCTCTACAAACAACCGGAGACGGATGCCGAGGCCGCACTCTGTAAAGAAGCCATGGAAGGCTGCCCGGTTGAGGCAATCGGCGACGACGGCCAGTAAAAAACAGGACAAAAATTCGGAAGACCTCCACTCAGAGATGAGTGGAGGTTTTTTCGTACTCAAGCGGACTGTTAACAGGCGGAGATCAGAAATTGTCTATTTTTCCGATAGACAATACTGGATTTCTAGCTATCAACCGCGTTTCCTACTTATTCTATGCAAGATTCCATCGATCAAACCCGTCGTCTCCGCGTCGTCTTCGTCGGCCATGTGGACCACGGCAAATCCACGCTCATCGGGCGGATTTTCTACGATACGAAGTCGCTCCCGGATGGGAAAGTCGAGCAGATCCAGGCAGCGTGCAAGGAAGAGGGCATGGAGTTCGAATATGCATTTCTCCTTGATGCGCTCCTCGAGGAGCAGGCGCAGAACATCACGATCGACACGACTCAAATTCAGTTCAGAACCGACAAGCGGCCTTACGTCATCATCGATGCACCGGGGCACAAGGAGTTCCTAAAAAACATGATCACCGGTGCAGCAAGCGCCGACGCTGCCGTGCTCCTCATCGCCGCCAACGAAGGCATCCGCGAGCAGTCGAAACGCCACGGCTACCTGCTCTCGCTCCTCGGCATTCGCCAGGTAGTCGTCGCGGTAAACAAGATGGACCTCGTCGATTTCCGCCAGGATGTGTATGACCAAGTGGTGAAGGACTACACCGAATTCTTGAAGGAAATCGGTATGGAGGCCCGCCAGTTTGTCCCGATCAGCGCCCGCAACGGATTCAACGTCTCAAACACCGGACGCGCCGAGATGCCGTGGTACACCGGTCCGACGATCACGGATATGCTCGATACATTCGAGCTTCCGAAATCGCTCACGGAACTGCCGCTTCGATTCCCCGTTCAGGACATCTATCGCTTCGATGACCGGCGGATCCTTGCCGGACGCATCGAGGCTGGAACGCTGAAAGTCGGCGACACGCTCGTATTCTCACCCGGAAACAAGACCGGCGTCATCAAAAGCATCGAAGTCTGGAACGCGCCTGCAAAAACCAGTGCGCGTGCCGGTGAAAGCGTCGGCATTACGCTCACGGAACAGATTTTCGTCGAGCGCGGCCACATCGCCTCGCATCAGACCGACGCGCCAATCGAGTCGAATCGATTCAAAGCCCGCCTCTTTTGGATGGGCAAAGCGAACCTCGCCATCGGACAACGCTCCAAGCTGAAGCTCACCACCCAGGAATTGGACGCCGAGATCATCAGCATTGAGCGCATCATTGATGCGTCCACGCTGGAAACCATCTCAGGCGAACGCGGCTACATCGCGCGCAACGACGTCGCGGAAGTCACCATCCAGGTTCGGGGAGCGCTCGCGTTCGACAATGCTGACCGCAACGCGCTCCTTGGTCGGTTCGTCCTCCTCGACGGACGTCAGGTGGGCGGCGGCGGTATCATTTTCGGAGGGAAATACACGGATCGCTCGCAGCCAAAATCGGCAAACATTTTCTGGAGCGAAGGCAACGTCACTCCCTCCCAAAGATTTGCCCGCAACGGCCACAAAGGAGCAGTCATCTGGCTCACGGGCCTCAGCGGCAGTGGAAAGAGCACCATCTCGAGCGCACTCGATCGGGAGCTGTTCAACCTCGGCATCCAGACCTACATCCTGGACGGAGACAACGTCCGCCACGGCCTCAATAGCAACCTCGGTTTTTCGCCCGAAGACCGGGTGGAGAACATTCGCCGCGTCGCGGAAACCGCGAAGCTTCTCGCCGATGCCGGCATCGTCGTCATTACGGCCTTCATTTCGCCGTACCAGAATGACCGGCGACGCGCCCGCGCCATCGCTTGCGAGGCCGGGCTCGACTTTTTCGAGATCCACATCGCTGCGCCACTCGCAGTCTGCGAACAGCGCGACACTAAGGGTCTCTACAAAAAGGCACGGGCCGGCCAACTCAAGGATTTCACGGGAATTGACGCCCCTTACGAAGCACCCGAAAACGCCGAAGTCGTCGTCGCGACCGACAAGCTGAACATCACCGAAAGCGTCGCCCATATTCTGGAGTTCTTACGACCGCGGATTCGCGTGGAGCAGGACTTCGAGATTTGAGGAGGGTAACGCACCGCTTCAGTTGGGGAGCGTGACCCTGACGATTCCCGGCCCTTTTTCGCCGGTCGATGCGATCTCGAGTTTGCCGAGATGATTCTCGATAATCTTCCGCGTAACGGTGAGCCCCAAGCCGAGGCCCACGCTCCGGGTGCTTTGAAAGGGAACGCCGATTTCTTCCGCGACATCGGACGGAAACCCCGGCCCGGCATCCTGGACTTCCACCGACAGTCCTATGTGGCCCTCCTGCTGCGTTTGCTTAATGCGCACTGTCACCGTGGGATTTTCCGGATTGGCCTGAAGTGCATTCAGAATGATCTCCGAAAATGCGTGGCGAAGTGCTTTCGCGTCGCCTGTGACGGTGGAGATATTAGCGCGGTCAATCTCCAGCCGCGCGACCCGTTTGCCAGGATGAAACGTGTGGGCCTCCTGATACGCACTTTCGAGAAGCTCGGTGATTTTGAGAATCTCTCCGTCTTTCCCATCCCAATCGCGGCTGAGGAAATTCATTTGCTGCGTGAGCCGCTGAATGCGGCGGACACTATCTCCCAGCACTCCCGAGAGCTCCTTTCTCGATTCGGCATCCGAATCGAACTCAAGCATCTGCTGCATGGTGGAGATTGGAGTGAGGGCATTGCCAATCTCGTGCGCTAGATGCCACGACATCTGCCGGACCAGGCGCAACTTGTTGGTCTCCACCTCGAGTTGCACCGCGCGCTCGTGTTCTGTGATGTCATCCAGAACCAGCAGCGCCGCGTCAGCCCTTTGATTCACGCCGACCCGGAAAGGGATGATTCGCACGCCGATGATGACACCGGAGAGGTGCGGCGGACTCCACTTAAACGCCGGGATTGGCTGGCCGGACTGGATCACAGTAAAGATCTGGCTGCCTAGTTGCTGGGGCAAATCGCCAAAGTCGAACACCTTCCGAGAGCGCTGTCTGCTGCCCTCGGGGAACAGAATTCCGAGAGCGGCGCTATTCGCGTGGATGATCCCGCGATTTGAGCCCACTACGACGCATCCGCTGCCAAGCGATGCGATGATTTCGTCGATGAGCCCGTGTCCTGCCGACAATTGCTCGTGGCGCCAGCAATTCCGAAGCGCAGTTCCGAGTTCCTCCAGCCAGTGAAATAAATGCAGGAGTTCCTCGTCGCCAAACGTCCCTCCGGTGATCCGCTCATCCAGCAGCAAGATCCCCACAAACATATCACGGTCCATAATCGGGACCGCGATGGAACTGCCGAGGATTTCGAATTCGCGGGAAATCTCACGGCTTTCGACCGCCTCACGGCTCGTGGAGCGGAGGATGCGGCTATTGCGGTGCAGGTGGGCACCAAGACCGCCGGACAGCGAAAGCGCGAAGTGCTGAAGGATGCTAGGCTCGTGTCCGATGGCTTGCACCGCACGAAGCCACTGGTCGTCTGTTGATGGTGCCCCGTCGGTATCCATGCCGTCGGGTTTCCGCAAAAAAACCGCGGCGCGATTCACACCGAGGGCTTCGCGCAATTGCTGGAGCGCGTGATGGAGGAGCGCCTTCGCATCAAGACTGTGAATGAGCAGCGAGGAGAACCGGCGGAGATTATCGAGTTGCCGCAGCGGCCGGGGAGGCGCGATCACAGAAACCTCGGCCGCCGGCGCGGCAAGAGGCTGACGCTGCACGGTCGCCAATACGTCGCTGGAAATCCCCAGCACCTTGTCCAAAAGATGGTTCAGGAGACGGCCACGAAGCGGCTTCTCGAGGACGTGAGCCACCCCCATCAAGTATGCCTCCTCCTCCCAATGGCGCTCGCCATCGACGGAGAATACAATGAGCGGCACGGAATTCGCGCGGTCCTTGACGTCCTTGACGGAACGAAGGATCTGGGCGTCGTTCAAATCCACATCCAGAAGCACCACGTCCACCGCCTGCCGGTTGAATAGCGGTGCCGCCGAAGCAGCGTCCTCCTGCACAAGAACCCTCCAGCGAGAGGCATCGAGCGCCGCGGCGACTGCGCTGCCAAAACCTGGCTGATATGTGAGGACTAGAATTGTATGCATCGTGTTGGCTACGCGACTCTAAATTTCGGGTTGGAGATGAGTGAAGGTGCGTCCGATTCAAGGGGACGACATGGCAATTCGAGCGAAAACGTCGTCCCTGTTCCGAGCGTACTCTCGAGGGTAAGTGTTCCGCCGTGGAGGTTGGCGATTTTTCGGCAAATGGCCAGGCCTAGCCCGAATCCACGTTCGTCATCACCTGTTTTCTTGGTCGAGAAATACGGCTCGAAAATCCTCCCCATCACCTCGGGTGGGATGCCGGACCCTTGGTCGATGACCTGAATACGGACCCACTCCCGGCCCTTTTCCGTTTTAAGCTGGCTCAAAGTGACACGAATCAGCGAACCGTCTTCCGACGCGTCGATAGCATTCGCGACGAGATTGGCGAGCAGTCGCTGAAGGAGGACACTGTCCAGCGTCGCATAAACCTCGCCGCATAATTCCGTCTCGTAACGCATCAACTTCCCTTTTCGTTTCGAGATCTCGGCGTCCGCGACGACATTGTGGAGGAGCATATCGAGGCGCAGGGGATTCACGTCGAGCCGCAGTTTGTCGGTGAAAAACAGCGACTCTTTGATGTAAGCCCGCATCTTCTGCATGTTCCGCTTCGCGACCGGGACTAATTCCGTGCGGAGCAATTCCTGCGGAGCTCCTTCTTCCAGAAGTTGCAACAACGTTGAAATCGGTGTTGTGAGATTATTCAGGTCGTGAGCCATCCCTTGGGACATACGCCCGATGAGGTCCAATTCCTGAGCGCGCGCGATTTGATTTTTGAGAGAGATCTGGTTCACCACAAGGCTTATATTCTCTGCGATCTCGCTGAGTAAAAATGCCTCCTCAGAACTCACCACCGAGCCGCTTTGTTTGTCACCGATAAGGAGAAAACCGAGCGGCTGCTCATCGACTTGAAATGGGAATACCACGCGCCCCTCCAGACCCTCGATCTCGTTCCGAATTTTTGCCTGCGGGTCCGGCTCGCCATCGACCGGCCTGTCTTTCAGAACGATGAACCTGCCTCGATGTTCATGTGGCTGCGAGAAAATCGAACCGTCATTCTGGAGGTTGGGCAGGACCTTCGGAGGCTGGGCCGGCAACGACCGGACCACGGAAAACTCGCGCCGGGTCTCCCCGAGCAGGACCACCGAGAATCCCCGCAAACGGAAAGTTCCCGCGAGAAACCTGGCGAGTTCATCGAGCAGGGTGGGAAGGTCGAGCTGCCATTTCATCTGCTCGATAAATGAGCGGACTTTGTCCGGCAGTTCAAATCGATCGCCCATCAGAACCCGTTCGATGCGTTCCATCGGACGACCGAGGAGTTTCGGGAATAGCAACGTCGCGATCAACGTGCTGAGGATGAAGACCACCAGTGCGATCCGGATTTGCCGCGCGTTGAGAGTGTCGGGCATCAAGGCCGCGCCGACGAGGAGAAGGAGGAGACTGATTGCAGCCACGAACGCGACACGAATCACCAAGGCCGTCGCCCTGCTGAAAGCAGAATACACATCCAGCAACTGGTGTTGCAAAACACTGTATGCGACCGCGAGCCCGTAGAAAATCGCGCCGAAATTCCCCAATGGAACGAATGGGATTCGCGTGCCGGGATAGAAGAATGTATCCCCCGAAGCTTTCTTCACGATCGGGAGCATGTCGTTCGTGCCGGCCAGCCAGAGCGTGACGATCGACAGCCAGAGTAGCCACAGTTGCGCGCGGCGCACCGGCTTCGCACGCCATGCGTGGACGGGAAGCCGGAACAAAAGCGGGAGGGTGAGGACCACATAGGATGCGAGATAGACGTTGAACAGTGGCCCCGCTTGCGCCCACCAGGAAAGCCCTGTCACGAAATGCACGCCGTCCATATAATAACGCGTGAAAAAAATCAGGCTCAGGAACAGCGCGGCGTGCAGGACGTAGAAACCGTAAATCCACTTCGGCGTGCGGTGATGGACGATGAGTTGACCGAGGTGCGCCAGCGTCAGCGGCAGAAAGATAACGGCCCCCTGAATGATAGAAATCCACGGCGTTGCGTCAGGTGCATTGTCCGCAAAGTTTTTAAAAAACGCCGCAAAATTCCAAATCGACACGCTGCCACCCCACAGCGCGTAAACGCGATTAATCGTGGCGCGTGGATTCGTGTAGAAAACGAATGCCGCGAGTGCTGCGTTGATCAACGCAGCGGTGATGGCAGCGTTCGCGGCGAAGTTCATTGCTTCTTTTCGTCCTCCCCGAAGACAAGGCACGAGTAGCGCCCGCCAAATCCAGCGTTTACACACAGTGCCGTTTTTACCGGATAGGGTCGCGGCAGTTTGACGTAGTCGAGGTCACAACCCACATCGGGATCAGCGAGATTAATGGTTGGAGGGATCCTCTGTTTGTGGAGGGTCATTACAGTCACCGCTGCTTCCACCGCGCCGGAAGCTCCCATCAAATGCCCGGTAATCGGCTTTGTTGCGGTGACGGACAGGCGCCGCGCATGTTCGCCGAAAACTGCTTTAATCGCCTTGGTCTCAATGGGGTCGTTCTGCTTCGTGGCGGAACCATGCGCGTTGATGTGCGAGATTTGCTCCGGGACAATTCGTGCATCCTGTAGTGCACGCTCCATCGCCGCCCGATAGCCGACTCCCTCCGGGTGCGGTGCCGTGGGGTGATAAGCCTCCGACGTCCGTCCATGTCCGAGCACTTCCGCGTAAATGGTGGCACCTCGGGCGAGCGCGTGACTCCGCTCTTCCAGCAAAAGAAAAGCCGCGCCTTCACCGAGGATAAATCCGTCACGCGACCGGTCAAACGGACGCATTGAGCGACCGGGTTTACCATGCCACTCACTCATGGAACGAAGTTTACAAAAGCCCACGAATAACATCTCGTGCATTTCCTCCGCACCGCCCGCGAGCATCACGTCAAATTCGTCATGCCGGATGAGCTTTGAAGCGTGTCCAATCGAGTCGTTGCTTGATGCGCACCCGGAGCAATATGTGATTGCGGCCCCTTGAATCCCGAGATGCTGGCTGATCGTGCTGCTCCCCTCTCCGCAATATCCCGCGACGACATTGTAGGGATGAACCTTCCGGTAATCCCTTGTTTGCAGGAAAATCTTTTGCGTTTTCATCACGCTCTCCGAGCCGCTGATCGTCGTCCCTTCCACGATCCCCACCCGCTGCGGATCCACCGACTTCATGTCCAGCCGCGAGTGAATCAGCGCCTGCGATGATGCCGCGAGTCCGTACTGAATCGTCCGGTCGTAGCGCCCTTCCTTGGCATCTAAAAAATCACTGAGGCGGAAGTCCTTCACCTCCGCACCATACTTCACCGGGAGCTGCGAGACGTCGAACTTGGTCACCGGGGCCGCCGCGCTCGTGCCCTTTTCGATACTCCCCCAAAACGTCTCGAGCGTGTTTCCGTTGGGCGCAACGACGCCTATCCCGGTCACCACGACCCGGCGGACAAGTTCATATCGGTTGCGATTATCGTAATTCATGGCGTTTAGCCAGGCGGCCATGTGAGAGGTCGCCCGGCGAGTAAATGGATATGAAGATGAGGTACACTTTCGCCCGCGTCGCGACCATTATTAATTACAAGCCGATATCCGCTTTCCAGCACGCCCAGCTTTTCTGCGATTTCCCGCGCCGCAAGCAGCATCCTCCCGAGGAGCGCCGCATCGTCCGCAGCAGCCAGCGCGATCCGCGCGATACAGCGTTTGGGGACGATTAACACATGCACCGGGGCCTTCTGCTGAATGTCATGAAACGCAAAAAAATCGTCTTCCTCGTGAATGATCGAGGCCGGGATTTCGCGCGCGGCGATTCGTTCGAAGATGGTCATGGCTTAGGCAACATATAGGAAAAGTTCGCGCCGCATCCCGGCGCTCGATGCTGCATGAATTGCGCGCGTATGCTGGCGGGCGAAAATTACGATCTCTTCCAAGAGGGATGCACACTCGCGGCTCCATGAACGTTTCCGTTTCAGTACTTTCACGCAGGGCTCCAATCCATGCAGTTCGCAGTAGCTTCCACCGAGTCGCATCAACTCCTGCAAACGCCGCCCCAACCCGCTGAAAAATGCCAGCTCGAAGCCCTCGCCGGCCTGCTGCGCGACTTCGACGAGCGAAATTCGCGCGAACGGTGCCGCTGCTTCAAAGCACTCCCCCACCTCCGCGTAGCCGATGACTTGCAACGCACCGCGGACAGCGCGGGTAAGCATCGCGACGGGCACCGTCGTCGTCGTGTCTCCAAGCGACTCCAGCCACATCTGCACGCTCTGTGCGACATGATCCGCCAGCCACCATTTCGGGTATCCGGCACGGTTGGCAGCGACGCCGAGGGCGCGGCAAAGCCAGCTCCGCTCAAATGCAACGATCTGCCCGTTGGCAAGCGTGATCACCGGAAGATTATCGCGAAAGGCAATCATTTGAAAAGCTCCTGCTGCGGGCCTCCCTTTTTCGGCCGTTTCTCCAGCTTCTGAATCTCGTGAATGAACTCCCCGATGTCCTGAAAATGCCTGTAAACACTCGCGTAGCGCACATAGGCCACCTCGTCGAGATCGTGCAGCGCCTGCATCACCTTTGCACCGATGACGTGGCTCGGCACCTCACGGCGAAACTCCATTTCAAGGTTCGACTGAAGTTCGTCCGCAATTTTCTCCAAAGCCTCGGAACTGACCGGCCGTTTCTCGCACGCCTTCAACATGCCGCCCATCAGCTTCTCCTTGTCAAACGGCTCACTCCGCCCGTCGCGTTTCCCGACACGCAAAACCGCCCGTTCTACTTCCTCGTAAGTCGTAAATCGACTGCTGCACCCGATACATTCGCGACGACGACGAATTGACCGGCCATCTTTCGAGAGCCGGGAATCGATGACTTTATCGTCAAGGCTGCCACATTTGGAGCAATACATCTAGTGGGTTGGGTGAGTTTCACGACCTGTTTAACACAAGAGATTGCGTAGTCAACACTCGCGAAGGGTCAATTTCAGGCGCGAAAAATGCGCTTCGTCGGTGCTAATCGCGTTCCATTTTGAATCTCCGGGTTCCGGGCGACGACCGATGCGCCCGTACGCACTGTCCGTGCATTCTCCAGACGACCGCGCCGAAAAAATTCATTCATATCCGCAAAGTTCTGCTTTTTCTCCGGCAAACTTTCCGATTTGCTCCGCGGGCATGTCCACCGAACCGATCAAATCACTCTACAACGCCAAGAATCCGCTCCAAGCCAGGCACACGGTCAACTTGAAGCTGACCGGCGATGCCTCGGAAAAAGACACCCGCCACCACGAGATTACACTCGCCGGCTCGGGGCTTGTTTATGAAGTCGGTGACGCGCTTGCGCTCAAGGCGACGAACGACCCGGAGCTCGTGGAATTGACCATCCAGGCACTCGGCTGCACAGGCGAAGAAGTCGTGAAGGTCAAGGAAGTCGAGAAGCCGCTGCGCGACGCATTGTTCCGCGATTACACAATCCACTTCCTCGAGAAAAAGTTTCTCGCGAAGGCCGCCGAGAAAGGCGCCGCCAAGCTCGCAGAATTGCTCAAGCCGGAGAACGCCGCGGCGCTCACCGAATACACTTCCGCCCGCAATGCGTCGCGAGACTACGTGGACGTGCTCCGCGAATTTCCGGAAGTGAAATTCGCGCCGCAGGAATTCTGCGACAATCTCCGCGTGCTGGCGATCCGGCTTTACTCGATTTCTTCGTCGCTAAAAGCACACGCGGAATCCGTGCATCTCACCGTCGCCACGGTCCGCTGGCAGGCGCATGGACGCAAGCGCGGCGGCGTTTGCTCGACTTTTCTTGCGGAACGCTGGGGCGGCGAAACAACGGCCGGCGTTTTCGGCCAGACACAGAAACATTTCCGGCTGCCCGATGATCCGAATACACCGGTCATCATGGTCGGCCCGGGCACCGGCGTCGCTCCATTCCGCGCCTTCCTCGAAGACCGCGAAGCCACGGGCTCAAAGGGAGCCAACTGGCTGTTCTTCGGCGATCAGCGCCGCTCCCAGGATTTCTTTTACCGCGAGCAATTCGAAGGGTGGCAGAAAAACGGCCTCCTCTCCCGGCTCGATCTCGCATTCTCGCGCGACCAGGCGGAAAAGGTTTACGTTCAGCACCGCATGCGTGAACAGGGTGCCGAGATTTGGAAATGGATTTCCGAGGGAGCGTATTTCTACGTCTGCGGCGACAAGAACAAGATGGCGGCGGACGTTCACGCCGAGCTCATCGCCATCACCGAAAAACATGGTGGGAAGAGCCCCGAAGAGGCAAAGGCCTTCGTGGAAGACACCTTTATGAAAGGTGAGAAACGCTACCGCCGCGACGTTTACTGATCCCCCGCACTCGACATCCGCTGCCGCGCCCTGTTTGGTGGAGGCGCACTAAAAAACGCACCGAATTATGAATATCCAAAAAATGATGAAGCAGGCGCAGCAGATGCAGGAAAAAATGCAGCGCGCCCAGGAAGAACTCGGAGAGAAGGAAGTCGAAGTCACCGCAGGTGGCGGAAAAATTACCGTCAAGGCCAACGGAGCGGGCGATGTCCTTTCCATCAAAATCAGCAAGGACGTCGTGGACCCTAACGACGTGGAAATGCTGGAGGACCTTATCCTTACCGGAGTACAAAAAGCGATCGAGGAAGGCCGCGCAATCATGCAGGCCGAGATGGGAAAAATTACCGGCGGCATGGGATTGCCTCCGGGCCTCGGTTTCTAAGCCCACACGCCGGACCGGCGAAAAATCAAAGGCGAGTTCACCGTTTAGTACGGCTGTTCGGCACGTCTTTGAACCGATTAAGAACGTATTTAAACCAACCACGATGCGCTATATCACGACCATCGGACTAGAAGTCCACGTGCAGCTCAAGACTCGCAGCAAAATGTTCTGCGGATGCGCCACCGGCTTCGGCGCGGAGCCAAATTCGAACGTTTGTCCGGTCTGCCTCGGCTATCCCGGCGCACTACCGGTGATGAACGAGGCGGCATTGAAAATGACAGCACTCACCGGACTCATGCTCGGCTGCAACGTGCCGGACATCTGCAAATTCGACCGGAAGAATTACTTCTATCCGGACATGCCGAAGAACTATCAGATCACGCAATTCGACCAGCCGATCTGCGTCGGCGGCGGAGTCCCGCTTCACGAGTTTGCGTATCCGAAAGATGCCCAAAAATCCATCGCTGCACCGGGAAAGGTCGTGCGTCTCACCCGCATCCATCTCGAAGAGGACGTCGCAAAATCGCAGCACTTCGACACGAATAGCGGCATCGATTTCAATCGCGCTGGAACGCCACTCATGGAGATCGTGAGCGAGCCGGAGATCGACTCGCCGGAGGAGGCAGTCGCGTATCTCACGAGCCTCCAGCAAATCCTCATCTACGGCGGCGTGAGCGACGCAGACATGGAAAAAGGCCAGCTCCGCTGCGACTGCAACGTATCCGTCCGTCCGGAAGGTCAAAAGGAACTCGGCACAAAAATCGAGATCAAGAATATGAATTCCATCTCCGCCGTGCGGCGTGCGCTCGCCTACGAGATCGAGCGGCAAACCGCCGCCGTGGAGCGCGGCGAGAAACTCCGCCAGAGCACACGGGGCTGGGATGACGACGCAGGGCAGACGCGACATCAACGCGACAAGGAGGATTCTCACGACTACCGCTATTTTCCCGACCCCGATCTGTTGCCGGTCGATACGCGTGCATTCATGGATGAAGTCCGCTCGCGCCGCCCGGAGCTCCCTGGCGAGAAGCGCGATCGCTTTGTCACGCAGTATGGGATCACCGCTTATGATGCCAGCGTGCTCGCCAGCGAGAAGTTGCTCGCCGAGTTTTACGACGCCGTCGCCAAAGGAGCGAAGGACCCAAAAACTGCGGCTAATCTGATCATCAACGACTTGCTCAGCGCGCTCGGCTCGGCAGACAAGACGATTGCCGAAGTCCCCTTCCCCGCCACGCATCTCAGCGAACTCGCGAACATCATCCACGGCGGAACGATCAGCTCCAAACAAGGCAAGGAGGTCTTTGCCGAAATGTTTGCGACCGGCAAAGCGCCGGCGCAAATCGTGGAAGAAAAAGGCATGAAACAGGAGAGCGATGCCGGAGCGCTGGAAGTCCTTTGCAAACAAGCAATCGAGGCCAGCGCCAAAGCCGTCGCTGAATACAAAGCCGGCAAAACGGGCGCGATCAACGCGATTAAGGGGCAGGTCATGAAACTCTCTCAAGGCAAAGCGAATCCAACCGTGGTGAACGAGGTGCTCCTCAAGCTCCTCTCCTAGCCATGGCCGGAAATCGCATCGTGAAGTATTGCAGCATCGCCGGTTTTGTCCTCGCGGAAATCTACATGGCGCTCGTGGTGCTCGCACCGCCAAAGAAGCCCGGCGACAAGGTCGAATCGCGGATGATCATTCCCCTAAGCGAGATTCCAAAATCCGACGTCCCGCTCGGAACACCACCGCCGCTCAGCACGAAGATCACGCGACTGCTCGTCGTCGGCTTCTTTCTCGGCCCGTTCGGCGCAATGGCCGGCCTCGGCATCGGACTTCTGATTGCGGGTGTAATGCCAAAACGAAAGCCGGACGACGGCAAGTAAGTCGGCGGCCAGGACAATGAGGCATCGCACGACTACAAGCCGCAGAGCAATCCGAGTGGAGGAACCGCGAATGCGAGGAACCGTTTATACCATGCCCAAGAACCAGTTCGCGCACCCGCGCCATCGTCCAGATCATCCTCGCGGCGGGACGTGTTATCAGTAGCATCGCCGCTGCTACGCATCCCGCATTTCGCATTCATGACCACACCCGATGATTCCACGCGCCGTCCGCTCAAATCCCGATCTACGGTTTGGGCTCGCAAGCTCTCCGGTGCGCTTGTTGCGCGGCGTGTGTCGCCAAATCATGTATCGCTCGCGGGCATCGGCTTTGCATGCATCGGCGCGGCGGCAATGTTCATGATCTCGCACGGACTACCGGCGATGATCGGACTTTTTCTAGGCGCGGCTGGCGTCCAACTTCGGTTGCTCTGCAACATGATGGACGGCCTTGTTGCCGTGGAAGGCGGGCTGAAATCCAAGGCGGGCGACCTTTTTAATGAAGCGCCCGATCGCATCGAAGACGTCGTCCTCCTCGTCGCGGCGGGTTTTGCATGCGGGCATCCGCAGCTCGGCTGGGGCTGCGCCACGCTCGCGGTCGGCACGGCTTACTTTCGCGCGTTTGGAGCGTCGCTCGGCTTTGGCCAGGATTTCTGCGGCCCTTGCGCGAAGCCGCATCGCATGGCGATCCTCACCGGAGGACTACTGACTTCGATGCTCAAAACGACCGTCCCTTTTCTCCTCATCGCGCTCTGGCTCATCGCGGCGCTGACCGCCGTCACGATTGCGCGCCGCGTGTATCGGATCTACACAAAGCTCCCGTGAAAGAATCCGTTGCCCTCATGTAAACAGGATGCCTACTTTCGAGTCGCGAGATACTCGACGATGTCGCGCAGCTCCGAACGGCTCAGCATGTCGCGGATGGTCTCGGGCATCGGCGAGGGGGCGCTGATTCGATTTTTGATGTTCGCTGCGGCGACTTTCACCAGCTGCGGCTTGCCCGCTGCATCGACGGTTTCGACGCTCAACTCATTCGTTGATTCCTCCATCAACCGCCCTGCAACCGTCATCCCGTCCTTCATTTCCAAGACGACGATCTGGAATCCTTTCGCGACCCGCGCATTTGGAAAGATGATTGATTCCAAAATCGCAGGACGATCGAGCGTCGCACCGATTTTCGTCAGATCAGGGCCCACGAGGCTGTCGCCGCCCTCGGCTTTATGGCACTTGAAACACTGCGCCGTGGCGTGTTCCCGGAATATCTTTTTACCACGCTCTGCATCGCCGCCGCTGAGCGAGAGCTTGTAATTTGCGAGCGGGTCTTTCGCGGGAAGGGACGTCTTCCATTGCTGCACTTTTCCGGCAAGCCCCGCTTTTTTCTTCCCGGCTTCATACACGTCGAGTTGCACTTCCTGCGGGAGCTTTCCGGAAATCAAATCATCGAACAGACTCCCGAGGAGCTTCTCTGCGGCGGGAGTGTTGCTCTCCGCGAGCGCGAGCACGGCCCCCTGCTTTTCAATGGCCGGAACGTTCGACGAAAGCACACCGCCGATAGCCTTCAGCGCCGCATCCGCATCCACCGCGACCAGCGCCTTGAGAGCTGCTGCGCGGAGCTTTGCATCCTTGTCGGTGAGCGCGGCCGTCGCTGCTTTCGCCAACTGCGGATCTTTCAGGGAGACCATCGCGCGCAGCGCTTCTGCGCGGGACGATTTACCCGCCTTTTCATCAACCACGAGCGTCAACAACGCACCACCCGCAGCAGAAACTTTCAGCTTCGCAACAGCAACGGCAGCAGCCTCCGCGACACTCCCAGGAGCGCCGACGAACAGCCCCGTCACAACAGGCGCGAGCGCCTGCGTCGCAGCATCCGCAGAGCGCGCCGGCAGAGGACGCCACTGGTAAGTAAGCCGGTCTTTCGGGTCCGGATTCTCCCACAGCGCGAGCGCCACAAGCGCTTCTTTACGACCAAACTCACGTGCATTCGGATCTGCTGCATACGCGGCCAGTTTCTGCGCATTCTCGGGTGCGCCGAGACGGTAGTGCGTATTCACGACGCGAAGTAGAATATTCGGGTCCTTAATTCGTCCGTCGCCCAGCAACCCAGCGAGCGCCGGCATCGCCTCGGTGATCCCGACATCGTAAATCGCGCGCGCCGCATCAAGCACGACGCCTTGGTCCGCATCCGCGAGAAACTCCGCGACCAGCGGACTCGTGATCCGGCGAAGTGCGATGAGAGCTCCATTGCGCACCGCCACGTTTCCGTCCTTCGCTTTTGCCGCGAGCGCCGCAGCGTCAGCGCAACCGACGAGCCCCATCACCGCGCCGTGGCGCAAAATGGGATCTTTGTCGCCGTTCTCCGCGAGCATAGTAAAGAGCGCATCGACCACCGATTTCTCGTGAGACTTCCCAAGAGCCAGCGCCGCGTAAAACCGTGCACGCGGATGCGAATCCTTCAGCAGCGCGAGCAAGCCTTCCACCGTGCCTTTCGCCTGATTGTCGCCCAGCACCCGCGCCGCTTGCGCGCGGACCTCGCCGTCGCCATCAGCAAGAATGCCGATGAGCGCCGAAATCGCCGCGGGATTTTTCGCAGCGAGTTGACCGAGCCCCCACACACCGTGGATTCGCGCGAGAGTCCCCTGCCCTTTCGTCGCGGCGTTCACGAGCGGTGCCATCGCGCCCTTTGATGCGAGCTGAAATTGCGCGGCCTGCCGAATGCGCTGGTCGTCGTGACCGAGCAGCTTTTCGAGTTCCGCATCCGGACGCGCCGTCATGCCGGCTGCCAGGAGCTTCTTCACCTCCGCCTGCTTGGCTGCATCAGCCTCGGGCGATGTCAGTTTGAAAATGCGGCCCTTATTCACGCCGCTCCAGCTCTCCACCCAATCGAGCACATAAAGCGCTCCATCCGTCCCAAACTCCACATCCGTCGTCAGCACACCCTTCACCAAATCGCGCCGCTCTTTCAGCTCGTACCAAGCGCCCATCGGCATCAGAGTGATTTCATGCACCACGCTGCTGCTCGCGCCGCCGCGGAAGTCACTCAGGAAAAACTTGCCCGCAAATTTCTTCGAGAGTCCCGTGCCCGGATTGTAAGTCAGGCCGCTCGGGCCGTTGCTGAGATTCGCAATCGGCGGGATGATATACTTTGCCTTAAGCGATTCCTTTTCGTCCCACAGCAACTCGCGGTTCCATGGTCCGCGGTCTTCGAGATACTGATAAGTCATCCGCCATCCGCAATCGCCGCCCTCCACAAGCTGCACAAAGCGCGCGCGGTCTCCGGCATCGGAGTTGTTGTCGCCGGTAAAAAGATTCCCGAACTCATCGAACGCCAGCTCCTGCGGATTCCTCACGCCCGTCGCAAAAACCTCGAAGCCCGTTCCATCGGGATTGCAGCGCATCACCGCGCCCGTATCACTCACTTCCCAGTCTTTGCCCTCCTTGCTCTTCACGTTGAGGCCGCGATCACCGATCGTGAAGTAGAGCTTCCCGTCCGGGCCAAAACGCAGCCCGTGCATGTCGTGTCCGCGAAACGCAAACTTCACGCCGAAGCCCGAAAGCAGCCGGTCCTTCAAGTCAGCCTTCCCGTCGCCATTGGAATCCTGAAAGCGCCAGAGACTCGGAATATTCGTCCACCACACTTCGTTTCCGCGCGCCAGGATTCCCGCCGCAGTTCCGTCCAGCGCCTCGCGAAATCCATCGGCAAAAACCGTGGTCTTGTCCGCCTTGCCATCGCCGTTCGTATCATCGAGCGCAACGATGCGTTCTTCATAAGTCTCGAACGCCTCCTTAAATTTCGCCGCATCCGGATAATACTTATGCATCATCTTCAGGCGGTCGTCCGTCGTCCGCGCTGCGATGTCATCGTTCAGCCAGCCCATGTGCCCGCGATTATCCACCACGCCACCGACGAGAGTTTTCCCCTTCTCCTGACGCCCCTCCTGCCGGTAGCTCTCGCTCACAAACCAGCGCCCGCGATCGTCCGGAGAAAAGGCTACAGGATTCGCCAGAAAAGGTTCATGAGCCCAAAGATCCACCTTCAGTCCACCCTCCACTTTTACCGATTTCAGAGCGTTCGCGGCATCCTTCTCGCCGGCCTCCGTCTTCCCGTCGCCATGCTCGTTCACAGCGAGGATGGATCCAGTCAGGATAAAAAAGGCGTTTGCGATAGCAGCGATTCGATTCATGTAAAATTGTCAGGCGTAAATACAAAGCGCCAACCCGGTGTGCTCTTAGCCCGTTCTTCCTGATTTTACCGTCATCCGCGCCGCAGACGCTTCCGCAGGTCCCGCCACACCCGGTTCTGCACGGCATGCATCGCCTTTCGGGCCGTCGGCGTCGAGTCATCGTAGCCGTTCAAGTGCAAAAGCCCGTGTACCATGTAAAGCGCCAGTTCCTCGTCTACAGAGTGGCCGTGTTCCACAGCACATCTGGCCGCAGTCTGCGCGCTCACGACGATTTCGCCGTGGTCAAAAGTGATCACATCCGTCGCGCCCGTGATTCCCATGAAATCCACATGCACGCGGGCGATCACCGCATCCGAAACCACCGCGACATCGATCTCCGCAAGCTCGCGCAGCGCAAAACACCCGTCGCCCGATAGCGCCAGGCAGGCCTCCAGAGCCGCTGCGCCAAACTTGCGCAGCCACGCCAAATCAAAGCGAACCGTCCGTTGTCGGTTGGAAATCGAAATCTCCATCAGACGAAAGAACACGGTTCATCCACGCATGCACGAAGCAACTTCACGTATCTCGCGCGCGAAATCTCCAGCGTCCCAAACGTCAGCAAATGCGGAGTGGTCCACTGCGTATCGAGCAGAGAAAACTTCCGCTCCCGCATCCGCATCACCAGCGCGTGAAGCGCCACCTTCGAAGCATCCGTCACCGTGTGAAACATGCTCTCGCCGAAAAACGCCCCGCCCATCGCCACGCCATACAGCCCGCCCACCATCTCTCCATCCTTCCACGCTTCCACTGAGTGCGCATGTCCGAGCCGGTGGAGGTTCACGTAGCTTCCTACGATCTCGTCATTAATCCACGTATCCTCGCGCTTCGAGCACTCCCGCATCACGCTCTCGAAGGCCGTATTGATCCGGATTTCAAACGGTTTCTTTTTCAGCGTCCGCTTGAGTCCGTGCGGGATGTGAAACCGGTCATCGATTGGGATAATTGCACGCGGATCCGGTGAGAACCACGAGATCTCCCCATCGGCCATCGCCATCGGGAAAGCACCCGAGCGGTAAGCATAAAGAAGAAGGTCAGCGGCAATCATGGGCGGCTGCTGTAGAAGGAATTTTCGCCACTGGCAAATACTGCCGCTGATTTACCGCTCCCGATCTAATTGTTGAACTGCACGCCTTTCTTCTCTGCCTGCTCCCGGACGTCTCGTGCCGAGAGCCCTCCCGAGCGTGCTCTCGGATGCGTCGCTCTTCGATTTCTCCTCTACGAACCTGTCACACGCAGCGCCGGGCGATTTGAGATTCTGGTGCGTTTCCTCGCGCTCGGCACGCTTCATTTCAACTGCGTCGCCTGGGAAAGAAATGCGGAAATGGGTAAACATCGCGCTCATTGCCGGTTGGTTTTTTCCATTACATTTATCGCCTTCTCTGAATACCAGATCCGCTTCGACAGCCGAGCGAAGCGAGACAGACAGCTACGGGCTGCCCGAAGGATGAGCATAGCGAATCAATACGGTCCGCCGGTCCGCTCACCCTACCGCTGCCGGAGCAGGACGCGCAGGTCGTTTCTGAGGATGCTGGTGGCGGCGATGTCCAGCAGGCCGTCGTTGTTGAGATCGGCGATGGCGATGCCGCCGGTGACTGCGGATACGGGGTCGTTGCCGAGGTTGAATTCGAATGGCTGCGTGTAGATGGCGGCACCGATGCCGCGCAGGACGGTGAAGTTTGCGCCAACGCGGTTGCCGAGGCCGATGTCGAAGATGCCGTCGCCATCGAAGTCGGCGATGGCGATGGATGTGGAGGCATGAACGCCGGGCACTGCCACCCGCAATTGCGGCGCGAACTTTGGTCCGGGCAGGATGGTGTTTTTCCCGAGGAGGACGGAAACGAAGCGGCTGACTTCGTTGCTGACGGCAAGGTCCATGAGGCCGTCGTTGTTGAGGTCGGCGGCGGCGAGGCTGGTCGGGCGGCTGCCGGTAGCAAATCGCGCGGCTGCGGCGAGTGCGCCGGTGCCATCGCCGGCGAGGAAACTGATGTTGTTGGATGCGGAGTTTGCCGTGGCTACGTCGAGATTTCCGTCGCCAGTGAAGTCGGCGAGGACGACGTCGATGGGGCTTTTGCCGACGGTCTTTACGGGAGCACCGGGGGCGAGAACGCCGGTGCCGTCTCCGAGCAGGACGACCACGTTGTGCGTGGCGATGGATGTGGCGACTATGTCGAGGGCGGCGTCGCCATTCATATCGCCGATTGCGAGCGCGTGGGGCTTGAACTTCGGGATGGTGGTGGTGGCGGGTGCGGCGAAACCACCTGCGCCGTCGCCTTTGAAAAACGAGAGTTTGCCCGCGGCGGGATGCGAGACGACGGCATCGAGGATGCCATCGCCATCGAAATTCCCAAGGACGATATCCTGCGGCCCCGCGAGGACGGTGCTGATGTTGACCGGGTCAAGGAAAGTGCCGTCGCCCGCATTGATGAGGATGCTGAGGTTTTTGGATTTGGAGTTGGCGAGGACGATGTCGGCGAAGCCGTCGCCATTGAGGTCGCCGGTGGCCAGGGCGGTCGGTGCTTTGCCGGGCGCTGGCTTGCCGCCGCTCTGGAAGAGGAGCGAGTCGTAGATGTGTGCAGTCGAGAAAGCGCTGCTGGTTCCGGGGCTCCCGAAGCCGCCGGGACCGGAGGGCGAGTTGGTGAGCGCGAAGGTCTCGAATTGGTCGAACGCGATATTGGCGAGCGATTCGGGGATGATCGTGCCGGTGTTGAAATCGCTGCGCACTACAGTCACAGCCTGACCGCGAGCGTCATACGAGAGCTTGTCTCCCGGCGAGCCCGACGTCTGCCCGCCGCCGTTGAACGTCCGCCCGACGATCCCCGCATCGACGAAGAGCAGGTCGTTGAATGCCGAGCCGATGAAGTTTTCCACCATCTCTCCGAGGGTGAGCGAAAGCCCTGCGGCACTCACGATTTGCGCGGTGTTGATCAGATCGAGGTCCACGAATACGCCGACCGGAGCCGTCGCGAAGCTGACGGTGTCCGTTCCCGCATCGCCGAAGATCCGCACTTTTCCACCGGTGCTCCCGATTCGGAATTCGTCGGCACCGTCGTTTCCACGGAGCGTCACGTTTTCGGAGTTGGTGAACGTGATCGCCGGCAGAGCGTTGAGGGACACCGTACCCGTATTCGTGGCCGTGGAGGCATATGTAAAAATGTCCGCGCCGATCGTGCCGACGATCTTCAAGGAATCGCCGCTATCGACGGTGATTCCGCCCGCGCCGGCGAAAAGACCGGGCGTTACCTCCACGGTATCGTTTCCGGCTCCCGCCTGGACCAGGAGGGATGCCAGCGTCCCGGTGAATGTGAGCGCCGTTCCGTCATCGACCGAAACTTCGATCGTAGTCGCAGCAGTCCCGCGCACCGCAATCTCGTTCGCGCTGCTGTTCGCCCGCACGGTAGCGGTCGTTGAAGGAGAAGATAGAGTGACTGTAGCTGTCTCGAGGTCGGTGAAGATTACCGATGCTCCACCGAGTAGCGCACCGCTGAACGCGCCAGCCGGAGTATATGTCTGAGTGAAATTGGAAGCGTACGTTAAAGAGTTGGTGCCGGAGCCTCCATCGAGATCCAGCTCGATCACATTCACTCCACCGGTCGGCTCCGCGACGTTGAAAGAATCGCTCCCATCGCCACCGTCCACGTTCCAGGAGAAAAACGTATTGGTCGGCGCAATCGCCTGCGTGCCAATCCTCGCCAGACTCGCCGAGCCAGCGGCTCGGGAGATCGTGAAGAAATCGCTGTTTGCGGTGCCATGGAAGCGCAGGGAATTCGTCCCTGTTCCGCCGTCCAGCGTCATGGTGGTTCCGACGGCGGAGAAGTTCACCACCGGTGTGGCATCGACGCCGGGACTGCTGCTGGCGAGGAAGAAAGTCACCGCATTGGTGCCAGTGGGCGTTACGTCCACCAAATCGTCGCCGGGCGTTGCGGTGAAAGTGGCGTTGGTGTTGTTCGCATTGATGTTGAGAAGTTCGATACCGGCGAGAGTCACCGGCGCCCCGTATCCGGTCACATTGCGGTTCCCGAGGTTCACGTTCACCGCTCCCGTTGCTCCAGCGAGATTCAGGGAGTCGCCGGTGGAAGGATTGCCGCCGTCCACAACCAGGCCGCCGGAATAGGTAGTAAGAGGCCCTGTCACGGTGAAGCGATCGTCCCCATCAAGGCCGCGCAGCTCCAGTGAAAAAATACCGGATGCATTCAGGGAGACACTGACAAAGCCGCCGGTCGAATTAAGGATTTGAGCGGTGGTCCCCGACACATTGAAAACATCGCTGTTGCTCGTGCCGTTGATTTGCAGGATGTCCGACCCTGGACCCGCTCCCGGAAAGGTCACGCTTCC
Organism: Verrucomicrobiaceae bacterium; assembly: GCA_031374705.1. Classification (GTDB taxonomy): domain Bacteria; phylum Verrucomicrobiota; class Verrucomicrobiia; order Chthoniobacterales; family Chthoniobacteraceae; genus SXWH01. The sequence continues at coordinate 18,705 of JANMGP010000347.1, read as the reverse complement.
CAGAGCCCCGATATGACTGAAGGTCAGCGGTACCAATCCCGCCCCACCGCCGAAAGCGGCGATCTCGATGGTGCCATCATCCGGGGCGCTCCCCGGCGTATAGGTTTCCCGGTGGCCGCCTGCCGGCGTGGCGAGAGTCAGGCTATCCGTTCCGCCCCGGCCATCGAAGAATACCCTCTCCGTGCCCGTAAAGTTTACAGGCAAGCCGAAGATCGTCACGCTCCCGGAACCAGACGTGTTGGATGGGGTGTAGGTGATGGAATCATTCCCGATCGTCCCACTGACAATCAGACGGTCTCCATCGGAAGGATCACCGCCGGAAATGGAGATGCTCGTCAACCCCGTGGGAATGCTCGAATTGCTCACGCTGATCGTATCGCTTCCAGCTCCAGCAGCGATGATCAACGTGGTCTTGTTCGAGAACTCGATCGTCTCATTTCCATCGACGGAAACGAACCCCCGCGAGGTGAGTGATCCGACCGAGTAGTTGATTGCATTGTCGGCATTCGTTCCATTGATCGTGAGTGAAGCGCTGACGGCAGTGTCCAAGATCGGCTCGATCTCCGAATAGGCCACGCTCTGAGTGATGCCGCCGATGAGCATTGTGTTCACACCCGCGTCCGGCGTGGGCCCGAGCACGTAGCTGCTCGACGTGGCGGAGCCCTCCAGCACCAGCGTGTCAAAGCCCGTGCCGCCGCGATACGTGATCGAAATTGCGAATGCGCCCACAGCACTGTCCACCGTCAAAGTATCGCTGCCAGCGAGGCCGTCGATCGCGATCGATTCGGTGTTTCCGGCGACGAGACTGAGCGTCTTCGTGTTGTCCACCTGAACACTCGGCGCAACGCCGCCAGTGGCCACGATCGCATTGTTTCCGAAGCTCCCGTTGACCGTGATCACATCGTCACCACCGAGCGGGTCGATGCTGAACGCACCGGCCACGCCTGTGAAATTGATGACTAAAGCTGCGCCGCCATCCATCACGGCACCCGAAGTCGTGCCCGTTGGCGTGTATGTGAAATCATCGGCTCCGTTCGTTCCAAGAATGGTCAAATCGAATTGCGCCGATATGTTGAGCACGTCGATTCCCTCGAACGAAACCGGCGTCAGAGCGCCGTCCGAGACCGTACGCGCCGCGAGATCCAAAACGGTGGCACCAGTGCCGGTGAAATTAAGGATCGTGGCCGGCGCAATCCGCTTCTCCAGTGCTTCGATGCCAATGTGACCCGATGTGCGATCGATGCAACGTGAGTGTGTAATTCTAGTTTTCATGTGAGATTGGATTACATGTGATTTCGAAACGCTTCCCTCCCGCTGGACGCCCTTCCAGAAGCGTTGCGAGGTGTGCATTCACTTGAGAGGTTGCTTCCGTCTGCGTTGTTCCTGGGCGAGGGTTGCGTCGAGGTCATCGATTGCCGCGTTGCCGGCAAAGCGAGGCGAAAAAGGGTCGAGCCTGTCCATGCGCCGTTCCAAGCCAAGAATCACAAGGCCCGCACAAAGCGCAATGGCTCCTCGAAGCCACTCGAACTGCATGATGTCACGGAATCGTTCAGGCCTGTCCTGTCGTCTGACCAGGCGGGTCCAAGGGTCGGAATGCCGCGAGGATTCCAAAGCGATGCCACGCTGTTCGTCGTACGCAGCCCCGCCGAGAAGGCATATCCCTACAAGGATCACGGCGTAAGCAGGAAGTTGTTTCATTGTATCTCCGAAGGCGACCAATTGGGTCGGAAAAGGCTATCCACCTCGTGCATCACCGTCAACGTCTGGCAGCGCCGAAATGCCGGGAAAGTTTTCCGTCTTCCCTCGGCACGAGCGTTGATTAGACTCCCGCAGATGAAAGCTACGCTCGTTTTTCTCATCACCGGAACCGTCGCTGGAGTCGCAGTCGAGTCAATCACGGTGGATGCGGGTGACTTTGATCGACGCGAAACGATCGTGGAATGTCAGTTGCCAATCGGCGTCAGCGGATTGGTGAGCGAGGGCGACCATCCGGTCGTTCAACACGATGCCAGCGGCAAGGCGTGGTTCATCGTGTCCGATCTGAAGCGCGGGGAGAAACGCACTTACACGTTTGCCAAGGCGAACGGTCCGGTGCGCGTGGGCGCGGACGAAAAACCCGGCATCGTGACGCTTACCGCCTTTGGCAAAACTGCCTTCGTTTATCGCACGGAGAAAACGGAGCTCCCCAAGGACCGTTCGGACTTGACGCCCGTTTTTCAGCGCGGGGGCTACATTCATCCGGTACTCAGTCCGGGCGGCAAGCAAGTCACTGATGATTATCCGACGAATCACAAGCACCATCACGGAATCTGGTTTGCGTGGACTCACACCGAATTTGAAGGTCGGACGCCGGACTTCTGGAACATGGGCGACGGCAAGGGCACGGTGGAATTTGTCGGACTCGACAAGTCCTGGAACGGCACCGTCCATGCCGGGTTCAGCAGCCGTCATCGACAAGTCGATCTCAGTGCGCCAGTGCCGAGGACCGCGCTAAACGAAACCTGGAACGTGAAGCTCTACGCAGTGGGCAATCAGGCGAAGCAACCGTACTTCTTGTTCGATCTCGAGGTGACTGACGTATGCGCTACGGATTCACCCGTGAAGCTTCCGAAGTATCGCTACGGCGGGATCGGCGTGCGCGGCAATTGGGCGTGGAACGGAAAAGAACATCTGAATTTCCTCAACAGCGAAGGAACAACGGACCGCAGTAAAGGTGAAAACAACGAAACCGTCGGTCGCTGGGCCCATCTCGGCGGAGCCGTGGACGGCGCGCTCACGGGAATCGCGATCCTCGGTCACCCGGAAAATGCGAGTGCGCCGCAACCGCAGCGAATTCATCCCACCGAGCCGTTCTTTAACTTCGCTCCGCAGCAGGCCGTTGATTTGGAAATCGCTCCGGGCAAACCTTTCACCGCCCGATACCGTTTTGTCGTCGCGGACGGAGCGCCGGACAAAGCCGAGCTCGAACGGCTGTGGAACGACTACGCGCACCCGCCAAAGGTCGAAGTAAAATGAAATAGGCGGGGCGAATGGGGAGCGCCGTCGCTCGACCGTCCTCGTCCGGTGATGCCCGAGGACGGCAGGTGCTCGGCTTCAAACTTTACGCGGCTTGTCAGTGTGCGGCGTGGATGTGGTTAGCCCGCTCGGGACGACCGTGAGAACGGTGAATCTTACTTTCACGTGCGCGGAACGACCGTGGAAGTGACACGGAAAACGCGGGCGGTTGGAGGAACTTCTCTACTCCCTCCCCGTGCCTTCCAATAGCTCTCTCGCAATTTCCCGCAACTCCTTGTCCGGATCGGATTTCGCGGCTTTGCGAAGGTGAGCCGTGGCGGTGGGATTATCGAATTGCAAGAGCGCGTCGATGGCGGCCCGTCGGACATTGCGCGCCTGGCCCACAAGGCCGGAACCGAGAATGGCGATCTTGGCGGCGGCATCAGTTTCGTGATCGGTCTCCGCGATCGCGCCAAGGAGAGCCTCTTTCACGTCCGGGTGGCGCTCGGTCTTCCATAGCGATGTGACGAGCGCAAGCGACGCCGGAGTGTCAATCGCGACGAGTGCGCGAACCGTGTCAGCACGTTCGGACGCATCCACCGTACGATTGATTTCCCAAATGAGTTCCGTTGGTGTGATGGTGCGATTGTTACGAACGGCGGTCGGTATCTGCGGATTGGCGGGCTGAAGAACTTCGACTTGCTCCGAAGGCCGTCGCGATGGCATCGGCGTACTCAAAGCGGGCTGCGCATCCCCTTCACTTGGAGAATCCACAACGGTTGAGTGCGAAGAGCCGCCGGATTCCTCCAGTCCGAGCCACCATGCGATGCCGCCAATCGATGCGAAGGCGGCGGCGATTGCGCAGTAAAATATAGTGTTTCTTGATTGACTCATGACCTACTCAGGAATGGAATCCCCCAGTGACGCCTACAATCGTCACATATAACAACCGGTGCACACTCCTCAAATCCGAAAAACGAACGCCTCCAGATTCAATCCATTTTTTCAACCGCCAGAACTCCGAAATCACTCTGCCGATCGACTTTCCACACGCTGTCAGTCAACCAACAAAAAAAAATGAAAACACCAATCCTAAAATCACTCGCCGCAGCAGCAATGCTCGGCCTCACATTCACTCCGGCCTTTGTCCGCGCTGCAGACCACGCAGATGCACCGACGCTCGCTGGCGACCAGGGCGCGGATCTCGCAGACGTGTATGCGTTCCTCGATCCAAACGACAACGAACAGATCGTCCTGATCAACACCATTCGGGGCTTCATCGTTCCCGGTGAAGCTGGCAACTTCGCCATTTTTGATGAAGAAGTTCGGTTTACATTCCAAGTCGAGAATACGGGTGACTCAAAGCCTGATCTCTTCATCGATGTGAATTTCAATGCCCGGCAAAACCCGCCGCTTCAAGTCAAGGGTGCTGTTCCCAACATTCCAGGCTTCACCGTCCCACGCACCAATCAGGACGCCCTCATTTCCTTCCGGGGAAAAGTGCCCGCGAATCTGGCGGGAGCCAAAGGACGCTCGCACGCTCCAGTGACACAACCGACGCTCGCAGCAACTCCGCCGACGGAGATCATCACTGATCTTGCGAACGCAAAAGGCGAACCCCTTGGCATCAAATTCTTCGCGGGCCAGCAGGAGGATCCATTCTTTTTTGACATTCCAGGCTTCAATCGGTTCGTCGGCTCGGTCCTGTCAGGAACTCCGAATCTGACCCACCTCGATCGTGGCCGGGACACATTCGCGGGCTACAATGTGATGGCGATCGCGGTGCGAATGCCCGCTTCAATTCTCCGCGGAACTGCGGCGAATTCTCCGACGAAGCTCGGCATCTCATGCACTGCATCGAGAAAGACGGAGCATTCCGTGAAGGGCGATAAAGTTGGTAGTGGCGGCTATACAACCGTGGACCGTGAAGGCGTTCCCGGCATCAACGCAGTGTTCGTTCCTTACAACCGGAAAAATGCTTACAATGGACTCACTCCAGCGGACGAGGCGAAGGGCGCGTTCCTCGCGGAAATCGGCGGAACGCTCACTGCGCTTGGCACGAATTCGACCAATATCGGCATTCTCGCCAGCGTTGTTGGGTTGCCACCGGCATTGAGACCCCTTCAGAAGGGAGACGTCCCCGGGACCGGGGATATGCTGCGTCTTGAAACCAATGCCGCCACGGCCCCGAACAACGGAGTCGGTGGAGCAGGAAGCAATGCAAACGGCTTCCCGAACGGCCGCCGTCCCGGCGACGACGTGATCGATGTGGTGATCAACCTGGTCACCAACGGCGGCATCACGACCGGCGACCATGTGGATGCAAATGATGCCGCATTCCGTACCGTCTTCCCGTTCCTCGCGCCGCCAAACCAGCCGCGTGCGACGGGAGTCACGGATGACAATACGCGCAACTAAAGCGACCAACTGCTGAATAACGACGCCGTGCCGGTTGCATTATCATGATGCAGCCGGCACGGTTCTTTTCTGAATATGCGCTTCTTTTCATCCGTCATTGCGACCCTGCTGATGCTTTGCCTCACTGCGCCCGCGCAGGACGGGTTGCGGTTTTTGGAGAAGCGTGTCGAGGATGATCCGGATGACTACATCGCGCAAACACAATTCGGCCTGCGCTGCCTCGACGAACTCCGCGATTCCGGTCGCATGGAGTGGCTGACGCGCGCCGCCGCTGCGGAAAAAGCAGCGTTCAAAGGAATCACTCACGAGCAGAATCCGGGCGGCGTTTACCTCAAGGGAAAGGTCTCACTTGCGGGGCATCGATTCGCCGATGCGCTCGCTGCGGCAAAGCTTTATCGCGAACTCCAGCCGGAGAAACCCGCCGGATTGCGGCTGCTGTTCGATGCGCAATTCGAACTCGGCGAATACGATAATGCGGCAGCGACTCTCGCAGTCATCGAAAAAACGCGCTCGAGCCCGGTGGATGCAGCATCTCGCAGGATGCGTCTGGCGTGGATTTACGGCAATATCGCCGAGGCGGCCAAGGCCGCTGACGAGTGTCTCGCGGCAGCAAATGCGCTATCGCCCCCGCAGCCGAAGATAGTCGCGTGGTGCGCTGTTCAACGCGGAGAACTGGCTTTTCGCGTCGGTGATTTTACAAAGGCGGACGAGCACTATGCCGCGGCACTGGCGGCAGTGCCCGACGATTGGTCCGCAAAGGAACATCTCGCGGAACTCCGTGCCGCACAGGAGCGCTACGACGAATCACTGAAACTCCTCGGTGAAGTCATCGCAGCCACCAAGCGTCCGGAACTTATGCAGGCGGCGGGTGACGTCGCTAAGGCGGCCAAACGTGAACAAGAGGCGGAGAAGTGGTATGCCCAAGCCCTCGCAGGATATACGGCGACGGATGCGAACGGGGGCACACTCTACCGGCACCACCTCGCGGGCTTTTACTGCGACGCAAAGCCGGACTTTCCCGCCGCACTGGCGCTCGCGAAGGCGGACGTCGAAGAACGGAAGAGTATCGCAGCATTCGATGCACTCGCGTGGGCGCTCTACTACGAAAGCAAGCTGCCCGAGGCGCGCGCTGCCGCGGAAAAGGCTCTCGCCACCGGCACAGCGGATTCCCATATTCTTCGTCACGCCGGACTCATTTTCATCAGCAGCGGCGAACTCGCACGCGGTCGCGAACTTATGAAAAAATCCGCCGAGGCCAATCCCCGCCAGCAGACCTTTCATTTTCACCGATGATTCAACGACTGCTTCTCCTCATCAGCGCATTTATCAGCATCGGCGGTGTCGCAGACGCACATCCCGTCGCGCAAGGGACGATGGATCTGACATTGCGCAATGATCGGGTCGTCATCCACGCCCGCGTATCGAACGAACAAATCCTCGTCCACGCCGGATTCGCCAAAGAAGCGCCCGCGACGACCGACGAAGCGTTCGATCGCCATGGTGAATACATTCTCTCGCGTGTCACTGTCGCGGCCGACGGCGCAAATATCGTCGGCGCGGTTGCGGGCAAATCCGTCCCTTCGGACCGCACGGCGAAAGGCTTCGCCGAGTATGACCTCGCCTTTCCTCTAGCCGCCGTGCCGCGCGAGATCCAGTTGCGTCAATCGATCCTGAACGAGATTGATTTTGCCCTGGGAAACCCATGGGAAGCGACATTCCTGATGCGCATCACCGATGCACGCGGCAGCGCACCCGCCGTCATCGCGGAAAAACTTTTCACCCACCGCGAAATGCTCGTGGTCCCTGTCCCTGCGATCGATTCCGCCACTGTTCCAATCACGGGCAGTGGAATCTTCATCGATTACCTCAGCCACGGATTCCACCACATTCTGGAAGGCTGGGACCACCTGCTGTTTATCACCGCACTGGTTCTGGCGACCCGCAGATGGCGCGAACTCATCGTCGTCGTGTCCGTGTTCACCATCGCGCACACCATTACTCTCATCCTATCAGTCTGCGATATTGTCCGACTTTCCTCGCACATCGTGGAACCGATGATCGCCGCCAGCATCGTCGTCATCGCATTGCAAAATGCGCTTCGCCCCTCGGCTGCACGCGGCTGGTTGCGACTCACGCTGGCATTTGGCTTCGGGCTTTTTCACGGGCTCGGCTTTGCAGGCGGACTGCTCGAAGCCATGCAGGAACTTCCCGGCTTCTCGCTAGGCTCAGCGCTGGGCGGATTCAGCATTGGGGTAGAGCTCGGGCATCAAGTCGTGGTCCTGCCCGTCTTTGGCACCATTTTACTTATCAAGGCTGCCGGAAAAACGGCGGAGTCGCGTGAACGCACGAGCGTGAGAATACTTCGTGGTGGATCGGTCCTGATAGCACTCGCCGGAACCTTCTACCTCGTGTCCGCCCTGCGCGGGTAGATGGCTGAAAAATGACTTCGTCCGTCATTCCCAATCCACCTCAACGGCGCTCGCTTTTCGCTCGACGCCCTTTTTCCCGGCGACGCCGGACGAGAGCCAGCACTCCGAGGACGAGCAGCGCCGCGCTGCCGGGCTCAGGGATTGACTGGACGCGGACACATTAGTGCGAGGGATGCCCGAGTGTTGGCTGTTGGGGGCGATCATGACTGCCAATGAATGACCGTTCAGTATTTCACGGCGCTCTTCCAAGAAGTTCGCGCGTGCGGCGGACATCGAGCTTTCTAAGATACGTCGGGTTGCAGGGAAAAAGGAGGCTATGGAAGCCGTAGTCGAACATCTCCTGGATAGCTTCGTCGGGAGTCCAGTCTTCGTAGAGCATACGGTACGCGGCGACGGTGAAACCAGTGCGATCATTCCCGCCACGGCAGTGGACGTAAACGGGCCGACTTGCCGGGTCTTTGGTAAGTTTCTCGATCGTTTTGAGAGCCAAAATGAGCTGAGAGCCTTGTCCTTGACCGGGTGCATGCGCGAACATTGGAATGCGGACATACTTCAGTTTGGTGTCCGCCAACTCAGGGAAGTCGTCATGGAATGCGCGCAGATTGAGGATCGTCTTCACTCCGAGAGCCTCTAGTTTTCTAAACTCGGCGACTCCGCGTGGCTGGGCCCCGCGCCAGAGATACGGGGTTACTTTGCCATGGTTACGAACGCCGAGTTGATCGTTATCCAGCGGTCGTTCCCACTGATGCGGATGCGGACTTGCAGGGCGAACTGCACATCCGGCGACTAGAGCGATGAGCAGGACGGCGAGGGCAGATACTGCGGAGCGACACGTTTTCATGGAATTGGATGAGGTGCGGCGATCGTTACATCGCGGGCCCGGCCCAGGACTTCGAGAGGCGCGCAGCGGGAATGGCGGGAATCGCATTGCCGGCGTCCGAGTAGTGGGAGGTGTCGTTGAAGAGGGACAGACGGGCGCGAACCGGATCTTTAAAATCGACGATGTTCAGTGCGCAGGGATTTTGGTCGAGATTGTCCCGATAGCGCCGGGGATCAAAGCCTAGAATACTGCTGAGAAGAAGGCGGATGGTCGCTTTATGAGAGACTACGAGGATGTGACCTCCGGGGTGCTCGCGCACGATGTCCATGAGGACCGGCAAGGCACGGGCGGTTACGGCGAGGCCGCTCTCGCCACCTTCCGGGGCGAATGTATAGGGATCCTTGTCCCATGCGGCGGCTTCTGCGGGCCATGTCTTTTCGACATCAGCGCGGGTCATCTGCTCCCATCGCCCGTGGGAAATTTCTTTAAGGCCGTCGCGGATCTGAATCGGGAGTCCGTGCGGTGCGGCGATAATGCTCGCTGTCTCCTGCGTGCGTCCGAGCGTGGTTGCGTAAGCGGCGACGAGGTTTTCCCTCGCGAGTCGCAGGGACAGTCGGCGGGCTTGCTCGCGACCTTCATCGGAAAGAGGGACGTCGGTCGCACCGGCAAAACGGTCCTCTGCGGTGAGTATCGTGGCACCATGACGGACCAGGAAGATACGAGTCGTGGGAGTGCTCATGTCGGCATGAGAGCGGACCGGCGGGAGTTCGGCAAGCACTAGGGTGCGCGATTTGGCCCGTCGGTCGGGTTTGCGCGTAGAATAGCCTTTTAAGAGCGCGGGAAATGTGCTTCTTTTCAGACAACGTTTAATGTCGGCTGCTTTTATCTCCTAACAGATTGGAGCCGCTGACCTTACCGACATGCCGCCTTCGGCATCAAATTCCTTAAACTTTACAAACCGAAATGAACACGAACGATAAATCAAAAATCACCGGCACTTGGAACGATGACCCGATGCACTTTCTCCGTCCGAAGGGCATGGGGCGGCGCAGCTTTTTGCAGGTCGGAATGGTCGCGGGACTGGGTCTGACGCTCGGGGATTTCTTCCGCATGAAGGCTCGCGGCGAGGCGAAGTTCTTTGAATCGAAGGAAGGACCGGCGAAAAGCATCATTCACATCTTCCTTCCGGGCGGCATGGCGCATCAGGAATCCTGGGACCCGAAGCCGTTTGCGCCGGTGGAGTATCGCGGGCCGTTGGGGTCGATTCCGACAAAAGTGGACGGCATGCTCTTTTCGCAGAACCTCGCGAAGACGGCGCAGATTGCCGATAAAATTACGGTCTGCCGCTCGATGACGCATGGCGAGGCGGCGCATGAGCGCGGGACGCACAATATGTTCACGGGCTACCGGCCGAGTCCGGCGTTGTCGTATCCGTCGTTCGGGTCGGTGATTTCGCATGAGTTCGGGCCGCGCAAAAATCTGCCGCCTTATGTCTGCGTGCCGTCGCTGCCGAATGAATTCGCGGGCAGCGGCTATCTCAGCTCGGCGTATGGGCCGTTCTCGCTCGGGTCGGACCCGGCAGATCCGAATTTTCAGGTGAAGGACCTCGTGCTGCCGGGCGGTGTTTCGCCGGAGCGTTTTGCGAAGGCGAAGACGATGCTCCAGTCGGTGGACTCGCATTTCCGCACGCTGGAAAAGTCGGACGCGCTGGATGCGATGGATACTTTCTACCAGCGCGCATACGGGCTGCTGAGTTCGGCAGAGGCACGCGAGGCCTTTAATATGAAGGCGGAGCCGGATGCGCTGAAGGATGCTTACGGACGGAACGCGGCGGGCATGCGGATGCTGCTGGCGCGCCGGCTCGTGGAGTCGGGCGTGCGCATGGTGTCGCTGACGTTTGGCGGTTGGGACCATCACGACAACATCGCGGGGGCCATCAACAGCCAGATGCCGCCGTTCGACCAGGCGTTCGCGATGCTCATCACGGACCTCGCGCAGCGCGGGTTGCTCGATTCGACGCTCGTCGTCGTGAGCAGTGAATTTGGGCGCACGCCGAAAATCAACGCCACCGCCGGACGCGACCATTGGCCGAAAGTGTTCAGCGTGGTGCTCGCGGGTGGCGGCATCAAGAAGGGCTACGTGTATGGCTCGTCGGATGCGACCGCGTCGGAGCCGGACGAGAAGCCGCTCACTGTCGAGGATTTCGCGACGACGATTTACAACCAGCTCGGCATCGTCGCCGACAAGGAACTCATGGCGCCCGGCGACCGTCCCATCGAAATCGTGGACGGCGGCAAGGTGCTCAAAGACCTCATCGCTTAACTCCTTTCCAAATGAGACGTCCACCGACTCACCGCAACCCCAGCTGGCTCGCGGCGCTGGTGCTCTTGTTTTGCGCGGCGCTGCTTCACGCGGCCACGCCGAATCTCACCATCATCACACCGCGCGGCATTCAGCGCGGGACGGAAGTGGAGGCGCTCTTCAACGGCGCGCGGCTCAACGACGCGCAGGAGATTCTGTTTTACGAGCCGGGGTTCACGGTCGTGTCGATGGACGGCACGAACCCCGCGCAGCTCAAGGTGAGGCTGAAGGCCGACCCGACCGCGCGGCTCGGGACGCATGTCGTGCGCGTGCGGACGGCGGGTGGCATCACCGAGGCCGCGACGCTTTCCGTCGGGCAGTATCCCGTCGCGGATGAAAAGGAGCCGAATAACGACTTCGCCGCGCCGCAAAAAGTGGCGCTGAACACGAGCGTCCACGGCATCGCGGACAACGAGGACATTGATTACTACTTGGTCGAGGCGAAGAAGGGCCAGCGAATCACCGCGGAAGTCGAAGCGATGCGGCTCGGGTCGGCACTCGTCGATTGCTACGTGGCGATTCTCGACATGAAGCGCTTCGAGCTCGCGGTGTGCGACGACTCCGCGCTTGCGTTGCAGGACCCGGTCGCGTCGGTCATCGCGCCGGAGGACGGCTCGTATGTCATCGCCGTGCGCGAGAGCAGTTACGCGGGGAATGGCGGGAGCCGCTACATCTTGCACGTCGGCGAAGCGCCGCGTCCACTCATGCCGTATCCGGCGGGTGGAAAAGCGGGCGAGGAAATCGAAGTGAAGCTGCTCGGCGATGTGCGCGGGCCGGTGACGCAGAAAATCAAACTGCCGGAGAAGGCGGGCGATTTTGACTACTCGCTCGTGCAGGACGGCCAGTCGGTGCCGTCGCCGAACAAGCTGCGCGTCGTGCCCTTTGGCAACGTGCTCGAAGTCGAGCCCAACAACACCGCCGCCGAGGCGACAAAGACCGCCGAGGCGCTGCCACTCGCATTCAACGGCATCATCGAAAAGGCCGGCGACATCGATTTCTTCAGGGTCACCGCAAAAGCCGGGCAGACGTTCGACGTGCGCTGCGTCGCGCGCGGCGTGCGTTCGCCGCTCGATTCCGTGCTCACGATTCTCAAGGGGGACGGTGCAGGACTCGCCGAGAACGACGATGCGGGCGGACCGGACAGCCAGTTGCGCTGGGCCGCACCGGCGGATGGCGAGTATCTCGTCGCAGTGCGCGACCATCTAGGAAAAGGCGGACCGGAGTATGTCTATCGCGTCGAGTTCAAGCCGGTCGCTGCGAGCCTCACGCTGGGTATTCCGGAATACGCGCGCAACAGCCAGGAGCGCAACACCGTCTCCGTCGCGCGCGGCAATCGCTTTGCGACGCTCATCCGCGTGGGCCGCGGCGACTTCGCGGGCGACGTCGCTTTCACCGCGCCGGAACTGCCCGCGGGCGTGACGATGGCGAATGATGTCATCGCCGGAAATGTGAACGAAGCCGTCGCCGTTTTCGAAGCGACTGCGGAAGCGCCGGTCGCCGCGAAGCTCACGCCGCTCGCTGGCGAGAACGTGCAGAACAAAGCCATCACCGGCGGTTTCGTGCAGTCGCTCGAGCTCGTCTATGGCCCGCCGAACAACACCGTCTATTACCGCCAGTCAGTGGACCGCATGGCCGTCGCGGTGACGGAGGAGGTGCCTTTCAAAATCGACATCGTCGAGCCGAAGGTGCCGCTCGTGCAAAGCGGCGCGATGAATCTCAAGGTCGTCGCCACGCGCAAGGAAGGCTTCAAGGCACCCATCACGCTGCGCATGTTGTGGAATCCGCCGGGCGTCGGCTCGGCGAATGAAGTCGTCATCCCCGAGGGCCAGACCGAAGTGATGTATCCGCTGAACGCCAACGGCGACGCCGCGCTGCGCGCCTGGAAAATCGCCATCCTCGCGCTGAGCGACGCGGGCAAAGGCCCGGTGTGGACATCCTCGCAACTCGCGACCGTGACGGTCTCCGCGCCGTTCCTCACGATGCAGATTCCCATGGCCGCGGGCGAGCAGGGCAAACCCTCGCCGGTGCTGTGCAAGATTCAGCAATTGCAGCCATTCGACGGCGAAGCGCAGGTGCAACTCGTCGGGCTCCCGCCAAAAGTGACCATCGAAAAAAACCCGCTGCCCATCACGAAAGCGAGCGCCGACGTGACCTTCAACGCCGCGCTCGCCGCCGACGCGCCGGTCGGCCAGCACAAGTCGCTCTTTTGCCAGGTCATCGTGATGAAAGACGGCGAACCCATCGTCCACAATATCGGCGGTGGCGGAGTCCTGCGTATCGACGAACCACCCGCGCCAAAACCAAACGCCCCCGCACCACCGCCCGTCGCCGTCGCAGCCGCCGCACCCGCCGCTCCTTCAGCCGCGCCCGCCGCACCACCGAAGCCACTCTCCCGTCTCGAAAAGCTGCGCCTCGAAGCCGCCGAAGCCCGCGCCGCGCAGAAGTAGTCGGCAGCAGTTGTGAACCTTCCGTTTCGGAGATATTTGCACCAGCCAAGGTATGGTCTGGCAGGAGCGTTGTCCGTCTTGATTCCTGCCAAGTGTTGCACGGCAATTTGTCGCCGTAAAAGTGAGTGCAAGTAGCGCTTCGCTGCCTACTGTGAGCGTGTTGCATGACGCTCCATCGAACCGTTCTCAGACTAGTTTCGCTACTTGCCTTAGTCCTGCCTTTGCGGGCGGATGTGGTCATTTCGGAATTCGGCGCTTCCAATGATGCGGTCTTGTTTGACGGGCTTGGACATGCGGAGGATTGGATCGAGATTCACAATCCCACGGCGGCGGCGGTGAATCTTGCGGGGTGGAAGTTGCGCGACTCGACGACCACTTGGACGTTTCCGGCGACGACACTCCCGGTGGGCGGGTTCATGGTGGTGATCGCTTCGGGGAAATTGCAGCAGCCTTACACGGACCCAGCGGGGTATTTGCACACGAACTTCAAGCTCGATTCCGCTGGGGAGGTTCTCTCGTTGCTGCGGCCGGATGGCTCGGTGGCGCATGAGTTCTCCGCGCCGGTGCCCGTGCAAAAGACGGATGTTTCCTACGGTGTTTCGCAGCCGGTGACGTCGCTGACGAACTTCGATACGGTGGCGAAGGTGCTTGTGCCGTCGGCGGCGGTGGACCCGCTCTGGCGCAGCGCGGTGGCGTTTTCCACGGCAGGCTGGACGGATGGAAAAGCGGCGGCGGGATTTGGCTCGGTGGCATTTCCCAGCGCGGGCGGAACGGTCGCTTATCGGGTGCTCACGGGGACTGTTGGGAATCAGGATTACGGTGGCACGCTCGGAATGGATTTCGTGGTAAATGAGAGCGTGCTCGTGACAGAGTTGGGCTGCTTCGACAGCGGCGGGAACGGGCTTGGAAGCAACATCACGGTGCAGCTTTACTCCCGGAACACGAACGGAACTCCAACGAATTTTGCGGACGACACGCCCGGCTCAGTCCTTGCGACGACGACGTTTTTCACGACCTCGCCGGGAACGCTGCTGGAGGGCAATCGCTACAAGCCGCTCGCTGCGCCCGTCACGCTTGCGCCGGGGTCTTACTCGATTGTCGCATACGGCTACAGCGCGGCGGAATTGAACAGGAATTCCAGCGCGGGATGGGAGACGAATAGCGGCGGTGGAAAGCTGACATTTGTCGGCGGCGGACGCTATGGCAGCGCGGGCGTGTTCCCTACGACCGTCGATGGCGGGCCCGCAAATCGCTACGCGGCGGGCACGTTCAAATTCGCGGGGCCGAATGATCCGTTCGTTCGCACGAACCTCCAGCTTGCGATGAATGGAGTGAACCCCTCGGCGCTGATGCGTGTGACTTTTGCCGTCGGAAATCCGGCCGCTTACGACTCGCTGTTGCTCGATTTGCCTTACAACGACGGCTGCACGATGTGGCTCAACGGCACGCAAGTCGTCGCGCGGAATTCCCCGCCGACGCTGCTGCACAATTCCGCCGCCACAGCGACCGCGACGCAGCGCGAGACCGTGCCGCTCTCTGCTTCGCTGCTCGTGAGCGGGACAAATCTGCTCGCGATTCACGGGCTGAACGCCGCCTCGACTCCCGAGTTTTTCATGGGCGCGCAACTTCGCGCGGTGGACACCGATACCGCCACCGTCCGCTATTTTCCAGTGCCGACGCCCGGTGGTCCAAACGGAACATCCACCGTACTCGGCTACGTCGCCGATACGACGTTCAGTCATCATCGCGGGTTTTTCGATGCGCCGTTTTCGCTCACCATCACGAGCGCGACGCCCGGCGCGACGATTCGCTACACGACCGACGGCACCGCTCCCACGGAGACGACGGGCACGATTTACACCGCGCCGATTTCCATCGCGACCACGACCGTCGTCCGCGCGATGGCGTATTTTTCCGGCATGCAATCGACGAACGTCGATACGCAAACCTTCCTCTTCGCAAACGACGTCGCCGTGCAGCCGAGCGCCGCGCCGCCGGGCTATCCGAGCGGGACGTGGACCGACTACAGCAACGGCGGCGGCACCGCATCCGACTACGGGATGATGAGCACCGCGAGCCCCGACTACGCAGCGGCGGCGGGCAATGCCGCGTTCTCCACGGCGCAGGCGCGCACCGCGATTGCAAACTCCATCAAGGCGCTGCCCGTCATCTCCATCGCCCTTCCAGCCGCAGACTTCTTCGACCCCGCGACCGGCATCTACCTGCACCCCGGCGCGCGCGGCGATGCTTGGGAAAGAGCGTGCTCTGTCGAGATGATCACCGCCGCGGGCACCGAGCAATTTCAGATCAATGGCGGCATCCACATCATGGGCCTCACGTCGCGAAATTTGAACGTCACGCCCAAGCTCAACATGATGCTCCTCTTTGGCTCGCAGTACGGCCCGAACTGGCTCCACCACGAGTTCTTCGGGGCGGACGGTCCCACGCGGTTCAAGCGCATTGCGCTGCGCAGCAACACGCGCGACTCGTGGCTCGCATCGCTCTACGGCGAGGCCACGTATCTCGCCGATGGCTTTGCAAAAGAAGCGCAGCTCGACAGCGGACATCCCGCGACGCGCCATCGCTATGCGCATGTGTTGATCAACGGAATGTATTGGGGCCTCTACGATCCCACCGAACGCCCGCAGGAGCATTGGGCCGAGACGGTACTCGGCGGCGAAAACGAAGAATACGACATCGTGAATCTCTGCTGCGGCAACCGGCTCGACAGCGGCGACTTCATCGAGTGGAACGATCTCATGGCGCAAAGCAGCGCGGGTTTTTCCACCACGTCCGCGTATCAGCAAGTGCAGGGAAATAACCCCGACGGCACGCGCAACATGGCTTTCAAGCGCCTGCTCGATGTGGACAATTTCATCGCTTACGTGCTGAACGGCTACTACCACGCCAACGGCGACTGGCCGGGAAATTTCTTCACCGCGTATGACAACGTGCAGGCGCGCACGCCCGGCTGGCGCTTCATCACGTGGGACAACGACCTTGGCTTTCAGGGTTTCAACGTGAACGCCAATAAAGTCACGCCGCCCGAGGGATTCACTCACGCTTGGTGGCTTACGTCGCCGGGGCAGGTGGATGTCGGACTCCGGCAAAACGCCGAGTATAAGATGCGACTCGCAGACACGGCGTACCGCTATTACTTCCACAACGGCCCGTACTCCACCGCCCGCAACATCGCACGCTGGAACGCCCTTCGCGCCAAGATACAGCCCGGTCTTTACGCCGAGAGCGCACGATGGGGCGACTATCGCGGCACGCTGAAAACCGTGCAAGGCGTGTGGACCGCGCGCACCACCACCGACGCCACAAATTACTTCAACGCCCGCAACGCCGTTGTCGTCTCTCAACTCCGCGCCGCGTCGCTTTACCCCGCACTCGCTCCGCCGGAACCAAGCATCTACGGCGGTGTCGTCGCGCCCGGCACGGTCGTGACACTCTCCACCACGGCAGGGACGACGAACTATTTCACCCTCGGCGGAGCGGACCCGCGAGTCACTGGCGGCGGCATCGCACCGACGGCGAGCACGGGAAATTCCTTCACGCTCACCCAGACCATCACACTCCGCGCCCGCGCAAAAAACGCGAGCGAATGGAGCCCGTTGCAGGAAGTCACATTCATCGTCGGAAATGCTGCGAATGCCGGCGAACTCGTCATCACCGAATTCGACTTCAACCCCACCGACCCCACCATCGCCGAGTTCAATGCCGGACACACCAGCGCCGGACTTTTTGAATTCCTCGAACTGACAAACACCACCGCGCAGACGCTCGACCTTACCGGCGTAACTTTCACCGCCGGCGTGAAGTTCACATTCCCCGCGGGCCGCACACTTGCGGCCGGAGCGGGCGTGCTCATCGTCCGAAACACCGCCGCATTTCTCGCACGATACGGCCCATCGCTCGCATCGCTCATCGCAGGGGAATTCGAGGACGACAGCGAGTTGAGCAATAACGGCGAAACCATCGCGCTCGCCGATTCCGCCGCCGCACCCATTACGAGCATCGCCTATACCGACACCGCGCCGTGGCCCGTGAATGCAGACGGCACGGGCCATTCACTCGTCTTCATCGCAGGCGTGCAAAACTCCTCTGCGAACTGGCGCACCAGCCTCGCGGCCCCGACTCCCGGCGAAAACCCTACGCTTCATACCGAGTGGCAGCGCGCACACTTCACGCCCACCGAACTTGCGAACGCCGCGATCTCCGGCGACCTCGCCGACCCCGACGCCGACGGCCTCACGAACCTCGCCGAGTTTGCCACCGCGAGCGACCCGCGCGATTCCGCGAGCGGACGCGACGCCGTCATCGCGCAAAAGCAGCCCGACTCGCACATCCTCGTGACCATCCGCCGAGCCGCGATTCCGGGCATCACCATCACGTTCCAAACCTCTGCCGACCTCACCGCCTGGACCGACGCAACCGCGAGCATGACGCTCCAAACGAGCATCAATGCGCAAACCGGCTGGCTCACCGAGACCTACCGCACCGCCGCGCCCGTGAGCAGCGGCGCAGCATTCTGGCGCATCCGCGCAGTGAAGCCGTAAGCTGAAATAGATGAGTAGCTTTCCGACATCCAACCGTTCCGTAAACTGACTCCGAACGAGTTACGATGACAGCCGATCAGACCACCAAGATGCCCGAAGCATGGGAGCCGCTGGGGTTTCTTCGAATGCTCATTGATATGGACGATGTGCTCCACTGGGGCCCGATTCGTTTGATCTTGCTTCTCATTCTAGCGGCTGGAACGGCGGCCTTCATCGTGAGCGCAGTTCGATCAAAACCTGAGCCTTACTTCTCTCGGAGACTCTTTCTCGCACTTGTTCCCTTCGGCTCCACCGCGCTTCTTTCTTTCTTCTTTCTTTACGGCGGCTGGCCGATGATTCCGCCGTGGGCGCCTGCCGAAGACTACATCCGAATCGCGATTCCGTTCGGTTATCCGTTTCAGTTTGGAATGCTACTGAGCGGGGGCTTCGTCGTCATACACACGCTCTGCTGGCTCCGTGTCCCGGACCGCCGAAATAACGAAATGGTTGAGTGAATCCGATCGTTGCAAACCGCCCCAACCGTTTAGCCCCATTACTGTTCACTTAGAGCTTGTTTTCCCTGTTCGCGGCATTTAGAGTGCTGCGCAATATGGCACGCACAAAAATGACAATGAACACCGGAGGCCAGATCGCCGAACATTTGAGTGTCGGAGTTCTAGCTCGAAGTTATCCAC
>JANMGP010000359.1:0-10704 GCA_031374705.1 Verrucomicrobiaceae bacterium | reverse complement strand
CGTGCCCATCCAGTCCCACACCGCATACCCGTCGCACCCCGGCGGACGCCCCTCTGCCGCATCCGCAAGGGAAAGCCCGCGCGCCAAGTCGTGCAGCAGCCCCTCCACAAACGGCTCGCCCGGCGCGGCGATCCGCGCATCCAGCGCCGCGGCCAGCGGAGCCCACGCCTGCACGGAGAGCGCCGTGCATTCCGAGCGAAACCCAAAGCCAAACGAAGTCGTCCAAGCACACCCCGTCGCAAACCCCCGACGCCCCGGCGGCGATCCATTTCTCAAGCGTCGCGACATCCTTCGGGTCGAGCGGACCTTTTTTCGGCTGCATCGCTTCTTCGTCCGTCAACGGGAGCTTCAGCCGTCGGATCAGCTCGCTCGCATCCCGCTTCCCCGGCGTGATGACCGCACCGCTTTCGCCGCCTTTCATCGCCGCCTCGCGGAGGTCGAGACGGAGTTTGGCCTTCTGCTTCTGCTGCCCGTGACACTTCGTGCAATTGTGCGCCAAAAACACCCCGCGCTTCCGCGCTGAGCACCGCCAGCTCCGGCGAGATCGGCTCCGCGGCAAAAGCACTGGCGGCAAACAGAATTGGAGCAAGGTATTTCATGCGACAAGAATCGAACCGTAGCATATGCAATCCTGCCGGATGCCGGAACATAGAGAGGAAATCTTCTATTCCCCCAGTCGCTCAGGGGAAGATGCACACTCATCTTTGGAAAGTTGAGATATGTCGCGGCCCGCCCTTTGTCCTCCCTTTTCTATTCTCCTCACCTTGGACGGACGCTGACCCGGCCAAAGCCGCGCTCGGTGGTGGGTGTGTTGGAACGGGCGGTGACTAGGACGGTGCCGTCTCCCAGAGGGACTTCCGTGATGGTGGAGCCTGGCGTCCAGTTTGCAAGGTCGGTGGAGAATTGCGCTTCAGAGATGACGTCGTCTGCGGCGAGGCTGCGGACGAACGTCACGGTCAGGAAGTTATCCAGGCCGATGCTCGCCGTGACGCCGCTGGTATTGTAAACAGAATCGCTGGTACCGAGGGCATATTCTACGCGGGCGTTGAGTCCGTCGTGGTCCGCATCCGCATTCGGATCGCCTGCAAAGGTGGTGGAGTCCGAGGTGCCGGGATTGCCTCCGGAAAACGTGCTGAGGCGCCAGTTGGCAGCGAGGTTGTGGTCCGGGTTTGTCGTCGGAGCGATGAGCGTGAGGCCGTAGCCATTACCGTCGGCAGCTGTGGGCCAGGGGGCGGTATCGTCGTAAGTGAAGTTTTTGATCGTCGCACCGGCTGCTCCGACGAGCAGGAGGGTATCGCCGCCGTTGTTGAGGGCGGTGGCATTGAGGAACGCGCCGGCTGCGAGCCTCGCGGCCGCTCCGGGATGACGCGAGAGAAATGCCGCGCGCTCACGGGCAACGACGATGCGGGCACCCGGCTGAAGCATGAGGCCGGTGGCGAAGTCGTAATCGATGCCGCCGATAAAGCTCACGCCGGTCATATCCACGACGGCGGCGCTGATGTTTTGCAGTTCAATCCATTCAAACTGATCCGAATCGACGAAGCCGGCGGCGATCTCGGCGGCGCTCGGATCCGCAGGGTGATACATGAGTGCCGAAACGACGAGATTCGTCGCACTGCCGGGCTGAATCGTCGTGGTGTTGTTGATGGTGATGGTGACGGTGCCGATAACGGCCCCCGAGAAGTTCAGCGCCTGGAGGGTGAGTGAATTGGCTCCCGGCGGGGCGGGCACAGTGACCTGCCATGTGCTGTTGCCGGTCCATGTGACGGCGAGCGGCTCCGTGCTGCCCAGGACGCGGATATCGCGTACGTTCACCCAGCCGTTTCCGGAGATGGTGGCGCTACTGGAGGCGACGGTCAGCGGACTGGGGGTGGTTATGGCAAAGGCGACCTGGGGAATGGCGGCGGTGATCTGTGAGAGCACGTTGGCGGACCGGCTGTTCACGTAGGCGAGGTTGCCGGCCCAGTCCTGGGATGGATCAAGCGAGGCAAAGTGACTCGTCCAGATGGACATGTAGCTGTTGTTGTATGTCGTCGAGATGACGTCCTGGAGGTGGCCCAAGTATTGTCGGCGGCGGGCGGGACTCGCGGTCAGTGTGGCGCACTGGGCATTGGCGGTGATGCTCCTCGCGGCATCGAAGGCAAAGTCCATGTCATGCGGCAGGAACATGACGCGGCCATCGGGCCGTGCGTAAAAGATGCCGTTGTGACCGTCCCCGGCAGCGTGGTTGTCTCCTGCACCGCTAAGCACCGCGTAGGCCATGCCTCGAAACCAGATGTCGAGATCCATGCGCTGCGGCAGCAGGGTTTCGAACTCCGTGCCCGAGGTACTGAACAGCTTGCAGTAGTTCATGATCGGCGCGAAGTTGTCGGCCTCCCGGTTGATCTTATTGAGGAAGTGCATGCGGTAGCGCTCGGGGTCATCGCCGTTGTTGGTGATTCCCAGCCCGTTGATTCCGTCGGGCTGTGGCAGTTTATTTCCGGTGGGAGTGCCATTGTCCGTGGTGGTGGGGTAGTAAATGAATTCGTATTCGTAGAGGCTGCCGTCAGATCCATTTTCAAATTGCTCATCCAGGAAGGTGTCGCTGTAGATCGCCATCTGGAGGGTGGCTCCGCTAATGAGTGCGCTGTTCGGGGCAAGGACTTTAACAAAATCGTAGTAGCGGCTGATGGGTCCGCCGGAATTGGAGATCATCATGTCAAAGAGCAGTTCCAACTGACCTGGCGCCTGGCCCTGCGAACGGTCCACGGCTACGCCTCCAAGCACGCCACGGTAGAGACGGTCGGACGGGAAGTCGATGTTGTAGCCCACCCGGCTGAGATTGTCGCGGCCCCGCTCGCTGCTCTTCAGGCGCAGGCCGACGTCGTAGTAGATGTCATTCTCGCGGTCAATGACCGTGCATTTGATGCGGTCATTGCTCATCACGTTGATGCTGGTGTGCATCCAGTCCCGGTCGGCGTTGGTGGTGATGACACGGAAATTATGCCAGCCATTGGTGGCGGCCGCGCCGTCATTCACTTTGTAGAGTGCCCCGGAATCCAGTCCGAAGGCAGGATAGTATTCGGTGGCTCCAACGCTGTCTGTGCCGCTGATATAGAACTGCACGACTGCCCCGGCGATCTGCCCGGGGATGCTGCCGGAATATTTTCCGCCGCCAGTGGTGGACATGGAGTTGCTCGTGAATGCAGCGCCATTCACGGAATAGAACAGGGTCATCGCTCCCATGCCGTCGGGGTCTGCGGCAAGACAGGAGACCGTGGTAATGGCTCCCGCGGCAGGTACAGCCGGGGAGTGTTTCAGCCCGGTGAACGTCGGGCCGGCGTTGGTGACATTGCGGGAGTTGAGCGCGCCGGGCGTGCCGGGATTGGCTGGACGATCAATGACGTTCACTTTGGCGAGTCGGTTAAAATAGCACCGGGTGTGAAGCTGGTTGCCGCCGGCGACCCAGCGGGCGCGGAAGCTGATCTGATAAGGGGTTCCGTTGGTGATGGCGCTGATGAGGGTGGTCTCGACCTGATTGTGCATGTGCTCCGTGGGGCCGGTGGCGATGAGGCGGAGAATCTTATTGCCGGCATTGCCCGGTTCAGAAATCACCTCGCTGGCGCGGTGATTCCCGCGCCGACGCCATGCGGTCGCGTTGTTGAATCCCGGGTCAGAAATCTTTTGGGTCGCGGCTCCGGCGGGGTTTTCGATAACGCTGAGGTCGTCGATCCAGATTTCCCCGGCAGACAGCATGCCCATGTTGAATTCACTCCACTGGCCATCCGGGCCATTGCTCGCTGCGGCGGTATAGGTGTATGTGTAGGTTTTCCATGCCGTCCGGCTGCTTTCATCGCTCGCCGCCCATGCGCCGCCCACGTTGTTGTCGGAATCGAGATCGCGCAGTTCGATGCTGGAACCGCCGCCGTCGCCAAACTCCGGCCATGCGCCGCTGTCGTAGTACCGGACTTCGTCCGCGGTATTCCGCAGCGCATCCCGCAGCACGATGTCCTCGCCGCTGCGGGACATAGAACCGCTGAAAGTGCCCAGCACGCGTGCGGTGGGGAAGGCTGCAGAGAAGAGCGCGGCATCGCGCACGATGCAGGCGCGCTCTCCGGGAGCGAGGATGGTATTCGGTGCAAATGCGAAACTGATACCGTCTTCAAAGTCCCAGCCGGTGAGATTGACCGGGGCGCCGCTGCGATTCGTGAGTTCCAGCCATTGGTTGTTGGAATTGGTGAGCGGCTGACCCGGCGTGCCCGGTGTGAGTTGCACGCGGGCGTCCATTTTCATCCCGAAGACGATGTCGCTGCTGGTGGTGCTGCTTTGATGCACTTCCACGGAGAGGCGATTGGTGCCGACCAGCAATCCGGACGTGGGGAGCACCAGGGTGTTCAGCGTTGCATCGCCGACGCTGGGGGCGGCGAGAGTCTCCGGGTTCACCGCGCCGGCGGACATGTTGAAGCGCGAAGGCAGCTCCAATCCGTTGAGATAAAAGATGGCACCGTCGTCAATCTCGTGGCTGATCTCCAGCGAGGTCGCCGTGGCTAACTGCTGCGTGGTGACGTTGAATTCCTTTTCAAAATAATAGGTCACCGTTGCCGGAACATACGGCGTGAGCACGGTAGCGAGAGCCACAGGCAGGGCGGCAGTCTCTACGCCGAGGGGACCGGTGCCGGACTTCCAATTTCCGGTGACCGGATGCGCGAAGGCGGCCCAATCGGCGGGCAGGTTTTCGTCGGAGGCGTTGTAGCGCCACACTGAGCTGTACGGGATCAGCGGGTCGAGTTGAAACGTCGGCGGCACGGCGGGGACGGGTGCCAGTGCCGGCGGGTTGTACTGGATCTCGCTGATGACGATGCTGTCGTTGAAAACAAAGGTATTCGCCGCGCCGGGCGTGGCGGTGGAAGGATAGGCCCACTCGCCGCCGCGGGAGTCCGCACGACCACGCAGGCGGCCGGTCTGCTGCCGGGCGTCCATCAGCCCGGTCTTTCCAGGTGTGTAGAGAAAGACCTTCTCACCATCTGCGGGACGAAAGCCCAGCGTGGCTTGATTCAGCAGGAGAAAGCCTCCGCCTGGCAGATTACCTGACGGGATCGCATACTCGCGCGCCGTGTCGCCGGCGGCGCTGACGATGATGCCGTTGAGCGTCACAGGGGCCGGGCCGGTGTTCACGATTTCCACCCACCATTCAGCCTCGGTGGAGGCCGGTATCTCGCTGATGCGTAGAGGCGGCGTCGTCCCGGGTACGGGGTCGGTAATATCCATGTCGAGCTGCGCCCCCCATACGATGTCGCTGTTGCCGCTGGCAAATTGATGGACTTCGACCGAGAGGCGATTCGTCCCCGCGACGACCGCGCCGG
Source organism: Verrucomicrobiaceae bacterium (assembly GCA_031374705.1). GTDB lineage: Bacteria > Verrucomicrobiota > Verrucomicrobiia > Chthoniobacterales > Chthoniobacteraceae > SXWH01. Next base: position 5,362 of record JANMGP010000359.1, on the reverse strand, counting down.
TGGGCAGCGGGACGTATGCCGAGAGAGCAGTGCCGGCTTCCACGTTCGAAGAAGCGAGCGTGGTGGAAGTGACGGGGCCGCCGGGCATGTTTACTCGCGCTGCCTCCACGCCATTGATGTAGATGACCGCGCCGTCGTCGAGTGCGTGCTTGATTTTCAGGGAGGCAAGCGACGCGAGTTGTTCCGCAGTGATATTGAATTCGGTCTCGAAGTAGTAAGTGATTACATACGGGATATTCGATCCCGGGAACGTGAGCGGAGTGCCGATGGTGACAGTGGCGGAGGTCTCATAGGCGAGCGCTCCCGGGCCGGATGCCCAGGCATTCACGCCGGTGCCACCGATGGCGTGTGCCGTGGTCGCCCAGGTCGCATCGAAGGCAGGCCCTTTCTGATTGTAGCGCCACGGGTTGTTGAGATTGAAGAGATTCACCGTGGTCACTGGTGGCGGCGCACCGGAGGCGGGGAAATTGATCGCGCCCGGCGTGCCGTTGAACTGGGCACTCACCGTCCAGTTCGCATGGCGGCCGCTGTCCGTGTAGGGCAGCAGCTTGGCGAGCGTGAAGCCCGAGCCGTCTGCGCCTGCGGGCCACGGATAGTCGTCTCCGTAGGTCATCTCATCCATCATGCGATCACTCTGGTTGATGAGTCGCAGCTTCTGCCCGTCGTTGCCTATGTTGCCGGTGAACGGTCCGAACTGCCCGGCTGTCGGCGTTTTCGCCACGACGATGTAGGCACCGGGATTGATGATGGTGCTGGCGGGAAACGTGTAGCCGATGCCGTCGATCCGCCAGCCGGAAATGTCCACCTTGATGCCCTGCTGGTTGAAGAGTTCCACATACTCCCCGGCTTCAGAGAGGCCGGCAGGGTTGAACTGCACTTCGTTGAAAACAACGACCGCGTCGGCTGAGGCGTACGCATACTGTGCGAACGCAGCAGCGGCGAAAAGAGGAAGAAGGCGACGAATCATGGAGAGTATATAGGGCGCGCGATGAATGAGGAAGAGGGCGGGCGGAAGACGCGCCGACTGCGGGAAGCCTGGCCGTTCCGCCCGCCCTTTGGAGGCGTTGGTAATACGGATGTCACGGAGTCACATCTCTCACCCGATAGAACGCCTGTGGAAAGCCGGATGCGACGGTATCCACGTAGGTGGTGGACGTGCCCGTGGACGGATAGGCATCTGTCAGTTCTATCCAAATCAACAGATCGGTGGAGAAATCAACGGCATAGATGCGATTCGGGCGGGATTTGATGCCGAGCGTCACCGATGCGCCAGTGGCCTCGCGGACGATGCTGCTGATTTCGAGCGGCGGAGGGAGGCTGGTGCTGCGATTAGTGAGGCCGTACATGTGGAAGCTCCCGTTGCCCGTGGCGACATTGGCAACCGTCGCCTCCATCGTCATAGTGGTGCTCTGCGCCACGTAGGTGAAGCTGATGTAGTAAGCTGATTCGCGATTGCTGTTGCCGAGGACCGTTTCGGGGCGGTCTTCGAGGATGTAGAAGTTCGTCACCTGGGCGCCGTTGCTGAACTTCAGATATTGCGGGCGCACCGTGCCGTCGTCCCATTTCCGGATGAAGACCCGCATCTCATACGTCAGCCCCACTTCGAGAGCGGAGAGGGTGAATTGCTGCTTGCTCCCGGGAGCCCCACCGCCGCCTGAATAGGTAAAGGTGCCGAACATCTGCAGGTTCCCCGCTCCGGTGACGTTGCCCGTGACCGGGTTCCAGGTGCCGTTGTTTACGGCGGGACCGATGACGTTCTTGCCGCCTGCATTAGGATTCCATACAAAATTCGGCGGAGTGGTCGCGGTATCGAGAACATCCATCACAACGCCATTTACCGTGGCCGGGCTGCCGCCGGAAATCTTGTGCGTGAAAGTGGACAAATCGCTGGCTTGGATGCCGGTGCTGGCTTCATCCGTGACCACGCCGAGCGCGATGCCAGCCGGGAGCACGGTAGGGAATGAGGTGTTCAGGACCGGATTGCCGCCCTGTGCGAGCTCGTAGGCGTCGGGATACTGGTCGCCGTCGCTGTCCACGGAATTCGGGTTCGTGCCGGGATTCCCCGCATTCACAAATACGCCTGAATTGTTTTCCAAGAAGTCGTTCAGGCCGTCGCCGTCGCTGTCCGCGACCGTCGGATTGGTCGCCGCCCGGGGGGCGATCGGGAGAAGTTCCGCACGGTCCGACAGTCCGTCACCATCGGTGTCCGCGAGCATTGGGTTGAGGCTTGGATAAGGGGCGCTGAGCGCGAATTCATCCGCATCAGAGAGCCCGTCGCCATCGAAGTCGCCTGTACCGGGACCCGGGCCGGGGCCGTTCAGCAGGCCGGTGAGATCCGTGAGATTGCCGGCTTTCGAATTCTCCCACGTATCGGAAAGGCCATCGTTGTCGCTATCGTCGGCCGTGACTACGCGCCGATTTGCCAGCGCAGACATGTGGAACGTGCCGGCACCCCCGGGCACCGCAGTGATCGTCAAGACCTGAGAGATCGCGGCGGCGACGAATGTGTAGGAAATCCGGATTCCGTTATTTAAACCGAAAGCATCCTGATCCGCCACGTAGCTGTCGCTGTCCGACGCAAATGTTTGGACGCGGCCTGAGGCGTCCCATGCATAGGCGTAAAGGCTGGTCTCATAGGTAGCCCCTACCGTGAGGTTGTTGAGGGTGACCGTGCGGGGCGATGCATTGTATATGAAGTTCGTAGCCAGCGTAGAGCTGTCTCCGGTAACGTTGGTGGCTCGGCCGGTGGACGCAATGCCCCCCCCGATTGTGTAGTTCGCCCCCGAGACTGCATTCGCCTCAAAGTTGATTCCATTTACCGTAACCGCTGCATCCCCGGCGGTGCCGGTATTCACGGCCACTGTATAATCGGCCTGCACACCGGTGATCCCGGAATTCGAGTCGCCCGTCCACGGGCTGTATCTCCATCGGCTCTGCCGCACCGTTACTGTGTAGTCCTTCATCGATGTCGCATCCTGGGCCGTGACGATGTAATGTGCCGATCCTCCGATGCTTAGATTCGGAGTCGGTCTTGCGCCACTCACCTGGTTGCAGGTGGCTCCGGCAGACAGCGTGAAGGTGGGCGCGATGGCTCCCACGAGCACCGCCGGGGTGCCAAACGGGACCACGACTTCGATCGTGCCGGTGTTGGGGCCCGTGCTGGTGACGATGGAATTGCTCCCGGCGGAGTTGGCATTGAAGGCCGTGATATCCCGGGCCGTGCTCGGAGGGGCAACGGTCGCCGTGACGGTATAGGTGTTCACGGTCGCGCCGTCAGTGACGGTGTAAGCCACTGAACCTGCCCCGAAATCCGGGCTGGGGACGGCACCGCTGGTTCGATTGCACGTGGCGGCAGCGGAAAACAGCGTGAATGTCGGAGCGAGGGTCGCTAGAGTGGTTCCATAGGGAACGGTCCATGCAACCGTTCCCGCGTTGGCAACCACCGGGCTGATGACCGCGCTGCTCCCGGAGACGTTGGCCCCGAAGGCGAGAATCGTCGCAGCAGAGGCTGGGACTTCGTTGAACCTGATTTCCGAAATACCGGTGTAGGCATCGTTCGTACGAAAGTTATCGGTGACGTAGATTTGGAGATAGCGGGTCGTCACCGGCGCGGTAAAATTGTAATCAGCCCCCGTATAGCTGGTCAATCCAGTCGCGACCGTGAATGTGAAGTTTTGCACCAAGCTGCCCCACGCCGGCCCTGCGGAGGCGTAGGCAGTCCCAGATGCCAGCAGTGAGTTGCCGGTGTAAATGCCCGCAGTCTTGACGCCTCGTCCAACAAAAGTGCCGTTTATCTCGTTGTAGTTCCAAAGGTGAAAACCACTAATGGTTTTGACATTGCCGAGGTCGAAAGTGATCCAAGTGTCCCTGTTTCCATTACTCAGCCACATATTGTTGGCGGGGCCGTTGCCGCAGGTCGATGTGACTACGACCGGATTGTTGGGTGTCATGCCACTACCATCAATGGCACGGGTGGGAGTGCGACCGTCGGGCGCGTAATTACTTTGTGCCGTCGCTGCGGTGGGCGCTATCAAGGCTCCGTTCACGGGTGCCGCTCCGGCACCGAGCAGGGCGAGGGCGAGGGTGCCCGCTGTCAGCCCCAGACCGAATTGCTTCCAAACGCTTTGAGAATTCTTTAGAACGTGTGTTTTCATGGGTAGGATGTTTCTGGGTGTTTCTGGCTAATTTGTTCCGGGTGGAGCACGGCCAAAATCATGGATGGCACATGCTGTTCCGAGTTTGAGGTGAAGCGAAACGGAACTGAATGAAGAAAATGACGGGAAGGCAAGAATTATTTCTAACAAATTTTTCAACTTTTCAACTGGGTGCAGGACAGAAAAGCTACGATCACACTGAGCGACGATTAGCAGCCATCGGCGGTCCGCTCACAACGACGCAGCGCCGCGAGGAGTCGGACTCCGCGCCAATCGTCCGCTTTGTGTATTCGACGCTGGAGTATTTCGTCGTTGAAGGGCGCGGTCATTTTCGTTAAAGGTCCCGCCTCAAACCGGTCATGAGCCAAACCACAAAACGTTCGATTCTGCGCTGGATTCACATCTTGTTTGCCCTTCCCGTAATCGGTTACATTCATGGCCCGCCTGAGCAAGCGCTGCCGTATGCACCATTTTCCCGATTTATCTCCCTTCGGGTGGTTGTCCTGACGGGAATTCTGATGTGGAAAGGTCTCGCGATTCGACGCCTGGTTACGAAAAAACCGCTCAAATCGGCTCCACTCTACCCGCGAAGCATGACCATGGAAGCCACTCTATGAAAGACGCTAAATCAAACAGGGCGTTGTCGCCAAAACAACGCGAAGAGCTATTCAGAGCGCTGGAGGCGCGGTTTGAGAAGAACGTGCACCGCCACAGAGGTCTTGCGTGGGAAAAGGTAGGAGCAAGGCTGGAATCGAATCTTGGCAAGCTGTGGTCACTGCAGCAAATGGAGATTAGTGGCGGGGAACCCGATGTGGTCGGGCACGACAAGGTGACGGGCGAAGTCATTTTTTTTGACTGTTCAACAGAAACTCCGAAAGGCCGGGTCGCGGTTTGCTACGACCGGGAATGGCTGGAATCGCGGAAAGAACACAAGCCCAAAGACACCGCGATGGATATGGCCGCGGCGATGGATATCGAGCTGTTGACGGAGGAACAGTATGGCGAACTTCAGAGCATGGGCGCTTTTGATACGAAGACGTCGAGCTGGGTGAAGGCGCCGGATGATGTTAAAGCCTGTCATGCACATTACCTGAAGAGATTTGCGAGCATGAGGCCGACGAAGGCGAGCCAGTGAGCGCCGGACAAGGTGGAGGCTAAACGCTCGTAGTCCCGGGAGAGCCGACGGAAGCGTGCGGCCCATCCAAAGG
>JANMGP010000358.1:0-34447 GCA_031374705.1 Verrucomicrobiaceae bacterium | reverse complement strand
ATTTACCAGGGCATCTACGTCGTCTCGCCGGGCGTCTCACTGCCCGGCCGCGGAGCGCCGCCGACAATCCGCGTGTTCGACATCGCGACGGGCTCGGAGATGAGCATCAATGCCTACGAGCCAACCTACCGGAAGAGCATCCGTGTCGCGACCGGCGATATCAATGGCGACGGCTACGACGACGTCATCACATCCACCATTACCGGCACCGGCCGCGTCCGCGTATTCGATGGACGCACCGGTGCACCGATGACCGGCGCATTTGCCGAGCTCGCCGCATTCCCGGAGGCGGGCGCGCGCGGAGCCTACGTGGCATCCGGCGATGTGAACGGCGACGGGCGAGACGACATTGTCGTCGGCTCGGGCTATAAAGCGAAGGGCTCGGCGAAAGTGCGCGTATTCAGCGGCCTCGACGGCTCCGTGCTCTCGACGAACGAACCGTTCGGAACGAAGTTCCGTGGCGGCGTGCGCGTTGCAGTCGGCGATGGGGACGGCGGATTTGATAACCGCGCCATTGTCCCGCGCGGCAGTATTATAACGAGGGGCGTGGCAGAAATCATCGCCAGCCAGGGCTACGGCGGTAATCGCGTGGTCGTCACGAGCGGCATCTCGAACACGGTCCTGAAAGACTTCACGGTCGGCGGTGCCAGCTACAAAGGCGGCGTCTTCGTGGCAGCCGCGGCGGACCTCACCGGCGACGGAATTGTTGATTTCATCGTCGGTCGCGACCGCGGACGCACGGTGGTCGAAACATTCAACGGCGCGACCGGTTCGCTTCTCAGCACGATCACCCCATTTGCCACACGCTATGCACTCGGTGCCCGCGTGGCAGCGGCGGATGTGAACCTCGACGGAATCGCCGACATCATCGTCGGCTCCGGCGGACGTAACGCGGGCAGTGTGAAATTCTTCGATGGCGTGACGAATGCCGAGATGACAGCGCGCACATTCAGCGCATTCCCGACCTTCCCGAACGGTGCCGTATTCGTCGCCGGAACATCGCCCGTCCCGCACCCGCAACTCACGTAACCAATTCTGAACATGAAAATGCACATTCCATCCGCCATCGTCGCAGCCTGCCTGCTCGCAGCAGCCGCATCTGCAAAAGAAATCGCGCCACCGGCGGAGGCCGCGTCCGCCGCGCCCGTCGGGCATCTGACGCTCGGCTCGCAATTCAGCGAAGACCTCAGCGGGGTTAATCTCAACGCCGTCCTCGGTATCTGGACGCCGCCGAGCCACGACGCGTTTCTCTTCATCGACGCTGGCTTTCACTACGAAGACAACGGCCAGTTTATCACCAACCTCGGCGTCGGATTCCGGCACATGCTGAGCGATGAAATCATCGTGGGAGCCAACGTGTTTTGGGACAACGTCCACAGCGAACACGGAAACGATTTGAACCAGCTCGGCCTCGGCCTCGAACTCCTCACCCACTGGGTGGACGCGCGTTTGAACTACTACGTGCCGGAAGACGACACGTTCGCTGTGGGCCGCCGCACCACCAGCAGCACACGCAGCCGGTTCGTGCCGGGCGGGATTGCGCAAACGACGGATCGCGCTGGATTCACGCGCTTCGAGACAGGCCTCGAAGGATTCAACGCCGAGATCGGCTTCCTCATTCCCGGCCTCGAAAACATCGCCGAGACGCGCATATTCGCCGGATACTACCACTACGACAATCGCTTCGGATCGGACTTCGACGGCTTCAAAGCGCGCCTCGAAGCCCGCGTGCTCAAAGGCGTCACCGCGAACGTGGAATACTGGGACGACAAGGCGCTGATGGGCGGCCACTGGACCGCCGGAGTCGCCGTGAGCGTGCCGTTCGACCTTGGCAATCTCTTCGCGGGAAAGAATCCGTTTGAAGGCGCGAGCGAATCCTTCCAACGCGTCCCGCGCCGCTTTTCGGATCGCCTCAGCGACGACGTCGTGCGCTCGCACCGCATCCAGACGACCACGTCGGGCGAAATCCAGACAAGCCGCTCCACCTCCACAAAGTTTACTCCGCTTCCATCACGTAGCGGACGTCGCGCTCCGTCTGGCAATCCCGTGAGTGATGCCGGCGGTTTCCCGATTGAATAGAGGCGGAACATAAGCATACTCGCCCAACATGCGTCTGCTTCCTCTCTTTACTGCGCTCCTCGGCATCGCCACTTCAGCCTCGGCGGATTTTGCCACGGAGATGATCGATTCAACGTTCAAGCTATTCGACCCGGCGGTGACGGGAACATGCTTCCTCGTGCGGCGTGAAGCGCCGGACAACGCTCTGTATCTCGTAACTGCGGGTCATATGCTCAAAGGCACAAAGGCCGACACAGCGACGATCGTTCTGCGCGAGCGGCTCGAAGATGGCACTTACAAACGCCGCGACCACTCACTCACCATCCGCCGCGATGGGAAGCGGATCTGGGTGCGGCACGAAAAGGACGACACAGCAGTGTTGCGTCTCGCTGATCCACTGCCGGTTCCCGTCGGGTCCATACCATTCACCGCGCTCGCGGACGAGGCGCAACTGAAAGCAACCGGACTGCACGCTTGCAGCCCTCTTTTTGTGCTCACGTACCCGAAAACGTTTGAGGCAAACGAGGCGGGCTTCCCCGTGGCGCGGCAGGGAATCATCGCGAGCCATCCGCTCACGCCAGTCGCAAAGAAACACTCGTTTCTCGCCGATTTCACGGCGTTCGGCGGTGACAGCGGCGGGCCCGTTTTCGTTGCTGGAGCGGACGACCATCCGCTGATCATCGGGATGGTATTCGCGCAGTTTCGCCACGACGAGCAGGTGAAGACCGAGTATGAGGAGCGCTCGATCCATTATCCGCTCGGATTGGGCGACGTGTTGCACGCGCAGTTCGTCCGCGAAACCATCGAACTCGCCGCCAGACAAGAACCGGCAAAAGAGCCCGAGAAAAGCGCCCCGTAGTTTCGCTAATGAGGAAGCTTTATCTCGCCTGCCTCGCTTTCCTGTTCGCCGGCACCTCCGCTCGCGCCGATGATGTGGATGCGGATGGCCTGCCCGATGATTGGGAAGTCGCCCGCTTTGGAAATACGACGACTGCAACCTCGACATCGGACACGGACGGCGACGGAACGAGCGATGTGGAGGAATACGTCGCCGGAACAAACCCGACGAACCCATCCGAGCGTTTCACAGCGGGCATCACACGCGTAGGCAACAGCCTCCGGATTGCCGTCACTGAGCGAGCCGCGACGGGCGTCGGCTACGGTGGACTGACGCGGACCTACGAATGGTTCTCCGCAGCGGCCGGACCCGCCCCACGCTGGCGTCGTGCCACGGGCGTCGTGGCTTCAGCGTCCGGAGAATCCGTGCTGATGGCGCCTCAGGAAAGCAGCACACTCATTTACCGCGCGGCGGCCCGACTGGAAGCGGCCGTGCCCGCGATCCCGCCGGCGACACGGTTGCCGGGTATTGGCTCCAATGCACGCTACATCCAGTATTACGGCAACGACTTCAGCCCGGCGACGCTCGGTGCACTCGCACAAGCGGACGTGGTAGTGCTCGAACCGCTCGTCACCAATTGCACTCCGGCGGTTGTCGCCGAGTTGCAGCGCCGTGGTGTCCGGTACGTGCTCGGCTACATTTCCATCGGCGAAGATCCCGGAATTGTGCCGACTGTCGTCGGCGACGGATCTGGCCCCGTGCACGCCAGCGCCTCAAGCATCATCGCCGGCAACAATGGCGTTGCATCGTTCTACGTCGATCAGGAATGGAACGGAACGGCTTATGTCACAAACGGCCAACCGGACGTGAATGGCGCATTTGGCTCGCGCTTCGTAAACCCAAACGCTGAATGGCGCGCCCTCCTTGATGCACAACGCATCGGCGGCACGATGGCGCAACCTGCCCGCTCTCTCGCCGGCCTTGCACAAATCGCCGGCCGGCGTACCAGCGATTTCGACACCGACCGCACGCACAACCTTGGCTTCGACGGCTTCTTCCTAGACACGCTCGACACCGCCGGGCCATACGCAAACGCTGCCGGCTACTACCCCTGGACTGCGCCCGCGATGCGCGACACCGTTAAGTTCATCCGCGAGCGCTATCCCGACATGACCGTCTTCGCGAACCGCGGCCTGTTTTTCTTTAATCCGGGCCTCGTCAACCCGACATACAACATCCGCCCGTACGACTTCACCATCCGTCCGTATATCCACGCTTCGCTCGTCGAAAGCTACTTCCTGGACAGCAACCCGGCCAACACCGGGGCCTCGCCATTCTTCGGCGACAACCAACATAATTTCGCTCAGAAAATCACCGCCGAATCCAATCGCCCCGATGGCTTCACAGTCTTCGCGCTCGACTACGAAATGAACCGCGGCGCGACGCTCTACGCCCAAGCAGTTGTGGAATCCACAGTCAAAAACGGATGGGTTGGCTACCTCTCACCAGACGGCTCCATCGGCACCATCGGGACTTGGGTGCGCGATCATCCCGCGCCGCCCGATACCGCTGCGCCGGTCTGGGATTCGACCGGCTCGCCCCCTTTCTCGCCCACTGACGTGCCTGACCGCATCGGCGTGCAAAGCGTCGTGGCTGGCTCCGCTGGCTCGGTGATCGTACGATGGGACGTCGCGCGAGACCAGACTCCTCCGGTAAAATACAACGTCTATCGCAGCACCACGCCCGATTTTTCCGCCGCGGTGAAATATGGCGCAGTCGCGTTTGGCATCGGTGATGGCTGGAGCACCGACCCCACCAGCGCATTCGCGAACCAATGCACCATCACCGGGCTCTCCAGCGGCACACACTATTTCCGCGTGCGGGCTGAAGACAGCGCCACGCCGGCGCGCGAAGACCAGAACATCACCACGCTCTCCATCTCGCTCGGTGTCGCCGAGTACTCGAACCCCGTCACTTCGCTCACCATCGACGGCGACTTTGCGGACTGGCCCGCAATCACCGCTTTCCCCGCGGATCCCGATGATATCGCCAGCGCGGCCAATCCGCTCGATTGGCGCCAATGCCGAGCCGCGCACAACGCTTCCAATTTCTACCTCGGCTACCTCACGGACGCGCCCGCCACGCTCACCATCGCGCACAACGTGTTCCTCGACACCGACGTCACACGCACGACGGGGTTTCGCGGGGGAGCCGACAATTTCCCCGTTGGCGCTGAATACATGCTGCAAGGCACGCAGCTCTATCGATACACCGGCACCGGCATCAACTGGAGCTGGTCGTTCGTCACAGGCGCGGCATTCAGTTGGACCGCGACCATCGCCGAACTCTCGGTTCCGTGGTCATCGCTCGCCAATCCGTCCGTGCTCGATCTGTTTTTTTACGGCGACAATGTGAGCATCGGCGGAAATACGATCGACTGGTATCCGGACACAGCACCGCAACCCGGCGGCGCATTCTTCCGCTATCGGCGCTGAGTGTTACTTGCGCTCTGCGCGCGTCATGCCGTCCGGGAGATGGACATCGGATTTTACCGAGCCGTCGGACTGGCGCTCGTGACGGACCTTGATCACGCCGAGCGGCGTCGGATAGGTGCCCTCCGCCCATTTGAGTGACCCAAGATTGGGCACGATGTTCACCGAGGTAAATCCCGGTGCAGCCGGCGTGATTCCCAGCACCGTCTGGCTGAGAAATGCCGTCGGACCACTCGCCCAACCGTGGCAGAAACTGTGGCGGAATCCCTCGTAGCAATAAGCGCCGAAATCGCCGTGGATGTCCTTCTTTCCAGCCGGCACCAGCTCGTCGATGCGTCCGGCGTTCTTCGTCCAATCGAGGTCAAAATCCTCCCAAAAAGTCGTCGCTCCGAAATCGAGCATCCCGCCCCAGTATGTGCGGATGATGTCGAGTGCGGGATCGACTTCGCCGGCGTGGCCGAGCGCATTGAGCACGTAGAACCCGTAGAACGTGCTCACGCCGCGGGCTCCGTCTTTCTTCAGAATAGCGGCGCTCGTCTTCGCATCGAGCATCCCCGCAAGCGCGAGCAGTGCCGTCCCGGACTTCGAACCATTCACATCGGGAACAACCTTGCGTCCGCGGGTTGCGGCATCTGAGCACAGCTTCGCGATCTCCGTTTCGCCCAATGTGGCGAGCATCCGCGCTCCCGACTCCAGGGTCATCACCAGCAGGCCTTGCAACCCGGCCGTCACGCCCTGTTTGTTTGGCGAACTCGGCCAGTCGAGGAAACGCATTCCATCGATGTGCTCGCGTCCGTCGTCGCCTATGAGACCTGCGAGTTTTTTGCACAGCGCAGTGAGGTAAAGGCGCTGGGCATCAAGGTAGGCGCGATTTCCGGTGTGCAGCCACCACTGCTCGTGGATGAGCACCCACCACATTGAGTAACTGCTGATGCCGTTCATCCACTCGCTCACCGGCGTAATGTCGCGTGTGAGATCAAGCGAACGCGGCACGACATCATTCGCACCAAAGACCGCGGCGATGGTGCTGGTCTCGGGGTGCATGTCGCCGATCCATACGAGCCGGTCGCGCTTCACGCCGTCCCACAGGTAGTCCTGCATATTCAAATGCACGGTGTATGCACCCACATCCCATATACGGTTAAGCCGCTCGTCATCGCACTTGAACGAACCGATGCGCGGCACATCGCGTAGTTGCAATACTGCGCGGACCTGGGAAAGCGAGACGGGCAGTTTCCCGTCGAGCGCGTCGATGCGAACAAATCGAAATCCGCTCGGGCCGTAAGTTCGCTTGCCGAGCCACGGGGTCACATCGTGGAAATCGCGCACCGCATGGTCATTTTGCGCACCTCGCTCCCCCTGCTCGCTCATCGTCTCACTGACGCTCTCGCCAAACCGGACCCGAATCGGCGCAGGCATCTTGTCTTTCACGATGGGTGTAAAAATCTCGACGTAACCCGCGAGCTCGACACCGAAATCCAGCAACACACTCGCCGGGTTCCCATCCTTCGCGGTGAGCACGCACGGCGGTTGCGGCTCCTGGAGCACTGCCTGTCCCGGCTTTTTCCCGAGGAGCGAATCGGCGTTTGAGACACCGGTCCCGGATTTCCAAACGATCCGCATCGGCGGAACGAAGAATGAGGACAGCGGTGATTTTTCCACTCTCGAAGCAATCGCGGAAGGCAGCGCAGACTGCTGTGCCAAAGCGGAACACACGCCAAGCGATGCGGCTGCCAAACGAGCGAGGATGCGCTGAAGATATCGGTTCATCGGAGCACATTGTCGTTCCCGGCTTTCGCTGCAAGCCGGGAAATTGCGCCTTCGCACTGAGCGCTTACTTCATCGGATGCTGTTGGAAGAATTTCCACATCAACTCGTTTGCGGAAATGCTCAGCGTCGATTTGCCCATGAAACCCATCGGTGCCTTTTTGCCCGGCCATGTGTGACCTCCATCATCGATCGTGATCAGAATGACCTCAGCTCCGGCCTTTCCACCGCCGTAAATCGTTCGAGTGACCTTCATCGCATCGCCGTCCTTCGTCAAAACGTCGGACTTCGGCGCATCTTCACACCCGTTCAGTTTCACCCACGTCTGAATAGATTCCTCGACGCCCATGAGCCGCATGAGTTGCTGCGAGCGGCGCGCAGGCATTTCAAAAGGAACCATCGTGTCTTTTGTCCCGTGGAAATGAATCACGGGCACGGGTCGTTTAGGCTTGCTCTCCGCGATCGCGATGGTGCCCGCGACCGGTGCGATGGCTGCAATGCGGTCCGACATTTCCGCAGCGAGGCGGTAGGCCATCATGCCGCCGTTACTCATGCCGCAGGCGAAGATGCGCTTCGCGTCGAGGGATGCGACCGAGCCGAGGTCATCGAGAACTTTTCCGATGAACGCGACATCGTCCACTGGATTGGATCGCCCCGGAAAAGCGCCGGCGTTCCAAGTGCGAAAAGGCCCGACCCCCGTGCCGCTCGGATAAACGGCGATGAATCCCTCTTTGTCCGCGGTCAGATTGAGATCGGTGAATCCCACCATCATCGGCCCGCTCATCGCCGCGCCGTGGAGCGCGAGCACGACAGGCGCAGGTTTTTCGGATGTATAATCTGGCGGGATGTGAACGACGTAGCTCCGCAGCGTGCCACCGACGGTCAGTGTGCGGGAGTGTTCCCCGGGAGCGAACTTTGCTCCCTCATCCGCGAACCCGTTCGGCTGCGACGCGAACAGGAATCCAATGACAACGAAAATGCGGGCGATCGATTTCATGTGTTTGTTTATGAGGCTAACAGAATCCGTAGCCGGGGAAACCCCGAAAGCGTTACAGCAAACGCACAGCGACTACTTCAAGAACAGCCGCACCATGCGGGCGCAAAGTTCGTCACGTTGCGCTTGCTTGACGCCGAGCGCCGTCTCGATCTGAGGCACCACCGGTTGCTTCTTTTCTGTAGGCGACTCTTTCAATTCCGAGAGGTATCGCCTCCAGGGTTTTTGGACGAGCGTCGAGGCTTCCGAAAGATTGTCCTGATACTGCTTTGCGAGCTTCTGAAATTCGGCGATGTCCGGCTTCGCGAGCCATCCGAACAACTCCGCTTCGCGACCAATGCCCCAATACCACCACCACGCGCTCTGCTCGAACTCGCCGTAGCTATCATAGACCCGCTTGCGAAGTTCTCCGCGCCGCGCCTCGACGAGTTCCGCGCTGCCGGTGAGACCGCCCTCTTCTTCAAAAACGCCGAATGCCGAGCGCACGGAGTTCAGCCGTGCGTTATCGGCCGTCGCTCCTTTCAATATCTCCATCGCCTTTTGCTGGCGCGCGTCCTCGATCTGGCGCGCTCGGGCGCTCTGCGTATTCAACCATGGGACAGCCATCGACGTGATGACTGTTCCGACAAAGAGGACGGTGAGCGGATGTCGCAGAAACCGGATCAACCGGTGTTCCCGGACAGGCTTTTGGACTTGGGCAAGGCGCGCCCTGCGCTGCGGCTTGGATTCCGTTTCCATGTTCAAAACAACTCCTCGATTGCCTGCGTTCCAGGATCAACGACCGGAACGGCGATTCCATTCGGACCGGGAAGCACCGCGCCGCGGTCCACTCCCAGCGCCTTGTAAATCGTCGCAATGATGTTTCGCGGCTCGACGGGACGGTCCACAGGGGCCGCTCCGATTTCATCGCTACGACCGACGGCGCGTCCGCCTTTCACGCCGCCACCAGCAAAACAGACGCTCCAGCACTCGGACCAATGATCACGACCGCCGTCGGCATTGATCACCGGCGAACGTCCAAACTCTGAAAGCGCAGCGACGAGCGTGGAATCAAGCAACCCGCGTTGAGCGAGGTCTTCAATCATGGCACTGCACGCTTGATCGTACATCGGCGCCAAACCGCTGCGCATTTCTTCAACCGTTCCGTAGGGTCGCGCGCCGTGGATGTCCCAAGCGGCCTCACCGGAAAAAAACGATGCCGTGTTCAACGTCACGAATCGCACGCCGCGCTCGATCAATCGCCGCGCAACGAGGAAGCGCTGACCGAGACGGTGCATCCCGTATCGTTCACGTGTGCGCATCGACTCCTTTCCCAGTTCGATTGCATCGCGAAGCCTGCCCTCTCTCATCGGCGTCGATGGCGCGAATCGTGGGCCGAGAAAACCGGCATTCTGGCCGTATGAATCTGCGTCGCCCGGTGCCGCGATCGAACCTCCCAACAAGACATGCGCGGGCAATTCACCGGAGCTTCGAGTCAGAAAATCAATCACGCATCCCACATGAGGAAAGCGAACTCCGCCCGGAGTGATCCGCCCCGTCTGCATCAACTGGCTCCCGACATCATGCAACGCCGCCGCGCGATGAAAGACGCTGCGAACGATGCTGAACCTATCAGCGATTGCGGCGTGCCGCGGAAAGAGATTTGAAACCTGGAAGTCGCCACGTGTCGGGATTGCATCGAACGGACTGCGTATTTCGCGCGGGGCGTCAGGTTTTGGATCCCACGAGTCCAGATGCGAAAGCCCGCCGCCGTTAAAAACCAGAACGCAAGACCTCCCGGAACTCCGCGTCGCACTCATCAGATTTGGCATCGCCAATCCCACGACGCCCGAAGCGCCGGCCTGCAAAAACTCCCGCCGAGGTATTCCCGCATCCTTCGAATGTGCGTTTGCTCCGGTATAATCTGACATGAACTTTCAGTAGCATGTCCGGGCCGAGGGGGAAAAGCACACTATTGAGGATTTCTTTCAGTATTGGGCACGAGCCATGCAATAGAAGCGCCACGATGAAAGCCCTCATCACATACCTGACGTTCGCGATACTGCTGCTGGATCACCACGCTTTCGCAAAACCGCGGCAGGAAATCATCGTCAGCACCGCGAATCAGCGGATGTATTTCTACGAGGACGGAATCCGCCGCGCGAGCTATCCGGTTTCGACATCAAAATTCGGCATCGGCAGCGGGAATCAGAGTTTCCGCACTCCCGCCGGACTTCTGCAAATTCAAAAGAAAGTCGGTGATCGGGTGCCGGAGGGAACCGTTTTCAAAGCTCTTCAGCCTACCGGAGAGGTACTGGCGCCAAATACGCCCGGTCGCGATCCGATCGTAACGCGCGTCCTCTGCCTCGGCGGAATGGAAGCGGGAAATAGAAACGCCGAAGCGCGCTGCATCTACATCCACGGCACCCCGCAAGAGCGCCTCATCGGTCGTCCCGCCAGCTACGGGTGCATCCGGATGAAATCCCGGGACATCGTCCGCTTTTTCGAACAGGTGGACCTTGGTGCCATGGTTCTTGTGACACCGGAACCGGTTCGCAGCACCCTCGTCGGCGTCTCCTACTCGCGGTGATCGTCGCTAGCCGCTAATCGCGTGCGGCATCCCCATAGGAACGATATCCGCGACGCAAATCTCGGCCTCTTTCGGTCCGCCCAGGAAATCCAGCAAAACCTTCACACGCTGGCGTGCGGGCAGAAGGCAGAGGACCTCAGCCTCCACTCCGTGAAAAAGGCGCCCGCTGAGTTTCACGACATCCCCCGCCCGGACTTCATGCTCGATGATGAATTCCTCCGCCGGCCCCCACTGGGTCCGCAGGTCCGCAATCTCCCGCTCGGCCACGATGCGCGGCGATTCCCCGAAACGAACCAAGTCAGCCACTCCAAAAGCATATCGGACCCGGCGCTGGCTTTCCGCGAGCGAAAAGCGGGCGAACAGGTAATTTGGAAAAAGCGGTTCGCTACGCCACATCACGCCCAGCCGAGTTGCCTTTTTCCGCCGCATGTGCGGATTGAACACCTCGACGCCGAACGAGCGCAAATGCGCCGCGGCGACGTTTTGCCGCGACGGCTGGGACCGGATGCAAAACCAGGAAAGCTGCGATGAATCTACTGTGCCGTCTTGAGGCATATCGCACTCAGTTTTCTATCGCCGGCGGAAATTGCAAGTCCGGGAATTGCCATAAAGCCCGCACCTCAAAACCCGGCCCTGACACATTGTGAAACCAGAGCCGGTCCTTCATAGATGAAGCCCGTGTAGAGCTGCACCAGCACAGCCCCGGCATCGAATTTCTCCTTCGCATCATCGCCTGTGAAAATACCGCCCACGCCAATGACCGGCACTTTTGTATGGGTAGTGATGTAGCGGATGATCTCCGTGGAGCGGGCGCGGAGCGGACGTCCGCTCAATCCACCGGTCTGGCGGCGATTCTCGGGCACCGAAGAATGATCGATAGTCGTGTTCGTCGCAATGATGCCGGAAATCTTGTGCTCCTCGACGAGTGAGAGCACATCGTCCACGGCTTCCCACGTAAGGTCCGGCGCGATTTTTACAAGCATCGGCTTGTGCGAGACATTCGCCGCCTGCACCGCGCCAAAAAGCTCCGCCAACGCGCCGCGGTCCTGCAGCTTGCGAAGGCCCGGCGTGTTCGGCGACGAAACGTTCAGGACGAAGTAATCACCCAAGTCGCGCAGTCGCGAGAATGAATAAAGATAGTCCGCCGTCGCTTCCTCCAGCGGGGTGACCTTTGACTTGCCGATGTTGATTCCGACAGGAAAACGCGGCCACCGCGGCGTGCCGCGCAGCTTCGCCAGACGCGCCGCGACCACGTCGGCTCCGTCATTATTGAAGCCCATCCGGTTGATCACCCCGCAAATCTCCGGGACCCGAAACAGTCGCGGTTGCGGGTTTCCGGGCTGGGCGCGTGCGGTGATCGTGCCGACTTCGGCGAAGCCAAATCCGAGTCCTTCCCATGCCGGCAGCACGAGTGCGTTTTTGTCGAAGCCCGCCGCAAGCCCCACGGCATTCGGAAAACTCAGGCCGAAAACCTCGCGCACACTCCGCGGATCGGGCTCCGCGGTTCGCCTCAGCGACTGCATCGCTGGCCCGAGTCCGTGCAGGAATGCCATCGCGAAATGATGAACACGCTCCGCATCAAAGCGGAAAAGGAGCGGACGGACAAAAAGGCGGTAGGCAAAGCTGAGCACGCGGGAAGAAAAACGGAATACAACGTGGATGGTCCACGAAATTCACGAATGTCCGGTGCTTTTGATCGTCAGACCCCGCCCAACCCCTCTCCAGAATCGTGAAGTTCCGTTCATTTGCCACCCGGATTCACCTCGCGGAGCGCCGTCGCAAGATGGGGGTCCAAAACTCCTGCTTGATGTTCACCGCCTCCACACGCGATACCAGTATTAGAAATGCGTACTCTCGACCGCTATGTCCTGCGGAATTTTATCGAACCGTTCCTGCTTTGCGTTGGAGCCTTCATCGGCCTGCTCCTCATCGCGGACCTGTTCGACAACGCAGAGGAATTCATTGCAGCGCAGGCGTCCTTCAAGGTGGTGGCCGGATACTATATCAGTCAGATGCCGCATTTCTTGCTCCTCTCGACTCCGATCGGACTTCTCCTCGGCACGCTTTTCAGCCTGAGCAAAATGTCGCGTTCGAATGAGATCATCTCGATGCTCACTGCCGGCCGCAGCGTCATCCGGGTGCTCATGCCGCTTCTGGTCTGCGGCATCGTGGCGTCGGGGGTTTGCCTTTGGCTGAACTATGAACTGGCACCGCATGCCGACGCAGTCCGAAAAGCGGACATGGAGCGTATTCGCAAGGGCGATAAGAAAGCCGATGCGCTGGGAGTGACTTACGCCCACCTCGTGAAGGACCGGCGCACCGATCGCATCTGGTATGCGCGGCGGATCCGCCCGGCACAAAACGCACTCGATGACGTCCACATTTCACAACTGGGCGTGGACGGAAAACCCCGCACAAACTGGTACGCGGGAGGTGCCATCTACGATCCCCGCACCCGTGCCTGGTTCCTCAATTATGGCCGGATGGTGAGTTTCGACGCGAACGGCGATGTCCTTGAAGGCGGCATCCGGGACTGGTCTTCGGCCGATGCGCCCAAGAAGTTTGAAAGCATCACCGGATGGAGCGAGACACCGCAGCGCCTCGCAAGTTCGACGATGCAGCCCGAGCAATTATCGGTGCAAGAACTCACCGGGTATCTGGATCTGAATTCGGATTTCCCTGCCGAGCAACTCGCGGCATTTCGCACGCACTGGCACTATCGATGGGCATTGCCGCTTTCCTGTCTCGCCGTAATGTTCATCGCCGCACCGTTGGGCATTGTGTATTCCAGACGCGCTGTTCTTGCGTCGGTGGCCGGCAGTATTTTCATCTTTTTTCTCTATCTCATGCTCATGTTTTTGTTCCTCGCGCTTGGGAAAGGCTCGCATGTGCCTCCGTGGGCAGGTGCGTGGGTGCCCGACATCGCCCTGTTTGTCGTCGGAACCTACCTTCTGTATCTGCGCTCGACGAACCGTGATTTCCCACGACTCTCATTCAAACGATGAATACCGACTGGACGATCCAAGGCCGCTCGCACCAATGCGCTGCAACGGGCCGCCAATTTGAAGAAGGCGAGTATTTTCACACGCTTCTTTTCTACGAGAAGGCGGAGTTTCGCAGGGAAGACCTCTGCGAAGAAGCCTACAAAGCGAGAAACGACAACGTGCAGCCGTTTTCGCAATGGCGCTCCAAATACGAGCCCGCGCCCGTCGTCATTGAGACCGTGAGCAAGCAGACCGCGGAGGATCTTTTGCGGAAATACATGGATGATACGGATACGGAGCACGCCAACGCCCGCTACATCCTCGCGCTCATGCTGGAACGAAAGCGCATCCTGAAAGAACGGGAAGTGAAGCGGAGCGACGATGGAAAACTGACCCGCGTGTACGAACATGCAAAGAGCGGCGAAATCTTCATTATTCCCGACCCCGAGCTCCGCCTCGACCAGGTCGCGGAAGTCCAGCAACAAGTCGGCTCACTGCTTGGTTGATGAAACTCATCGACCGCTACATCACCCGCCAGATTCTCGTGACCGCGCTCTTCGCGATCGCGGTGCTCACTGTCGTGCTGGTGCTTGGCAACGTATTCAAGAAACTGCTCGACCAGTTCATCAACGGGAACGCGCCGCCGAGCATCCTCATCAGCATCATCGGCTACGTCCTTCCGTTCTCGCTGACATTCACGATCCCGTGGGGTTTCCTCACCGCCGTGCTGCTCGTTTTCGGACGCATGTCCGCGGAAAATGAAATCACGGCGCTCCGCTCCAGCGGGGTCAGTATCCCGCGACTCTGCGTTCCAGTCGCGATACTCGCACTCATCTTCGCGGGCATCTGCACTTACATTAACCTCGAGGTCGCCCCGCGTTCCCAAGCGAACATGAAGAATGCGCTCTTCGACCTCGCGACAAACAACCCGCTCGCAGTCTTCGGCAACGACAAGGTAATCGATGTTTTTCCTGGCCAGAAAATCTACGTCGAAAAGAGCGAGGGGAAGAACATCTCAAACATGCTCGTGTATGCCTACGATGAAGACTCCAATCTCAGCACGGTGACCGTGGCGGGCAGCGGAACGCTTGAGGTGAAGGAAATGGATGTGAAGGGCGGGAACCCCGGCGAGAAGCAAATGCAGCTCGTGTTGACCTACAAGGACCTTCGCTACGAGCAGATAAACCGCAACGCTGCCGACCCCGAGGATCGCCGATCAATCAAGAGCGGCATCGTCGCGGCGGAGGGACAAGTCGTCGTTTCGCTGAGACAACTCTACGAAAAAAAGAAGAAGACCGGCGGCGTCGGCATGCTCTCAGTCGAGCAGCTTCTCGAAAGCTCGAAGCCTGAGGGGATTGTCGAGCTGAACAAACGGTTCTCCACGGCGCTCGCGACAATCGCGCTCGCGTTGCTCGCCGTTCCGCTTGGCATCACCGCGCAGCGAAAAGAGACATCCGTCGGCTTTGCCATCAGCCTCGCAATAGCGATGACCTACTTCCTGTTGCTCGTCGCCGCTGATATGGCGCGAAACCGCGCAAATCTGCGGCCCGAGTTATTGGTCTGGCTGCCAAACGTAGTTTTCCTGAGCATCGGGGCATATCGCTTCGTGCAACTCGCCAAAAAGTAGCACGCACCGCGCGATCACCAAGATAAGACTACGCTGAAGCCGGCGGCAACTGCCCGCGGGCCTTCTTAACAGCCGCCACATACTTCAAGGCAATCTTCGTAATCTTCGAAAAATCTCCGTTATCGAGAAGCTCCTGCTGAGCGAGGTGCGACCCGACTCCTACCGCGGGGCAACCGGCCTTAATGTAATCGCCGACGTTCTCGGGCGTCACTCCTCCGGTCGGCACAATTTGCAAAGACGGAAGCGGCGCGAGCAGCGCTTTCACATAGCCCGCCCCGAGGGTCTCCGCCGGGAAAAGCTTGATGAAATCCGCCCCGAGTTCATGAGCCGCGAACGCCTCCGTGGGCGTCATCGCTCCCGCAAAAACGGGCACTCCATAGCGATGCGCGAGCTGGATCACCTCGGGCCGGACGACAGGCGTTACAATGAACTCCGCGCCGGCGAGCAGCGCAGAGCGGGCTGTCTCGGAATCGAGGACGCTTCCCACTCCCATGCAGACGCTGTCCCCGAGGGCACGCTTGGTATCGCGAATGATGTTCAGCGCTCCAGGCGTCGTCATCGTAACCTCAACAGCGGAGATCCCGCCGGCCACGATGGCTTTGGCCGCATCCATCAGCTTCGCGCCGGTCGGCGAGCGCAGGATGGCGATGATTCCGGAGTCAATAATGCGGCGAGTAGTGGCGAATTTGTTCATGCGAAAAAATGTGAGGTTGGTTGGATTTAAGCGGATGGAGCCAGTGGGTGATGGGATAACCGCTACGAGGAACTTTTATTTGGAGCATCGACACCATTCCCGAACATTTGCCCAAAACAAATCCGCTAACAAGTTCCCGGGTTCGTTCGTCGGATAGAACGGGCAGGTTACGGCATTGCGCACAGCGATTTCCGGCCCCAGCCTTTATCAATCACTGCATCGCCATGAAAACACGTCCCACGCTCCAGTCCGCAGCCGCACTCGTGGCGTTCCTCATTTTACCGGCCCTGTCATGGGCGGAAAACGAAATCGGATTCATCGAAAAGTTCGCACTCGCAGCGGACCGCGAGAAGGCGCTCGGCGAATTGGTGCCGGGCTCCGAGGACTACTATTTTTTCCACGCGCTTCACTATCAGAACACCCGGAACGAGGCAAAGCTGGCGGACATCCTCGCGCAATGGGAGAAACGAACTCCCGCTGAAAATGCCCGGCGCCGCATCATCCTGAATCGCGAGGCGTTGCTGGACTACGACACTATACCTCAGGCGACGCTGGCATATTTGAAAGAGCGACTCGGCGTGCAGTTCAATCACCAGCAGGAGGCCCGCGACAAGAAGCCCAATTTACCGACCGCCCTCGAAGCAGCGCGGATTGCGGCGGAAGTCTTTCAAAAAGACGCACTGGCAAATGATGGAGGCCTGCAATCGCTGTCGGTCGAAGCAGTGGAATCGCTGATAATCAGCAAAACGGCGCTCACGCAGCAGCAACATCTTGCGGCGCTCGGAAAGCTCATCCGTCCTGACGTTCCCGGTCTGGTGGAGTTTATTGCTGCGGAACTAAAAATGAAGAATTCGGCGGGCTTCGGGCAGTTCGCAATCCATCGTGCGCTTTTGCCCGAGCAGCTCGAGGCACTGGCGACGCTCATCCCGAGACTCGCGGGCGAGTCGGCATTCGTTTTCACGAAGCTCCGGAAGCTCGCGCCGAATGCGGACGTGGATATCGAGCAGGATGCCGCCGAACGCGAAGCGTGGCTGGACCGGGTCTGGGCTTATGCAAAGACACTCCCAAACTCGTTCAACACGGTGAAGGGACACATCCTTTTCCGCCGCCTGGAGCACGACAGAAACAAGGGCGTCTATGATCAGGCGCGGTTTCTGGAGTATTTGAAATTGCCGCGTGGCTCGAATTTCGTGAACCCGAAGTGGCTGGAGTCGGTGCGCGAGAAAATGGGCCAGTGGGATGTGAATGCGGACCTTTCCGAGCCGCTGCTTTCACGACGCCCGATCGGCGATGACGAGGCGCTGATTCGGGATTATTTCATCGCGATCTTCCAGCGTGCCGCGGCGGCCCGCCCGGGGGATATCGGCGTCGGCATGATTGAGCCTTACACGGACTTCGTGCGCGATACGTGGCTGAAGCCCGTCCTCGCCGAGGCGCTCATCACGGGAGGACACGGCAAGGCGGAGAACTGGGCCTCTCTGCTTTCGCCGCAGATTTTTCAACAACTCAAGGATCGCGTGGACATTGAGTTCCCACGCACGAACGCCGTCCAGTTTGCACCGGGCGACGATGTGAAATTCGACGTGACGCTGAAGAACACGCCGAAGCTCATCGTAAAAATCTACGAACTAAACGCACTGAACGCATTTCAGGCCCGGAAACGCCAGCTCAACACGGACCTCAATCTGGACGGCCTTGTCGCCAACAGTGAACGCACGGAAGTGTTCGACGGCGGGCCGTTTCTTCGCACGACAAAGGCATTCGCGTTCCCCGAGTTGAAGGGTCGGCGAGGGGCATGGATCGTCGAGTTTATCGGAGGCGGACGCAGCAGCCGCGCGTTAGTCCGGGTCGGACAGTGGCAGGTGATTCAACAAGTGTCGCCCGGCGGTGATTTGCTGACGGTGTTCGATGAAAAAGGCGAGCAAGTGAAGGACGCCGCCGTGTGGCTGGACGGACGCAAGCTCACACCGGACGAAAAGCTCGGGAACCGAATCGTCGTGCCATTTACTGCGCAACCCGGAATACGCCCGCTCATCATCAGCGATGCCGCGGGGACGTTCGCGACGCTCACGCAGTTCGAGCATCACGCGGAAACGCACGTGCTGGACGCGCAGTTCCACATTGAGCGCGAGCAGTTGCTCTCCCGGCGCATCGCCCGGCTCGGCGTGCGAATTGCGCTCATGCTCGGCGAGTCCCACCTCGCGCCAGAATTACTAAAGGATACAAAACTCACCATCACATCGACCACGCATGACGGCATCAAGACAACGAAGGAATTCAAAGATCTGAAGCTCAGCGCGGGCTCGGTTCTCACACAGGAATTCGCAGTGCCCGAGCGCCTGGCGACGCTCACTGCGACACTGGAAGGAAAGGTGGAGGTATTCAGCAAGGGCGG
Organism: Verrucomicrobiaceae bacterium; assembly: GCA_031374705.1. Lineage (GTDB taxonomy): Bacteria > Verrucomicrobiota > Verrucomicrobiia > Chthoniobacterales > Chthoniobacteraceae > SXWH01. The sequence goes on along the minus strand of JANMGP010000358.1, from coordinate 16,029 downwards.
CGAGAAGCGCGACGTATCGGCCACGCACACGTGGACCGTAAACGGCATGGACAAGTCCGAAGCGACGAATGACGGGCACCTCTCGAAATTTGGCGACAGCTTTTTTTATGAATTGCTCGGCAAAAACGGCGAGGCGATCGCCGACCAGCAGATCGTATTCATTCTCAAGCATCGGGACTTCTCGCGTCCGCAGACCATCGCATTGAAGACGGACGAAAAAGGCCGCGTCTCGCTTGGCAGCCTGGCCGGCATCAAGAGCTTCCACGCTAAAGCACCAAATGGTCGCGACTCACGCTGGGAGCTGGATGGTTTTGAGCGGACCTGGGCCGGCTCCATTCACACGGGAGTGAATCAGCCGGTCAGGATTCCCACGCCGGTCGGATTGATGACCCGCGACGTTCCGCAGGTTATCAAACAACTCGAGGACCCCGGCTCTCCAATCTCGCTCATCCAACTGCGGGCCGGCACTTACGTCTCTGCAGCCGACGCGCAGATCGAGGTCAAGGATGGGTTTTTCATCATCACAGGCCTCAAAGCGGGGGATTACTCGGTGAAGGTGAAAGGCGAGAGTCGCGAGATTTTGGTCCGGGTGAGCGCCGGTAAATCGAGCAATGGATGGTATCTCGGAGCCGCGCGCAATTTGCAGGCGAAAGCGGAAGCTCCACTTCAAATCACGAGCACGGCAAACGACGCGGATTTCATTACTGTGAAGCTCGCAAACGTCACACCCTTCACCCGCGTTCACATTGCCGCAACGCGCTTCGAGGCGGGACGCGGAATATTCCAAGGCTTTGGCGGCTTCGCCCGATTCGGCGCTGCAACCGGGGTGCCCGCGAGGAATCCCAATCTCTATTCCGCCGGACGCGAAATTGGCGACGAGTACCGATACATTCTCGATCGTCGATACGCGAAGCTTCTCCCCGGCAACATGCTTACGCGCCCGGGTCTTCTCCTGAATCCTTGGGAGATTCGCGACACGGACCTTCAGGAACTCATGCAGCAACTCGGCGAGCAAGCCGCCAGCACAGAAGGCGGACGAGGTGGCGCACTGAGGAAAGCGTCGGCGGAAGCGCCTGCGACCGATCCGCAGGGAGTTCCCGGCGGCGCGGCGGCGGACACCAATCTGGACTTCCTCGCAACCGCGGCACCGGTCATTTTCAACCTCATCCCCGAAGCGGACGGCACTGTGAAGATTCCGCGTGCCCGGCTCGGCGACCGGCAGCACGTGCAAGTGTATGCCGAGGATCTGGCGAACGCTGTGTGGCACTCTTTCGCACTGCCTGAGCAGCCGACAAAATTCGGCGACCTGCGGCTGGCGAGGGCACTCGACCCCGGAAAACCGTTCACCCAACGCAAAGAGGTGACGGTCCTGGCAAAAGGCGAGGCGCTGACGCTCGCCGACATCCTCACGAGTGACCTGGAGACATACGACACGCTCGGCGGCATCCATTCTCTCTTCACCACGCTCAACGGCAACGTCCACTTTGCTGAATTCGCATGGGTCCTGCAATGGCCTAAACTCAATGACGATGAGAAGCGCGCGAAATACAGCGAGTTCGCCTGCCACGAACTGAACTTCTTCCTTTCACGCAAGGACCCTGCGTTCTTTGACGCAGTCATCAAACCCTACCTCGCAAACAAGAAGGACAAGACGTTCATGGACGACTTCCTACTTGGCACCGTCCTCGCGAGCTACCTGCAACCGAGCAACTACGCAAAACTCAACGCCCCCGAGCGTGCGCTGCTCGCCGTGCGGACAAAAGGGAACGCCGATGAAATCTCGCGCAGCCTTCGCGAGCTCTGGGAGCTCATTCCGCCGAATCCCGAAGCGCAGGATCATTTATTTGAGACCGCTCTCCGCGGACGTGAGATGGAGGAAGAGTCAGCGCCCGTGCCAAGATTGGAACCCGCCCCGGCGAAAGACGATCATAAAGACAAACCCGCCGGACCGGCTCCCGCGGCAGCATTTAAGCGAGCCAAGGTGGAATCATTGAGCGAATCGTTGCGGGCCGAAGGGAAACCCGCAGCTCCAGTTGCCGCGCCCGCACCGGCGACACCGATGGCTGGCGCTCTATTCGGCAAACGGAGCGCGTCCTCCGCGATTGACGGTCGCGAGAAGCTGGCGAGGCTGGCGTCAAACGGAATTGCGTTTGAAGCAGAGCAACTGAATTCACTGGGGGACATGGACGGCGATGGATGGCAGGACGAATTGCGCAATAACCCCGCGTTGGGACTCAAGCGGGAAGCAGGTGCCCGCAGGCAACTCGCCCTTAACGGCGGGGCGCTGACCGGCACCGGCGCGCTTGCTTTCGCCGCTCCTGCGACACCAACCGCGGAGGGATGGGACCTCGCCTACTTCGGCAAGGATGGGACGGCCGCCGCGACTCGTGGCTACCGCGCAATGTTCCGCCCTCTAGGCGCTACGAAAGAATGGGCGGAGAACAATTACTACAAACTCCGCATCGTCGATCAAAACGCGGAACTCGTACCGGTAAACGCATTCTGGCGTGACTACGCGGCGCACGTCGCAGCAGGCAACAAAGGCGCATTCGTGTCATCGAACCTCGCCGAGGCCTCCGGCAACTTCACCGAAATGATGCTCGCGCTTGCGGTGCTCGATTTGCCATTCGACCCGCCCGACCATGCGAGCAAAACCGAGGAGGGAAAATTCACACTTACGGCCGCCGCACCCGTCGTCGCGTATCACAAGGAAATCAAACCCGCGGGAGCAGCAGCCGCGAATGCCGGGCAACTTCTCGTCTCTCAGAGTTTTTTCCGGCAGGGCGATCGGTATCGGCAGGAAGGAAACGAGAAGTTTGAAAAATACGTCACTGACGAATTTCTCACCGGTACAGTGTACGGGGCAAACGTGGTCGTCACCAATCCGACGGCATCACCCGCAAAGGCGGAGGTTCTGCTGCAAATTCCGCAAGGAGCGCTCCCGGTGGTCGGAAGCAAAGCCACCGACTCCCGTCGCGTGCAGCTCGCTCCTTACACGACGCAGACGTTCGAATATTATTTCTACTTCCCGGCAACAGCGGGCGAAGGGAAAAAGTTCCTGCATTTCCCGGTAAACGCCGCGGTGAAAAACACGGTCGCTGGTGCCGCAAAGCCGTTTGAATTTAACGTCGTCAGCAAACTCACGCAGGTGGACAAAGCGTCATGGGACTACGTCTCCCAGTACGGCACCGACGCGGAAGTGTTCGCGTTTCTCGAGCAGAACAATCTCGCCGCGCTCAACCTTCCTCGCGTCGCATGGCGCTGTAAAGATGCGGCATTTTTCAAGAAACTCACGGCGTTCCTTGATGCGCACCATATCTGGGATGAGACGATCTACAGCTACGCGCTCGTACACAACGATGCCGCCGCATTGCGCGAATGGATCAAGCGCAAGGACGCATTCGTCAGCCAGTGCGGACCATTCCTCTCCACAAAGCTCGTGCTGCTCGATCCGATTGAACGCCGCGCCTACGAGCATCTGGAGTATTCGCCACTGATCAATCAACGCTCCCACAAGCTCGGCAACGACTGGCGTATCGCGAATCCCGCAGTGCGCTCCCAATACACTCGCTTCCTTGACATCGTCGCCCACAAGCAGGCACTCGACGCGATGGATACGATGACGGTGTCCTATCACCTCTTCCTGCAAGACCGCGTGGAGGAGGCACTGGGCCGCTTTCACGCCGTGGACGCAAGGGCGCTGCCGACACAAATACAGCACGACTACTTCCGCTGTTACGCGGATTTCTACGAAGGCAATCTGGCCGACGCCCGCACTGTCGCAGCGAAGTATGCGGCGTATCCGGTGGCCCGATGGAAAACCCTCTTTGCGGGAGTGAGCAGTCAGCTCGACGAGATTGAAGGCAAGGCACCCGCCGGAAAAGGAGACAAACCCGACCGCGAAAACCAGCAGGCCGAACTCGCCGCCACAGAGCCTGCGTTCGATTTCAAAGTCGAGAAGCAGACCATTTCTCTCAATTACAAAAACCTCGGCGAAGTCACAGTGAACTACTACCTCATGGACCCCGAGTTTTCGTTTAGCAGCAATCCCTTCGTCAGCGAAGACGCCAGCCGCTTCAGCGTTATCAAGCCGAACAAAACCGCCGCGCAGGCGCTTGCAAAAGACAAGGACACTCTCGACGTCGCGCTTCCCGCGGAGTTTGCAAAAGCGAACGTTCTCATTGAAATCGTCGGCGCAGGTCAGCGTAAAGCGCAGGCTTACCACGCGAATACGCTGAAGCTCACGCTCACTGAAAACTACGGTCGCCTCGAGACTCGCGACATCGCCACCGACAAGCCGGTAAGCAAGGCCTACGTGAAAGTGTATGCGCGGCTGAACAATGGCACCGTCCGCTTTTTCAAGGACGGCTACACCGACCTCCGCGGGCGCTTCGACTACGCAAGCCTCAACGGTTCCAATACACATGTCGCCCAGAAAAGCGCCGAGCCCGCGCCGAAGAACGGACTCGACTACCAGATGCTCAAACCGGACGAACTCGGAAGCGTGGAGAAACTCTCCATCCTCATCCTGAGCGACACGAACGGTGCGACCACGCGTGAAGTGAATCCACCGAAGGAATAGTTCCGCTACATTGCCCGCTGCGCTGCTTCGATCTTTCGGTAGATCGCGGACCTGTGGCTCTCATACACGGACTGCGCGCGCTCAAAGGCGTCCGATTTACCCGCTCCGGAAAGCAACTGAAAAGTCGCGATCGAGAACGGAACCAACAGCACATACGCAAGGAATCCAGACAGCGAAGTAGCCGAGAGAAACGCCATCATCACGACGCTGCCGATCATCACAATCACACGCGGCACAAGGTTGGCACCTGTCGGCTCGCTGAGCTTCCCGTCCTTTCCCATCACCAAAAACCCTTCGCGCTGCCGCTCCCAGTCGCGTTCCAGTTGCGCGAGTTGTTGCTCAAGTTGGCTGATGTCGTCCATGCGATTCCCCTACCCCAAAATCACCTGCGGAGGAAGACGCATGTTTCCGGCGTGTTGACGTCCCCCGTCAAACAAGCCTACCGCTTGAAATATGAGATCGCTTTTTTCCGCCCGAATGCTCCGCGCCGCGGCATGTGTCGTGTCGCTCTACGCCTGTGACGCGACTGCCGCAGATGATTCCGCCGCCACCACGCTTGCAGGCATCGCCCAGCCGCCTGCCGGGTTTTCCGGCAAAATGGGCGCCTATCGTTCGCCGCTCCTCTTCGACGACGGGACTCGTGTGCAAACCGCGGCGGACTGGCCGCGCCGAAGGGCGGAGATTTTGCAATACTGGCATGGCGCGATGGGCGCATGGCCGCCGCTTCTCGATGCGCCGGCGCTCAAGACTGTGCGCGAAGAACGCCGCGAAAACTTCACGCAAAGCCGCGTGACTATCGACACCGCCCCAGGCCAGACGCAGGAAGGCTGGCTGCTCGTCCCCGATGGCAAAGGCCCCTTCCCTGCTGTGCTCGTCGTTTACTACGAGCCCGAGACCAGCGTCGCACTCAACGCACCTGAGAAGCACAGCTTCCGCGACTACGGCATCCAGCTCGCCCGCCGCGGTTTTGTGACACTCAGCATTGGATCGCCCGGCGGCAACGCTTGGAAACCGGACACCGGCACTGCGCAATGTCAGCCGCTTTCCTTTCACGCCTACGTCGCTGCAAACTGCTGGAAAGCGCTCGCATCCACGCCTGGCGTGAATCCCGAGCGTATCGGAGTCATCGGCCACAGCTACGGCGGAAAATGGGCGCTCTTCGCCGGCGCGTTGTGGGAGAAATTTGCGTGCGTGGTAGTAAGCGACCCCGGAATCGTATGGGACGAAACGCGCAGCAACGTGAACTATTGGGAGCCATGGTATCTGGGCCTCGATGCCGCGCACCCTCGCGCCAAGCCCGGGATTCCCACCGACGCCAATCCCCGCACCGGCCCATACGCGCAGCTGATCACGGAAGGTCGCGATCTCACCGACCTGCACGCACTCATTGCGCCGCGCCCATTCCTCGTGAGCGGCGGGAGCGAAGACCCGCCGGAACGCTGGACCGCGCTCAATCACGCTGTCGCCGTGAACGACCTTCTCGGAAAACAAAATCGCGTCGCCATGACGAATCGCGCAGCGCACAGCCCGGATGAGAAATCGAACGCCGTGGTGTGGGCGTTCTTCGAGAAGGCGCTGAAGTGAAATGGAGCACCCAATGCCGAGTCGCTCCGCATACCCGCCAGATCCCTAGAAGCGCTGCCTCGGATGATTCAAAAACCGGCGCTTTTCGTTGCGGGATTTCTGCCTTACGCTTTGCCCATTATGAATTTGCTCATGCGCTCCCGAGGCCTGCTCCTTCTTTTGATTCTGTGCGCGTTTGTCGAAAACGCGCGAGCGGTCACCGAGGTGTGGCGGCGTGATTTCGGGTCCGGCAGCGCGGGGCTCGACGAGGGGCGTTGCGTGGCTACGGATGCTTCGGGGAATGTATATTCCGCAGGGTTTCGGTCGGCGGCGTTCTTCCAATATGTGGTGCCGCAGCCGGAGGCGTTTATCGTGAAGTATTCTCCTGCGGGAGAGAAGCTGTGGAGCTTTCGATACAATCCACTGCGCGGTGCCGCGCCCGGTGAGGGCGACTTTCCAGCGGACGCAGAAGCGGTGGCCATCGCGGTGAATGGTGTGGGCGAAGTGATTACTGCAATCAACTCCAGGGGGCCGGATGGGAGATACGACGGCGTGATTTTGAAACTCGATGGAAACGGCCAGCTTGTGCGTGATCGCCGACTCAATCAGCCCGGCTTGAGACTTGTTCAAATCAAGAGAATGACTGTGCGAGCGGATGGCGGTCTTTATCTGCTCGGGACCAATCCGGAAGTGGCGAGCGGGTATCACCCGGCTTTGTTGCGAGCAACGGGCGATGGCACCGTGATGTGGCGAACGGGACTCGAGGCGGCTGAAGGGACGAATTCGCCGGTGGCCATCGGCGCAGATGCATCGGGCGCGGTGTATGTGGGCTCTTCTCTACAACTCAGCTCGGGCGGACCGGACATGCGGGTGCAGCGCATCAACCCCGACGGAACGAGCGCATGGATTCGGACCTTCAGCGGAGGCACGTTTGATACCGAGGAAGTCGCGGACCTTGCGGTTGATGCCGATGGCAATGCGGCAGTTTGCGGCCATGTTTTTTCGACAACACTCTTTCAGGACCGAATGCATGTGCGGCGATACAATGCTGCGGGCGATTTACTTTGGAGCGACACGTTTAATGCATCGGCGACGAACGCGACGAGTCGTGCGCAGGCGCTGAAGCTGGATGCCGCTGGAAACCTGCTGATCGCTGGATTCGCGGATAACGGAATCGGTGCGGGAAACGATATTGTGGTCGCGAAATATTCGTCCGCTGGAACGCGGTTGTGGTCGTCGGCTTACAACGCGGGTTTGAATGTGGCGGATGAATCGGTCGCGCTGGCGGCGGATGGCGCGGGCAATCCGATCGTCGCGGGGCAGTCCGGGCCGACCGGCTCCACATCTTCCGTGGTGGTTCGTCTTGATGCAGCGGACGGGCATCAGCTTTGGGCCGCACAGCCGGGCGGCACTCCGCCTTACACGTTGAACGCTCCGGGGATCGTGGCAGTGGATGGGACGGGACACGTCGCTCTCGCGGGCTACACGGGCAGTGCATTCAATGGGAGCACGGACATGTTCACGACGCTGCTCGACAGCGCCGGTGCGAAGCTGTGGAGCGCTTTCGAATCGGCGGAAGGCGTGCCCGATTCACCGACTTGTTTGTCGGTGGCGGCGGACGGAACGACGTGGGTTTCCGGGACTGCTGGAACCTTGAGATATGATTCGGCCGGGCTCCGGCTTCCGGTCGGCGTCGGAAGTTTACGTAGCGGATCATACTCCGATGTGGCGCTTTTGGGTGATGGATCGGGCGGGATCTTTTTGCTGTCAGGAAGCACCTTCAGCGTGGTCAATGCAAATGAGGATTTTGGGCTCGTTCACTATGGCGCGAATGGTTCGCTCCTCTGGCAGACGACTCATAACGGGGCGGCGAACTTGAACGATTCGCCCAGTGCCATGGCGGTCGATAGCGCGGGCATGGTCATCGCAGCGGGGACGACACAAACCGGCTTCAACACCTCGGACGTTCTCGTTGTGAAATTTGACCCGGCAAACTTCGGCGGCGTGGTGTGGTCGGCGACTTACAATTCACCCACTTCGCTGATTGAACGTGTCGTGGGAGTCGGGGTTGATTCATCCGCGAACGTCTATGTTGGCGGTGACGAAATCGCCGCAAACGGGCGTCGAAACTTTTTCGTGCTAAAGCTGAACCCCGCCGGTGTGCAGCAGTGGATTTTTCGCTACGACGGGCCCGATCCGATTTTCTCCGATGATCAAGCGGTTGCGTTTTCGGTGGACTCTGCAGGGAACTCAACCATCGCCGGCACGCTCGTCCACGCCGGCGGCACGGCGGACGTGTCGGTGGTCCGCGTGAACTCCGCCGGCGTGCAACAGTGGGCGACGCAGCGCGGCGCGGCCTCGACGAACTATGCCGTGCGCTCGCTCTCCGTCGATGCGGCCGGGAACTGTTCCATCGGCGCAGGCCGGTCGGTTTTCGACGGAATCGGAGCGTATGAGGCACAAGTGAAAATCGTCCGACTGGACGCGACCGGTGCCTTCCAATGGGAAACGGGACTCGGGCGCGTGGGCGCAGTTTTTCTTCAATCAACGATGCGCCTTGCCGGTGGCGCGGGCGGCGAACTGTATGCGGTATTTGGCGAACAGTTTGCGAGCGGCGCCTCCGCTCCGCTTGCTGCGAGGCTCGATTCTACGGGCGGCATTGTGTGGCAGCTTCACCTTCCCAATCCTGACGGTTCATCGTCGTTCCCAGTGGATATCGCATTGGCCGGGGACTCGAGTCTTCGCGTGATTGCATACACGGGGCCGACTGATGCCATCGGCGATCCCCGCGATTATTTGACGATTCGCATCGACCAGACATCCGGCGCGCCGGGCGTCGTCACTCAATCCGTCTCGAACACGAAGTGGACCGCGCTTGTGAATCCGAACGGTTTGCAGACGGCTGTTTCGTTTGAGTTCGGCGCGGGCGCTTTCACGGACACGACTCCCGCAGTCAATGTTTCGGGCGATAGCGAGCAGACTGTCGAGTTTATGCCGTCCGGTCTCGCGCCACACACGACCTACTTCATTCGGGCGATCGCGACGAATACCGGCGGCACTTCGCGCAGTGAGCCGATGACGCTGATTACGCCAAATCAAGCACCAGTCACGCAACCGGACGAAGTGACCAGCGACGGCAGTGCGGTGGATATCCTGCCGCTGGCAAATGATTCGGACCCCGACGGAGATCCCCTTCAGGTAATTACTTACACCGGCGCTTTTTCGGAGGGAGCCCTGACGCAGACCGGCAACACCCTTACATTCACGCCGGCGGCGGGGTTTGAGGGGGACTTTCTAATTTCGAATCAAATCACCGACGGTTACAGCGTTCCCATTGATGTGATTGCCACTGTCCACGTCCGTCGACTTTCTCCAACTGCGAAGGCGATCGCGAGCAAACGCGGTCTCGGCGATCCGGTGCCCGGCGCGCCGACTGGAACGACTTTTCATTCATTCGGCCAGCCGACCATTACCGGAATCAATGCGGCTTTTCGCGCCACGACGATTCGCGGCACAGCGAAATCCGACGCGATTTTTTCCGGCGACCCGCTGTCGCGCCTTGTCGGAACCGGCGATACCGCACGGGGTGCTGGAACGGCGGTGTTTACGGCGATTGGCGATCCGGTTTTCATCACACCAACGATTTACGCTTTCACCGGGAAGCTGAAAGGAACGGAGGTCACGCCAAAGAACGACACCGGAATCTGGGCTGAGTTTGGAACAGGCATCGGAGTGCTCGTCCGCGAGGGAGACGAGGCGCCGGGCACGGGCGGTGCGGCGTTTGATTCGTTTGTGAGTGTCGAAGCAGTGAGCGGCGGTGTTTACTTCTACGCGAAACTGCGCACGAAGGGCGCGGCGAAGGTGACGGCCGCAAACGACTTCGGCGTGTGGTTTCTCAACAGCCTCGCCGTCTTGCCGGTGTTGCGCGAAGGCGATTCACTCACGGTGCCGGGACCGTCCGTGAGGACAGTGACTCGCATCGAAGCGCTGCTTCCGATCAAAGGTGCGAGCACCGAGCGGCGCGTCAGCCCGTTCAATTCGCCGCCGCAGCTCGCGGCTCGAGTTTCGTTGAATGACAAAACGCAGGCGATCGCGGCACTCATTCCGAATTCCGCGCCGCAGCTTGTAGCGCGCACCAGTATTGCAGATCCCGCGGGACGCCTTCCGGTGAAACTCGGTATTCCGGATTCGTTCCAAACGGGAATCGCTGCCCTCGTAACGTGGAAGCCCGTGCTCGGTGTCGTGACGACCAAGGACGACTCGGCAATTGTGATTCACAACTCCGACGGCAGCGTTGATGTCGTGGTGCGTAAAAGCGAACCTGCTCCCGGCCTCACGGGCGCAAAGTTCCTCACGTTCGGGGACCCGATCGGCGCGCGCCAGACACCGATCTACGAAAACTACGTCGCTTTTCGCGCGACCGTTTCCGGCGCCGGATTCACCGCGGCGAACAATGCCGGGATATGGCGATACACCGCGCAGCCGGTCGGCGGGAATCCACCGTCGGCTCCGGCGCTCATCGCGCGAAAAGGGGCGGAAGCTCCCGGCACAAGCGGCGCGAAGTTTACGTCGTTCGACTCCATGGCGACGATGGATGAAACCGACTTCAGCGTGCTTTTCACTTGCAAGATTGCAGGCCGCGGAGTGAAGGCGACGAACAACTTCGGTCTGTGGGCCGCCGACACGGGTCCGACGCCGAAGTTGGTATTGCGAACAGGTCAGCAGGTCACCGTGGGCGCTTCGACAAAAACAATCAGCCTTTTCAGCGTGCTCGGCCCGGTCCTCGGAACGCCCACGCAGCATCGCGCTTCGGAGGCTGGTGGACGCCGCATTGCGGTGCGCGCTTTGTTTACCGACAGGACGGAAGGTGTGCTCACGGTGAGAGTGCCGTAGGGCGCGTGTTCCGGCGTGAAATAAAATTGCCGTCGCCATATTTGGCCCTACTCTCGGGTTCCTTTAATTTCTGGATTCTACGCATATGACTACTCAACTCGACCAACTCAAGCAGCTCACCAAAGTCGTCGCCGATACAGGCGATTTCGAAACGATGAAGGCCTACAAGCCGCAGGATGCCACGACGAATCCGTCGCTGATTCTGGCCGCCGCTTCGAAGCCCGAGTATGCGCATCTCGTCGAAAAAGCCGTCGCGGATCGCAAGAACAGCGGCCTCTCAGGAGCCAAGCTGGCGGACGACGTGATGGACCACATTCTCGTGAACTTCGGCCTCGAAATCCTCAAAATCGTCCCCGGCCGCGTGAGCACGGAGACGGATGCCCGCCTATCGTTCGACAAGGACGGCACAATCCACAAGGCGCACCAGCTGATCGACATCTATGAAAAAGCCGGAGTGAGCCGCGAGCGCGTGCTCATCAAAATCGCGAGCACTTGGGAAGGTATCAAGGCCGCTGAAATTCTGGCCAAGGAAGGCATCCACTGCAATTTGACGCTTCTTTTCTCACTCGCACAGGCCGTCGCCTGCGCAGAGGGCGGCATCCAGCTCATCTCGCCATTCGTCGGGCGAATCCTTGATTGGTTCAAGGCGAGCACCAAGAAAGATTACGCGCCCGCAGAAGACCCGGGCGTCGTGTCAGTCACCGCGATCTATAATTACTACAAGAAATTCGGCTACGCGACGGAAGTCATGGGTGCCTCGTTCCGCAACAAGGGCGAAATCACCGAACTCGCCGGCTGCGATCTTCTCACCATCAGCCCAAACCTCCTCGGCGAACTGCAAGCCAGCACCGACCCGCTCCCGCGCAAGCTCGACGCCTCCGCTGCCGCCGGGATGAACATCGAGAAAATCAACCTCGACGAGAAGACCTTCCGTTATTTGATGAACGACGACGCGATGGCCACGGAAAAGACGGCGGAAGGAATCCGCAAGTTTGCCGTGGATATCGTGAAGCTGGAGCAAATGGTCGCCGCGAAACTCGCGTAGGCTTCGAATGGCCGATAGGTTGAAGGAAGGGAGAGCCGTGGGTCAGCGGTGCGCCAATCGGGCGCACTTTGGCGCACAAAAATAATTTGCGGAGTCCGCATGTCGCACCTTGCGTAGAAAGCGAATCCGCTGCAACTTACCTGTAACTTACAACGTATCTCTGATGCTTGATACCATAGCTCCCGTTTTCCACGAGGGCTCGGAATACAGGCACGGCGAATGCACATAACGACATGATGAACAACTTCACGCCTCGCGCGCAGCAAGTCCTGGCTCTCGCCAGAAAAGAAGCCGACCGCTTCAACCACAATTACGTGGGCACTGAGCATTTGCTGCTCGGTCTCATCAAGCTGGGGCAGGGCGTCGCGGTCAACGTCCTCCAAAAAATGGGCCTCGATCTCGAGACCGTTCGCATGGAAGTCGAGAAGCAGGTGGGCAGCGGGCCGGACCAAAAGATGGTCGGCAACATCCCTTACACGCCGCGTGTGAAAAAGGTGCTCGCGCTCGCGGGCAAGGAGGCGAAGGCGCTGAATCACAGCTACGTCGGCACGGAGCACATCCTGCTCGGACTTCTCCGCGAGGGCGAAGGTGTCGCAGCGCGCGTATTAAAGAATCTCGAAATCGACATCGAACGTACCCGCAACGAAATCCTCAAGGAACTCGATCCGAATTTCGCTCCGCCGGACGGCGATCAGGAACCTCAGCAGGAAGCTCCTTCGGGCGGTGGCTCGAAGAAAGACTCCAAGACTCCCGCGCTCCGTGCATTCGGACGCGACCTCACCGAGCTTGCGAAAAAAGGCGAGATGGACCCCGTCGTGGGCCGGGTAAACGAAATCGAGCGCGTCATCCAGATTCTCTGCCGCCGCACGAAGAATAACCCAGTCCTCATCGGCGAAGCGGGTGTGGGCAAAACGGCGATCGTCGAAGGCCTCGCACAGGAAATCGTCGCGGGCAACGTGCCGGATATTTTGCGCGATAAGCGCGTCATCACGCTCGACCTCGCGCTGATGGTTGCCGGGACGAAATACCGCGGCCAATTTGAAGAGCGGATCAAAGCCGTGATGGACGAGATTCGCCGCACCAAAAACGTGATCCTTTTCATCGACGAGCTGCACACGATCGTGGGAGCTGGATCGGCAGAAGGCGCGATGGACGCGTCGAACATCATCAAGCCCGCGCTCAGCCGCGGAGAACTGCAATGCGTCGGTGCGACCACGCTGAATGAGTTCCGTAAATACATCGAGAAAGACTCCGCCCTCGAGCGCCGCTTCCAGCAGGTGAAAGTCGAGGCACCGTCCGTTGCGGACACCGTGCTCATTCTGAAAGGTATCCGTCCGAAGTACGAGCAGCATCACAAAGCGCGCATCACTGACGAAGCGCTGGAAGCTGCCGCTGTGCTGAGCGACCGCTATCTCACCGGGCGTTTTCTGCCTGACAAAGCCATCGACGTGATGGATGAAGCGGGTGCCCGTGCGCGCATCACATCAATGACGCGCCCGCCGGACATCAAGGACATCGAGAAAGAGATCGAGGCCATCAAAGGCCAGAAGGAAGCCGCTATCAAAGCACAGGATTTTGAGAAAGCGGCATCGCTCCGCGACACCGAGAAGCAGGCCAAAGAGCGCAAGGAAGCAGTCATCAAGGACTGGGAAAAGAAGCGCGAAGAAAAAGATGTCGTAGTGACTGAAGAGGACATGCGCGTCGTTGTTGCAAAGTGGACCGGCGTGCCGCTCCACCGCATGGAACAGGCCGACACCGAGAAGCTCCTTCGCATGGAAGAAGAGCTGAAAGGCAAGGTCATCGGCCAGGACGAAGCTGTCATCGCCGTGGCGAAAGCGCTACGTCGTTCGCGCGCGGACCTCAAGGATCCGCGGCGGCCGATTGGCTCGTTTGTGTTCCTCGGCCCGACCGGAGTGGGCAAGACGTATCTGGCTCAGACGCTTGCAGAGTATATGTTCGGTGCGAAGGACGCGCTAATCCAGATCGACATGTCCGAGTATCGCGAAGAACACACCATCTCGCGGCTCATCGGTTCGCCTCCCGGCTACATCGGCCACGAGGAAGGCGGACAGCTTTCCGAGCAGGTGCGGCGACGTCCGTATTCCGTGGTGCTCTTTGACGAAATCGAGAAAGCGCACCCGAACGTTCTGCACATTCTCCTGCAAGTGCTCGAGGAGGGAAAGCTCACCGACTCAATGGGCCGGAAGATCGATTTCCGGAACACGATCATCATCCTCACGTCGAACCTGGGTGCCGAAGCAATGAAGCGGCAGGCTCTGGGATTCGGTGCCGAGAAAGAAGACGGCAGCTACGAAACGCTCAAGGGCAAGGTGCTCGGTGAAGCGAAGAAGGCGCTGAAGCCGGAATTCATCAACCGTTTCGACGACATGATTGTTTTCCACGCGCTTGTGAAATCCGACCTCCACAAAATTGTGGACCTTGAAGTCGCGAAGCTCCACGACCGGCTCAAGAACAAGGAAATCAAGCTCGTGCTCGACGAAGCATCGCGCGATTACATCATCGAAAAGGGCTTCGATCCAGCCTACGGCGCACGTCCAATGCGCCGCGCGGTGGAGAAATATCTCGAAGACCCGCTCGCCGAGGAATTGCTCAAGGGAACCGTGAAGGCAGGCGACACCGCCTACGTGACGTCGTCGCCGGAAGGCCTCGTCTTCAAGACGACCACCGGCGCGGAAGAGCCCGCGGCGGCTGTGGTGGGCTGAGTCGGTTTTCTTGTGACTGGTCGAGAGCTTCCGGAACCCGTGTGCTCGTCAAGATGCCGGCTTGCCGCTTGCGACGAGTCACATCTAACGAGTCACCAGTCACAGTCATCCAATGGCGGATCAGACCACTGTTTCCAAACTAGCCGCAGCCAAGCTCTACGGCATCATCGATCTCGGCTACATTTGGGCGGAGCAAGTCGAGCGCGTAGCCGCGCAGATGTGCGAAGGCGGCGTGGACATCATCCAGCTCCGGGCAAAGGGCCACGACGAGCATTTCATCGAAGAACTCGCCAACCGAATCCAGCCGATCCTTTCGGCAGCAGTCGTGCCGTTTATCATCAACGACCATCCGGAACTGGTGCCGAGTGTCGGTGCCGACGGCTCACACGTAGGCCAGGACGACCTCGCCGTCGCCGACGCCCGCTGGCGCGCCGGACGCGCCCTCGCCGGCGAAGTCCCGCTCCCCATCATTGGCAAAAGCACGCACTCCGTCGAACAAGCCGTAGCCGCCGCAGAAGCAGGTGCTGATTACGTCGGCTTCGGCCCGCTTTTTCCCACACCCACAAAAGCCGGACGCCCCGCCATCGGCCTCGCCGACATCGCCCGCGTCCACGAACTCGTAAAAACCCCGATCTTCTGTATCGGCGGAATCAAGCTCAGCAATCTCCCCGAAGTCCTCGCGGCTGGAGCGCGTCGGGTCGTAATCGTGAGCGGAATCCTCCAAGCCCCCGACATCGCAGCACACTGCCGGGAGATACGGGCGATGCTTGGCTGAGCTTGAACTCAAATCGGAACCCAAAGAGAGTGACGTGTGGATCTTACGCCCAAAGTGATCCTCCCAATCAATCCATCTGCGCTCGATACCATACTTTGCGAGGAACTCGGCATCCCCACACCGGCCCAGCAAAGGAGCAACCTCCTTTTTGGATGCGGTATGCAAAACAAGTAGGCGCGCTTTCTCCGACAGATCACCCGTTTTTTCCACCGAACGGAGGACCAGTCTCTCCAAATTCCATTCTGACTCCTTCAAGTCTTTTGAATTGTGCGAATCCAGCCGATATGCCGATCCGAACTCCCGAACCTTAAAGCCTGTCATGCACATTACCTGAAGAGATTTGCGAGCATGAGGCCGACGAAGGCGAGCCAGTGAGCGCCGGACAAGGTGGAGGCTAAACGCTCGTAGTCCCGGGAGAGCCGACGGAAGCGTGCGGCCCATCCAAAGG
>JANMGP010000322.1:0-3569 GCA_031374705.1 Verrucomicrobiaceae bacterium | reverse complement strand
CACCTGCTCC
This sequence comes from Verrucomicrobiaceae bacterium, assembly GCA_031374705.1. Lineage (GTDB taxonomy): Bacteria > Verrucomicrobiota > Verrucomicrobiia > Chthoniobacterales > Chthoniobacteraceae > SXWH01. The sequence continues at coordinate 3,559 of JANMGP010000322.1, read as the reverse complement.
AATTGCGGCAGCAGCAAAGTCATCCGTGCCGGGGCCTGCGGCGTCTGCACCGAATGCGGCACCAGCCAGGGCTGCTCGTAGAAAACCATCGCCATGAAAGACAAAGCAAAAGACCAGATTCGCGACGAGGGAACCGGTCCAATCCTTCCCGACTGACACAGCCCGCAAAGGCCGACCGTCAGCCCGAAAAATCAGCCCGACCAAGGCCGCGCGCCGTTTGAGCAATCAAGCGGCGCGTGTGCTTTTTTACAGAGAACTCACCAGCAATTCGCGGCGGTGCCAAGAGCTTCGCGAAACGGACCTGAATCCTGAGACGCCGCAAACAACGCGTTTTTCACCAGTGGCTTCATACCTGCTGTAGCAATCGGCATCAAAAAGACCATTCGCGAGTGAATATTGGCAACGAGACATGCGCCCAATCGCCAACGGACGGCCCAGCTCCCGCTTCTTTCCCAAAAGCGGAGGGAGCTTCAGGGCAGTCCGGCAAAGCTCCGCGCGCAGACGGCTCCTTGCAGCGCGCGAAGCGTGAGACGCCGCGGGCACTCCTGATGGAGGATGACACCCGCCTGCACGGGATGCTCCGCGAAGCGGGGTTCGAAATCACGATCGCGCAGGGCGGTCAGGATGCTTTAAGGGGAATCCTGGCTTCTGATTTCACGGTTATTTTCTGCGATATGAGCAAACCGGGCCTGGCTGGAAGCGCCCTTTACCGCGTGATCGCGCGGATCAGCCCGCAGCTCTGCGAGCGGTTCGTTTGCGTCACAGAGCGAGCCGGGGACCGAGTGGATCACGGACTCTCGAGGTCGATTAACGGTCTCTTGCTTTTCAAGCCGGTCGAATCTGATGAAATGCAGAAAGTCCTTACGTTTTTTGCAACGGATGCGCTGCCCGGAAAGCACGGGGCGGACGCCGCGGTGGAGGTGCAGAAGATCGCCATGTTTCGGGATGTCCCGCCTCCGGCACCAACACCTGAGAATGAAGCCGTCAACGCCGCGAGCGCACGTCGCTTCCCGCGGGTGACCGTCGGCATGCTGGCAGCGCTTGGACTTTTCGCCGGTGCATCACTCTTCACGGTTTGGCGGGCCCGAGGCCGTGATTCCAATGATGAGAGCACCTCGTCCCAGCTCACAGCCCGGGAGCAACAATGGAAGGAAACTTCGGCCCGGCTACGAGAGATCGCGGATGCGCGGCAGAAACTCGCTGACTTGGAAGCGCTCTCCCGCGGGATCAATCAGGAACGCAAATCCAACCGCTGGACACACAGCCTGCAGAACATCGCAAACGCAACAGGCTCCGGCATCGAACTACGCAGCTTCAGCGTGCGCCTTGACTCCGAAAACCCGGACAGCTTGGTCGTTCGACTGATTGGAAGCAGTTCCGGAGCTGATCCATTAAGAACCGCGGATGACTTCCGTGCTGCGCTCGAGGAAACCTTGAAACAAGGCAAAGCCGCGCACTCTGTGCAAACACGGCTGGAGCACCTTAATGATTCGCACGGAGTGCCTTCACGGCCGGCCATCCAGAGCCGCGCGATTTTCACGATCGTTGCGACGTCAGTTCCGGAAGGCTCCAAGCCAGGCGGGAAGGAGAGCGATGAGTAAACCTGCTCGAATCAAGGCGGCATTCGCGCTTTTTGCATTGTGTCTGGCGGCCTTTTCTTCCTGGGACTATTGGGAGCATCGTGACTTGATGCGCACAATATCGGCGCGGGAAGAGTCAAATCAGGCGAGGCTTGCGGAGCTTTCGACCCAGTTGACAAACGCCCGGAAGGAAATTGAGGCGCAACCGGAAATCGAACAAAAAACAGCGGCGGTTCGTGCGGAATTGCACTTCCGGAGCGGCAGAGTGCCCGCCGGTTCCGCCAAAGTGTGGTTTCCCGTGTGGTTGAAGGAACAATTGCAAGCAATAGGCATCGCGGAGTCGCAGATTCGTCTGAACGCCGAAATTCCGGAACCCGGACGCACGGGATTCAAGCGCACGTTTTGGAACGTCAATCTGCCCGCGCAAGCCGGGATGAAGAGCATCCCCACGGTTCTTGTTGCGCTTCAGGAGATCGAGCACCGGGAGCGACTCGTAAAGGTTCTGGACTGTAATTTCCAGCCCGGTCCGGACGGGCCGCAATCCCCGACCGGCGCGTTCAACGTCGAAGCAATTGTCGAAGACTGAGCGGCGCACCTCGCGCGCTATCGCTCCACTTCGTTCCACCCGGCGAAAGAGTAGCCGGCCACACTCCCGATTTCGGCCACCGCTTCATCGTAGTGATAATCGGCGCCGTGGCCGATTTTCACCTTCCGGGCGAGGATGGAACCGAAGAGCTGCGCTCCGTTGACTCCGTCTTCTTTGTCCCAGTCTTTCGGCTTGAAATCCACATCCCAATCCGGCGCGTAGATCACGCCCGTAAAGTCGGCGTCTGAAATCGAGAGTTTGCCGCTCCGTTTTCTCGGTGAGAACTCATCGTCGGTCTCCTTTTTGGATTGGTCCGGGCTTTCGACTCCGATCAACTGGAGGTCGCCAGCGAATCCGCTCTCCAAGATGAATCCGCCTTTGTCGTTCTTTGTGTCTTTGATCTCCACTTTTTTTCCATCCATGAAAATCCGGGCGTGAACTCCGTTGGATACGAACACCGTTCCTCCGTTTTGAATCTTCATATCCTCAGTCACCCATATATCGACCCAACTTTCCGAAGCCCCCGCCGGATTGCCAAGGACAAGCGACTCGGTTTTCTTGTTCACGTCGATCTTCCCGACTTTATAGCGCGCGGGGTCGGACGGGTCGGCGCTTCCGAGTAACTCCATTCCCTTCGCGGCGAGTTCCGCGGCGGCCGTGGCGCTCTTTGCCTCAAACTGGGCGGCTGGACCGCCCGCCTTCGCCAGCTTTTCCGCGAGTTTGAATGATGCGGCGAGTTCCTTGGGGATTTTGCCATCCAGTGTATCGATGTTCGCGGTTACGGTCGCCCACTGAGGCGCTAGGATGGTCGGCGAATCCTGACTTACATTCGTGATCTTTTCGCCGCGCACATTCTCATAATTCTTGACGTTCTTGAGGGTTCCTTTGACCACCAAATCGCCGTAAATGGTCGCGTGGCCGAGGTCAAATTTTTCGAGTGGTTGACTGGGTTTCGGTTTTTTCTTCCAGCGATTGGCGAGAATGGTGCCGCCCTTTGGCGTTCGCTTGGCAGGATCGTATTTTCCGTCGGTGGAGGTGTCCGGATAGTTGGAGTTATAGCCGTCGATAAAAGTCTTCCTCTGGAGTTTGAAGTTGATTTCCGCAGCGAGTCCGTAACGGAAAACGCTTTCCGGCTTCGCGATCACCTCGACCGTTCGCGTCGCCTCCGGGATGGCGAGACGCGCCCCACGAGTCTGAGAGCCGATGGTCCTATCAGTCACAAGGCTCAATCGACGCAACTGCGTGTCCTTCTCGTCCGAGACCGTTCGCGCCAATCGTGGAAGCGGAACGATTCCCGTGGAGCGGATGCGGTAGGATTGGTTCCAACGGCGCGACGTCGGCGCAAGCGACGCCGGGACGTCGACCATCACGAGGTATTGAGTCTGCACACTCT
>JANMGP010000249.1:0-10573 GCA_031374705.1 Verrucomicrobiaceae bacterium | reverse complement strand
CCCGTCGTGGAAGACGAGGCCATTCGGGTCATTGTTCCACCCGCGGCGCGACGAAAAATGAAACTGCCCGCGCAACGGTTCGCGGTAGAGATTCTCACCGCCTTTGATCGAATCACCCTGCTCGATCGAACTCAACGCCGTGGAGTCCTCGGCCAGTTTATCCACTCGGATCGTGACGGTCTTCCCCTGCCACGCACTGACATCAACGAACGCCCACCAGTCCGGCGCGTCGTTGGCAAGCTCGACATCATTTCGCACTTCCACTCGACCATCGACGAGCGTGGTCACCTTCAGTTTCGGCGCGCCGTTTTTAATCGGGATATGAAGGAAGCGCTTCTCGATTTTAAAATCCCGCTTTGCGTTCGTCACGAACTGCGCCGCCTTCTTTTCTGACTGGACGATATGATCCACGCTGATGTGACCCCAGCCACCCTTCGCTTGATCCACGATTTGTAAGACCGCAGACTTGCCTCCAAATTCTCCAACATCCCAGGAGTCCGCTACGAGCGCTTCGCTGCCGCCGGGCTTGTCGTTGGGACCGCTGGCGGTTCGCACTGCTTTTCCGTCGACCAAAAGATCCAAGCGGAGCGTCTTGGAATTCTTACCACCGCCGATCCGGAAGCTGATGAACCTGCGCTCGATCCTGAACTCTCGTGACGTCAGCGTTCCGGTGGTGTCGTCACCTTTAAAAAACGAATTCACCAGCCCCTTGCCCTTGAAGCCATCCACGTGCATCTGCCCCGGCAGCGTGCCTTTCGCGGGGCCGGGGCCGAACGCTTCGCCTGTCACTTTCCAATCGCCGTAAGTTTCTCCTTCAAAATCGGCAATGACGATGTCCGCGGGCGCAGCGTTCTCACCACCGTGCGCGGTGAGAACGGTGGCGACGGTCAGAAGAATTGTGACGAGTGCATTCATGTGGAACTCATCCTGCACAACCAACCGTTTGCCTGCAAACGTCCATCTCTCGTCGCCGCACAATGGCGCGAAAACCAGATTGCCGGTTTGTGCGGACGGATCGCTCGCGCGTCAGGAGGCAGCCCGGACAAAGACAGAGATTCACAGAAACCCCGCGCTGCGATAGATGTGCCCGCCATGCTCCGACCTCGCAAAAAATACACCGTCTTCGATCTCCAGCAGCTCAAAGGAAAACGCTGCCTCACACATATCCACGTGAAGTCTCCGCAGGAAGCCGCCGCAGCGGAAGAGGCAGGCATTGATTTGATGAGTTGCAGCTTCGACAGCCCCGAGTCGCAATCCCGGCTGCCAGCGCTCGTCGCCGCCGCGCCAAACAGCTTTCTCTCCTGCGCCACACCGCATGGCCTCGCCTCTCCGGAGGAAGCCATCCGTGTCGCATTCCGCGCCCTCGAACTCGGCGCGAGCTCCGTCTATTGCTCCGCCAGTCCGTTCATCATCGCGGCAATGGCGCGCGAGGGAATTCCGGTTGTCGGCCACCTCGGGCTCGTCCCGCGTCACGTCACGTGGACCGGCTACCGGGCGATCGGCCGCACCGTGGCGGAAGCCAAGGAACTCCACCGCCGGATGAAAGAACTGGAATCCGCCGGAGCCTACGCCGCCGAGCTCGAGGTCGTCCCGTACAACCTCGCGCGTTTCCTGAGTTCGCAGACAAAAATGCTTCTTATGTCCCTCGGCAGCGGCAGCGGATGCGATACGCAGTTCCTTTTCTCCGACGACATTCTCGGCGACTACGAAGAACGCCCGCCGCGCCACGCCAAAGCCTACCGCAATTTCGCCGCCGAGCACCGCCGCCTCCAGCAGGAAAGACTCGCCGCGTTCCGCGAATACGTCGCCGACGTGAATGAAGGGCGCTTCCCGGAGCGCAGCCATCTCGTGGAAATGGATGCGGCGTCTCTCGATGAAGTCGTCCGTGAATTGGGCGAGTAGCGCAGTGCTCCGAATGAGTTTCTGTGGCGGATATGCCCATGCCCCGGAGATGAAGGCACGGGCACTCGGGAACCGGCTTTCGCTTCCGTCCTTGATCCATCCGCCCGCGTTCTGCCAGCTTCCGGTATAATGAAAGTACCGTATTACCAAGTGGACGCGTTTACCGATCGTGTGTTTAGCGGAAACCCCGCCGGCGTTTGCATTCTCGACCGATGGGTGCGCGATTCGCTGCTACAGCAGGTGGCGGCGGAGAATAATCTAAGCGAGACAGCGTTTGTCGTGCGCTCGGGCAGCGATTTCGAACTGCGGTGGTTCACGCCGGATCAGGAGGTGGACCTTTGCGGTCACGCAACGCTGGCGACTTCGTTCGTTCTTTTCACCGAGTTGGGCCTCAAGGGCGGGGAGGTGAAGTTTCACAGCAAAAGCGGCCCGCTCGGCGCGACGTTTGATGGCAGGGTGGTGATGCTCGATTTCCCCAGCCGCCCCGGCGAACCGAGCCCGGCACCGCCTGCACTCTATTCGGGTCTCGGCCAGGTGCCGCGCGAAGTGCGCAAAAATCGCGACTATCTCGCCGTCGTCGGCGATGAGGATGAAGTGCGCACGCTCACGCCTGATTTCCCGCAGCTGGCGACGCTAGACAGCCTCGGAGTCATCGTCACTGCGCAAGGGCGGGAGTTCGATTTCGTATCGCGCTTCTTCGCGCCGTCCGTCGGCATCCCGGAAGACCCGGTGACAGGGTCCGCGCACTGCACGTTGATCCCGTACTGGGCGGAAAAACTCGGCAAAACCAAGATGGTCGCCCGCCAACTCTCGAAGCGCGGCGGCACGATCCATTGTGAATTGCGCGGCGACCGCGTCGGGATGGGAGGAAGCGCCGTGCTCTATAGCAGGGCTGAGTTGATTCTGCCGGATTAGTCGGCGGCTAAAGGTCGCCCGCGGATCCCGCTCGAACCGCTACTTCGCGCGGCGGGCGCTGTCGGCGAGATGCTCGAGGACGTCGCGGAATTTCTCGGCATTGGCGGGGTTGACTTTTACACACGCTTCGTGGGCCTCTCGCATGACTTCGCGGGTGGTCGCCTTGTCGGGTTGCACGGTTTCCACGGGTGCAGGTGACGCGCCGGGCAGGGGCACGGGCGCATCGGAAAAGAGCGCTGAAATGCCGAGGCCATCGAGCAGGTCGGCGTTTCGCTCGTTCATGTTAGTGACCCACAAATTCCCGCCGCCGACTTCGGTGAGTCTCATCGCGATTCCGGCGAGAATTCCCATGAATGTGCTGTCCATCGAAGGACAGTGACTGAGGTCGATCACGAAATCGCGGCGATTCTCTTCGATCATCTTCACCGCAAAATCCCTCAGGCACGGACTATTCCCAAAAGTCCCCTTGCCCTCTACGCGGATATAAACCGCCCAGTCGTTCTCTGTATCTGCAAAAATGCTCGGCTCTATGGTCATTTCATGACGTTTGAAGATACATACTCCAGTTATGCGGAGAGTTCAAATCTAGTTCCACAAAAACGACTGCCGAAGCCCTACGACGCGCCCGTCCACGATGATAAGCAGTCGCCATGCAGTCACTTTGCCGTCCTCTTTATACTCATCCCCGATCACAGTGAACTGACTCTCCACGGTCCCAACCGCCGCCGGATAGTGAAGCTCCTTGGCCTGCACATGCGAACCGAGATTTTCCTGCCGGAATTCAAAGCGCAGTGTGACGTCGGCGGGCTTCTTTGTTTTCCACCACACGTTGTAGTAATGGCCGAAGCGCTCGCTGCGATCGTAGCCACTCACCGCTCCGTAGTTCACGCGCTGACGCTCAAACTGAATCATCGCGCTGGTCGTCTGCTTCAGCGTCCGCGGGTCGCGCGAGTCGTTGAAAAAGCTGGAGACTTTTGTGAATTGATAGTCGTCCGAGAGTGCGAGAGGCATGACATCCGCGCGGCTGATGGATGTCTGGCGCGGCGGTTCTTTCCGAGTGGCGCATCCGGCGAAAAGAGCGACCGAGACGATGGCGGTGACGAGACGAATCATGAATCCAGTATTAGCGCGGAACTCGCAGCGGGTGCAAGCGCGCTCGCTTCCCAGCCGATTCACAGATCCGATGGAGTCACCGGTTTTGGAGCGGGCGGAGTCGCGGCAGCTCCCGGTGCGGGAATTCCGGGCGGGAGGGCGGGAACGGCTGGAATCGCCGTTCCATCGTAGTCGGTGGACGCAACAGGAACGACGACGATGCTGTTGTTAAAGCTGCACTTCAGCCCCGCTGGGTCCGTAGCGATGAAGCGCATCCGGGTGCCCGGCGGGTAAGTAACGCGCCCGAACTGAAGCTGGATACTCACCGGCTTCGTGAGGGTGATCACAGACTTCGCAGCCGCAGGCGGGGTCGGTGCCACTGGCGCGACCGGCGGGAGAGTCGGGACAGTTGGGGCTGGCGGCGCAACGACAGGTGCAGCGGGTGTTCCCTCCACCCGCGGAAGCGATGGCAATCCCGGCGGGACTGGATTTACCGGCGGAACCGCGGGCGTCACCGGCGGTGCGGCAGGCTCGACCATTGGCGGTGTTGCAGGTACCGACGCCACAGCAACCACCGGTTCGGGAGGAGTGGGAGCCGGCTCCAGAGCGGGCGGTGTCTCAGGCTGCGGGTTCGCTCCGGGGTCCGAGGCCGGGATGGAAGCGATCGCGGCAGGAGGCAGCTCCGGTGGAGGTGCTGAAACAGGCACCGCCGGAGAGGTTCCCGCCGTTTTTCCGACTGCAGCGGGCTGGTCGGCGGGTTTCGTCTCTGCGGATTTCATCAACTGCATACTACCGATAATCACCCCGAGTGCTGCGAGTCCGTAAACAACGCCGCGAATTGCCGCCTGCAACGGCCCGGGAGCCTTCGCTGCCTCCGCTGTGTCGCCAACTGCGGGACGGCGGTTGCCGGGCGTCGGCGGCTTTGGCGCGCTGCCGAAACGGAGTTTTGACTTCCAATCGCCGACGACCAGAGCGGGGAAATGCTCGGCGATCGCCGGGAAAAAATAACTCCACAGCGCTTCCTTCGGGTCCTTTTCCCAATGCGGATAGCGCTTATCGAGCGATTCCACGAGCACCTGGCAATGCGCCTTTGTGACGTCCCGCACCACGCCATCGCCTTCGTGCTGACAGCGCTCCATATAAAACGGAGCGCGGTTCGCCTTACGATACTCGAATTCGTCGGCGAAGACGTCGGTATGCAGGCGGAATTTTTCCTCGCCCCACTTCGCCAGCCGGGCCTGTAGTTTCGGGTTTTCGAGCGCATCGCTAATCAAGAGCGCCGCGTCTTCTTTCGACGCCGAATTGGAGTAATCCACGCCAAGGAATTTGAGCAGCGCTTTTTGCTTCGCGGTGGGTGCCATCGGAATCGGCGAGGCCGGGCGGACGCCGGACACCTGCATCGCCGGCGGCGGTTCCGTAGGCTTCTCGGAGCCTGGATTGAGAACCTCGCTCAGCGGCAGCCACGCGGGCAGTCCCTTGCGCCACGCCATGTCTTGAAGGCGCAGTCCGCCCTTGGCAATGAGGGCTTCCACACTCTGGTCGCTGAACGGTCCGGTCTGCTCGCCGTTGCGAAGGATAAAAATGTCCATAAAAGTATAAGAGAAACCGGGGAGAAGGAGCGGTTATTAGAGCGAGTCCCGGGCCGTCCTGAAAGCCAAAGCTTTGCTACAGGGAATCCATCGTTTTTTTCGTCGCCTTTTCCAGGCGTTTGGCCGTCTCTTTTTCCAAGCGGTCTGCGTGCTCCGTATCGCCAGCTTCGCGCCAGCATTGCACCACTACGCGCGCCGCAGTGGTCTGACTCTGCACCTCAAAAATCCCGTCAGACTTTGTCTCGACGTGCTTTTCGAAGCTCCGCTCCATATCGCGGCAGGTGGCCTTGCGCACTTCGTCGTTCGCGTCCTTTACGAACTTCCAGTAATCACGTGCCAGGGCCTTGAATTTCGCGGGTTCGCGGCCGTAGTCGTCGAGCGCATCCCTGTAAATGCGCCGGATGCTCGCGTAGTCCTTCGTCTTCGCGTAAACCTCCGCGTAACGCTTGTGCGCAGCGAGAATCTCCTCCGAAGACGTGAGGCCTTTCAGACTGCCGAGGTGGCGGATGTCGCCGCGCAATTCATTCTTCGCGGTCTCGGCCCCAAGGCGCGGAAGAACATACTTATCCTCCGCGTTGCGAGCCTTCGCCAGCATATCCGGATCGTTACTAAACTTCCGCCTCAAACTGTCGAGGAAAGCCTTCCATTCCGTTGCCTCAAGCTCCGGTTTGGATGCCGCCATCAAGTCGATTTTCCGGAGCCAAAGATCCGGCTCGTATGGAGTGTTGCTGATTGCGTATTGCACCGCCTTTTGCGCGTTTTCGTCCTGCTTCAACAGCGCATGGAGGGTGCTAAACCACACGAGTTGCTTCGATTTGAGCGCTCGGGAGCGGCTGGCGACACGCGACTCCGAAAGCCTCGTGAATACATTCTCGCTGATGCTCTGGCCGTTCCGCGGATCATGCACGCGACCTGCCGGATAACCGCCCATGCGTCCACTGAACGACCACTTATCGTCATCCGAAAGCCACGCGATCCACGAGTGCGGGCCGAGCGGGCCGTCGCCGGAAATTGCAACCGCCGGTATCCCCATGCTGCGCGCGGTGTTTGATGCGAAATACGCGCGGTCCCCGCAGATGCCGCCTTTCTTCAGGATTTCCGCAAACGTATAGTACTCATAGGGGGTTTTCATCTTCCCGGTCATCGCCTTTTGCATGTCGTAAGGCACCATCTCGTAAGCACTGCCCCAGTTGCCCTGCTTCAACTTCCGGCGCAGTTCCGCGAGCGTCCACTCCAGCTCGCTTTCGGGCACCGGAGCGCCGACCACCCACGAGAGTTCCCACGCCGAGAGCTTCGTCAGTTTTGTTTCCAAATGCCCCGCCTTGTCCTGCTTCTTATACCATTGATAGCGGTCGGCTGCGGAGATAATCGTCTCGTGGCCGTTCCAGTCAAACTTGCGCGGCTTTTCAAAGACCAAGCAGCATGCGATCGCGAGGTCACGATACGTTCCGAACGCCTCGGAATCATCAGCCGCGATGCCGGCCCACGACTCCATGACGTCGCGAAACTTGTCTTTCGGTGTCACTGTTTCCAGGAATGCCTCCATCGCTTCATTGTGCTCGCAAAGCCGGATGATGTGGCTCGAAAGCAGTGAGCTGTCCTGCGCCGCCCTGCCCGTCCCTTCGCCCGCCATCGAGAGCAACGAGTGCTGGTAGAACGCCCGCATGAAATATGGGTTTTCCAGGAACCGGTCGTAGCGCTGCACGCTGCCAAAATCGGGGCTTCGCTTCAACTCAATCGCGATCGAGCGTTGAAGGATATCCAGATACTTCGGCACCTCGTTCTTTTGCAAAGCCGAGCGAAGCAGCTCCGCCGCGCGCTGAGTGATCGCCTGCGAGCGCGCCGCCACGGAATCGAGCGGAAGCGGAGCCGCATACGGATCGACGACAGCCACGACCGGCGCGGGCGGCGGCGGCGGCGGAGCGGGCTTCACCATAGGAGCCGGAGTTGGCGGAACCGGCAATGGCGGCGCTGGTGTGGCGGGCTTAAAGTCCACAATCAACGGCCCGAGCGGAGCGGCAGGTTTCGTTTCCGGTGCAGGAGTCGGGGCAGGCACGGGAGCGATAACGGCCACCGGCTTTGGCGCAACGCTATGCGTCCACCACCACGCCCCAATGCCGCATGCAATCACGGCAAAAGCCGCCGCCAAACTCAAACCGCGCGGGCTCCGCCGCGCCGCAACCACCGGCTCGAGCGTAGGCTTCACGGGCGCAGCCACCGGCTTCGCGACGGGACGCCGGACGGCTGCGGGCGCGGCCGGGCGCGGCGCTTCCGGCTTCGGCGCGACTGGTTTGGCCACGGGCCTCCCGATCGGTTTTGCAACCGGCTTCGCCACCGGGCGATTGGCGACCGGCTTCTTCGGCTGGTCACCGGGTTTTGGATTCGGATTCATGTATGCCGGAACAGCCTCCCATAATGCACCGCTTTTGAAAGCCCGAAAACCACGCTCTGACATTGACGCCCGGTTCCCCTGCCGCCATTCACCGCGGCGATGAATCGCACCAATCACGATGACGAACGCGCCGCCGCCCGATCGCGCCGATGGCCCGGCATCCGCTCGCGCTTCGGCATCCTCCTTCGAGGAATCGCGGTTTTATGGATCTTGGAAATCATAGACGCCGTTTTCCTTCGCCACTCCCTCGATCAATTCGGCATCGTCCCGCGCACGCTTCGCGGCCTCTTCGGGGTCTTTCTTGCGCCGCTCCTCCACCGGGACTTCCCTCACCTTGTCGCAAATACCGGCCCGCTGCTCCTCGGCGGCTCGCTCATCCTGCTCCACGGAGTTCGCACGTTTCGCGGTGTCACCGCGGTCGTGTGGTTCACTGGCGGTTTCCTCGAATGGATGCTCGGGCCCTCAAACATCTGCTCAATCGGTGCCAGCGGGATCGTATTTGGGTACATCGGGTTTCTGCTCGCGCACGCCATCATCACATTCCGACCGCTCTCCATCGTCGCTGCGCTCGTGTGCGGATGGTTCTACGGTGCATCCATCCTTCCAAACGTTCTCCCGACTGCCGCGTCCGCAGCCCGTCACATCTCATGGCACGGCCACCTTTTCGGCTTTTTTAGCGGAATACTCGCCGCGCAATTGGTCCGCACACCACGGGAAAAATGAACCACCTGCCGAAATTGTGCGTTCTCTATTCCAGCGCACGCTGAGAGCGATTTGCGCCACGGATGTCATTTCTGCGACTTTACGATTGCGTTTCCAAGACCCGTGCGCAGATTCCGGAAGTGCTGTCCAAAACACAGAAATATCCCGGAAAACTCATCGCCGTCGAAGGCCTCGACGGTTCCGGCAAGAGCACCCAGATCTACCTCGTAAAAAGATGGCTCGAACTCTCAGGCGCGCGCGTTTTTTTTACGGAGTGGAACTCGTCGCGCCTCGTCAAGCCAAGCACGAGCCGGGGCAAAACGGAGAAGCTGCTCACGCCGACGACGTTTTCACTCATCCATGCCACTGACTTTGCCGACCGCTACGAGCGGCAGATCCTTCCGCTGCTCAAGGCCGGCTACATCGTCCTCGCGGACCGCTACGTCTTCACTGCGTTCGCACGCGATGTCGTCCGCGGCGTCGATCAAGCATGGGTCGAGAGTCTCTATGACTTCGCCTGGCTGCCCGACATCACGATGTATTTTCGCGCGCCGCTCGAAGTGGCGCTCCGCCGGATTCTGGATGGACGCCCTCAACTGAAATTTCACGAGGCCGGGCTCGACATGGGCTGGAGCACCGACCCCTACGAAAGCTTCCGCATCTTTCAGGGCCGGATTTTCGAGCAGTATGAAAAAATGTGTCCCCGCTTCGATTTCACCGTCATCGACGCGACACGGGAGATTCACGAGCAACAAACCGAGGTCCGGCGCATCATCCAGCAAACCGTCCGGATCGCAGATTTTAAGCGCTGACAATGGCAACAAAGAATCCAACCCGCACCCGCAAGCCCGCCGAAAAACCGGTCGCATACGGCCGTCCACTGCCGGAGTTGCACACGACTACCTTTGCCGGAAAACTCTTCGTCGTCGAAGGTGCCGACGGCTCCGGGCGCTCGACCCATATCCGACTTTTGAGCGAATGGCTGGAATCAAACGGCCACGCCGTGGAGCACATGGGCCTTCGCCGTTCCCCACTGCTCGCAAACGACATCGAGCAGGCCAAACAATCGAACGTCCTCACGCGAACAACGATGTCGCTTTTTTACGCCACAGACTTCTTCGATCAACTCGTGCACGAAATCATCCCAGCCCTCCGCGCAGGCTACGTCGTCCTCGCCGATCGCTACATTTACACACTGATGGCCCGCGACCTCGCCCGCGGTGCGGATGCCGAATGGACGCGTAATCTCTACAGCCCCGCACTTGTGCCCGATGCCGTCTGCTACCTCACGGTGGACCCCAAGCAACTCGTGATGCGGAACTTTGAGAAAAGCGCCAGTCTTGACTATTGGGAAAGCGGCATGGACCTCGGACTCACCCGCGATATGTTCGACAGCTTCCTGATTTTTCAAAGCATGCTGCAAAAGGAATTCGAGCGAATGCAAAAGCGGTATGGTTTCAAAATTATCGACGCAAACCGGAACGTGGCATCCGTACAGAAGACGCTCCGCGCCCACCTTGGCGGGATTCTCGGCGTCCGGGATTAATTTAGGTGCTGGATATTCAGCCGAAAGTTGCTATCGGAGCGGAGCCATGTCCCAGCATTCCAAAACTACCGGCCCGATTCTAAGTTGCTTCCTCGCTGCGTGGCTGCTCTATGCCTCCGCCATCGCAGGCCCCATCGCAAGAGTCCCGGTCGAGTCATCCAACTTGCGAAGCGTAGGTTTTGACACGAAGGAAAAAGTGCTCGAAGTGCAGTTCCAGCACGGCGGTATTTACCGTTACTACGAGGTGCCTGAGGAAACACACGCTGCGCTCATGAAGGCTGAGTCAAAAGGGAAATACTTTCAGGCGAACATCCGGAAGAAGTTCCGCTTTGAGCGCGTTTCGGACGGGAAATGACGAAGGACGAAATCCGCCTGGTTGTCTTCATTCTTTCAGCGCTGATAGTCGGTGCGATCTATCAGGACTGGCGCGCCAAG
>JANMGP010000241.1:0-8066 GCA_031374705.1 Verrucomicrobiaceae bacterium | reverse complement strand
CCAGCTCATGTCGGAGACGTGAACCATGCCGTCGATGCCTTCTTCGAGTTCCACGAACGCACCGTATGCGGTGAGGTTGCGGACGATGCCTTTGACGGTTTTGCCGATTGGATACTTGTGCTCCATCGCGTCCCAAGGATTTGTCTCGAGCTGGCGGATGCCGAGGCTGATTTTCTGTTCGTCTTTGTTGACGCCGAGAACGATCGCTTCGACTTCCTGGCCCATCGTGAGGACATCGCTCGGGCGGGCGATGCGCTTGGTCCACGAGAGTTCGGAGACGTGGATGAGGCCTTCGACTCCTTCTTCGAGTTCGACGAATGCGCCGTAAGGCATGAGGTTCGTGACCTTGCCTTTGACTTTCGCGCCGACTGCGAAGCGTTCTTCGATTTTGTCCCACGGATTGCGCTGGCTCTGCTTGAGACCAAGGGAGATGCGCTCTTTGTCCATGTTGATGTCGAGGATGACGACGTCGATTTCCTGTCCGACCTTGAGCAATTCGCTCGGGTGGTTCAGGCGGCCCCACGACATGTCAGTGATGTGGAGGAGACCGTCCATGCCGTCGAGATCGACGAATGCGCCGAAGTCGGTGAGGTTTTTGACGATGCCTTTGACGGTGTCGCCTTTTTTCTTCGCGGAGAGGAAAGCGCCGCGTTTTTCGCTACGCTCGGCCTCGATGATTTCGCGGCGGGAGAGGACCACGTTGCGGCGGTCTTCCATGAGTTTGACGATTTTGAATTCGTAGGTGTTGCCGACGAACCCGGTAAGGTCCTTGGGTGGGACGATGTCAATCTGCGAGCCGGGGCAGAATGCCTCGACGCCGATGTTGACGAGGAGACCGCCTTTGACGGAGCCCTTGACTTTGCCTTTGATGAGGCCGCCAGCGTTGAACACGCCGACGATTTTTTCCCAGTTCTGTTTGGCGGCGGCGCGCTCTTTGGAGAGCACGACCATGCCGTCATCATTTTCGAGGCGGCAGAGTAGGACTTCGACTTCGTCGCCCACCTGAAGGGTGTCGATGTCATCGAACTCACTGCCGGGGATTGCGCCTTCGCTCTTGTATCCAATGTCCACCAGCACTTCACGCGGGCGGATTTCGAGGATGGTTCCTTTCACGATGCTGCCCTCTTTGAAGTCACGCATGGACTTCGCGAGCAGTTCTTTCATTTCAATCATTTGATTATTTGATATCTCAAACCACGGTTTCCGATTTATTCCCTCCCCGCCGGGCGTACGCACACGCGCACACCTATAACAGTAGAAAGGGGGCGTGAACCGTAGCCGCCAGAAACCCTGTGGCAAGGGGAAATAAGGGGGATTTTCAGGGTCGGGAGGGCGCTCGAAAGCGGTGTTTTTTGGGCGACCCGGATGCGGCCTGCGGTTGAGTCATTTTTTCCCACGATGCTTTCGCCCGAGAAAGTAGCGGCCAAAATCCCATAGTCCTGCAAAGCGGTAGCCGGGGTCCACGTATTTTTCGATGACGTAAAAGGCGAAGTAGTAAAACCGGCAAAATCCCCAGATGCAGCATGCGAGGAGCGCGGCGGTGTGCCAGTCGGGATGCAAAGCGAGGATCTGCCCTCCGGCGATGAATCCGATCAATAGAAACAGAATGCCCTTGAGCTTGATCATGCGGGCTGAGGTAAGGTCCTTCATGAGCAACAGCCTTCCACTTTTTCAGAGGGACGCACTCGTGATTCGTTGAGCGAACGGCTTTTTCACAATGCCCGTTGGTTCAGCAGCGAAACACCGCCAACATTTCAACCGTCCGCAGTGGATTATTGCGCTTCGGCGAGTTTCTTGCAGCCCTGGATGTCGAGTTTGCCACTGGCGAGAATAGGGATTTTTTCGACCAGTTGAATCTTCTTGGGAATCCACAGATTCGTAAGGCCGGCGGCGGTGAGTTGGTCGCGAAGGCTTTTCGTGTCGATCGGGCGGGTGGTCAGGACGACGAGCGCCTCGCCTTTGGCTTCGTCGGGGACAGCGGTGATCGCGATGATGCGTTCGCCTTCTCCGCTAAGCCCGAGCGCCTCGACGATTTTGTTTTCGACGGTCTCATGCGGCACCATCTCGCCGCCTATTTTGGAGAAGCGGGAGAGGCGGCCTTCGATAAAAAGAAAGCCGTCTTCGTCGAAGCGGGCTAGATCGCCGGTGCGGAACCAGCCGTCTTTGATGACGTCGGCGGTGCGCACCGGGTCGTCGAGGTATCCTTCAAAAACGTTGGGCCCTTTGAGCCAGAGCATCCCGGTGCTGTGGAGGGACATCGGGGAGTCTGTCTCGGGGTGGCGGATTTCCGCAGTGAGGCCGGCAACGAGTTTGCCGGAGGAGCCGAGCCGAGAGGTGACCTGCTCGGCCCCGGGTGCTTTGTCGGGCAGGTTAAAGGAAGCGACGGGCGATGTTTCGGTAAGTCCGTAGCCTTGCATGACGGCGACGCCGAAGCGGTGTTCAAATGCGAGCGCGAGCTCGTCCGGAAGTTTCTCGGCCCCAGTAACCGCGAGGCGGACGGACCGGAGTTGATGGGGCTCGGCGCGTTTCATGTAGCCGCGGAGGAATGTCGGGGTGGCGAGCATGACTGTGGCTTTGTGTTTTTCGACGAGCGCCGCGCATTTGCTGACTTCGAGAGGGTTCGGGTAGAGGACGACTTTGACGCCTTCAATCATCGGAAAGATCAGGCACACCGTGGCCCCAAAACTATGGAAAAATGGGAGCGCGCCCATGATGACGTCGTTGTCGCCGAGGTCGAGCATTTCGCCAAACTGGCGTGCGTTGGCTAGGAGGTTGCGGTGGGTGAGGACTACGCCTTTCGGGTCGCCGCTGCTGCCACTGGTGAAAAGGAGGAAGGCCTCCGTGCGGTCGCCGGTTTTCGAGACACCGGCGAGCCGGCGCAGGAGACTGGACGGAAGGATCGTGGCGAGGATTCCCCAGCGGACGGCGGCGGATTTGAGGGAGGGAAACGTTTTTTCGAGGAGGAGTTCGCGCTCCGGCCACGGAAAGTCCTTGAGCTTTTCTTTGACCGGCCCCGCGGTAATGCAGAGCCGGATGCCGGCTTTTCGGATGCTGGATTCCAAGGCGGCGCGCCCGGAGGTGAAGTTGAGGTTGACGGGGCTCTTGCCGGCGAGAAGGACGGCGAGGTTCGCAATCATCGCGCCCTTTGATGAAGGCATGACGATGCCGATGCGGGGCTCGGGAGCTTGCACGCGAATCAGGCGGCTAAGGGCCAGGCTGGCGGCGAGGAGTTGGGTCCGGGTGAGGCGGGAGCCGTCCGTCCCGTCGATGATCGCGACTCGGGAGCCGTGACGCATGAGTCCGCGAAGGCTCGCGGCCGCGACGCTTCCACGGAGGAATGCGCGCTGCTGATAGCACTGCTCGCCAAGGGCCAGGAACTGCTGGCGGACGACGTCAATCCCGGCCTCGCGCGGCTCGAGGGGCCTGGCGAATGCGATGGTGACGGGGTAGCGCCACATTCGCGGCCACTTCCAGAAAAAAAGTCCGCCACGATAGCTGAAGATGCTTCCCCATAGCTGATCCATCCATGTGGCAACCACTGGCGCTTTGGCCTGCCTCGCAATGACTTCGTATCCGCGCTGAAGGCGGAGAAGTGTGCCGCTGCGGGAAAGGGAACCCTCGGGGAAAATGCACACCACTTCGCCGCGTTTTAACGCTTCGACGGAATGCTTCATGGTTTCCTTCGCGCGGGTGTTTGAGATTGGGAGGACACCGAAAAAACGCATGAGCGGCGCGAGGAGACGCGAGCGGTAATACTCTTCCCACACGATAAAGCGAATGGGGCGCGGGCATGCTGCCTGGAGAAAGATCGCGTCAATCCACGTGAGGTGGTTTGGCAGCAGAAGGAATCCGCCTTCGGGCAATGTCTCCACGCCACGGGTGGTCACTTTATAAAAAAAGCGGAAGAAAAAGAGGACGACCTTCCGGACGAGCCAGACGGCGAATGGTGGCGTTTCTAGTGGCATGGACACCGGGTTGAATTAACCGCGTCCGTGATGCTTGCCAAGAACGGCGAACGATTAAAATACGCGGCGCACGCCGGTGCGCTCGCGCTCGATTGCGTCGAGAGTGGAACGCACCTGCGACAGGAGCTTTTGCTTCGTGTAAGGTTTCGGCAGGAACCCCCGGAGACCGCGCGCAAGCATGGAGCGCACTTTGTCCTGCTCGGCAAAACCACTGCTGAGCACGATCGACGCGTTCGCATCGAGTTGCTTCAGCTCGTCGAACACCTCCGAGCCGTCCATCACCGGCATCGTGTAATCGAGAATCACCAGCGAGATCTCGTTTTTCAGCTTGCTGTAAATTGAGGTTGCTTTGAACCCGTCCGTGCTGGCGATAACTCGATAACCCTCTCCCTCAAGGACCGCGCTGGCGAGGTCGAGGACGATTTGTTCGTCATCGATTACCATGATGAGTTCACCGGGGCCATCGGGGTTTTGGATGGATGCGTCCACGGTCGGTGATTTCACGCTCTCTGCCGCTTTCGGCGGTGGTGTCGGGCCCGGGGGTGTAGGCTCAATGGAATCCTGGATCGTGAGCCCCCCGAGTTTTTCGGCCATCTGCGCGGTCACTTTCTGCGCACGCTCCAAGCCGCCGGACAAGAAAGAGTAGTAGCGGAGCGCCTCGGTATCCTTCTCGCATAACGGCTTAAGGGCTTTGCTCGATTCCGAGATGACCTGAATCAGATTATTTAAATCGTTGGCCGCTGTTCGCAACCACTTGATCTGGTCATCGTCCCCCATGATTCCTCCCGCTACTGAAGACCGCTCTCTTCACGGACTGCCCACCACAGGCTCCCGATGATTGCTGAAACAACGATAAAAAACGAACTGATACTAAGCATGAATGATTATTTCCTCTCATAAAGTATGGGCAGACGTCAAACAGGAACTATGGAAACTTTGTGTTTCCACGTGAGACACCGCCTGGCACTCTCGGCACGACGGCGTTTTGAAGACTTCGCCGCTTCCAAACTTTAACAAACTGACGGAGAATGTTTTGGGCGACTTGCTAAAAACTCAGCGAAGGCGGTCAGGCAGCACCTTCGATTCCAAAGGCGTGGGGGTCACTTCAAGCGGCTTGCCGGCTTTCTTCCATCCGGAGAGACCAGTGCTCATGTGATAAACTGTTTGAATCTTCGACTTTGAAATCACTTCTGCGATCGCCGCCGTGCTCCGCCGTCCGGACTGGCAGTGCACGAGGATCGGTTTCTTTGGATCGAGCGCTGCAATTCCCTTGGCAAAATCCGGGTCCATGGCGTTCATGTTCTTCGCGCCCTTAATATGGATATTCTCAAATTCCTCCTCCGTGCGCAAGTCGATGACCGTAACGCCGGCGGCGATTTGCTTTTCGGCTTCATCCGGCGTGACTTCTATCACTTTCACTTCGGATTTTGCAGGCGCTGCGGGCACGCTTTTTTCCTGCGCATAAAGCGGGCTGCTAAACGCGATCGCAGAGACTGCGAGAATAGTTGAGATTTTCATCCCCTAAAGATGCCTCCGCCGGCGAGCGGCGCAAGAATGAAGATCAGATGTTTTCGGACGCGCGACCCTCAGCCGGCCTGAACGGAAAACGCCGTTTGATTCGATGCATTCTCACTGTCGGGCGCGACTCATTGATCGCTTTCTACACTCGCCTCTCGACACTTTGTAGCGGCCCTGTTTGAAAACGGGGCGTATCGCTCTCTGTAAATATGATTGGCTCTATTTCTTCAAACATACCGTCCGGCCCGCTCGACCAGAAATGGGAGAAGCACAAATTTGAATCGCGGGTGATCAATCCTGCGAATAAGCGGAAGTATTCCGTCATCGTCGTGGGCTCCGGGCTCGCGGGAGCTAGCGCGGCGGCGACGCTCGCGGATCTTGGGTATTCCGTGAAATGCTTTTGCTACCAGGACTCGCCGCGGCGTGCGCACAGCATCGCGGCGCAGGGCGGCATCAATGGAGCCAAGAACTACCAGGGCGACGGCGACTCGGTGCACCGGCTTTTCTACGATACGGTAAAAGGCGGCGATTTCCGTGCCCGCGAGGCCAACGTGCATCGACTCGCGGAGGTGTCGGTGAACATCATCGATCAATGCGTGGCGCTCGGTGTCCCATTTGCGCGCGAATACGGCGGACTGCTGGCGAATCGCTCGTTTGGCGGCTCTCAGGTGTCGCGCACTTTTTACGCGCGCGGCCAGACGGGTCAGCAGCTTTTGCTCGGCGCATATTCGTCGCTCAATCGCACGATTGCCCAGGGCAGCGTGCAGATGTTCCCGCGCACGGAGATGCTGGAACTGGTCGTCGTCGATGGTCATGCGAAGGGCATCGTCGTGCGTGACATGGTGACGGGCGCAGTGACTTCGCACGCGGCAGACGCGGTCATTCTGGCCACCGGCGGATACGGGAATGTCTATTACCTTTCCACGAACGCGAAGGGCTGCAACGTCACGGCGACGTGGCGCGCGCACAAAAAGGGCGCGCTGTTTGCAAACCCGTGCTTCTCGCAGATTCACCCGACGTGCATCCCGGTGGCGGGATCATTTCAATCGAAACTCACGCTCATGTCCGAGTCGCTGCGCAACGACGGCCGCTGCTGGGTGCCTCTGAAAAAGGGCGACACACGCAAGCCCGGCGAGATTCCGGAAGCCGAGCGCGATTACTATTTGGAGCGCATGTATCCGGCATTCGGCAACCTCGCACCGCGCGACATCGCGTCGCGTGCGGCGAAGATGCAGTGCGACGAAGGCCGCGGTGTCGGCCCCGGCGGACTCGGCGTGTATCTCGATTTTGGCGCGGCGATTTTGCGCTACGGAAAAGGCGCCGCGGGCGAAAAAGAGGAAGACGTAAGGGCTCGCGGAAAAGCGATCGTGGAGGAGAAATACGGCAATCTTTTCGAGATGTACGAGCAGATCACGAACGAAGACGCTTACCACGTCCCGATGCGCGTCTATCCTGCCGTGCACTACACGATGGGCGGGTTGTGGGTTGACTACAATTTGATGTCGAACGTCCCCGGTCTCTTCGTCCTCGGCGAGGCAAACTTCAGCGACCACGGCGCAAACCGCCTCGGCGCCAGCGCACTCATGCAAGGACTCGCCGACGGTTATTTCGTCATCCCATCGACCATCGGAAACTACCTCGCCACGGTCGCACCGGACAAACGTCCGAAGCCGACTGACGGCGCATTCCGCGAAGCCGAGGAAGCCGCGAACGCACGCACCAGCAAGCTTCTCGGCATCAAAGGCAAGAAGACCGTCGATGAATTCCACCGCGAGCTCGGCCTTCTCATGTGGGACCTCTGCGGCATGGCCCGCACGGAGAAATCGCTCAACCGCGCCCTCTCCCGCATCCCGACGTTGCGCGCCGAGTTCTGGGAAAATGTGAACGTCCCCGGCAGCGGCGAATCGCTCAACGTCTCGCTCGAAAAAGCAGGCCGCGTCGCCGACTTCCTCGAATTCGGCGAACTCACCTGCCGCGACGCCCTAGAGCGCCGCGAGAGCTGCGGCGGACATTTCCGCGAGGAATTCCAATACACCGAAAAAGACCCCGAAGTGCAAAGCGGCAAAGTCTGCGCCGGCGACGTAAAGCGCGACGACGAAAACTTCCTCCACGTGGCCGCATGGGAAGCCGGAGCCGACCCAAGCAAGTCCATCCGCCACGCCGAGCCGCTGGAATACGAAGTGGCGCATCCGTCGGTGCGGAGCTATAGGTAGGGTATGCACGCTATCGAAACCCTTGCTACTGCCACTGAGGATCTGAGTGTGATCAAATTGACTACACCTCTTCCGTCGCGACCGGACGGGGACTTTCGCGTAATTGTTCTTTTTGAAGAAAAGACGCCGATCGCATCGCATGAGGTCGATTGGAAGGCAGCTATCGGGTCGTATTATCGCGAACATCCTGATGCCCCTCGAATGACGACAGCGGAATGGATGGAGGAGACACGCGGCGGCGAATACGAAGACTGAAATGGCTTGGGTCGTTGATACATGAGTATTGCTCGATATTCGGCTCGCAGACTCAACATTCGCCGAGTCGTCCGCCCATTGCCTGAAATTGTATTCGCGGGAGGGGTTGGCAATT
>JANMGP010000238.1:0-23754 GCA_031374705.1 Verrucomicrobiaceae bacterium | reverse complement strand
CGATGCGCCGCTGGACCCGGTGGTCGCAAAGCCCTCGTTCGCGAGGGGGGACGTTGCTCTCGTCGCGGGCGTCTGCGCCGTGGTGGTCGTAGCTTTTTATTCGGGGCTGTTCTTTTACTGGCGCGGGGTGAGCGGGATCCTTGAGACGTTTTACGCGATGGTTCTCAAGGGCTGGACGGGCACGGAAGACGGGCATCACAAGGAGTTTCTCTACTTTGTAAAACTGTTTGGCATCTATGAGTGGCCCGCGCTCGCCGGCCTGGCAATGGCTCCGCTCTTTGGGCTGCGCCGGTCGTTTTTGGCAGGTGGGATATCTCTCGCCGCGGGGTTGATTCTGGCTGTCGCCGGCTGGCTTTGGACGGCGGGTCAACCGGTTGCGGTACATCCCGTCCAGTCCATTGAGCCGATTTTGCAAACAGCAGGTATCCCCTGGGGCACGATGGTCTCGCTCGGAGTGTGCCTTGTTGTTGTCGGTGTTTTGTGGATGGTCGCGATGCCGCTTCCGTGTCCGCGGATGCGGTTTCTTGCGCTCTACGGCATCGGCTGCGTTGCTGCATATTCGTTCGTTTCCTACAAGACGCCATGGTGCGTCATCAATCTGCTGTGGCCCTTCTATTTTCTTCTGGGACACGTTTTTGAGCAGATGACGGTTCGCAGTGATGGACGCCTGGTCGCAGTTCTGGGCGGAGCCCTCGCGATGGCTCCGGCGATCGACGCGAACCGTCTAAACTTCGTGGACCCGACAGCCGGCAATGAGCCATACATTTACGTGCAGCAACTACGGGATATTGAGCAACTCGCAAGGCCCGTTGAACGACTGCTTGCCCGCGACCCTTGGCGGCGGAACCTTTCCGGATATATCATCTGCGAGTCGCCGCAGCCTCTGCCGTGGGCGCTCCCGGAACTGCCAAACGTCATCATCGAGAACCACAATTCCGAAATTACTTTTGGTGATGCCGACTTCCTCCTCGTCCACGAATCGCGCGTCGATGAAGTGGAGGCGCAATTACTCGACATCTACTTCCGAAGCAGGTTCCGGTTCTACATTCCGGACAATCACCACCGGCTTTACCTCCGGGCGAGCACGTTTCAGGACTTCGTCGAGCCGGGGAGGACTCCCGAGTTTCACCGGCGGATTCCGCTCGAAATCAAGGAGGGCGAAGAACGGTGAATTATGCCGCCGCCATTCTTTACGCGATGAGCAGTTCCGTGCTGCTCGCGATTGTCCTCGGTTTCCTGCGGGGCGGATTGAATCCCCTCACCGCGGTAATTGCATTGCTCGGAGGGCTCGTTCTAGCGGTATTTTCGTTGTGGAAAGCGCGTGATCGCGCGACGTCGATGCGGCGTCCGCGTGGGTGGGAGTGGTTCCCGGTCGTTTTGTTTACGTGGTTTTCGCTGAGAGCATTCCTGTGGCTGATCACGATCGAGGGGGATGAAATCAAGACGGTCGTGTGGAATAACCGTGGCGACGTTTCGTTGCATATTGGCTTCATCCGATACCTCGCCAATGGTGCGCCGTTCTGGCCGGAGAGCCCGATTTTTGCAGGAGGGAAGCTCACTTATTCGATTGGTTCGGACTTGTTAAACAGTCTCCTCGTCCTCATCGGTGTCGATGTTTACCACGGGCTGATTCTTGTGGGATTGTTGTGTTCCGCCGTCGCCGGGATGGCGCTGTGGCGGTGGGGCAGGGGATTCACACTCATGGGCTTTTTGTGCAATGGCGGACTTGCCGCGGCGGTGCTGCTGATGCCGCATCAGGTTGCGTCGGCAGTCACGGGTTCGCCGTATGGCTTTCCCGATCCGGGCGCATGGCCGGCAGTGTCGGACGTTCAGGGCGCGCTCGCTTGGAAAAGCATCCCGCTCACGATGTTCATCACGCAGCGTGGATTCCTCTTCGCCCTGCCTGCGGGACTGCTCTTGCTGTGTTCCTGGCGTGCACGTTTTTTCAAAGGCGAGGGAGAAAATGCGTGGCGGATGCCGCTATGGGGCGAGGTGTTGCTGTATGCGGCGATGCCGATTTTCCACATCCACACATTCATCGCGCTGTCGTTCATGCTCGGTGCGTTTTATCTCGCGCGGGTGGAGATTCGGAAGTCACTCACGTGGCTTGTCGCGCTTGCTTTCGTGCCGGCTTCATTGCTCGTGTGGTTGACGCTGGGAACGTTGAAATCCGCTCCGGCACCGGAGTGGGGTGACATGTTTCAACTCGAAAACCCGCCGCCGCGTCCCAGCCCGAAAGTGCTCGGTTGGAAGCCGGGCTGGATGGTCGATGACGATGCGACGCGCCAGGGCTACGCTGCGATTGCGGGGGATGGTGAAGCAAAAACTTTTGCATCCCGTCTTGGTCGCTTCGTTTATTTTTGGCTGCTCAATTTCGGCATCGCTCCCATTCTTGCCCTGTCGCTTTTGACGGTGATTTTTCGAATGATGTTCCGGAAGAATTTCCGCTTCCGGACTGCATTGCTTTGGGCGTCCGGGGCAATTGCGCTTTCTTCGGTGTTGGCCGGCTGGAGCTACTACGAGCGCGGCTCGCTGTTTGGTGACTTGCAGAATCCGAAAGGAGTCACTTTTCTGCCGATGCTCGCAGCCATCACCGCCGCGATCGCCGGAGCCATGCGCCCGCCTGATGGAATGAGCCGCGCGTTGCGTGGCGGGCTATTCGCTCTTGCGGCCCTGCTCGCGATTTCCGCGAGTTTTCCGCCGGCCATGGATTGGTTCCACGGTCTGCGGGTGAACGCCCTTCCTTTGATCGCGGCAACCATCGCGCTCGTCGTGTTGCTCCGCCGCCTCTCTCGCGACGATCAACAACCGCTCTGGCCTGCCGCGTTCGTGTTACCCGCGCTTTATTTGTTTTTCCTTTCGTGCAATGTGAAGTTCGCGCCGTGGGAGTGGGACAATACGAAGGTGCTGATATGGGCATATCTAATCCTGTTTCCATTCCTGTGGGATCTTGTCATTGCACACCTGTCGTTTTGGAGGAAAGCCATCGTCTGCGAACTACTGTTTGCTTCGGGCTTCATCACGCTCTTTGGCGGATTGCGACCGGATATGCCGGGTCGCACTTTCGCTTCACGCTCCGAACTCGAAATGGTCGAGCGAGCAGTGCGGGAAATCCCAATCACAGAGCCGATCCTGTCACATCCAACGTTTGATCATCCGCTGATACTTGTCGGACGCCGCGTGGTGCTCGGCTATCCCGGGCATATTTCCAGCCACGGTCTGGATCCGGGGCCGCACGCTAGCAAGATCGAGGCGATTATGCGCGGATGGGGCGACTGGCGCGTTCTCTCGGGAATCCTCGGTTCGCACTATCTTTTCTGGGGGCCGAAGGAGCAGCAGGCCTACGGTGGCGACGACCAGTCATGGCGATTCACGCGGCGCCTTGGCAGCGGCCATGGTTTTGAGATCTACGATTTCGACACACCCTCGGTCCCGCTCGATGATGTGCCGGTCGAGCCGCAGTGACGCCTACTGGATGAATGGCAGAAGTTTGCCGGCAAGGTCGCTGATTTTCACCCGCTCCTGCCGTCCGTCATCGCGATAGCGAAGGGTGACGGTGTCTTTCAGTTCATCGCCCTTTTCGCCGAGAGTATCGAAATCGACGGTCACACAAAACGGCGTTCCTGCTTCGTCCTGCCGCGCGTAGCGACGACCGATTGCGCCTGTTTCGTCGTAGAAGCAATTCATGTGACGCTTCAACGTCCCGTGGATTTCGCGCGCCTTCGCCACAAGCTCCGGCTTGTTCTTCAGTAGCGGGAAAATGCCCAGCTTGATCGGGGCGACGCGCGGATGGAACTTCATGACCGTGAAAGTTTCCACGGCTCCCTTTGCATCGGTCTTTTCGACTTCCGTGTATGCGAGCGCGAGGACCGCGAGCGCCAGCCGGTCCAGACCAGCAGAGGGCTCGATGACGTGCGGGACGTAGTTGCCCTTGAAGAGCTTGGCGCACCATTCCTCTGCTTTCTCGTCCGACAGGCCGCCGGTTTTCTTCGCGCGCTGCTCGGCTTTTTTGCGGTCCACGAGCGCTGCGCGTTGCTCGTCGGTCCACTTGGCGAAAGCCTGCCGCACTTCATCGTCGAAGACCTCCAGTGACTTGCCGCTGGCGTTTTGATGCGCCGAAAGGTCGAAGTCGCCGCGAGCCGCGATGCCTTCCAGCTCCTCGGTGCCAAACGGGAACTTGCACAGAATGTCCACGCAAGCGCGGGCGTAATGCGCCAGCTCCTCGGGCTTCTGCCAGTAGTAATCCAGCACATCCGCTCCCAGCCCGATGCCAGCGTAATAAGCCGTGCGCTGCGCCACCCAGTACCGGTGCCACATTTCCCAGCCCCAATTCGGACGCGGCTCGGAAAGATCCGCACCTTCGCTCCACGTCGCCACGTTACCGCAAACCGCCTCAATGGCCTCGTCGGGCTTGATGAAAAACTCCAGTTCCATCTGCTCGAATTCACGCGAGCGGAATGTGAAATTACGCGGCGTCACCTCATTGCGAAATGCCTTGCCGATCTGCCCGATACCAAACGGCACCGACTGCCGCGACGAGTCCACCACGTTCTTGAACTGCGCGAAAATCGCCTGCGCCGTCTCGGGCCGCAGATACGCCTTATCCTCCGCCTTCGCGGTCGCGCCGACGAACGTGTGGAACATCAGATTAAACGGCACCGGGTCCGTGAGCTGTGCGCCGTTCTCCGGGTTAAAAGCGCGGGAGTTTTCCACCTTCGCCGTCGTCTCTCCGAGCAGAGTTGGAGCTGGGAGGCCGCGCTGAATATAAAATTGTATCGCTATTTTCCGCGCACTTTCAGGCGGTTTGCCGAGTGGCAAGAGGGCGTTAAATGGAACTGACAACCGTCCCACAAGTGTTCCTTCGATGATTATCTGATGGCCTTCTTGCAGAGCGGTCCATTTTCCAAATGTCGCCTGTAGGGCTTTTTCAATCGTATTCCCGCCGGTGCGACTCGTAATGAAGTCATGATAGAACCCGTCTAGAGGTATGTCGTGTTCCCGGAGGATTGATGCAACTTCCCCTTGGAAACGTGCGCGCAATTCTTCATCTGATCGGGGTTCGGATAGTGCGCCTGTCCACGAATACACCGTGCCCGACTGCGCATCCACATGGTCCGAGCGGAACCGCTTCTGCGTCACCAAGCAATCGCTCATCGGGTCGCTAAACGTATCCACGTGGCCCGAAGCCTTCCAGATGGACGGGTGCATGATGATCGTCGCAT
Organism: Verrucomicrobiaceae bacterium; assembly: GCA_031374705.1. Lineage (GTDB taxonomy): Bacteria > Verrucomicrobiota > Verrucomicrobiia > Chthoniobacterales > Chthoniobacteraceae > SXWH01. Next base: position 18,532 of record JANMGP010000238.1, on the reverse strand, counting down.
CGAGCGGCACTACGTCTTCGCGCTCGCGCATCATCGCGCGCCACCATGTATCGCGCAGATTGCGCTTCAGCTCCGCACCGAGCGGGCCGTAATCCCAGAAGCCATTGATGCCCCCATAGATCTCGGACGATTGAAAGATGAAGCCCTTGCGTTTGCAAAGGCTTACGATTTTTTCCATCAGCGGTGTTTCTTTGGTCTGGCTCATATTGGTTGAAAGGGGGCGGAAGATGCTGACCTTGCGGCCCGTCCGCAAGCAGGAAGCTTTGGCGGGTTTAAAGAAGAGTCATCACACGAACGTGCGGAACCTCTTGCAACGGGAGCGGACTCAGGATTTACAGAGGTGGTAATGACTTCGCCTGTAAAACATCCAACGATCACCGTAGGGGAGTTTTATACCCGGCATTCGGAGGCACTTCAGATGAAGCCTCTCACGGAAACCGGCGTCGGGTTCGAGCGCGTCATCCTCGAACCCACCATCAACCGCCCCGGCCTCGCGCTCTGCGGCTTCTTCGCGTACTTCGCCGACAAGCGCATCCAGGTCCTCGGGTCCGCGGAACTCGCCTATCTCAATAGCATTTCCACCGACGAAGTTCACAGCCGGACGCTGGCTCTGTGCGAGCACCCGATTCCCTGCATCATCGTTGCGCGCGAACTCGAAGTGCCGGAATCCCTCCTTGAAGCAGCGCGAAGCCACCAAATCGCGGTTTTTTCCAGCCCGATGGTGACGATGCGGTTTATCAACGCCGCTACGCTGGCGCTTGAGTTCGACTTTGCCCCGCGAAAAGGAGAATACGGCAGCATGGTGGACATTCAGGGAATGGGTGTAATTATCCGCGGCAGCAGCGGCATCGGGAAAAGCGAGGTCGTTCTCGGCCTTATCGAGCGCGGCTGTTCCTTGGTGGCCGACGACATCACGCATTTCCGCGTGATGGATGGTCGCGAGTTGATGGGGACTGCTTCGGACCTCGGGCGTGGCCACATGGAAATCCGCGGACTCGGGGTCATCAATGTAACCGCGGTGTTCGGCGTCAGCGCGCTTCGCATCGAAAAGCGGCTCGATCTCGTCGTTACACTGAAGGACTGGCAGGAAATCGAGTCCATCGACCGCACAGGCCTGGAGCAGGAATACTACGAGATTCTAGGGTTCTACATTCCCCATGTGACCATCCCTGTGCGCCCTGGCCGGGACCTCGCGAGGCTCGTAGAAGTGGCCGCCATGGACCAGAAGTTGAAGAGCCTTGGATACAACAGCGCGGTGGAATTTAACGAGCGTCTCATGACTGCGATGCAGAAAAAGAGAGACCACTAGCGACAATTCATACAAACTCTACGAAACAGCATGGGACTCTGGAGCAAGCCGGATACAAAAATCACCAAGCAAATCGAGATTGTGAACAAACTCGGTATGCACGCTCGTCCGTGCTCGAAATTCGTGCGGCTCGCCGGCCAGTTTAAGTCGGACGTATGGGTGGAAAAGGACTCCGAACAGGTCAACGGAAAGAGCATCATGGGCCTCATGATGCTCGCCGCCGGCAACGGTTCGCGGCTGACGATTATTTGTGACGGCCCCGATGCGGTGGAGGCCCTCGCGGCGCTGGAGAAACTCATCGCAGCCAGATTTGATGAAGACTGAAAAGCGATTCCAGGGCGTCGCCGTTTCCCCCGGCATCGTGCGTGGAACCGCTTATGTCTATCGTCCGGACGAGGAACTTCCGCCGCGTCGTGCCATCGCCGAAAGTGAGGTGGACGCGGAGATTCAGCGCTTGCACGAAGCATTGACGGTCACCCGCCGGCAAATCATCGAGCTTCACGACAAAGTGAGGGCATCGCTGGGTGCGAGTGACGCCGAAATTTTCGAGGCCCATCTCATGGTGGTGGAGGACGGTGTACTGATCGAGGAGGTTCAGAAAACGTTGCGCCGCGATCTCTGCAATGCGGAGCACGCCTTTCAAGTCGTCGCCCAAAGATACGCGAAGAGCCTCGCGGCTTTGGACGATCCGTATTTTCGGGAACGCGCCTCCGACATTCACGACATCGCAAGGAGAATCACGCGGAACCTCATGGGCAAGGCGTCCACCGGGCTCTCCGAGCTGACGACCTCGCACATCGTCCTCGCGCACAACCTCACGCCGAGCGACACGGCGCAGATCGATCGTAATTTTGTCCTCGGTTTTTGCACCGAGGTCGGCGGCAAGACTTCGCACACGGCGATCATGGCGCGCTCTTTGAACATCCCCGCGATTGTGGGGCTTCACGATTTGCTCGACGGCGTGGAAAACGGAGAGGACGTGCTCATTGACGGCTACAGCGGCATCCTCATCGTTCACCCGTCGGATGCGACTCTCGCTCAGTATGGCACGCTTCAGCAAAGCAAGGCAGAGGTCGAGCTCCAGCTCACCGAACTGCGCGAAACCGCGTCAACAACTCTCGATGGCACGCACATTATTCTCTCGGCAAATATCGAGCAGCCCGGCGATATCGAGCAGGCGCAGGCCAGCGGTGCGCAGGGCGTGGGATTGTTCCGGACGGAGTTTCTCTACATCGGTCGCGACGACCTGCCGGGGGAAGCCGAGCAGACGGCTGCATACGTCCAGGTAGCCACCGCTGCGCGCCCTTACTCGGTCATCATCCGCACGCTCGACCTTGGTGGCGACAAGCTTCATTCGACGCTTCATTCGACTGCTGAGGAGAATCCGTTTCTTGGCTGGCGCGCCATTCGTGTCTGCCTCGAGCGCCCGGATATTTTCAAAACACAGCTCCGCGCCATCCTCCGCGCAAGCATCGCCGGCAGCATCAAAATCATGTTCCCGATGATCTCGGGCCTCGCGGAACTCCGGCAGGCACTCAGCCACCTGAATGAGTGCCGCGAAGAGCTGCGGCGCGAGGGGGTTCCGTTCGACGAGGAAATGGAGGTTGGCATGATGATCGAAGTTCCAAGCGCTGCGATCATCGCCGACTTGCTTGCCAAAGAGGTCGATTTTTTCAGTCTCGGGACCAACGACCTCGTGCAGTACACCATCGCCGCGGACCGTGGAAATGAGCATATCGCCCATCTTTACGAGCCCACTCATCCGGCAATCCTGCGTCTGATCAAGATGACCGTCGAGACGGCCCGGGCCGCCGGTATTTGGGTCGGTGTCTGTGGTGAGATGGGCGGGGATATCACGCTGACGCCCCTGCTCGTCGGCCTTGGTATCGATGAACTCAGTTGCGGAAGCGCGGTCCTCCCTCGCGTGAAACGCGCCGTCCGGAGCCTCGATGCAGGCACCTGCCGCAAGCTCGCCACCGACGCTCTGGCTTGCGATAACGGCGCGGCGATCCTCGCAATGTCCGAGGAAATCGCGCGCGCCCACTACGGTGATCTTTTTTAGCCCCCGAATCGCCGCTTGCGCTCCCGCGCCCGTCCCGCTTTCCATCACGGAGTGAGCCTTGGAACGAAACATGTCATCGAACTCCGCAGCGTCTCGTGTACGCGGACGGAAACGGGCATTTCGTCGTCGGTGCGCGATGTCTCTCTCGAACTCGCCGCTGGCACGGTGACGCTGCTGACCGGCGAGGCGGGTAGCGGAAAAAACCTCATCCTCCGGCTCCTCGGCCTGCTGGAAGTGCCCGATAGCGGAGAGGTCGTTTTCCAAGGCGAGTCTGTATCGAGAATGCCAAAAGACTGCCTCGCGGACCTTCGCACCACGGCGTGCGGCTATGTCTTTTCGCCACCCTTTTTGCTTCCGGGTTTTACGGTGATGGAAAACATCGCGATGCCGCTTTTCAAAGTTTTCGAGATGCGTCCCATTGATGCGCAGGAACGTACTGAAAAGCTGATGAATTTCATGGATCTCGCCGCGTTCACGACGAAGAAAATCGACAAGCTCAGTCTCGAATTCCAGCACCGTGTGGGGCTTGCGCGGGCACTTGGATCGCTGCCACCGCTTGTCATTGTCGAACAGCCGGACCGCATTCTTCATCGTGCCGACCTGGAGTCATTCCGCAAAATCCTGCACCGCACCGCGGCGGAATTCGGATGTGCCGTCGCCATCAGTGCCGGTGCGGAAATCCCATCGATGCACGGCGAGCGGCGTGTGGAATGTGCGGCCGGACGAATCGTTTGCGATGTGATGCCGTGAGCAGCGAAGCCCGACAAATCACCAAATCCAGCCGCTCGAATCTCGCGCTCGCTTTCGTGGCTCTGCCCAAACAACGCCGCACGGATATCAGCGTTTTTTATGCGTTTTGCAGGGTCGTGGACGATATCGCCGACGATCCCGGAAAGTCGCGTGCGGAACGGCAGGCAGGCCTCGATTTGTGGAAGGCAGCAGTCGAATCTCCGCAACCCGGCGAGCCGACTCTCGCCGAAGCCGTCCGCGGAATCATCGCGCGGTATGCGCTGGCGGTTGGTGATTTCCGGGAAATCATCGCCGGCATGGAGATGGATCTCGATGGCGCGCGATATGGCACTTGGGAAGGGCTCCGGCTCTACTGCCATCGCGTCGCAAGCGTGGTGGGCCTTGTGAGCATCGGGGTATTCGGCGCACGTCATCCGGCGGCCAGGGAATACGCGCTCAATCTCGGGCTGGCGCTTCAGTTGACGAATATCCTCCGCGACGTCGGTCAGGATTTTACGAATGGCGGCCGCATCTATCTGCCGGAGGAGGATCTCGCTCAGTTTCGCGTTTCCCGCGATGGCATCGCATCCGGACGAAGGAGCGATGCGTTCCTCGCGCTGATGGATTTTGAGGCGGAGCGGGCGAGGGGATTCTATCGCGAGGCGGAGCGAGTGTTTCCTGCCGGCGACAAAAAAGCGCTTATCGCCGCGGAGATCATGCGCACGGTCTATTCGCGACTTCTGGAGAAAATGGCGAAGGATCGCTGGCGTGTTTTCGACCGCCGGTACTCACTGAACAAGGCGGTAAAGCTCTGGCTCGTCGTGCGCGGCATTTTCCGGTAACCGCCGCGAAAAGCGCTCTATTTCCGCGTGGAAACATATTCCACGATGTCGCGGAGTTCGCGCAACGTGAGGAGGTCGCCGAGGTTCGGAATCATGCCGCTCGGCGCGTTGTCGCGCCTAGCGATATCGCCAGCTTTCACGGATTCGGCGGGTGTTCCTGGGTTTTGAATCGTGAGAACGCCCTTCTCATCCGACTTCAACGTGCCCGCTTTCACCGAGCCATCCTTCATCGTAAGGATGACCATTTGAAAGCCGGGGGCGATCTTGGCGTTCACGTTGACGATGCTTTCCAAAATGTAGGCGCGGTCGTGATTGCCTGCAAAGCCTGAGAGGTCGGGCCCCGCATCGCCGCCGCTGTTATTCACTTTGTGGCAGCGGAGGCATGCCGCGACGGGATGTTCCTTGAATAGCACTTCTCCCGTGTCCTTGTCGCCGCCGCTCAGGGCGACGGCAAATCGCGCGCCCGGAGTTTTTTTCTCCAACTCCGCGAGTGCGGCTTGGCGACCGGCAAGGGCGGCTTTTGCGGGAGCACTCGACGCGGACTGGGCCGTGGCTGCTTCGAGGATTTCGAGATGTGCTTCGGCGGGCTCGTTGGCGAAGTTGCCCAGGAGCCGGGCAAGAAACTCGCCGGCTTTCGCGCTCTTGAGGCCGCCGAGCGCCATGGCGATGTCCTGCTTCTGCGCTGCGTCAGCAGTGCCCCATGCGGTGATGAGTTGTTGCGCGGCGAGGTCAGGCGTGCGTTTACCCATGAGCTTGCTTGCAGCGGTTTTTAATGCGGGGTTTGCGTCCGCTCCTGCGATGGGAAGACCCGCTTCAAATTCCGGCGTGGCGAGTTTCGCCAGCGTTTCGAGCGCGGCGAGGCGCGCCTTTAGCGGTGCTGGGTTGTTTTTCAAAAGCGCGAGCACATGCGGCGCAGCGCTCTTCACGTCGTTCGCGGAAATCGCTTCGCACGTCGCGACGAGAATCTTCTCGGACTTCCCGGACAGCAGGTCCGCGGCAACGAGATTGAGCTGAAACGCGGCATCTGCGGCGCTGCGCTCGGGCAGCGGACGATATGTGCCTGTAATGAAATCGCGCTGCTGCGGCTTCGCCCACTTCGCGAGCATGTTCAGCGCAATGACGCGGATGCCCTCGTTCTTCGCCCGCGCCGCGTAAGTCGCCAGCGAGTTCGCTCCGTCCGTCCCGCCGACGCGGAAGTTCGCATTCAGTGCACGGATGAGGAACGGCTCGTCATCCGTTGGATTCGGTCCGACCTGCGAAGGCGCGTCGCCGCCCTCCGGTTGCTGGATGGTGAGGCGCTTCGCTAGCGCCGGAAGTGCCGAAAGAATCGGCGCGTCGTTGATTGCGATGGCGGCTTCGCGAACGAGCGCCGGGTCTTTGTCGCGGAGAAATTGGGCGACACTTTCGCTGCCGAGCCTCCGATACGCGAGCAACGCTGCGATTCGCACCGGCCGGGAATCGTCCTTCGCGGCAGTGGCGAGCGATTCGAGCGCTGCCTTATCGCGAGAGGCAATTCCGGAAAGCGCCATAACACCGGCGTGTTGGAGGGAGGGGTCTCGTCCGTCGTTATCACGAATGACCTTAAGTATTGCAGCCTGACACTGTGGAATTCCGATATGCGAAAGAGCAAGCATCGCTTCAAACCGAACGCGAGGCGACTTGTCTCCCAACGACTCCATAGAATCTTCAAGGGCTTTTTCAATCAACTGCGGTCCAGCCTGCAAAAGTGACCGCAGATAAGCCGCGCGCACCTCGGGGTTTTTCTCTTCAAGCATAGGCGAATTCATTGAAGACCTTTTCTCAATCAAACCATTCGCATTGAACAATGCAGAAAGAGCAGTGAGTGGAACTAAAGATGAGGAGCCCGACTTCGGACCGGCCGAAGCGGAGTTGCGAATCGAAAACTGCCGATACGCATTTTGAATACTTTGGAGAGCATGGATTAATGCTCGATCTCTCGTTGCACCGTGCTCCCAATTGTGGACCTCCTTCTGTAGCAATGCCGACAGCTCCTGATTTTCCTTCGACAGCTGGCCTCGGGATAGCGCCAAATCCGTGATGGCCCACTGCGCCCCAAGCCTTACCCTCTGGTCCGCGTGTGCCAGCAATTTCACCAGTTCCTCCGCCGAGCGTTGCTTGAATCCCTCACCCAAAATCTTCTGCACTTCCGCGATCTGCGCTGCCTGTTCTTTCCGCGCGGCTTCGTGGCTGAGGCGGTAGATGCGACCTTGGTCGGTGCGCTCCCATCCTTCATCCCACGCGCTCACATAGAAGCGCGAGTCGGGGCCGAACGCCACGTCCGTCGCCTGCACGTTGTCCATAAATGTCTTCAGCCCTGTGAGCTTCCAGCCTGCGCCGTCCGGCTCGCTTTTGAACGTGCTCACCTGACTCTTCGCCGTGCTGCCTTTGTAGCCCGCGAGGAAGAATGAGCCTTTGTATTCCGGCGGCATCCCTGTGCCGGGATAATACGCGAGGCCGCTCGGACCGTCGGGAAGATTCGCGATGGGCGATAGGATGTAAGCGGGCTGCGGAGCTTTCTTGGTTTTCTCGTAAGGGTTCTCGTTCGGTGCGGGAACGTCGCGCGGTTCCCACATGCGCTCGGCGAGCCAGGGATTGTGCTCCTTGCCGAGCGGATGATGCTGGTAGCCGACGCGCCAGCCGGCATCCGCGCCTTCAATTACCGCCACCCAACGCTCGCGGTCGCCTTGGTCGCTGTCGTTGTCGCCGGTGAAAAGATTCCCGTAATCGTCGAACGCCAGCTCCTGCGGATTGCGCAACCCGCGCATCACGAGCTCCAAATGCGATCCATCGGGCTCGCAGCGGAAGACACCGCCTTCATCGGGCAGTTCGATCATTGTGCCTTCCTTCGTTTTGATCGAAGCGCCGCGGTCGCCGATGGAGAAATAAATGCGGCCATCCGGCCCGGCGATGAGCCCGTGAAAATCGTGTCCCGTGTAGCTAAAACGGACGCCGTAGCCGCGATGCAGTTCTTCTTTTTTCTCCGCCTTGTCCGCACCCGTCATCTTCCACAGCGCCGGGATGTTTGTGAAATACAGCGCGTCGTTGTGCCACAGCACGCCGCTCGCGATTCCATCGAGCGCGGAGTTGAATCCATCCGCATAAACACTGGATTTGTCGGCTTTTCCGTCGCCATTGGAGTCTTCAACGAGCCGCACAAGCTCGCTCTCTTTTTCGAGCTGCTGCCAGTCCTTCGGGAAGTTCTTCTTTATCGACTTCATCCAGTCGTCCTGGTTGCGCGAAGCGAGGTCGTCCTCGATCATCCAGTAATAATGCCGGATATCGAGCACGCTCGTCCGGTAGCGGTGCGTCTCGGAGACAAACATCCGTCCGCGTCCGTCGAAGCAAAACGCGACCGGGTTCGCCAGCAGCGGCTCGCTCGCCCAGATGTCACCGGTGAATCCATCGGGCAGCCTGGCCTTTTGGAAATTGCGCTCCGCAGCATCCTTCGAGTCTTTCGGCGGATAGATCGGCAGACGCGGCGCGGGTTTAAGTTCACCGGATTGCGAGCCGCCGCCGGAAACATCGGCCGGGAAAGCGTTAAGCGACAAACCAAGAAACGCAGAGAGAGCGGAGAAAGTGAATTTCATACGACAAGCGCGGACAATACCCGGAGTGCGCAACGTGGCAAGCCGGTCCGGCCCGGGAGGGCTGCTGAGACATTCGTCCGCCAGCCTTTCATCAACATTAGCAGAGCGCTGAACAGTCCTGGCCGTGAGCAGGGACTCGCCGCTCTTTCTCTGGAGATGGAAGAAATTTCCACTTCCGTAGAAAAAGTGTTTGCCGAATCGTGACGACGCCCCTATTAACGGCCCTCCCTTTTCAAGGAGTCTTAGCTCAATTGGTCAGAGCGCCGCCCTGTCACGGCGGAGGTTGCGGGTTCGAGCCCCGTAGACTCCGCCACACTTTTCTAGTGTGGTGGAGTAACTTGCGGGGATGCATTTGCCAGCCATGCGGGGCGCTCGTTTTAGAGATTCGTGAGCGTGCGCTTTTTGAGTTTTGCGGCGCACTCCAGGTCGCGGGCCGCGGGCCTCCCTGAGCGGGTCATGCACGCCATCCTCGCGCAAAAATCGAGTCCACGGTCCGTCCGCCGTGCCGGGAAGCTGCAACGCGCGAACGGTCCTCCATTCCGGCGGGTTGAGCCATTTTTCACGGAGGTCGTTTAGCTCACGCGCTGCAATGGCAATGTCCGTTGCAAGATCGAGAGCCGGAAAGGGAACGTCTCAACGCACGTCGTCGGCGCGTCGCGAAAGCCGGATTCGCCGAAGCTGCGTGTCTTGCGCGGGCGTTCAAGCTTCGTGAAACCGCCAATGCAGCACGTTGAGAAAATAGTCATCCGCTCGGGCAAACGCGACAAGCTAAATGGTTTCGAACATGTGCGTTGCGTCTCCGTCCATGCCCGTTTGGTACGCTTGGACTGGAGAGCGGGAATCCGCGCGCTGGTCGTAGGCAATGAGCGGTTCGCCGCGAGCGGCCTGCCGGAGGTAGCCGATGGTGGCGCGAAATGCGATATTCCCATCAGCGCTCCAATACCTGACGGGTACTAGGGAATCAGAGCGGGCGGCGGCCTTGGATGAGTCTAACCAGCAGCATGATGATGGCGACCACGAGCAGGATGTGAATGAAGCCGCCGATGGCGGTGCTGGTCACTAGACCGAGGATCCACAGGATGATTAGAACGACAGCAATGGTGTATAACATAGAGTTTTGTTTTTTGCGGCCCGCTGTTGACTGGTGATTTCCACGAGCACCAGCCAGCATTGATGCCAGGTTGGGTTACAGTTCGGCTATCGGGACGCGCAGGTTGCCCATCACGATGTGGAAGCCATTCACGTCAGTGATCGGTGTCGCCGCAGGCTCTCTTCCAGCGGTTGCTCCGCCTTGAGAAGCTTCGAGTTTAATGAAATCAGGTAATCTCATAATGCGTAACAGTAGTTCGCTCATGTGGAGCGCGCCATGGGGTGTACCCCTACTCATTCGTCAAAACGTCCAGTTCAGCGATACCGTCCCGAAGACTTGTGCGTCCTTTTGTTCGCTGAATTCCTTGGTCCGATATACAAACGCGTATGCGAGCTTGGTGTTTTTGATATTCACCGCCGCGCCGACGCTGATGTCTGCCACGAATACATTGCGGTCCACCGACGGGCTGTTGCCGAAGGTGTTGCCATCGAGGAAAATGTTGTGCCCCACCGCGCGGCCATCCACTCGCGCGAAGGCATAAAGACCAAAATCGAAACGGGCGCGCTCCGCCGCCATCCGTCCGTCCACCGGGGTCGAGGTGGTCGTTGCCGGGCCGATGGCGGGCGTGCCGAAATCATCCGGAAGATTGAGTCCGAGCCGGATTTCACCGCCGATATTTGCGTAGGTCTGCACATTTCCCAATGCTACTCCGGCATGGGGAAGCACTTCCCAATCGAGTCCGCTGCGGCGTTCGTGCTTTGGCCAGCGCCATGTGCGTTCGTACACGAGCGTTGCGCCCAGTTCGTTATGGAGCTGGTTATCCCAGCCATTCGGATGGCCGAGCCCGCGCAGATCGTGTACAATTCGTTGCGCCTCCTGGGCGTAGGAGTAGGAGCCTACTGCGCCGATGTTCAGAACGAGGGCATTTCGCACGTCGGCATTTTTCCATACGACTCCGACGCCGATATAAAGCCAGCCGGCATAAGGACGATCATTTGTGAGGAGCGCTGTGGTCTCCGTGTTATCGGGTGTGTAAATGTTCTGCCCGAGAGTGAAGACGAGGTTTTTCTGGTATGATGCTTCGTTGATGAACGGCAGTAGATCGAACAGCGGCAGGAACGGGCTGGCATATCGGGAGTCGCTATATTTTTCGAGGTCGGCTGAACTCCAGCTCAGTTTCACGCCGCTGGTGTAGTAGCGGTCGGTTCCCGCGAAGAGGTCGTTCTCCATATAGAGCCCGAGTGTTCCCCCGGAGATTTCTTTTCCAGCACCGTGCGCGAAAGGGCATAGCGTGAGGGAAAGAAGGATGAGTGATTTTACGATGGATGATTTCATATGCTTTGGTTGGGTTGCGTTGAACTCGGGACATGCGGACGAAGTCGAAGACGCATGTTCGCCGTTCGAGGGAATATTTGTGCAGAATGTGGTCCTAAACATTCAACGAGACTTTGAAAGGCGGGACCGCATTTAGCCATGGGGTGAAACCCTACCTTTCGATGGTCACCGGTGTGCCTACCGAAACGGCACCGTAAAACGCCTCCGCCATATCGCCGGGTAGGCGGATGCATCCGTGCGAAGCCGGGTAGCCGGGCAGCGTCCCTTTGTGCATCCCGGTTCCTCCGACGATCCGCATCCAGTGCGGCATCGGCGCGCCCACGAAATGCGTGCCGGGCGGCTTGGGATCCTTTCGTGTATCCACGTCCCTCTGCACAACGCGCCCGTCCGCCGCCACGTAAGCGCCGAACAGCGATGATTCGTGGTATTTTTCTTTTTCGATGATGCGGAAGTTCCCCGTTACGGTATCGCGCCCTTCCTCACCGGAGGAAATGAGCGACACTCCGGCGAGTGCGTCTCCTTTGTAAAAGTATGCCCGCTGCTCTGAGAGGGCGATCCGGACGCGAGGCGCGCCTTCCATCCCATCGCCGGCCCAGTAGGATTCCGAGTGTGCAGTCGTCGGTGCGGCAGGCGGCGTAGAACAGCCTGTGATGGCCGCGGCAAAAATCAGGAACGTTCCTGACGTCAAAAAAACAGATTTCATTCCCCACACTCTTGCTCGCGACTCCTTCGAACCATATGGGGCGTTCACCCTACAGCGGGCAGTGGCACTGCCTTGCAGAAGGACCGCCCGGCGAGCCTCTTTTTAGTCCGTGCGATTGAAGGCTACGACTCCGGGAGCGTGCCGCGCCAGCCTCCGGTGGCTGCCCCGCGGTCTTCGATGAATTGTTTGAATCGCTTCAGGTCTCCGCCGACGCGAAACGAGACGATGCCGAGTGCGTCGCCGAGTTTCTCCGTCGCACTTTGGGGCTCGTATTCGATGACGAGGGAGACCTTCGTCGTGTCCACGTCGATTGGGATGAAGCGCACCGTCCCGGCATTGGGACGGCCGCTGGTGCTGCGCCATGAGATGCGTTCATCGGGGATTTGCTCGATGATTTCCGCCTCCCATTCGATTTCCTGCCCGAGGATCACGGCCTTCCATTCGAGGTGCGATTCATCAAGTTGATGGACGGATTTCACCCCTTCCATGAATTGCGGGAAGGACTCAAATTGCGTCCACTGATTATAGACCACGCTGCGGCGCGCCTTTACTTCGATGTCTTTTTCGATTCGGTGCATTGTATTAGTGTTCGTTTCCATAAATGTCTGAATCGTTTCGGAGAGGTGTTTGGTCGCTTGGCGCGACTGGATATTTCACTGCAGGATTAACACTCCCTCTGCTTGTTCATACGGAATCCGGAGCGCGGGGCGGAGCGCACTGCGCACGGCGGTGCAAAGCTCGTTTATCGTGAAAGGCTTATAGAGTATGGTGTAGGGCAGCGCGCTGGCGATCATCTCGGCAGAACCCGAGATAAATAGGATGGCGGAATCCGGGTGGCACTTTGCGCATTCTTCCACGCATTCCTCGGCGGGCATATCTTGTAAGCCGACACCGCATACGGTGACGTGAATCTGCGGCACGGCCTGCGCGAGTTTTACTGCCCCGCGCCCGGTGGTGGAGACGTGGACATCGTAGCCGGCTTCCACGAGGAGGAGCTGGATGAGTTGGCAGACCGGCTCGTATTGATCTACGACGAGAATGGTCTTTGACGTGTTGAAAGTTTGCATGGCGGGTAGTCTAGATATTGCGCTCTGCGAGCAAGTCCGCCTCGGCGGCCAGCCAATGCTCAACGTGGTTGCCGTGTTGCGATCCTCCAGCCTCGAACTGGGCGTGTGCCCGTTCGGCGATTTCGTCCGGCGTGGGTTTGTCGGGGATGGCTTCATCCTCGCTTGAGGCTGCGTTGTATTGCGACTGACTTCGGCGATTAGCGTTCATACCTCGTAACCTTGTCCGTTCTAGGACTGCTTGGTATGGGGTGGAACCCTACGTCTGCACAGAAAAGGCCGCAGTCTTTTTGCAGACCGCGGCCTTTGCGTTGGTTGGTGAAACTATGGCTCTACACGGGCGGCGGGGTTGGACTTAGTAGCACAGGGGCAGGAGTTTGTTTTACGTCTTCGAGCAGGTGCTGTGGGCAATACAAGTCCGCTTTGTCTTCGTCGTTTTTGAACATCTTTGCCAGCGTCAGCAGATTGTCGAAAAGCTGGTCTTTCAATGCGAATAGGGAGGCGCGGCGCTGCGCGGCAGTGGCGGCTGTCGCCGCGCGGCCCGTCGTGGCGCTGCTATAGACGGCGATCCAGATGCTCAGCAACCCGCCGGCGAGGGAGACGTTCGCGGGCTTCAAGTCTGCCGCATGGGCGGTCACTTTTCCCGCGAGTGCGCCGAGCTTTTGCCTCCACCTCGGAGTCTACAGCGCTGGTGATGCCATCCCGTCCTCCGGGGAATGCCTCCAGCACTTTGGGGCATCCGAGGTTTTCATGAGTGGCCAACGGGCGTCCGTTGGCCCATCGGAGGTTTTTGGGATGAGCAAACGGGTGTCCGTTAGGCCACCCTGAAAAGATCGGATAAAAAACGACACCCCCGCTGGCGGCTGTTTTCTCTGTAGGTGGCTATTTTTATACAGGGACGTGGAGCGGAAATGACGAATGACGGATGACGAGCACTGCGGCGCGGCTCGTCATTCGTCATTGGCCAATGTGGGGGAGGGAGGGCGCAACGGGCAAAGTGCCCGCCGCGCCCTGATGGGTCGTAGTTATTCCTTCACCATGAGGGTCATGGCGTGGTGCATGCCTTTGTGTTTTTCGTTGTCTTTGTCGTGCATGTCCATGCAGGTGCCTTCGACCTTGGCACCGACTTTGAGGTCGTGCCAAGTCGCCGTTTTCTCGCCCATCATCAGCTTTGTCTTGTCGCTGATGTGGAGCATGTGCTTGCCCATTTTTGCGTCATCGATCGTGATCATCATTTTCTCACGATCGACGGCGGTGATGGGGCCCATGAACTTCATCTCGGCCTTCTTGGCCGTTTCGTCCTTCTTATCGTCCGCTGTTTTCGGTTGGTCTGGCTTGCGGTCGCCGTCTGCTGCGGCCAAGGCTGAGAACGGAAGCGCGAGCGCGATGATGAGGGTGTGGATGTGTTTTGTATGAGATTTCATAGGCCAATGAATCGCCTTCCGTGTGCCGCACGGTTGTGTCGCGGGGGGCAATCCAAGTGGGGTGAAACCCTACGCAGCGCGAGACGGGCCGCAGAGGCTGTGAAAAAATGCCCGCGAAAGGCGCGAAAGCTCGCGAAAAAGCTGATTCTTTCGTGTCTTTTCGCGCCTTTCGCGGGCCAAAGATCAAGTCTTTCACTGCCTCTCAGGCTTTCGCAGGCCGGGGCGTTGTTGCACCTGCAAGCAGCGCCGTTTCAACACGTCACGAGTAGGGATTCCGATACGGCCAGCGACGGGCACTCTGCCGATGTAGGTGGGGATGGCAGTCGCGGAGGCGTGGTAACCTTCGCATCGTGTCGAATCCATAGTGAAAGTTGCGGGCGTGGAGCAGAGTATTATCCACATCGCCAGTTGCGCGGAATTGTAGGCCGCGCGACGCAGGCGGGGTGGATGCCCGCTCGCTAAGTTATTAGTTTGGTGCAAATGGAACTCGCCGGGGTGCCTGTAAAAAAGGTCCGCCCCGGCGAGTTTTCTTTTTTGTTGCGGGCGGTATGGCCCCGAGCCAGGCAGGAACCCAGGCACGAAAAAGGCCGCAGTCTTTTGCAGACTGCGGCCCGGTTTCGTTTCTCGAAAAGAAGTTTAGTATTTCACACGAACGCCGATTCCGACGAGGTGGTTGATGTAGTTTTCCGCGCCCACAGCGTCATGGAATACGAGCGCTTTATACTCCGTGAAGATGGAGATGCGCTCGTTCAACTGATAGTCGAGGCCGGCGATGCCCTGGTAGGCAAAGGTCCAGTCTTCTGCATCTTGCTGGGTGCGATTTGCGAGGCGGGTGCCCCTGAAGGTCACTTCGGACTCCACATCTTGCAGCTCTACGTAGGCCACGCCCACGCCTGCGCCGATGTAAGGGCGGAGGCTCCAGATAGGCTCGAATCTGACAAGCCCGTTGATCATGAACGCCGCGGCGCTGAAATCGCCTTTCGTGCGAAGGCTGAACCCGCCGTCGTTGCTCTCCGTCTCAGCGTCGAGCTGGGAGTAGAGTAATTCTCCCTCCAGCGCGAAGCGGTAGCGGTTCGGCGAAGCGAATTCGTAGCCGTATTTTAGCCCGGCGAACCAGCCGAGTTCGTTTTGCTCTTCGTCGGCCAAACGACCGACGCCGCCCCGGGACTGATTATTGTCCGAGGACTGCTTCACATTGGCCCCGCCGAAGATTGCCCAGTAAGGGCCGCCATCGGTGACGGTTGCGACGGGTTCATGGACGCGCTTTTCACTGATCTGCGTGCCAGCGTGAACACTGGTCGCGGAGATGATGAGCGCGAGTACGGGGGTGATGATGTTTTGGATTGGTTTAGTTTGCATAGTTGCAAACAGGGAATCGCAGCCCGGCACTCCGCTGCGTGTATCAGTGCGCAATATAAAACGCGTCCCCACTTCCAGCGCGTTGTGAATGCGTTGGTGTGAACACCCCATACCTCGAACCCACGGCGCTCGCTTTAGTCGCCGCTTATGAAAATCAAACTCCTTCTCGTCGCAGCCGCCGCATCCACGGCGCCCGCGGTCGCTGCAACTCGCGAACCCAAAGCAAACAAAGAGATGCAGGCCGTGCTCGACGAGCTTGCGACGCTCGGCGGCAAACCCATTGAAACACTCAGCCCGAAGGAAGCGCGCAAGCAACCCTCGCCAGCGGATGCTGTGAAGTCGCTGCTCAAAAAGCGCGGAGACAGTATTGCGCCGGAAGCCGTGGCTAAGGTGGAGAATAAATCCATCCCGGTTGCAGGAGGCGAAGTCCCAATCCGCATTTACTCGCCGGAGGGCAAGGGGCCATTTCCGGTCATCGTTTATATTCACGGCGGCGGATGGGTGATCGCCGATCTGGATACGTATGATTCGTCGCCGCGCGCCCTCGCGAATGCATGCAAGGCGGTCGTGGTCTCGACGCATTATCGGCTCGCTCCGGAACATCCTTTTCCCGCTTCGCATGAAGACGTATTTGCTGCTTATCAATGGGCTCGCACCAATGCTGAGACTTTCAATGGCGACCCTGCACGCATAGCAGTCGCTGGCGAAAGCGCGGGAGGGAACATGGCGGTGGGAATCTCGCTCATGGCTCGCGAGCAGAACGTGCCACTCCCATTGCATCAATTGCTCGTCTATCCCGTCGCTGGCACCGATATGACGACGGAGAGCTTCAAGGAGAACGCCAATGCCAAGCCTTTGAATAAGGCGATGATGGAGTGGTTTGCAAAGCACGAGTTGAAGAACCCGAAAGACAAGGAGGACCCTCGCATCGATCTGCTCGAAGCCAACCTGCGCGGACTCCCCGCGACCACGATCATCTCGGCTCAAATTGATCCGCTGCGTTCCGGCGGAAAGATGCTCGCCGCCAAACTCAAGGCCGACGGCGTGGAGGTGGAATACAAAAACTACGAAGGCGTGGCGCATGAGTTCTTCGGCATGGGCGCAGTGCTCGAGGAGAGCCGGGATGCGACGAAAGTCGCCGCGAGGAATTTAGTAAAGGCGTTCAATCATGCCGGAAAGCAGACCCGGCGTTTGGAACCCATCGGAGCTTCAGAAGACGTCAAGTAAAGCAAAACTCAAAAACCACGAACTACCATGAAGGCATTAATTTATAACGGACCGCGCGATGTGCAGATTAAGACGGTGCCCGACGCGAAAATCGAACGCCCAACCGATGTGTTGGTACGCATCACCAGCACGAACATTTGCGGATCGGACCTGCACATGTTTGAAGGCCGGACCAATGTGGAGGAGGGGAAAATCCTCGGACACTAAAACCTCGGCCAAGTGATCGAGGTGGGCGGCGCTGTCGCTCGAATCAAGGTCGGCGATTGGGTCTGTATCCCGTTCAACGTCGCGTGCGGCTTTTGCAAAAACTGTGAGCGCGGTTTCACGGGCGCATGTCTATTCATGAATCCCGGAACCGCTGGTGCAGCATACGGGTTTGCTGGCATGGGCCCATTTGATGGCGGTCAGGCGGAGTTTCTCCGCGTGCCTTACGGTGATTTCAATTGCCTGAAACTCCCGGAGGATGCGCAGGAAAAAGAGAACGACTACGTGATGCTCTCGGACATCTTCCCCACCGGCTGGCACGCTACGGAACTCGCGGGCGTGAAGCCCGGAGAGTCCGTAGTCATATACGGCTGCGGCCCTGTTGGTCTGATGGCTGCGCATTCCGCGATGATCAAGGGTGCGAGCAAAGTGATGATCGTTGATTCTCATCCCGACCGGCTGGCGCTGGCGGAGCAAATCGGCGCTATCCCGATTGATTACTCCAAGGGCACTGCGGTGGAGGAAATCCTAGAATGGACCGCCGGCGAAGGCGCAGACCGGGGCTGCGAGTGCGTGGGCTACCAATGCCACGACCCAGCCGGCCACGAAGTGCCCAATGCAACGATGAACGATCTGGTGAAATCCGTGCGCCCCACGGGCGGCATCGGCGTGGTGGGCGTCTTTGTCCCGCTGGACCCTGGTGCGTCGGACAAGCTGGCGAAGGAAGGGAAACTCGCGTTCGACTTCGGCACCTTTTGGTCCAAAGGCCAGCACCTCGGCACAGGGCAGGCCAACGTGAAAGCCTACAACCGTTACCTGCGGAATCTGATCCACAAAGGACGCGCAAACCCAGGCTGGATCGTCTCGCACGAGCTGGCGCTGGACGAAGCACCGGACGCTTACAACCACTTCGACAAGCGGGACGACGGCTGGACGAAAGTCATCCTCCACCCAGCGCAATAAAGGAGAGCTTATGATCGAAAACCAGATTGAAAAGCTCCACGGGCTGTTGAAAGGCTTCAGCGCCGTGGTGCTCATTACCAAGGGTGGTCCCTCTGGCTGCCACGCCCGGCCCATGGATGTGGCCCGTGTGGATGCGAACGCCGATCTGTGGCTTTTCGCGTCGCGGAACTCGGCAAAGGTACGCGAGATCGAGGCGGACTCGCAGGTGCAGGTTCACGGCCAGGAAGGGTGGACGACGTTCGTGGTGTTAGTGGGGCACGCCACGGTCGTGGAGGATCGCGCGATGATTCATGAGGTTTGGAACTCGACCTTCAAACTTTGGTTTCCAGAGGGTTTGGATGATCCAAATCTCGTTCTGCTCCACATCAAGGGCGAGCACGCCGAATACTGGGATAGCAGCGGAGTCACGATGCTCGTGACTGGACCCGCACTGGAAATCAAAGAGGGCGAGCAGCACGGCAATGTGGAACTGGCGAAATGATCACACCTATCCGTCCACCAGCTAATAAAGTGTGTTTCTTCCGGGGTCATAGTGGCGAAAGATCGAGCTTGCCGCAGAAGAAGAGGATGCGAGTCCGGTAATTGAAGAAGTTACGGAAGCCTCTGGCGTTGG
>JANMGP010000190.1:0-13289 GCA_031374705.1 Verrucomicrobiaceae bacterium | reverse complement strand
CAACAGATTTCCACCTGCAAAGAATCTGCGGGCCTCCCTGAATCTGCTGGAAATCTACATACGCGGTGGTGGGGCCCTTCTCAGAGTGTGAGAAATTCGGGCTATTGCTCCGGTTGCACACTCGCGGGACTAAATCGCCGCCGCATGCCGGCCCGCGCGAGGATCTCCGGCGGAGAAAAACCGGCCCGCTTCATCCCTTTGCAGGACGCATGGGCTCCACAGCGCGCCATTTGAAACGCGCACCTTGTGTCCCCTTTCCTTCAGCGCCGCCATCGTCGCCTCGCCGGCACCTGGATTGATCGAGAGGCTGCCCAGCGAAGGCGGAGTCTGACCAAATGAGCCGATGTGATGATCCGTTCCGAACCGGTCCGCCGCGACCGATTCGTCCGCGGCCATTCCGAAGTCCACGTAATTCATCACCATCTGGAGCGCGGCCTGGTCCTGGCCATCGCCGCCCGCAACGCTGACTGCGAGGACCGGTCGCCCCGCTTTGAGAAGCAGCGTGGGCGAGAGTGTGATCCGCGGGCGCTTTCCCGGCATGATTCGGTTTGGGCTTTGCGGCCAGGTATTGAAGCTTTGCAGCCGCGAGTTCAGCCAGATGCCGGTCTTTCCGGCAAGGACGCCGCCCCATCCGCTGGGTGTCGCCGCGACAAAATTACCCGCAGCATCCGCGGCGAGACATGTCGTTGTATCGTGACTCACACCGGGCGGACCGAACCGCGGATCGCGCCGATCCAAAAGCGCCCTGCCGCCGACCGCGTCACCGGGGCGCAGCTCCTGCGACGCGCGGTCCAGTTCGATCAGCTTCCGGCGCATCGCGGCGTATTCGGTCGAAAGGAGTGCCTCGACGTGAACCTTCTCAAACAGAGGGTCGGCGTAGTAAACATCGCGATCGGCCAGCGCCAGCTTCAGCGCCTCGACCGCGAGGTGCACCGCGTCCGGCGATTGGCGGCCCATCGCTTTCACGTCGAACCCCGCGATGATTTGCAGCGCCTCCAGAAGACACGGACCCTGCGTCCATGGCCCGCATTTGCATACCGTAAAGCCGCGGTAATCCGCCGTCACAGGCTCCTTGATTCGCGTCACATGCGTCGCCAAATCCTCCGCCCGGATCAGTCCGCCGTTGGCCTGCGACCATTGGTCCAGAGCCGCCGCGATCGGACCGCGATAGAAACAATCCGCCACAGCGCGCAACCCGGCGAGTCTGTCTGCCGCCGCCGATTCCGCTCCGATCAACTGCGTGATCGTCGCCATCAAATCCGGGTGCCACTCCATCTTGCCCGCTGCGAGGAGCGCCATCGCGGGCTTAGCCGCCGTGGCAAAAGTAAACGTCCCGTGGCGGCTCAGCAAAGTCACGATCGCGTCGAGCGCTGCCGGTATCGCAGCCGATTCGGCACCGGTTCGCGGGATTCCGTTTTTAAAATGCTCGAGGGTCGCGAGCTTTGGGGCCGTTCCCATGCCCGCGATGACCTCCACTTTTCCCGTCGCCCCATCGTGGTAAATGATCGGCACTTCGCCGCCGAAGCAGAACATCGACGAGTCCGTCACGCACATTGCAAGGAGCATCGTCGCCGCGGAATCCGCCGCGTTCCCTCCGCGCGCAATTGCTTCCGCCGCCGCGCTCACCGCTTCTGCTCCGCCACCGGCCACGGCACCGCGCATCCCGTCTGCCTTCCATGCTGACGTGGAAGCGCGTTTCTCGAATGGTGCATCCGCCATGGAAGGTCTGCCCGAAAGCGCCGCCGCGCCGAACAGCACTCCGGCTTTGAGAAAATCGCGTCGGAGGAACGTTCGCGGAGTGGCAGAAAAAGGATCAGGGATCGTATTCATGACCGCCAGTGAAACACACATTCGCGCCATTGCGAAGCGCGGGGTTCGCGATTCGACCGCCCGGCATTACGGCCTGCGCAGCCGGTAGAATCTCGCGGGAGCCACGCCCGGATCATCCACGGTCACCTGCGTGGGCTCGATGGTCCGTGGATGCAGTACCGGCTGCCAGCTTGCGGGCGTCAGCGAATCGCTGAACTCCAGCACAAGCGACGACTCCGCGGAGGGCCATGCAAGCCGCGGAACACCGGGTCCGGTAATCGCGAGCGCGGGCATCGGCTCCGCGTAATCCAGCGTGCCGTCCCCATCGCGATCGATTGCGCGCATCCCGGCACCCGGCGGCATGCCGAGAATCGTGAGCACCGCTCCGGCGTTGATTTTCGCCTCCAATTGAACGCGCGTAAACGGTCCGTAGCCCGGCTGATCGCTCGCATAATCGTTCGTTCCAGTACGGAAGCGAAACGAATGGCGTGCGCCGTCCACGAACCCCTGCACGACGAGATCACCGGTGCCCGCGACTGCGGCCTGCGACTGCAGCGTCGTCCAGTCCCCGGTCATCGTCGCCACGCTCCCGGTGCGTGAGTAGCCGACCATCGGCGCGGTGCCGGTGTCAAAGCATTGCACAAACGCGTTCAGGTTCGCCTTGCGCGTTGCGTCGTTTTGGAATGTGCCGAAAACGGGATTCGTCAGGAAGGTCACAAGATCGGGCGTGAGTCCGTCGTGAATGAGCCCGAACCCGCTTAGCGAGGGCGTCGTGACACTGCGGAAAAAATTGAGTTTTTGATACACGTTCCGCAGTTGCGGCACTTTAAAATCCTGGCTCTCGGCGAGCGCCGAAGCCGGGATGATCAGGCGATTTGTGCCCGTCGGCAGCGCGTGGCAGGTGTTGCACGTCAGCCCGGTCTGATACTGATCGTTCGTGTAGGTGGTGCGTCCGGTATTTGGGTTTCCTCCGGCAAACGAAGCCGGCATGGTGTTGTCGAGGTTCCGGTTTGGATTCGATTCGTAGCGCACCGTGTTGATGAAATCGCGGAACGCATTCATGTCCGCCGCAGGAATCATTGAGCCGCCGAGCAACGATTCAAACGCGCCGTTGAACGCCGTGAAGTCCGCACGATCCGCGCGCCAGTGAAGCGGCTCCGTTCCAGTGAGACCGCGCAGCGTCTGCGTGGTCATCGGGCCTTTCATCGGGTGAAAGTTGAACGTCTGTGTGCCGAGTCCGGGAACCGTCTGCGACACACTCGCCATCTCCCCGCCTGGATCGCCGAGATCCCACGCGAGGTCATCGCGGTCACCGTCGATATGACAGCTCGCGCACGATTGAGTTCCATTCCCGGAGAGCCGCGCATCATATAAAAACCCGCGCCCCTGACGAATGGCGGGCGGCGTTGGATCGAAACTGCCGATAGGTGATTCGGCCACGACGCTTCCGCTCGCCGCGCTGACGACCGTGATTGTGTTCGAGATACGATTGAGCACGAACAGCCGCGTTCCTGCGAGCACTAGCCCGCGCGGCCCGCGCTTGTTGCGCGAGTCGGCGGCGATGCCGGTCGTGGGGCCGGTTTCGATGCGCGAGACGACTGCCCCGGTCGAGGCGTTGACCCGTGCGACGCGGTCGCTGCCAAACGCCGCGATCCAAAAATGCGAGCCATCCGGCTCGAACACGATGCCCGTCGGCTGGGCAAGCGCCGCGGCCTGTCCGGCGGTATCGGGAAACGCCGCGTAGTTGATCGTGGGATTCAGATCAAACGGTGTTATCGTTCCCGCAGCGGGCGTTGTCGCGATGCGCGTCACGCGATTGTTTACGAGGTGTCCGTTCAGCACCGGCTCGAAGCGAATCAGATTCCGCGCCTCGGTATTAGTCACCCACACTTCATCCGTGCCGGGCCGCGCGGCGATGGCAAAGTGGATCGTCCCGGCACCTTTGAAATAGCGCGCGACGGCATTGGTCGCGACCGTGATTTCTGCGACGTCGTTATCCGGCATGTTGGGCTGCGGCGAGAGGCGGGAGTCGTTCGACGGCACGATGAGGCTGACCTGCGGTGGTGGCGACAGCGCGCTGTTCGTCGGCGGTGGCTGCGGTGGTGCGAGGGGCGCTGGCAGCAGCGTCGTCCGATTACCGGAGAACTTCACGGCGGCGTAAATCTTCAGCCCGTCGTTGCTCAGGGCGAGTGCGCGTGGGTGGAGGCCCTGAATGGCAATCGTCGCCACGCTCGCCCGCGTCGTTGTGTCGAATACGCGGATGGTGTTGCTGCGCGAGCACGAGACAAACGCCTTCCCTCCTGCAAAAACCACGTCTCCCGGCTCATCCTTCGCGGCCAGTGTGGCGGTTGTGATTCCTTGCGCCACGGAAACGATACTCACGCTGTCACCGACTTCATTCACCACCCACGCCTCATCATTGCTCAGCGCGTTCACCGAGACGGGCTCAAGGCCCACGGCAATTTCGCGAATGAGCACCGGCGATGGATTAGAAGCATTGGAGACATCGAACACCGAAAGGCGTCCGTCCGGCGTGTTGACCGCGAAGAGTCGCGTGCCGTCCGGCGAAAGGCAGACAGGACGCGACTGCGCAGCCTCGTAGTTTGCGAACTGCGCATGCGCGGCGAGGGTGAGTATGAAGAGCGAGGCGAGGAGTGTTTTCAAGAGCGTCCCGCGAACGTACGACCGTCCCGCGAGAAGTAAACGGGGGATTTGCTACAACGCGTTAACCGATTCGGCCATCGGGGTGGCAGTGTTCCTTTGACAATCGCGCTCCGCGTCCTTCATTTGCCAATTGGCTCCGAAGTTGCGCTGCGTCCGATCGTGTCGAAGCGCATGGACACAACGAACGACGGAGTCATCATCCAGCGCGTCCAACAACTCCATGAAACTATCCCAGCATCCGCTCAGTGTGTTTGTTTCCCTGCTTAGTGCCGCGGCTGTCCGGGCTGACAGCGTGATTGTATTTACCGAAGTCATGTATCATCCGCCCGCCGCGACTCCGGCAGCGGAGGTCGCTGCGGAATGGGTGGAGCTTTGCAACCAGATGTCGGTCGATGTGGACATGAGCGGATGGTCACTCGGCGGTGGAGTGAACTACGTTTTCCCTGCGGGCACCGTGCTCACGGCGGGCAATTACATGACTGTGGCGGCCACTCCATCGAACATTCCCGGCGCATTCGGGCCGTGGACCGGGAAACTCGACAACGGCGGAGAAAGAATCGTCCTCCGGAATAACAACGACCGGGTGATGGACGAATTGTCCTACGGCACGGACGGCGACTGGCCGGTCGCGCCGGATGGTGGCGGTGCTTCACTGGCAAAGCGTTCGCTGAATTGCAGCAGCGCGGACGCGGCATCATGGCGGACTTCGCAACAAATCGGCGGCACTCCCGGGGCGGAGAATTTCCCTGCGTTTCTTCCGCCAGTGACGACCATTCCGGTACCGCTGGATGCGACATGGAAATACCTCGCCACGGGAATCGATCCCGGCGGCGCTTGGAAGGATGAGGCATTTGACGATACCGCATGGAGCACGGGCGGCGCGGGTTTTCAGCTCGGTAGCGACGCGCTTCCTTCCGGCGTGACCGCGACGACTGCGCTGCCGTCCGGACCGGTGAGTTATTTCTTCCGACGTTCCTTTGTTTGGAATGGTGCGCTGGTGAATACGACACTGAAGCTGCAACTGTGCATCGACGACGGCGCTGCTGCATATCTCAACGGCACGGAGCTGGTCCGCACCAACCTGCCGGCCGGAAACCTCACGGCGACGACGAAGGCTTCGACGACAAAGCGCGGCGCTCCGGTTTTGCAGGAGTTCTCCGTGCCGTCGTTCGCACTTCACAACGGCACCAACGTGCTTGCTGTCGAGGTCCACCAATCGGTTGGGCTGACGCAAGGCGCGGCGATGCTGTTTTACACTCCCGGCGCGACCCCGGCGACAGCCCGCCTGGACGGACCTTATACGGTCGGCTCCCGCATCCGGGTCGGCGCAACCGCCCAGCAACTCACGCATCTTGGCGTGCAGGACGCCGATGCCGCCGTGGATGCGAACGACCCCGATGGCGCTGACGGGCTGACCGGCTACGCTGATGACGACGGATTTCTCAATGGCGCGGCGGGTATTCAAGTCGGAATCTGGAACGGCGCGGGAACGCTTCTGGCCTCGGCTTCGGTGGTGAGCATCGATCCGCACTTCGCAGGATGGCGATACAAATCCGTGCCTCCAGTGACGCTCGCCGCGAACACCGATTACTATATCGGAGCCCGCGTCGGCGTTGGCATCGAATGGTTCCTCGATACGTCCAGCGGGACGCCGCCATTCGCGGCAGAGTCCGGGTTTTCGCTGACTCAAAATACTTACGCCACCGGCGCGGCGCTCGCCCGCCCTGCAACCGATGGCACACTCACCGTCGGGCGCTGGGGCGCTGCCAATGCACTGCTCGGTGCTCCGGCGGTTTTCACCGTCAGTGGCGACACGAGCGATGCGGTCTTCGCAGCAAAACTGACCGCATCGGAGTTTCTTCCCGTCCCCACGGGTCCATCGCTCGCGCTGAATGAAGTGTCACTCACCGGCGTGGAAATCATGAATACGGGCGGCGCCACGGTGAATCTCGCAGGCGCATCTTTCCGCGAGGTGACGGCCGCTGGAACTGTCCTGCACTCCATGCCTGCCCAGTCGCTCGGCGCAGGCGGATTTCTCTCGGTGCCGCTGAATCTCGCCGATGGCTCCCGAGTCATTTTGGTCGCGGCGGATGGAAGCACGTTGCTGGATTCCGCAGTGGTGAAACTCAATCCGCGCGCACGCATTCCAAATGGCTCCGGCCCATGGTTGCGTCCGACTGCGGAGACGCCGGGCTCGGCGAACAGCGTGGTTTTGCACGATGAGATCATCATTAATGAAATCATGTTCGACCATCCGTCCGCGACGGTGCTACCGCCCGCCGCACCGCAGCCCGGACAATGGATCGAGCTCTACAACAAATCCGCGGCCGCAGTGGATTTGAGCGGATGGAAGATGGATCGCGGCGTGGGCTACACGTTCCCACCGGGCACGACGCTTGCCGCAGGAGGCTATCTGGTGCTCGTGGAAAACCCCACGACTTTCCTGTCTGCACACGGACTGCCGGCACAGCAGGTCTTCGGTCCGTGGAGCGGGAATCTTTCGCACAGCGCTGATCGACTCGTGCTCGTCGATGCAGTCGGAAATCCCGCGGATGACGTGAGTTTTTACTCCGACGGGAGATGGCCCGGCGCCGCAAACGCCGGCGGTTCCAGCTTGGAACTGCGCGATCCCCGGGCGGACAACAACATCGCCGAATCGTGGGCTGCGAGCGATGAATCGGGGAAGGCGGGCTGGCAGACTTTCACGTGGCGCGCCGCGAACAACGCGTCAGTCACCGGCGAACCGACGCTTTGGCATGAACTCGATCTACTCCTCGCGGACGGACCCGGCGAGTGTCTCATTGACGACGTGCGTGTGACCGATACGACGAACAACGCAAACCTCATTGCGAATGGCGATTTCAACGGCGGCGCGACCGGCTGGCGGATGATGGGAAATCACCGCACATCCATCGTGCAGCCGGAGCCGGGAAATGCGGGTAACAGCGTTCTGCATCTCATCGCGAGCGGAGCGGGCGAATATCAAGGAAACCAGGTCGAGGCTACCTACGTCAGTAATCAGGCGCTCGTCGCCGGTCGCGAATACGAAGTGTCGCTCCGGGCCCGCTGGCTCAGCGGCGGCGGACGCCTGAACGTGCGCCAGTATTTCGACCGGCTGCCGCGAACACAACTTCTGGCCGTAGTCGCCGCGGGCGGCACGCCAGGCATTGCAAACTCCCGCATCGTCGCGAATGCCGGACCGGTATTTCGTAATTTCTCACACGCTCCGGTAATGCCTGCCGTAGGGGAACCTGTCGTCGTGCGGGTCGATGCCGCCGACCCCGATGGCATAACGTCGGTGGATTTGAAATACTCTGTCTCCGGCGGCGCGTGGCAGACTGTGGCGATGACTTCCTCGAACGGCGCGACATTCACCGGCACGATTCCGGGCCAGTCGGCGGGAACCGTGCAGTTCTATGTTGAGGGACACGATTCACCCGGTGCTACCGGCTTTTTTCCCGCTCGTGGTCCGCAATCGCGGGCACTTTATGCGGTGCAGGACGGGCGCGGTTCCGGCGTTCTGCAAAAGGTCCGACTGCTCATGACTCCCGCAGATGCGACGTTCATGCATACGCCCGTAAACACGCTGAGCAACGAAGCACTCGGGGGCACAGTCATCGTGAATGATGGCGATGTTTACTACGACATCGGCGTCCGTCTGAAAGGCAGCTTCGTCGGACGGAATGTCGTGCGGGTCGGCTTCAATCTCCTCTTTAACCGCGACCGGCTCTTCCGCGGCGTGCATGGAAAAGTGGCCGTCGATCGCAGCCAGCACGCGACCATCGGCGGCGTTGGCGAGATCATTGCAAAGCACATTGCAAGCAAGGCGGGAGGCATCCCGAACATGTATGACGACCT
Source organism: Verrucomicrobiaceae bacterium (assembly GCA_031374705.1). Taxonomy (GTDB): domain Bacteria; phylum Verrucomicrobiota; class Verrucomicrobiia; order Chthoniobacterales; family Chthoniobacteraceae; genus SXWH01. Next base: position 4,958 of record JANMGP010000190.1, on the reverse strand, counting down.
CGCGCAGTTCGTCCATCCGAGCGCGACATATTCCGGAATGAGCCAGCTCCGGATGGCAGGATTTGAGAAAGAGTATCTCGACACCCAGTATCCAAACGGCGCTAACGGCACGATGTTTGAGATGGAGGTGTTCCGCTGGAACCTCGCCACGATTGACGGCAACCCGGCGTCTCCAAAGCTGCCGGGCAACGAATCCGGCGGCACCGGATTTCTCAACATCGACCTCGGCAACTACGGCACCGACAAAGAAATCTACCGCTGGTTTATGCTCCAGAGCATGAGCCGCGATAACGACGACTTCACATCCGTCACCCCGTTTAGCCAGATGTTTTCGCTCAGCGGCACCGCATTCGATACCGAGGCGCGGATGCGGCTCGATTACGATGAATTCCTCCGCACGATGGCGTATCAATCCCTCGTCGGGCCGGCGGATTCCATCTACACTGGCGGCGCATCGCACAACTGCCGCTTCTATTTTCGCCCCAACGACGGACGCGCGCTCTACATGCCGTGGGACTGGGACAGCGCGTGGCAGCGCTCCACGAGCGGCTCGCTCATCGGCGCAGGGAATCTTGCGAAAGTCGTCACAGTGACCCCGGACGCAACGCGCCGCTATTACGGCCACCTCTACGATCTGATCCAGACGACCTACAACACCACTTACATGACCCGGTGGACGCAGCACTACGGCGCAGTCAGCGGCCAGGATTTCACCAGTGTACTCACTTACATCGGAAACCGTGCGACATTTGTGCTCGGTCAGTTGCCCATGACAACTCCGTTCACCGCAGCCGCCGGAACGCCAAACGCAAACGGTGCGGTGACGCTCAGCGGAAACGCAAATATTCAGGTCGCTTTCATCGAAGTGAACGGACTCGCCTACACTCCGTTCTGGACCAGCAACATCGCATGGACCATCACCGTCCCTCTGCTCACCGGCTCGAACACGCTGACCATTCGAGGACTGAAGAAGGACGGAACCGCCGTCTCCGGAGCCACGAGTTCGCTCAATGTCACCAATCCCAACGCTCCTGGATGGGCCGCGCTCCGTATCAATGAATGGATGGCGGAAAACGACGGAGCCGTGCTCGATCCTGCGGACGGCGACAGTGATGACTGGTTCGAACTGCACAATCCCACAGCATCGCCCGTCAGCCTCGCAGGCTGGAAACTCAGCGACACCACAGCCAATCCTTCATTCTTCACAATCCCATCCGGATGGACGATTCCCGCGAACGGTTACCTGCTCGTCTGGGCGGACAATCAACCCGTGCAAAACCCCGCCACACCGAACGCAAGCAGCGCACTGCATGTGAACTTTAAACTTAGTAACGCAGGCGAAACCATCCTGCTTTCCGCACCCGACAATCGCGAAATCGATCGCATCACATTCGGCTTGCAAACGGCCAACGACGCCGAAGGCCGCTATCCCGACGGCGCCGCAGGCATTCAGCCACTCACGCTTCCCAGCCCCGGCACCGCCAACGTCCTCGCGCGATACACGCTCATTGATTTTGTGTCCGCCTCGCCGCAAATCAGCCTCACATCCACGCCAGGCTCGACCTACCAATTGGAGTCCTGCATCGATCTACAAACATGGCTGCCGTGGACCGCTCCGATCATCGGCGCGGGCTCCGAAATTACGTTTCCCGCGACCGGAGCCGGGCCGAACCGGTTTTTCCGGGTGCGAGTCACGAGATAGTCGATTCGGTTGGCGGATGCCGGGCATACCGCGAGAAGCAAGGAGGCTTCCGAGTTTGCAGCAATGGAGCAGCATTTATGAAAATCAAATTCATCACCACCGGAGGAACGATCGACAAAATCTACTTTGACGCGAAGAGCGAATACGAAGTTGGCCCGCCACAAATCGCAGGCATGCTGGAGGAGGCTCGCGCGACTTTCGAAATCGAGGTCGCCTCCATCCTGCGCAAAGACAGTCTGGAAATGACCGACGAGGATCGAATCCTGATTCGCAAGCGTATTGAAGATGACACATGCCCGCGAATCGTCGTCACCCACGGGACCGACACGATGATCCAAACCGCGAAAATATTGAGCGGAATCCCCGGCAAAACCATCGTCCTCACTGGTTCGATGCAACCTGCCCGCTTCAAAACCACGGACGCCGCATTTAATGTGGGCGTCGCGATTGGCGCGGTCCAGGTCCTGCCGCCGGGCGTTTATATCGCCATGAGCGGACAAATTTTCGACCCGTTGAAAATCCGAAAGAATGTCGCCGAAAGCCGGTTTGAAGAGCTCTAATCGGCTCTTCCTACGCTTCCCAGTCCACGGGCAACTTCCGACCGCTTTGGCCGGCGGTAAATGTCAGGCGGCCATCGGGAGTCGCTTCGACGCGGCATTCCACGGTGGTGTTGCCTTCGGTCGCAGGCGTCACATTGCGAACAATGAACGTCCCGAGCGCCACGGGTGCTCCGCCTACGCCGGTCTGTCCTTGCTGCAGCTTCACTCGGGCTTCCGTGCCCTGTGCCCGCCATTGGAATTTGTGCTGCGCAGGCAATTGCTGGCGCGGACTCAAAAGCATGCCTCCGTCGCCATCTTCGAGCACGAGCACGAGAGGCCGCAGGAGCTGGCCGCTCGCGTGCACTTCAAGCGTGGCTCCACTCTGCGCACGCAGTCCGGTCCAATGCTCGATCGCGCTTTCCGCCGCGCTCTTGAAATCCGCCGGAGCATCCCCCATTTGCGCGCGCCGCAGGACTTCGATCGCCTGCGCCGTTTTCTCCACCTGACGCAGAGACTGAGCATAGTTCCAGTCGAGCCGCTTGCTATAGCGACCACTCGTGACCGCGGGCTGGATGACAAGGTCCAGCGTGCCTGCATCCTTCGCATCGCCAAGCATCGCCGCGTATTGGAGCATCACTTCCTCCGCCTTCGGATTACGCTCATGCGCGCGGGCCACGTACGAAACGGCGGTCGCGATGTCACCACGATCGCGGGCCATGCTGCTCGCGATGAGCAACGGCATCCACGCGTTACGTTCATCGGCAAAAGCGACAATCTTGTTTTCTTTTTCGATATCGTTTTCGCCTTTCAGGCCAAAATGAATACCGAGCGCCTGCTGGACGTTCGGGTCCACTTCCAATGTCTTTGCCAGCGCGACTTTCTCACCGGCTTCATCGCCTGCTGCGTTCAGCGTCTGGGCGAGATTGAAATAACCCCACGGGTCCTGCGGCTGAAGCTCGCTGTAGCGCGTGAACGCGGCCTTGCTCTCCTCAAACTTGCCCGCCATCCGGTAGCCTGCGCCCAGCGCGACGAGCACACGGGGCTGATCCGGCTGGACGGCACTCGCCTTTTCCAGGGCTGCGATGCCGACTTCCGGGACGAGACCGTCGCGGAGAAGTTGCTCGCCAAATGCGATGAGCTGCTCGGGGTGCTGCTCGATCTGCGCGAGCTGCTGTTCGGCCATCTGCTTGAACTGCTCCATCGGCACGACCACCGCGCTTTTCGGATCTTTCGGGTCGCGCAGCATCTTCACCGCCGCCTTGAGCTGCACGAGCGATTCGAGCGCGACTTGATCCTGCGGATTCGTTTGCAGCGCGTTTATGAACGCCTGGACGGCCTGTTCACGGTTTCCATTCTCGGCGAGCATCGTCCCGAGATTGTCCCAGATAAACGGGATTCCCGGCGCCTTCTGCGCTGCCTCCGCGTAGAGGCGGACTGCATCCTGATCATTGCCGCATTGGCGCGCGACGAAAGCCTGATGAAAGATCGAATAAGGCGACCCTTCGTGATGCTTCTCAATTTCCGCGAGCAACTCCCCCGCCCTCACGTATTCATGATCTTCCAGCGCCTCGGTCATCGCATCGAAGTGCTGCGCCGCCGCGAGGAACCCACGCCACGGACCGATGAGGCCCGGTTCGCTATTTACGCACGCCTCAACGCCGGAAATGAGCGCAGCCATGTCGAACTGCGCATGCTGTCCGTCCGGCGCAGGAGCGCCCTCCGGCCACGGGATGCGATGCGGAATTCCAAAAAAATCGAGTTGCCAGGCGGGTGATTCAATCCAGGTGAATGTGCTCATGATGAAAAATAATCTTTAAAAGTTCGGTCCCGCAATCGCGGGCGGGCGACACTAGGCGGCGCAAATCGAGGGACAAGGGGATTTTCAAAAAACGCGAAAAATCCGCGCGATTCGAAACGTTCCAGACGGACTACTTCACGACGCGCACCCGTGCAAACTGCGACACCGCTCCGGCGATCGGAGCTTCCGAACGCCACATCTCCGTGGTGCTTCCATCGGCGTTGTGCGTGGTTGTGACCAGCACACCGGTCTCGTCCCACGTCTCAAGTGCGGCGCTAAACTCGACGTGTAAAGCGATGTCTTCCGCCCCGAACTGCCAGCGGAAAATGATTGTGAGATAGTCGCCGACAAGGCCTCCCACGGTGAGCGACTGGACGGCGACGGTCGGAAGCGCACCGGCACTGAACTGCACCGGGTTGGATGCGAGCGCATATTCGAGAAGGTTCACGAGGCCATCGTCGTCCTGATCATTGAGTTCGCTGCCGGAACCGCCGTTCGCAGCCAGCCATGCGACGTAGTACGGACGGTCGTCCGCGCCGGGGCTGCCGCCCGGCAGACGGCTGAGGCGCCAGTTTCCAGGCAGCGATGGGCTCGGCAGTGTGTCGGGTTGAATCAGAACAAGACTGAGGCCGGATCCTGCGGGCGGATTCGGCCACGGCGACTTATTGTTGTAGGTGAAATCGAAAATGGCGTTCCCAAAATTATCGATCATCGCGAGTCTTTCCCCACCGTTTGAAAGGCTGGTTCCATTCGCGAATGTCCCGATGATCGGAAGCCCGGGTCCGTGCCGCGATTGGAAGGCGGCTACGTTTCTCACAATCAGCATCCGCGCACCGGGGTCGAGCGTCTGAATGCTGCCGTCCGCAAAATCAAACGCGATGCCAGCAGTGAATTCAAGGCCGGTGAGTTCGAGAGTGGC
>JANMGP010000185.1:0-33987 GCA_031374705.1 Verrucomicrobiaceae bacterium | reverse complement strand
ACGGAATGCACAGAGCCTTTCGTTTTCCGCAACGCGTCGTCGGCAAGCATGTTGTGACGCGTTCGGTAGGCCCTCCGCTGCAAAGGTGATAAAGCGCCTAATTTCCACGCTCCTGCTGCCGTCAAAAATCAGCAGGTCGATGTACCCGCCATTTGGCCCGAGTGACCCGCCAATGACGGTCCCGCTCTGGGCTGATTGCAACGCGTTTTCAAATGACTCTTCGATTTCAAAGCGGGCATCGACCTCGCCACCTTTCGGAAGCATTTCCTTCGGAACGGTAACGAACACAAAATCCGCGCCGCTTCCCGCGATCAGGTCCGCCGGTTCTCCTTCGGTATCGAAAAGCTCGTGTAGGAGGCTCGGGACTCGCGTCGTCCAAGTCAGGACGTCGCCGCGAGGGAAATCATCCGGCTCGTCGAATCGAAACAGCGACACGCGCTCACCGGGCGGAATCAGCTTCCACTCACGTTTCGCCGTCTCCGCAGTAACGAAGTCGCGCAACTCGGCAACCGGCATTGACTCTGCAAGGCGGTCGTCGGCCATTTTGATCTCACCCAGCCAGCGCTGAGTGCCGAATTCCCCAAATAACTCATCGAGGACGATAAACAGAATCCGGAACTGTTCTTCCTTCGGCAGCTTCGCAAAAAGCGGGTGCCATACGGTGATGTCGAATTTCTCCGACTGTTCATCGACGAACACCGAGCACCAAAATGCGGACGGCTTAAACGTTTCGCCGTCCATCTTAATCTCCCAAGAAGGCGGCTCCGCAGATGCCTGTCGCGAGCTGAAGAAGCACCAACCCGGCAACTTTGGCGCGCGAGATTCCCAATATTGAGCGAGGATTTGGCGCTCCACCACACCTTCCCCCGTGAGCGTGAATGAATGCCTCGCACCGCCCTCGCCGGGCCCAAACACCCACCCGAATCCCCCTCCAAACGCATCCACATTCCGGCTAACCGGTTCTGCAAGGTCGCCGCAGCGTTTGTCATCAATCGCCGCGAGCATTTTCTCAGACTCCGATGCGAACCAATTCCAAAACCGCTCGACGCGAACTTTGAAGGTGTTGTCGGCAGCGGGCTTTTTGCGTCGGAGAAAATCGAACATTCCCGCGCTGGTAGCACGGAGCTTTCCCGGATTCAATCTTCACGTCCGACACAAATCTACGCGCCCTACTTCGCCGCTTCCAGACTCGCCATCGTCGTATCGATCGCGCCGCGGAGAATCCACGCGCGCTGGCGGGCGGATGATTCGGCGCGGGCGGCTTTGAGTGCTTTGGCGAGCACTTTGCGGGATTCTTCAGGGACGCTGTCCATCGTCCGCAGAGCTTCGCTCGTGATTTCGTAAATGGCGGCGCATCCGGCGACGTCGCCGTTGTTGAAAATCGGCACGCCGCGCTGGACCGCCAGTTCGATCAACTCCGACGCTTTCAGCGGGCCGGTCTCCGTCTTTGCGGGAATCAGGACTTGGTCGATGACGTGGATGATTCCGTTCGACGCTGCGATGTCGGCTTTCACCAACGCTGCGCTCCCGACGAGGACGCGTCCGTCTTCAAATTTGAACGTGATTTTTGAGCCCTGCAACGATGCGGCTTCGCGGACTTCAAGCGACTTTGCGAGCGTGACGCGTCCGACAAATACGTGGTTCTTAAGAATGGCGACAAGCTGCTCGCGGTTCTCGGGGCGCAGGAGCGTGTCAACGGTGCCGGCAGGCAGTTTTGCAAACGCTTCATCGGTCGGCGCAAGGACGGTGAGCGGACCTTCGCTCGATAGCACGCCGGCGAGGTCTGCGGCGGTCGCTGCTGCGAGGAGCGTCTTGAATCCGCCTGCGGCTTTCGCCACGTCCACGATAGTCTGCCCGCCTTTTGCGTCAGCAGCGGCGGCGTCAGCGGCGGCTTTCACATACTCGACTTCCAACGAGAACGGGCCTTCCTTTTTGTCGGCGAGCGTGAAGCCGACCGATGCGATGGATGCTGGATTGATAGGCTTCAGCGGAAGTTCGCGTCCGAATGCTTGCAGCTTGAAATCCGCAAATGGCAGACGCGTTTCCTTCCACTCGCCCGCGGTCGTGGGAAGGAACGCGCGGTATGACGATGCTCCCATTTGATCCGCGAATCTCACATCCACCCAGTAGGTCCGGCCATCGCCCTTCGCCTTCACGACGAGAGCGTTCGTCCCGGCCAATCCGAGCTCGGTTTCTTTCATTCGGACGGATGCAAAGCCGCCGTTGTTCGCGAGCGAGAGTTCGCCGCTGAATACCATTGTCCCCTGCTCCGAGCGCTTGAATCCGCCTTTCGAAACGCCGCCCATCACGCCGTCGTTCACGGACGTCCAGGATTTCATCGCCTCGTCACTCCCGAATGAGGCGACCGCTTTGTCAGCAGCACATAGCGAGTGATGACTGAACAGCACGGCGATTGCGAAGGCTGCGATGCATGGAAGTGTAACGATGGATTTCATGGTTCTGAGCTGTCTTGAGCGACCCCGATTGAACGCCCCGAATCGCGCTCCGGACTCATAAATCGCACTTCCCAGCCGCCGCTAGATCCCAAGCGCCTTCAGCAAGACCGGCATCATCACTTGCTCGCAGCCCTTGGCGTTTGGGTGGATGCCGTCGGGCATGAGGGCTTTCCACGACTCCTCGCCTTTCGCGATCTCCGCGGCCCATTGCGGTGCGTGGTCGATGAGGCGGATGTTCCGCGCTTTGGCGACTTCGCGATAAACTTGCTCGTAGTCGGCGATTTTGGGACGACGCTCAAGGTGTACACCAGTCGGAGGATTCATCGCTTGCAGGATGATTTCGCATTTCGGATGCGCGGCTAGGATGCGGTCGAGCATCGTGTTCAGGTTTGTCCGGCAATCGTCGGGCGATGTCTTGTACTCGAGGAACGCGTCGTTGATGGACCACTCGATCAACACGGCATCGGGGGCTTTGGAAATCACGCGCTTGTCGAGATTGTCGAGCCCCCACTTCGACCACATCCCGCCCGCACCGCTATTGATGACTGTCGCACGTCCGGGGAACTTCGTTTCGAGCGCCTGTGCCAGTTGCCCCACCCACGCGCCGCCCGACGTGAGGCTCGTCCCATAGGCGACAATCGTCTGCTTTCTCTCCGCGAGCGCCGTGACAAATGCGGCTGGTTTATCCGGTGCGTCGGCGTGTGCTCCGATGGCGGAAAGGAATACGAGTGAGAAAAATGAGCGGCGGTTCAGTGAGTGCATATCCATTGGGTATTCGATACCGGCAGGGCCTCCGCATGCAACGCTCAATCGCCCCATCTCGGCGCTGCGATTTGGAGCCCGACTGCCGGAGTCGTGACTCACGCAGCTCTCGCCGAGATACCCTTTCCGCGGAGCGCAGATCCAAATTGCGTGCGACCGGAAAAAGTGCGCTTCGCGTGAGGAGCTTCACGCAGAGGGCTGCGTGAGCCACGCGCGCAACTGCGGCGTTCGGGCTAAGTCCGTCTTCCTATGCCCTTCAGTGCCTTCCGTGGAAATCCTACTGCGGTTGCTGGCGCAGAAACCGGGATTGTGCCAAAATACTGGCACCTTTGGGTTGACTCGCCACGACTCCGTATGCCAAAGCTTTGGCATGGCGGATAAATCACAACACCACTCCCGACGCGAACGACAGATCATGGACGCCGTTTTCGCCAGGGGCGAAGCGACTGCGGCGGAAGTCCACGCAGCGGTTCCAGACGCTCCGAGCTACACCGCAATTCGCACAATGCTGCGCATACTCGTGGACAAAGGGTGCCTAAAAATCCGGCAGGACGGGCCGCGGTACGTGTATTCGCCGACGGAACGCCGGGCGACCGCGGCTCGCTCGGAGATTCGGCGGCTCGTCGATACGTTCTTCGGCGGCTCGATTGCCAACGCGACTGCGGCATTTGTGGAGGCCAGCAGCGCAAAATTGAGCGATGAGGAAATCGCGCAGTTGGAAACCATCATCAAACAAGCCCGCAAAAAATGAACACGTTCTTCCTGGATCAATTTCTCAAAACTTCCGCGCTGCTTCTCTTGGCGGCGGCGCTGGTCCCCATCGTCGCCCGACGCTCGGCAGCGCGGGCGCGGCTTATTTGGGCATCGGCCTTTGCGGGGCTACTGGTGTTGCCGTTGACTGCTTTTGTCTCGCCGCGCTGGGAATACGGAAACCAAGCGCCGCCGCCGATTCGCGTCGGGCCGCCGCCGGAAATTGAGATTATACGCGTGGCACAGCCCGAAGCCGTCGCGCCCGTAACTCCTGCAGTCGCGGCTCCACCAATGGTGGTAGTGACGCCCGCGAAGCAGTGGACGTGGCCGAGCGTGGGGACGTGCATGTTCTGGGGCTGGGTTGTCGGTGCCGGGCTTTTGCTTGTCCGGCGAATCGGGGCGGCAATTCGGCTCTCGTTTTTTCAGCGGCGGCTTGAGCGCGTTAATTCCGCTCGAGTGATTGCGATCGCTCGCGAGATTCTTGGCGAGCGCTCAGGCATTCTCCGCATGTCCGATGCTGTTGCCGTTCCGCTGACTTGGGGAGTGTGGAGTCCAGTCATCGTTCTCCCGAGCGAGGCCGAGGAGTGGCCCGATTCCCGCCTGCGCGCGGCGCTCTTGCACGAATGGGCGCATGTCCGCGGGGCTGACTGCTTCTTGCGTTTGGTCGCGACCGTGGTCACCGCACTGCACTGGCCCAATCCGCTTGTGTGGCTGACCTCGCGCTCGCTCCGTGCGGCACAGGAGCAGGCGTGCGACGACTTCGCGCTGGCCGCAGGAGTGGAGCCGCAGGATTACGCGACCCAACTCGTCGCCGCAGCCCGCGCAATTCGGCGATGCCCGGCGGGAGCGCTCGCGATGGCGAAGCCCTCGACGCTCGGCATCCGGGTCCGCGCAGTCTGCGACCCGCATCGCGACCGGAGCGCCGCTGGCTGGAGGGCGCGGATGTTCGTGGTTTCAGCGATGTGCGCGCTCATCGCTGCATCGACGCTCGCTGCGCCGGGAGGGGATAAAGCAGCGCTGCCGCCGATCGAACCGAGCCCTGGATCGCAAGTTACCATCAGCTCGCATTTCATCGAAGTCTCGCCGGAGCAAATGCGCGGGTTGTTTCCAAACATGAAGGCTCCCGGCCTGCTCGGAGTCGTCCCCGATGCAGAAGCTGCGGGACTGCTCGAACGCATCAAGGCATTCGGCGACCAAACCGCCGTAGCGAAAAAAGAACCCGCACCCGGAATGTGGGAACTCTTTGATCCGAAATCGGGACGTGCGGATTTTTTGACATCGCCCCGCGTCACCACGAAGGCAGGCCAACAGGCGATTATCGAGATCATCCGGGAAGTGCGTTATCAAATTGAAGACGGGACGTTTGAGGTGATGAATAAGGGAGTGACGCTTCAAGTCGAGCCGCAGGGTTTCACCGATTTCACGATGCTCGATATCGGCTGGTCGCTCGTCGAACTGAAGCCCGAAGCGGAAGGGAAAAAGATCACACGCGACTCGTTTTATCGCGTCGGGTGGAAAGACCCAAACCTTCAACTCCCGCGGGTGCAAACACTGATTGTCGGCGGCTGGGACACGATCCGCAAAGGCAGACAACTGCTGGTGTTCGTACATGCTTCTTCGCAGGTTTCGACACTAACCGATATCGCCGAGCGGACACAGATTCCCGCGCTTGAATTCGCGAACACACCAATCAGCGACGTCGCGAAGAAGCTCGGTAGTTTCGCGCTGAGCACGACGCCCCCAAATCCAAGTCTTGCGAAAGTCGAATCGCAGATGGAGTCCGCGGAGTCGCAGATTGGCGAACAAATCGCCAAGGTAGAGCAGTTGAAAGCCCAGTTAAGGCGAATCAAACTACTGAAGCCTGAGCAGCTCATGGAAGCGCGCCGCATTCTAAATATCAGTGATCCGACGAACGAAGCGAATCTCCCTGAGCTTCAGGCTGGTGTTGCTGCGAATCTCAAAATTGAAGAGGACAAACTGAGAACGCTCCGCGAGAAAGCGCCGGGACCGGAAAAGGCCATCGCCGCATTTCTCGAATTAAGTTCCGACATCGCGAAAGACGAGAAATCGGCTCAGTTGCTGGTAAAGCAGACCGGTGAGCAAACGGAGAAAGTGCAGCAATTGCGAACCCAAATAGCCCAAATCGAAGCACTGAAGCCGGAGCAACTCATGGAGGCGCTCCGCATTCTGAATATCGATGATCCGACGACTATGGCGAAAATCCCTGAACTTCTGGCTAGTGGGGAGGAAGGCGCGAAGACTCTGTCGGACCAGCTTGACGGTATGCGGCGCGCACTCGCGACGAACCTCGAAATTCAAGAGGATACACTGAAAGCGTTCGTCGGCAAACGGACTCAGGCGAGGCGAGAGCGGATTGTGTATCAGCCGGAAGCGGGGCAACCGGAGCCGCGTGTCACTTTAAAGCTACCTGCGGGTTCGCTCGCCGATGCGCTTCGCCGTGTCGCGCAAAACGCCAACGTGTCCATCCTTGCTGGCGAGCCCAACGGCCGATTCGTTTTCGCCGCGACTCCGCCACCGAGCATCTCGGAACGAGCAGCGCGCATCGCGCTGCCGCTCGTTCAGAAGAAGGGGCGAAGCTTGGAAACTACCGTCACCGAGATTTGCGGAATGGGTGTCAGCGCGGATATTTTTCGCTTCCGCGCTCCAGTATCGCTCGCCACGTTGCCGCCGCTGGTGAAGGCGATGCCCGTTGTCATCGAGGCAAAAAATATCACGCTCCGTGATGCCCTTTTTCTCGCCGCGAAAGCAGCCGGAGCGGAACTCAGCGTGGACAAAACAACGTTTCACATCCACCCGCGCGGCAAGGCACCGCGCGGGACGACTCTTGTCGGCGGCGGTCCACCAGCAGTAGCACGCGAAGCCACGGAGTCGGAAATCGCAAGTTCAAGCGTATCAATTCGAATCCACGCCGCCGAGTTGACGGTGGAGCAAATCGGGACACTTCCGGCATTCAAAAAAGGCTACGGTGAGAGAGTGCTGAAATCGCTCGCAGGAGATCAGGCCGCAGCGCCATTCGGTGCTCCTCCGGAACATGTATTCGTGGCAATCGACGACTCCAGCGAAGCGGATCTGGCGGCAATCAAAGCAGCAGGCATCGCCATCTCATCACCACCGGCAGTAAAGACGCCGGAAAACAAACGGACCAAGATTCGCGTAAGAAAACTCGTCCGTGCTGACAGAGTCACGGAGTTTGCAGACATGCTTATCGAGCCCGCAATACGTCCGCATGGGACGCAAATCGACCTGAATATTTGCCCGTCGTCAGGCGAAGAGAAAGACGGTCAGCTGATCGCCGATTCACGGCGAATCACAACCAACATTACTGTCCAGTCCGGTGCCAATATTGTCGTCGTCCACCGTCCGGTTCCAAGCAGCGGAAGTATCATCGTATTCTTTATCACGCCGACGCTTCCGTAGTCGTCCATCCAAGCTTAAAGATTGTCCGGTGCCGGGGCTGGTCATCCTCACACAAATCCACGTCGCACACGGTCTGCATAGTCGGATTGCAGGAACGCGCGCTGTCGAAAAATGAGCATCCCGCGCTATTGCTCTCGATTCGTCCTTTCCGGGCAATCAATCTTTTCAGACCGCTACTATGACGATTTTCACGAAATACTGCCGAATCCTACGGATCGCACTGCTCTCATTGCTCGCCCTCCACGCGCACGCGACCGAGCAAAAGAAAAACGTCCTCTTCATCCTCGCCGACGATCTCGGCTGGTCCGACACCACGCTCTACGGCGGGACGAAATTCCACAAGACCCCGAACCTCGAACGCCTCGCGAAACGCGGGATGCTTTTCTCCCGCGCTTACTCCGCCAGCCCGCTGTGCTCGCCCACGCGGTCCAGCATTCTCACCGGCCTGCATCCGGCGCGCACGGGCGTCACCACGCCGAATTGCCACGTCCCGCAAGTCGTGCTGAAAGCGACCGTCGGCGTGAAGGCTGCGGCGGGGAATAAAGCCGTGGACCCAAATCCCGTCACGCGCCTCAACACGACCTACACCACGCTCGCCGAGACGCTCAAAGCGGCGGGCTACGCCACCGGACACTTTGGAAAATGGCATCTCGGCCCCGAGCCGTATTCGCCGCTTCGGCAAGGCTTCGACGTCGATATTCCGCACTGGCCCGGGCCGGGACCCGCAGGCAGCTACGTGGCGCCGTGGAAGTTCAAGGACTTCGACGCCGACCCCGCCGAGCCCGACCAGCACATCGAAGACCGCATGGCGAAGGAAGCCGTCGCCTTTTTGGAGAAACACAAAGACGGGCCGTTTTTCCTCAACTACTGGATGTTCAGCGTCCACGCGCCGTTCGACGCGAAGAAGGCGCTCATCGAAAAATATGCGAAGACCGCCGACCCCGCCAACCCGCAGCATTGCCCCACGTACGCCGCGATGGTCGAGAGCATGGACGACGCCATCGGCACGCTGCTCGACACGCTCGACCGCCTGAAGCTCGCCGACAAAACCATCATCGTCTTCACCTCCGACAACGGCGGCAACATGTATAGCGATGTGGACGGCGTCGTCCCCACCAGCAACGCCCCGCTGCGCGGCGGAAAAGCGACCACGTTTGAAGGCGGCATCCGCGTCCCGTGCGTCGTCAGCGTCACCGGCATCACTGCTCCCGGCACCCGCAGCGAAGCCATGATCCAGAGCACCGACTTTTTCCCCACACTGCTCGAACTCCTCGCCATGCCGCGCCCCGCCGACATCCCGTTCGATGGAAAAAGCATCGTCCCCGCCCTGCGCGGACAGCCCTTCGAGCACGGCCCGATGTTCACCTACTTCCCGCACAACCCGCCCGTGCCCGAATGGCAGCCGCCATCCGTCGTCGTCCACGAAGGCGATTGGAAACTCATCCGCCTTTTCTTCCAGGGCGAAAACGGCGCGCACCGCTGGAAGCTCTTCAACCTCCGCGAAGACATCGGCGAAAAAAACGACCTCGCCGCAAAACAGCCCGACCGCGTGAAGTCGATGGACGCCCTCATCACCAAATTCCTCACGGAAACCAGCGCCATCCAGCCCGTCCCAAACCCCGAGTTCGACCCCGCGAAGTATCGCCCCGAGGAGGAAGGCAAAGGCAAAATCCGCGACAACGCAAAACCCGACCGTGCCCCGAAGCCCTCGCCTGCCGCCGCCGCGCCGGAGAAAGTGGACGCCCCCCTGCAAGGCTGGCGCGCCCGTGCCTGCACGGCCACGGTGAAAGACGGAATCGTCACCATCACCGCGACCGGCGACGCGCCATTCCTCGGCTTCGCCCCCGGCCCGCTCGACGCCGCGGCCACGCTAAAAGTCCGCATCAAAAGCAACGGCGGCACCGGCAAAGTCGCATGGCTCCCCTCACCCGCCACACCCGCAGCCGAAGCACCCAAGCCCGCCGAGTTCAGCATCAAAGCAGGCGAGTGGACGGAAGTCACATCGCCCATCCCCGCCCTCCCCGGCAAAGCCGGAATCCTCCGCCTCTTCCTCCCCGGCGACGCCACCGCCATCGACTGGATCGAACTCACCACCGCCGGCAAAGTGCGACGCTGGGAGTTCGAATAAGAAAGCGACAATGAACCACACTTAAAGTCACGCTCCTTGCTCTTGCTCTGTTTTTTGAGGCGGGCACTGAGCAAGAGCATGAGCATGAGTAAAAGGTAAGAACGGCTGGGGGCAACCGACTGCTGAACGCGGAACACCAAACGCGCTGCGCCCGTCTTTTTGGCCGCTCTCTGTAGAAATCGGACCACTCCCTCACGTTAATATTTGCGAGGGAGAACAACACGAAACGTCGTTCCTGTTTCCGCCGAGCTGCTCATCTCTAGACTCGCATCGAGCAATTCGCAAAGTCGTTTGACGATGGAGAGGCCGATTCCTTCGCCGGGCTTGGCGCGCCGTGTGATGACAGTCACATCCGTCGCACCCACTGGAGCGAGCACATGCGCGTCCTCGCCTGATGCCTCGGCCGCCTTCTCGTCGGTTTCTCTGGCGGTCGCGGTTGCCTCTTTAAGACCGATCACCATCGGTGCTGCGGGCGCAGACGCCATTCCGCTGCCTGTGTCCTCCACCTTAATCCACCAATTCGCTTTTTCCTCGCCCCAGCTTAAAGTGACACCTCCTTGGTCCGTGTACTTGAGCCCGTTCATCAGAAGATTTTGGAGCAAACGCCGCACTCGAAGGTAGTCTCCCTCGACCGAGAAATTTGGCGGGCCATTTACTTTTAGAAAAAGGCCGCGATTACTCGCGGCGGCGCGGTTGATATTCGCGAGATCATTGATCAGTGCGGCCGCGTCGAAATTGCTGAGTTCCCTTTGCTCCTGGCCGGCTTCGAGCCGCGCGAGTTCCATCAGTTCGCCCAGCATCACGGTGACCGCCTCCACTCCCCGCCCAAGGATCGCGGTGAACTCAACGCGATCCGACTCCGTGATCCCGCTGCTGCCCAAAACGTTGGCGGCGAGACTGAGGCCCTCCGCATCGTTGCGGAGATCATGAACTGCCTGATGAATGAGTGCAGCCCGGCGTTTCCCGATCTCGTTGATGCTTGCCAGAGCGCTCTTGAGGTCGCCGATTCGGCTCGCGGCTTCCGCCTGCTGCATCCGTTCGTATTGGGATGTACTCTCAGTAATCGCATTGCTCACGAGCAGAATCATCTCCCGATTCAACTCGAGAATCCTTTCATCCTCGATTTCAGGATGCAACGCCGCAAACGCCTGCAATTCGTCGAAAAGACAAAGGTGGAGGTGCGCCCACTCCTGCGTGTACTCTTGAAGGCGGTATCCTTGCTGCCACCGATGAAGGCCGTGTTTGACCCCTTCCTCTTTCTTTTCAGCTTCCGCAATGAGCGCCTCGCTCCCGCCCGGATGGGAACGCAACTGTCGCTCGAATGCGTCGAGCAGTGCCGGGACGTGATCGTTGAACTGAGCGCGCGTCAAAGACCGGGCTGTGGTTTGCCGCGGATCGGTCTCCGATGCTTTTCTCCATGCCGCCAAGATCGCATCCCGTCTAGTTGCGAGGTAGTCGCAGAAGATGTTGAACTGAGCGATTTTGGTTTGATGCATTTTGCGCGAATATGGAGTAGTCCCGTGATTTAGCAAATGTTCGAAGCCATTTTCAAACGCAGATTTTTGCAACGGCTGAAAAATCAAGCGACAGTCTTCTCGAACCACCCGCACTGCCGGATTCAATCGTCGAATTTCCAGTTGAGCCCGAGCTTGCACGATCACGATGGTCGAACTGCCGCACTACTCCTTGGTGAAGCCCGGGCAATGATGCGGGGCGAATGAGATGGCCTGGTTTCCAGACCGTTTGTGGTTTACGCAATCTTCGAGCCCGTTACCGGATTTTTCCCCGACGATCTCCCTAACAAGCTCCATGCGGTTCGGTTCTTTCCGAGTCCATGTCTCACGTTTCCGACTTTCTCGCTCCAGGCGACCTCCAGCGAATCAGCAACCTCCAGGTGCTGGCGCGGCAGGTCGTGGAGGGATTTACCACCGGCTTGCACCGCTCGCCGCACAAGGGATTTTCCGTCGAGTTCAAGCAGCACCGCCAGTATGTGCCGGGCGACGAAATCCGGAAAATCGACTGGCGGGTCTTCGGGCGGAGCGACCGCTATTACATCCGCGAGTATGAGGAGGAGACGAACCTTCGAAGCACGCTGATTGTGGACCGTTCGGGCTCGATGAACTACGGCGGCGACACACCGGGGAAGGTGAGCAAATTTGACTACGCCACCCGCCTCGCGGCGTGCCTGAGCTATCTCATGGTCCAGCAGTCGGACGGCGTGGGGCTGGTGACTTTTGACACAAAGATCCGACGCTACATCCCGGTGCGTTCGCGGGTGAGTCATCTGAAAGTGATTCTCGATGAACTCGCAGCGAGCAAGCCGGGCGAGGAGACGGAGCTCGGGAGGGTGTTCCACGATTTGGTGCCGATGCTGCATCGGCGGGGGTTGCTGGTGATTATCAGCGACTGCTTCGGAGAGGTCGCGAACTTCCTGAAAGCGCTCGCGCATTTCCGTCACGCGCGGCACGAGATTATCGTCTTCCAAATCTGGGACCGCGACGAACTGGAGTTTCCGTTCAAAGGCTGGACGCAATTCGAGTGTCTGGAAAAGATGGGGCTGAACCACATGATCGATCCGGTGATGCTGAGGCAGGCCTATATGGAAAACCTGGAGCGCTTCAGGAATGAACTGACGCTCGGGTGCCGGCGTCACAAGGTGGACCTCGTTCCATTTTGCACAGACGAGCCGTATGCAAATGCGCTCGCGGCTTATCTGAGCAGGAGGCTGGAACGATGACTTTTCTAAACGGAGCCCTGGTTGCCGGCGCGGCGGCGCTATCCATTCCCATCATCATCCATCTTTTCCACAAGAGCCGCTTCAAGGTCGTGAAGTGGGGCGCGATGCATTTGCTGGAAATGGTCATCCGCACGAATCAGCGCCGCGTGAAAATGGAGCAGTGGATCCTGCTGGCCATCCGGTGCGCCATCCCGGTGCTTCTCGCGATGGCCATGGCACGGCCGATTTGGCAGGGCGCGAGCCGGCTGCTGGGCAATGCGCGGACGAGCACGGTCGTGCTTCTCGACAACAGCTATTCGATGGAGGCGACGCGCTCCGGCACTGTGAATTTCGCGCTCGCGAAGGACAATGTGCAGCAGCTCATCGCGGGCTTGCAGAGCAAAAGCGAGGTGCACGTCGTGCTCATGGGGCAGGGCGGTCGAGGCTTGCTTGATGCCCCCACTTACGACCACTCGCGCATCACGCAGCTCCTCGGAAAAACATCCGCCGGCTTTGGAACGGCGCGGATCCCGCAGGCGCTCGACTTCGCAGCCGGGGCGCTGGAGACGATGCATGAGCAGGTCCGCCAGGTCGTGGTGATGACCGATTTTCAGCGCGTGAGCTTCGACCCGGTTGAAGACAAACTCATCACCTCTGCTCTCGACCGCATGGGCAAGCAGCCGTTCCCGCCGAGCGTGACATTTTGGGATGTTGGACAGGACGTGAAAGAGAACATCGCCATTGAGTCGCTCGACTTCTCAAGGCTGATGGTCGGAGTCGGCCAAAAGATCCAGATTCGCGCGAACCTGCGGAATTTCGGCGCGGCAAACCACCCCGACTTGCGCGTCACGTTGAAAGTGGACGGCAAGGACAAGGGTGCCTCGCAAGTCGCACTCGGGCCCGAATCCAAAGCGCAGGTTCTTTTCACCCAGGCGTTCGAAAGCGCCGGCTCCCACGTCGTAGAAATCAGCACCGAGCCCGACGCCCTCGCCGCGGACAATTCGTTTCTCGCCAGCATCCCGGTGCGTGACCGTATCCCGGTATTGCTCGTCGATGGCGCGCCGGGCGACACGCTCGGCGATATCAAAAGCGAGACAGGGTATTTGCAAATCGCACTGTCCCCGTTTCTCGCTGGTAAAGTCGAGCAGTCCGACCTCCTGCAGGCGCGCGTGGTCCCCGTCGAAGGGCTCACAGCCAAGACGCTCGCGGAAAGCCAGATCGTCGTCCTCGCCAATATTCGCCAACTCGGGCCCGACCAGCTCAAGGCTCTCGAAGAATTCGTAAAAACGGGCGGCGGGCTCCTCGTATTCCCCGGAGACAAAACCGACACAACGTGGTGGAACGGCCCCTTTTCGAAGCTCGCTCCCCTGCCCCTTGGCGGCATCGCGGGCGATTTGAAAGAGGGCGTCGCCGGCATGGGAATCACCAGCCAGCGTTTCGAAGATCCAGCCCTCGAACTTTTCAACGATCCCCGCAACGGCTCCATGGCCGAGGCTTCCGTGAAGGTCTGGTTCCGCATGCGCCCGCCCGAAAAGACCGGCGGCGCACTCGATCCCGTCGTGCTTGCTCGGCTCGACAGCGGAGACCCGTTCCTCGCGGAAAAAGCGTTCGGCGAAGGCCGCGTCATCGCATGTGCCACTGCTTGTGATGCGGACTGGAGCAATCTCCCCGCGCGCCCGTTCTTCCTCCCGCTCACCCAGCGCCTCAGCGTCTATCTCGCATCCAACGTCTATCCGCCGCGCAACCTTGAAATAGGGCAGCAACTCCTTAGCTTCCTCCCCGCCGATGCAGCAGGAAAAAAAGCCATGCTCACCGGGCCGGACGGCATTCCCGTGGAACTGCCTGTCGTGAAAAAAGAAGCGCGTGGCGTCGTCGAGTACGGACCCGTTTTCCTTCCCGGGCTCTACACGCTCACGCCTCCGGGCGGCCAGCCGCTCCATTACGTCTTCAATGCCGACCGCCGCGAGTCCGACCTCGCCCGACTCACCGAGCAGGAGGTCAATGACCTCGCAAAATCGCATGCCGTGCCCGTCGTCCGCAGTCTTGAGGAATACAAGAACCTCGAACACAAAAACCGTTTCGGCACCGAGCTTTGGAAATGGTTCCTCTGGGCCCTGCTCGCCTTCATCTTTCTGGAGCTCATCCTCCAGCGATGGTTTACCCGCCGCAGAACGAAACTCCCCGTCAAACCCCTCACCGCCGCCGACATCATCGCGAACAAATAGCGCGCCGGACGACCGATTTTCCCGCGGCATCTGCACGAGCCACAGGGCGATTTTGCGTCTTTACGCGCAAATCGCTTGCGGGACAGCGCGGCGACGGGGATAGTCCGCGCCTTTTATTGAAACCATGAGCTTTCAGAGCCTGCACGACCGGGGTGTCATCGCCCGATGGAGGGAGTTTTTACCCGTCAATGACAAGACGCCGATTATTTCGCTCAACGAGGGCTCCACGCCGCTCGTCCATTCACCGCGCCTGAGCGCGCTCGTCGGTCGTGGGTGCGAGGTGTACATCAAGTACGAGGGACTCAATCCCACAGGTTCGTTTAAGGACCGCGGGATGACGATGGCCATCTCTAAAGCCGCCGAGCAGGGGGCCCGTGCCGTGATTTGCGCAAGCACCGGGAATACTTCCGCCGCCGCCGCCGCTTATGCAGCCCGCGGAGGCATGACGAGCATCGTGCTGCTTCCCGCCGGGAAGATCGCTCTGGGCAAGCTGGCGCAGGCTTTTATGTATGGGGCAAAGGTGGTCGCCATCGAGGGAAACTTCGACGATGCGCTGCGACTCGTGCGGGAAATCGGGGAGACGGAACCAATTGCGGTCGTGAACTCCATCAACCCTTTCCGCCTCGAAGGGCAGAAGACGGCGGCATTCGAGATCATCGAGACTCTCGGTGACGCGCCGGACGTTCACATCCTGCCCGTAGGCAACGCCGGAAATATCTCGGCTTACTGGATGGGATACAACGAGTTCCTTCAGCACAAACGGTCCACCCGCCTGCCGAAAATGGTGGGCTTTCAAGCGGCAGGGAGCGCGCCGATTTACTACGGAAAAGTCGTCGATAAGCCCGAGACGGTGGCGACAGCGATTCGCATCGGGAACCCCGCGAGCTGGGACAAGGCCGCGGCCGCGATGAAGGACAGCGGAGGAACCGTGGACATCGTCACCGATGAGCAAATCCTCGCCGCTCAGTTCTGGCTTGCGAGTAACGAGGGCATCTTTGTGGAACCTGCGAGCGCGGCGAGCATCGCAGGCCTGATGAAGTGCATGGGCAAAGAACGGTGCGCTACATGCCCGCTGCCATCCATCCCGGAAGGCTCGCGCATCGTCTGCACAGTGACCGGCCACGGACTCAAAGATCCGGACGTTGCCGCCAAACACATCTCCGGCATTTCCACTGTTCGCGCGGACAAATCCGCGATCATGTCGCTGCTCGGCTAGGCAGGCAAAGTCATGTTCAGTTTGCTGCGGAGAACGAACATGAGGACCCGCAGGCCGAGCTCCTGAAAGTTAAACGGTTTCGCGAAAAATTCCCCGCCACCGTGCTGCGTGGACTTCGAGCGATTTTCACTGCTGGCATCGCCCGTGAGGAAAGCGATGGGGGTCTCCGCATGAAGATCCATCTGGCGGAGATACGTGCTGAGTTCAAAGCCGCCGACCTCCGGTAACTCGATATCGATGATGACGAGGTCGTATCGATTCTCTGCCAAATCACCGACGGCCTCTCCCGGTAGCTGCGTCGTCCTTACCGACATGCCGGCGGCCTCAATAGACGAGGCCACTGCTTCACACGAGCCGGCGTCGTCGTCCACGACGTACACCCGCATGTCACCCAGCTTGACACGCGAGTCCGGGCTCTCCTGCGTAAGAACCGCAGCAAGGAACTCGATCGTCTGATTCAAGGTTCTGAGCATCGCCGGAGACAACTGCTCGGGCATGCATTCCAAGTCGTGCAGCAGCGCAGCAAACGAGACAGCCACGTGATTCACCAGAACCTCGCCTCCCTTAAGCGCCTGGACGGAAAGGCATTCCGCATGATGGGACAATTCACTAAGCAGATCGAAGTTCTCAATGTCCAGGAAGAGCTGCTGGAAAGTCTTCCGCATCGCCGTGACCGTGTCGCGCTTCGCCTGATCGCTTTCAGCTTTTTTGACATCCACCGCGACCCGCTCAGAATCCTGCGACTTCGCGTTATCTCCGCCCGCCGATACCGGCTTGGGCTTCGCTGGAGCTGAGCGACCCGCGCTTTTCGCCAAGAGCCGTGCCTCTGCGATGGTCGCGGCCATCTCGCGGATATCCCGTTGTGCTTTTTCCAACTGTGCCGAAAGCTCGATCGTCTCGATACGCTGACGCTCAAACCGACCGGCGATCACCTCGTACTCGGCGAGCATTGGACGGGCGGACTCAAGCTCCACCTTCAAGCGCGCAATTTCCTCGCGATATTCCCTGATTTGCAAATCGGCAGCTGCCTTTTCCCGCTCCGCATCGGCGGCCATCGAATCTCGCTCACGCGTCACAGCTTCCAGCTCGGCTTCCGAAGCAGTAAGCGACGTCACCGCCGCGTCGAGTTCCGTCGTGAGACGCAATTCTGCTTCACTGGATGCGTGGCTGGTCCGCTCAAAAATCTCCGCCCGCGCAACGGCCAGCTCCTCATTTTTCGCATCAAGTTCCCGCTGCAATTCCCGCGACCGGGCGGACTCGACTCCGGCTCTGTTGATGGCTTCTTCGTAAAGCTCCTTGAGTTCCGGAGAAACATCGGCGGCCTGCGCGGCTGTTCGGTTTGCTGCATCGAATCGTTCGTTGATTTCGACGATTTGCTCCTCGAGCAAGAAAACCTTCTCCTTAAGCTCGGTCACCTGCGCCGAAGCAGCATCGCGCGCCCGCCTCAGCGAGATCACCTGTTTCTGAGCGTCTCCATTTGCAGTGGACTCTGCGGCAGCTTTGCGTGCCGCTGCGATATCGCGCTCTGCAGCGGCCAGTTGCCGTTTCAGCTTCATGGCGTCCGCATCCGCGACTTCCTTCTCCTTTTTCAAAGCATCGCGCGCTTTGATCGCATCGTCCCTTTGCCGCGCGATCGCCTCGGATTCCATCATCACGGAAACCCTGTGCCGGTTCATTTCATCCCGGTTCTTGGAGATGTCTGCGCACTTTTGGGTGGAAGCTTCGGCTTTCAGTTTGAGGTCCGCCAGAAGCGCGGTGTTCTTCACACTTTGCTGCAAGAGCTGTTCGCGCTCGGCGGTCAGTTCGAGGATCTTCTCCGACAGCCCTTCGTTGTCCGGCACCTCTTCCTGAAGTCTCGCCAGTTCATCCGCCAGCCGATCGCGCTCATCCTCGGCGATACGCTGGCTCGCGCGCGCTTCCCGGCAGGAATCCTCCAATTGATCGATCATGCTCCGGATGTCGAGATTCGGCTCCGGATCAGTCACGATCTTCAATTCCGGGGGCGCGCCGGCGGCTACCGGCCGGATACCGTGCCGATTTGAATTTTCTCGTCCTGTTGTCGAAATGTGGGCCATGTGAATGAAGGAGCGATCAGCGGCTTTCCGCAGATACGCGCGCTCCGATTTAAGCATTCGTTATGCCCGATTTCGCCGATTCATCGCGCAAATTTCCGCGGCTCGATGGCTCAAAAAACCGCCGGATTCCCGTAAAGACTGAAACCCGTCGTGCGTTCGATATTTACCTCGAAGATCTCGCCGACGTGCCGCTCGTCGCCTTCGAAAATAACGATCTTATTCCCGGGCGTACGTCCCATCAGCCGGTCGTCGTTGGACTTACTCGTTCCTTCGCACAAAATCTCGGCCCGTTTACCGACCAATTCCGTGTTTTTTTCCAGCGCGATCGCGTTTACTACGCCCAGAAGATCCTGATTGCGAGCCTCTTTTACCGATTCTTCCACCTGCCCCGCCATGGTCGCCGCAGGCGTGTCGCGGCGCTGGCTGTAGCGGAAAATAAACGCGTTATCAAAACGAACACGCTCCATAAGTTCCCTGGTCGCAGCATAGTCGGCGTCGGTCTCGCCGGGAAAACCGACAATCACATCCGTCGTCACAGCGACATCCGGCCGGGTCTCGCGGATTCTATCGACCAGCGCTTCGTATTTCTCCGTGGTGTAGGTGCGATGCATCGCTTTCAGCAGGCGATCGCTCCCGCTCTGGAGCGGAAGGTGGACATGCGGCATCAACTTCGGGAGCCGTCCGTAGCACTCCACAAGGTCCGCCTTGAAGCCGATGGGGTGCGGCGACGTGAAGCGCAATCTCCGAAGGCCGTCCACGGCATGCACGGCTTCGAGGAGCTGCACGAATGGCGATTTCCCATCCACTTTCTCAAACTCGTGCCGCCCGAAAAGATTCACGATTTGCCCAAGCAGCGTCACCTCCCGCACGCCTTTGGCAACGAGGCCCCGCACCTCCTCGACGATCCCGGCGATAGTGCGGGAGCGTTCGCTTCCGCGGGTGCTGGGCACGATGCAAAACGTGCAGTGCATATTGCAGCCCTGCATGATGCTCACAAAGGCCGTGGCCTGCCGCTCCTTGAGGGAATGCTCGCGAATCGTCTCCTGCGAGCCCGGCTCCTCCTCGACATCCACGATGCTCAGTCTCTCGTCATCCATCAGGCGTTCGCCGAGAGCTACTTTCCGTTGATAGAGCTGGTCCACGTAATCGGCGACCTTGTGGAATTTCTGCGTGCCCACCACGAGATCGACATGAGCGATGTCGCGCACCAATTCCTGCCCTCGCGATTGCGCCATACAACCGAGAAAACCAAAAATCATTTCCGGCTTCCTCGCGCGCAGCCTTCCGAGCATCCCCATTTTACCAAGCGCTTTTTGCTCCGCCATATCACGGACGCTGCACGTATTGATCAGCACGACATCCGCGTCTGTTTCGCTCGCAGATACGGTGTAGCCACGCGCCGCCAGGTCCCGCGCCACCTGCTCGGAATCGCGTTCGTTCATCTGGCAGCCGTATGTTTTGAGAAAGACTTTCGGCATTTTTGGAAAGACCGTGCACCCTGACCGCAAGCGGGAAAACATTCAATGATGAACGAAACGTTCCTTCTTCATGGTTGCGATTTCTCCGATCCTCCGTTTCTTTTGCGCAATGAGCGACAAGCCCAATCCGGTTGAGCCACTTCGGGAAAGCATCGCGCCGCGACACGAGTCGCTGGCAAAAGAGTTTCACGGCGACATCGGCCCGCGCCGTCTGGAATACGGTGAAGCGCGGCTGTGGCTGGTCGCAAAAGGCCCGCACTCGCTTTTCGCTTATTGGGAATTCCTGCCCGCAGAGCATCCGGAGGCCGCCGGCACCGACGGGCGAAAGCGCTTTTTCATCCGGATCATCGACTCCCAAGGCGAGACCGAGGCACAGCCGGAGATTCTCCCGCACGAGGGGAATATCGAAATACCCGTCCTGCATGCGGACTCGGGATACACTGCGGAGCTTGGTTTTATATGCCCCGGCGGCACCTGGTGCTTCATCGCAAAATCCGGAATCACTCACACGCCGCCGCGCGAGAGCGGAAACGGCGGCACCGTGGTTTACGCGAAGATCCCCGCCAACATCCCGCTCAAAGCGCTTCGCCGGGCCGCTTCCAGCCGTTCGCCAGCCCGGGCACTCGCTCGCGCACAGAGGTTGCCGCACTGGACGCCGGAACAGGAGCAAATGTTCATCCGCCTCCTCGCCGCGGATGTCGCGGAGGGCGGCAAGCCAGAGGGCCGTGCGGCGAGAGCCCGTGCGAGAATGATGAGCGAACCAGCCGCACAAGCGCTCAAAGAAATTCCCGAATCGCTTTGGGCTCAATTGGACTCCGCCGGCACGTCCAGTCCCGGCGAGGCATTTTCCAGCCGCGTGGCTGCGCAGGCGGAAATCGACCTCCCGCTCCACGTCAACGCCGAGCTCATTTTCTACGGCGGCACCGCATCGGGCAATTTGGTGACAGTCGCGGGAGACTCCGTTCATCTGCGCCACGACGGCACCTTCCGCGTTCACGTGCTCCTTCCAGATGGTGAGTTCGAAATCCCGATCGTCGCCAGGTCGGCCGATGGCACGCGAATGCGGAAAGCAGTGCTTCGTTTCAGCCGCGAAACCGAAGCGGACGCAGGCACCGGCGCTACGCCGCAGCCCGACTACCTGCCGCCGTCGCCGCCGGGAGCCGTCCCGCCCGCATAGCCGGGAGGATAGCGCACCATGGACGTGAAAGCATGCGCGCCAAATCCGTATTGACGGTAGAATTCCTGCGCGTCGCGCGTGAACAAATCGATGCGGCAACCAGCAAGCGACGGATGCTCGAGAATCGTGCTCAACAGCCATTTTCCAAGGCCGGCACCGCGATGACCGTCGGCGAGAATCACATCGCAAAGATACCCCACCGTGGAAAAGTCGGTCACCACTCTCGCAAAACCAATCTGCTCCGCGCGCGAAAACAGCGCGAAGTTCAGCGAGTTGCGCATACTTTCCCGGATGACCTCGGCCGAACGTGCAGCCGCCCAGTATGTGCTCCAAAGCAATCTGCACGTCGCATCGAAGTCCATTCGCTCAGGATCATCCGTGATCCAATTATCCTCCCGTCGCCATTCCAGAGGCATACGTCCGGTGATCACAGGTGCGAAGTCACCCACTCAAACTCGCGGGCGATACTCTTCACTACATCGCCCGGGTGAATCTCTTTGGGCAGGACGTCGAACGTGTAAGTCTCGATTTCCACATGGCTGGTCGCACCGGAACGAAGTTCATGAAAAAACTCGGGCGTGAGCGTGGAAACCGTGCTTCTCAGCGGGCCTGCCTCTTTGAAGAAAAGCGGGACGTGAAAGTGGACGCGGAGTTCCTCGATGCCTCCATGACCGTCGGTGTCTGCGATCGCCGGGGGCAAATCATTCCATGCAGCGATGCGCCCGTCGGCAGTCCTTCCGCGGACTTGATGGAGATACACGCCCTCGGCGAAAGGCTTGAGCGCGGACCATCCCGCATCATTGCAAGGCACCGACAGCGCGGCGCTCAGTTGCACCTTGGAAATCCGGATGCCCGCGGACCGGAGCGAGCGGAGGGACTCCAGCGGGTCTTCAAACTGTAGCGCAACATGGCAGGTATCAAAACACACGCCGATGTGCCGGCGCATCATCTCCTCCGCCTCCTTGGTGTAGCACTTCCGGATACGCTTGATTTCCTCCACACCGGTCGTCCAAAGCTCGTTTTTAAAGAACGCGATTGTCTCGGCCGTGGTTTCAAGAAAGCACGACGGCTCGGGCTCGAGACCGACGTGAATCTCCTTGCCCGTATCTTCACGAAGCGCGGCCAGATAGGCGGCCACTGCTCCGAGGTTCTCGGCCATCGCCGAAACTGCTGCGGGGGCTTTGATCCAGGCTTTATACGATCCCGGCACTGTGCTGATCGACCCATCGATCCCTTCCGGTAGCCATCCCGACAGAATATCGGCCACCTGAAACGTATAGTTCCGCCGATCGAGCATCCGCCAGTCCGGCGAGTACACGTGCTCTTTCACCGACCCGCCGTGAAAGCGGCCGTAGGGAAAGGCGTTGACGGAAAACGGATACATCTCCGCCTCGGAAAAAACGTCCAGCGCCTCGGCGCGTAACTCCGGATCTGCCGTCAGTTCCGCAGCCGCCTGCGCGCTCAGCCGGAGGCCCAGGCCGAACCATTGGTCCGGACAAACCATCTGCCTCACAAGCCCCGCCTTTTCACGAATCGCGCGGAGATTGTCGTTCCATGCCTCACCGGGGTGAATGTTGAGACAGTATGTAAGATGGAGTGGTGGCCTGTGTTGGACGATCATCAGAAATGTGCGCTAACGCGCAACGAGCTTCCTGAGTTCTTGCACAGCCATGGCCATTTGCGCCAGATCGATTTCATGGACTTCGTGCCGTGCCCCGAGTCCGTCAGGGAAAGTCACCGTCAATTCCCCTCCCAGGTGTTCCTGAAAATCGCGCAGTCCCGCGAATACCAGATGGCGGCCCTCGGCGTCGCGCGCATCGAGTTCATCGTGCCATAGCGGGAAGCCGCTTTCTTTCAGCCCACGGGCGATTCGCGCGAGGTCCGCCTCGGTAATCCAGCCCTGATACCCCGCGTAAATGCTGTCCAGCAACACACCGCTCGCCACGGCCTCACCATGACTGATCTTGAAACCGGACATCAGTTCGATCTTGTGGGCGCTCCAGTGGCCGAAATCGAGCGGCCTGGCTCGACCATACTCAAAAGGGTCGCCGTTGGAGCGAATGTGCGACAGGTGCTCGTCTGCACAGCGGAAGACGAGATGCTCCATGGCCGCAGAGTCGCGCGCTGGAAACTTCGTCGCGTTTTCACACAGCCAGTCAAAGAAAGTTGTGTCGCGGATGATGGCCACCTTCCACGCCTCCGCGACCCCGCAGAGCCAGTCGCGCTGCGGCAGTGTTACCAAAAAGCGGAAATCGTTCAGCACGGCAAACGGCGGAGCAAAGCTGCCCACGGCATTCTTTCCACCGAGGTAATTCACACCGTTTTTTACGCCCACGCCGGCGTCATTCTGCCCGAGCACGGTTGTCGGCACGCGCACTTGACGCAGCCCGCGATGCACCAGCGCTGCTGCGAGGCCCACGGCGTCCATCACCGCTCCGCCACCGACGATGATCACGTATGACTGCCGGTCGATGTGCCGTTCCAGCATCAGCCGCATGAATCCCTCCACCAGCGAAAAATCGTTCTTCACCGCCTCGCCGCCCGGCACGACGACGGGCTCCCCGGCCAGTTGCAGCGTGGTCGGGTGCGCTTCAAAATATGCGGTGATCTCCGCCACGAGATCCGGACGTGCCTTTGCGACGTGCCCATCGACAAACACCAGCGCGCGATGCCTGCGTCCCTCGTGCAGCCGGCCCAATGTGTCCGAAAGCACACGATTTCCAGGCTCGAAAAGTCCGTGCGTAAATGTCACCGGAAACTCCCACGTGACTGCGATACTCTGGACGATCGTCCGCGATTCCCCCGCTCCTGTTTCTTTGGCCATGGTCATTGAACGATTGTCACTCATCGACGCTCCATCCATCCGCGAACTTCGCGGGCGAGATCCAGTTGCGTCACCGGCGGCTTATCGAATTTCAGCGAACTCGACCAGGCTACTTCCATGCCCTTGCGGTTGCTCCCGTGCGTCCCGCGGATTTTGTCCGTGTTAAAACTCACCGTTCCCGGCGGCCAGCCGAAATACAGCTCGCACGGATCGTAGCCCGGCTTGTTGTGGATATCCACGTGTCCGGCAAAATCCGGCGCTTCCTTGCGGTCTGTGAACCACGGATACGCAAACCATGTCCCGGGCTCTGCTGTGATGATCAAATCCCCGCTCCGCCGATGCGCCAGTCCCCTCGCCGCCTTCTCTTCCTTCCCGTAAATCTCCGCCACCCCCGGCAGCGTTGCCAATGCCTCCCGCGCGGCGGTCACCGAAGCGGCGTCGCGGCAATACACGTGTGCGAAACCATGGTCGCTCACGGCAAATGCACGACCGCTGTAGAAGTCCGGATACGCCATTCCCTTCACGTCGCGCATGCCGAAGAGCCCCGCCTCCCGAAGCCGCCGGTTTGGGAACACCGCGCCGTGCTTCACCGTCTCGATCGCGTAATCGCCGAACACCAGCCAGTCGTACCCGCACTCAGCCGCCTTCGCCTCCAGCCGCGCCAGGTAGCCGAGCGCCACATCCAGCGCCTTGTCTGCCTGTTTTGAGTGCGGACCGTAGCGCTGCAAGTCGTAATCGAGATGCGGGATGTATGTAAACAGCGCGTCCGGCGCTACGTCCGGCATCTCCATGACTGCGCAGATTCCCTCCACGATCCAGTCGCTCGACTTGTGATTCGCCAGCGGTCCCCAGTAATTCATCAGGTTAAACGGACGCCCCACGAGCTCATTGATCCGCGCCTCCAGCTCCGCCGGTTGCGTATGGCAGCTCTGAATCATCCCGCCGCTGTGTTTATGCACCGGCCATGGCGAGACCACCAAATCCGCCGACTCCCCCAGCGACTGCTGCCAGAACATCAGCCCCACCGTATTTCCCCTTTCCCGGAATCCATCCCAAATCCGCGGGCCTTCCACCAGTCTCGACGACTGCTCCCAGAACATCACCTTCCGCAAATCCTCAAAAAACAGCCCGTTTGCCACCAGCCCATGCGTCCCCGTCGGCTCGCCCGTGCGAAAGCTCGCCTGCACCGGGCACGTCACTGCGGGGAAAATACTCTGCGCCGGGTGAAATCCCGGCAGGTGCGACACCAGGTTCCACCCCAGTGCAGCGACATCAACGATCAGCAGCTTGCGTTTATCAGACATTTTCAAAGGCGGAGAGGAAACCAGCTTCCACGCAAAATACTAGCGGGAGCATGCAGAAAGTTTATCCTAAATGCGCGATTGGAGCCCGCGAAAGGCGCGAAAAGCCGCGAAAAATGAAGATTGTGGGGAATGTACACGCACACCCGGCGGGTGAGTTGAAACTCCATCGTGCATGGATTGTTTCGTGCCTTTTCGCGCCTTTCGCGGGCCATCATCACCGTTTCTGCGTTTATTCACACTCCCGGAAAAGCAGAACGCCGCTCCCCAAAAAAGGAGCGGCGTCCGCGAGATTTCAGTGACTGATCGGGCCTTACTTCGCCTTCTTCGCGTGACCGCCGGCCATTTCTTCCTTGCTCAGCTTGCCGTCGCTGTCCTTGTCGCGCTTCTTGAAGATTTCCTCGGCCTTGGCCGGGTCCTTCTTTCCAAGCGGACCGGCCTTGAACTCGTCGAGCGAGACCGAACCGTCCGAGTTCGAGTCGAGCTTCTTGAACGCCGCTTCCGGATCGCCAGCCCTCCGCGCGCCCTTCTTGCCTTCTGCTGCCGCAGCCGCAGGTGCAGCGGGTGCTGCGGGTTTCGCTTCGTCTGCGGCCACGGCTACAAACGAGCATGCGGAGATTGCGATGATACTTGTCAGGATATTTTTCATTTTTGTGTGAGTTTGTTTTTCTGTGTTGTCGGCAATTGCGCCGGCAGCCGCCTCATTAAAAGCAACTGCACAGTCCAAATAGCCAGCCAACGGAATATCGAGACGGGCTTTTTTGAAAATCATTCACACAATCACCGAAAAATCCTCCTCTCACCTCCGGGCGTGATCAAAACTGGATTCACGAGCTTTGAACGCCGAAGGCTCTGGAGTGCGGCGAGAATCGCCGCTTTGAGCGACACCACAAACAGAGGACGGCCCGGCATGCCGACCGATGCCCTTCGTTGACGCCGCGCCGCCTGACCGTTAAACCAATCGGGATGCGCATCGCACTGATTCTAGCACTCGCAATCCCGTTACTCGCACTTGCACAGGACGGGAAAAAACAAGGTCTCGCGGTTTCTTACACCGCAGGCGGCAGGACGGATTCCACCACTTCGCGCCTTGCGGCCCTTTACGTTCCGAAGGGCTCGCCGGCCACGCCGTTTCTGCCGAAAGGCCCGTTCAAAGCAGTCTTCACCGGGGACATCTCATCGCAGCTCCGCTCGGAATTCACATTCGCAGTCGAGGTGCGCGGGCAGGTGAAAGTGTCCATCAACGGCAAGGAGATTCTCGACGCCGCCGGTGCCGCCGCGGCGCAGTATTCGGATCGCACCGTGCAGCTCAACAAAGGCGCGAACCCCGTGGTCATCGAATTCGTAAACGACGGCGAGGAGGACGCACAACTCCGCTTCGACTGGTGGAGCAAGGAATTCCCCCGCGAGCCCGTCCCGCCAACTGTCTGGACCCACACGCCGGACCCGCGGGGCGCGGCGCTACGCGAAGGGCGGATGCTTTTTGCCACGCGACACTGCACTTCGTGTCACGACGGCGGCAGGGCGGTCGCGGTCGATGGCACCGGCATGCTCGAAATGCTCTCCACCGCCCCGGACCTCCTTGATGCCGGCGCGCGCTTCCAGACCCCGTGGCTCGCGGCGTGGGTCGAGAACCCGCGCGCCATCCGCCCGGATGCAACGATGCCCCACCTGCCGCTTACGAAGGCGCAGGCTGCGGATGTCGCCGCATATCTCGCCACGACGGGCAAGCCGGTCATTGTTGACGACAAGCCGGTCGAAGACACCGTGCTCGGAAAAGGCGCGGCGCTTTTTGCAAACCTCGGCTGCGTCGCCTGCCACACGACTCCAGACTCCACCGAGCCCGACAAAGAGCACCAGCGCATCCCGCTGGCGCACGTCACCGCGAAATTCCACCGCACCGCGCTTCGTGAATTCCTCAAGATGCCCGGCATGCACAACCCATGGACGCGCATGCCGCACTTCCGCCTCGCGGAGGACGAAACCAGCGCGCTCGCGGCGTATCTCCTCACCAATGCCAAGGCCGAATTCCCAGCGGTGAAAGGCGACCCCGCCGCCGGCAAACTCCTCGTCGCCGCAAACTGCGCAAGCTGCCACACCACCGGCGATGCCGCCGTCAAGAGCTCGCCGCTCGCCGCCGTGATCGCCGCCGGCCCGAAAGGCTGCCTCGCGGAAAAACCCGCCAAAGCTCCCGACTTCGGCTTCAGCGCAGCGCAACGCGACGCCCTTATCGCCTTCCTAAAAACCGACTTGCTCTCGCTGAGGCAGGACACCTTCGCGGACTTCGCCGAGCGCCAGATCCGCCACAATAATTGCACCGCCTGCCACCCGCGCGACGGCGTGCAAAGCACCTTTCAGCTCGTCGAGGGAGAACTCGCCGCACTCACCGCGAATGCCCCGCAGCCCGAGGGGCAGTCGGAAGCCAACACAGTCCCGCCCACCGCCATCCCCCAGCTCACATGGCTCGGAGAAAAACTCCAGTCGGGGTGGTCCGGCACATTCATCGCCGGGGCCGCCTCCTACAAACCGCGCCCATGGCTCGCCTCCCGCATGCCCGGATTTGGTGCGCCCGGCGTCGGCATCGCCAACGGCCTCGCCTTCCAGCACGGCTTCCCGCTCACCGACATGCCGGAGCATGCCCCCGAAAAAGCAGCCGCCGATGCCGGCCAGAAACTCCTCAGCGCCGACGGCGGGTTCAACTGCGTCCAATGCCACGGCGTCAAAGACCTCGCCGCCACCGCCGTCTTTGAAGCACCGGGTATCAACCTCGCCTACACCCCCGAGCGCATCCGCAAAACGTTCTACAACCGCTGGCTCCTCGCCCCGCTCCGCATCGACCCGGATACCAAAATGCCGAAATTCAGCGAAGACGCGCTCTCCACGCAAATCACCGACGTCCTCGAAGGCAAAGCGGACAAGCAATTCGACGCCATCTGGCAATACCTGCGGACCGTAAAGTAGAGCATGACCGAACCAGCCACGCACAAAGCCGCCAAAAAGAACGGCCTCATCCTCCTCGGCATCATCGCGGCCATGATCACCGGCACGCTCCTGTGGGTCATCCCTGAAGGGCTCCGCATCCGCCGCGACCGCGACCGCCGACTTGCAGAAGCGCGCACCGGCACTGGCATGGCGCGCCTCCCCGCCGGCGGAATCACCATGGGCTCCAACGACGGGCCGCGCGAAGAGCAACCGCTCCACGACATCAAAATCAGCGAAGTCTGGATCGACGTCACCGAAGTCACCAACGCCCAATTCGCAAAATTCGTCACCGCCACCGCATACACCACCACCGCCGAAAAACCCCGCGACGGCCAGCCCGCAGGCTCCTGGGTCTTCCGCACGCCCGCCACCAAGGACCAACCGTGGAAAACCTGGATGCCCGGAGCCACCTGGCGCACCCCCGAAGGCCCCGGCAGCAGCATCGAAGGGCGCGACAAACACCCCGTCGTCCACGTCAGCTACGAAGACGCCGCCGCCTTTGCCAAATGGACCCGCAAACGCCTCCCCACCGAAGCCGAATGGGAATATGCAGCCCGCGGCGGCACCATTCTCATCCCCTATCCTTGGGGCCGCGAACCCAATCCGTCCGGCATGCAGCCCGCCAACACCTGGCAAGGCGCGTTCCCCGAAAAAGACGACGGCGCAGACGGCTTCCGCGGCACCTCCCCCGCCGGCAGCTTCGCCCCAAACCCCTACGGCATCCAGGACCTCGCCGGCAACGTCGCAGAATGGTGCGCCGACTGGTTCTCACAAACCTACTACGCCGAACTCCGCCCCGACCCCAACCGCGCCGCACACCGCGACCCCAAAGGCCCCGACACCAGCAGTGACCCCGCCGAGCCCGGCGTCTGGAAACGCGTCGTCCGCGGCGGCTCCTGGCTCAGCACCCCCGCCGACTACCGCGTCTCCGCCCGAGCCCGCGAAGCCCCCGACTTCACCGCCTCGTGGTTAGGCTTTCGCTGTGTCCGCGACATCACCAACTAACCCCCCCGTCGATGCCCGCCCAGGCACCCGAGCCGCCGCCGCGCCGCTTCGTTTGCCTCGCCCGGTTCGTTCGGTTCAAGAGCGCGGCTGGTTGACGCTCGATTGTTGAATACGAGGTTCTTCGCTTTTGAAAACGTGCCATTTGCTCAAGGTGTTTAGACGCGATGACCAGCGAGCGCCGGATACCTCGGGGAGTAAATGACAGCGTGCGATCCAGTTGAAGACGTGAACTTGTTGGAGGTCGCTGTCGAACTTCCAAATATTCGCTTGGGCGTTCCATGCGGGACGGTGCACGAAAATCAGAAGTCGTTCGGCGAGGTCAATATATCGGCACCAAGTTTCGTCATCAGGCGCGTCCTCGCCGGCAAGGCGCCCTAAGTAAACACGCATGCGCTTAGGGTCCGCGCAATCCTCCCACCATTTTTCTTGTGAAAGTCGGTCACCGAAAAACTGCTTCTCAGCCTTGCCGATGTATAGCAGTGAGTCCGAGCCGTAGGTGTGGTGGGGGCCGTAAATCTGATACACTCCCCAATCGGTATCTCCTCGCTGCGAGCGAGCCTCCTCAAATGTCAGAGGGCCCTCCCACTCGATGTGGATGTCAATGTCGTGAGTCATATTATCGGGTTCTCTTACGAGCGGATGGTTTCGCTGACGGCGGCGCTCCAGGGGCCGCGTTCGCCGCGGGTGCTGGTCCAGCAGCCGATCATCCAGAAGTTACTTTGAGTGTGGTTCATTATCGCTCTCGGCACCGCGGTGCCCATACGCGGAAAACACGCCGAACTTTAGGGCAGGGAGTTACTCTGAGTGTGGTTCATTGTCGCCTGCCCCCGTTTCCCCGCTTTTCCTTATAACATGCTTTCGACTATTTCCTCGGTTCAATCTTCTTCCAATCCCCCGTCTTAAGTTTAAATGTCGAAATAATCGGCTCATTTTTGTCGCCATACTTGAACGTGATAACCCCCTCAACACCTGAACGCACATTGGAAAAATCTATGAGTTTCCCTCCTGATGAGATGATAGGAAGTGAATCTGACGCTTCCGCTTTCAATCCCTGTAAAAATGGTTTTTCCGGAGAATTCAGGTCCGCGACTAAGAAGTCACTCCCAGTCCAGACTACCTTCGCAGTTTTGAAGGTCTTATCATACGTATATTGGGCCAGGTCAGCGCCAGCTTCCAACTTTGCTCCGACAGGATCGGTGATCGCTCGCGCGTAGCGGGCTCCCGTCATCTCCGCGGCCAACTTCGGTGACAACAGAGGATCGCCGTCCGCTAATTCGATTAACTTCCCTGCTTCTACCAAGGTTATTTCGCCTTTTGCGACTTTGGCAATCTTAACTTTGTATTCGATCAGCTTATTGTTCACATCATGCACGAATTTGGCGAGTTTTGCGAACTGTTCACCTTGCGTCGGAATTCGGGTTAAACTCCCACTACTATCGCTAGCCCTCTTATATCCCGCCCACTCCTGTTGAAGAACGAAAACCACTGCGCCGTTTTCAACATCAGAATTCCCATTTCCCATTTGCTCAAGAGCTGTGGCTAGATTGCTGATCACTTCTTTACCTACCGACTGCTCGTTCTGATCACGTTTAAGTTTATTCTGGAGGACTTCCCTGAGATTGCGAATCGCCACCGATGTAAGACACATTATGTCGTTATCATACCCAGGCACTGCGGGTTTATCTGCTCCTGATAATGGCAACGCAAACAGTGTGCCGCAAACTACAATACTTCTAGTAATAGGCTTCACTTTATTTCCAAGGAAGGTTTCTCGTGAGACCCGGAGTAGACGACAGGGAGACTTTGCATCGCACCGTCCGGGCCGCGTATTTTCAGATATGCTTTCGGGCTTTCCTTGTGAAAGATCACTAACAGCTGATTTGCCTTTGTGAATACTGTGGCCGAACGCCCCTTGCTATCGGACTCCACCATGACCGCGCCCGGTCCGTCGATCGCGTAAGGTTTGGTATTGTCATCAGCGCGCACGACCTCGTATACGGTCACTGGCAACTCCACTTTTGTGAGATAGTCCAGTGTGAGTAACAAGATTAGCATCGCAGCAAACACGCCGCTGCCCGCTGCAACAAATTTCCCGACAGTAAATTCAAATTTCGCTTGGAGTTCGCCGGCGAAAATAATCGCAGGGAATACCGACATCAAAAAATAGAGGATTACCCTAGGCGTAGGAGCGTATGCAACGTTCGGATTCAATGCGACAATGAGTGCCAATATAAGAATTGCGGCACCAGATATAGTTTTAAGTTTTGGCATGTTTCAAATAGTAAGTGAAAGTCGAATTTTGCTTATTTACCGCCTCAACCAGTTTCCCGAGGGCAGTCACCTTTCGAATTTCTAGGAATTCAATCAACCGTACACGAAAAACGATTGAGCGAAGTCTGTGACTTTAAGAAGCTATTGAGATGTTCGAGTTGTAAATATTGAAGTAAATTCATGAGTCGAATCAATTCGCTACGCTCGGATCGTCTCACTCACGGCGGCGCTCCAGGGGCCGCGTTCGCCGCGGGTGCTTGTCCAGCAGCCGATCATCCAGGCGAGTTTGCCGCCGTCGGCGGGGTCGAAGCCGACGATGTTGGGGGAGGCGGGGTCGTTCACGCGGTAGTAATCGTAGGCTTCGGGGTCGGCGGGGGCGGGCTGGCCTTGGGCGACTACGGCGACGCGAAGCTCCATGTCTTTTACGCCGGCGGGTTTGGAGCGGCTGGCGGGGGTGGTTTCGTCGGTCCAGCGGACGGTGTGTTCGAGGCGCTGGGCGGGGACGATGGCTAATACGGGGCGCGTGGTCGGTGTGGCGGCGGCGGTGGCGGTGGAGTCGAGCAGGGGCATTCCGGCGGCGAGGACTTGGGCGTCGGTGAGGACGCCGGCCTGGTGCCGGGCGCGGATGACTTTGGCCATGGGGCGCATGATGCTTTTGAGGATGTCGCCGCTGGTGTTTTTGCCGGCGGTGAGGGGGATGCCGGCGAGGTCGTGCGCTTTGCTGACTGCAAAGGTGGTGTCCCAGTTCGAGCCGGCGTTATCGAGGTTGTTGACTTCCGGGGTGCCGAAGCCGGCGAGAGCGGCGTTGGCAGGGTTTGTCAGCCAGATGCGGAAGGCGTTTTGTTGGTCGTCGAAGCTATCGTCGTCGCGTTTAATCCAGTCCATGGTGTGTGTATTTTGTAGGTTGTTGTTTACTGAGAGTGTCGAAATTTTAGTTTTCTTAAAGTGCTCGTCCCGTGGGGCTTACTCATCCGTTCCTCGGGACGGATGGCTCGTGCTTCGGGTAAAATGACCCGTGCTTCGGGATGAATGACTCGTCCCTCGGGCCGCGCGGCTCGTGCCGAAGGCAAAACAGCTCGTGCTTCGGTCCGGGCAGCTCTCTCCGCAGGCAAAGCGACTCGTGCTTCGGGCCGGCCGACCCGTGCCGAAGGCAAAACGCCTCGTGCTTCGGTCCGCGTGACTCCGCCCGAAGCCCGCGTGATTTTGCCCGAAGCACCAACGGCCCGTTCCTAAGCGATTTCCCGCAACGCCATAGCGGGGGGCTCGGACACTTTTCCGCGAAACGCGTGCGGTGTGTATCGTGATGGAGAGGTCTGCGGGCATTACGAATGCGGACGCTACGCGGGGCGGGTTTAGGCTGGCAAGCGCGGATTTTGTGCGGGGCTGCGCAAAGTGGAATGAAACGGGAGTGACCTCTGAATGATGTAGCACCGGGGTCTGGCCTGTGGGAGCGGGGCTTTCCTAAGCCCCGTGCGTGCCGCGCCAGCGGCGACGGCGTGTGCCACTGACGTGGCAACGGGGCTTAGGAAAGCCCCGCTCCTTGTCGCTGCCGTGACTGCCGAGCCATTCCACTTTTAATCACACCCGCTGCGCACGGGTGTGATTAAAAGTGGAACAAGCGTGGGAGGCAGTGTGCGTCCCGAAGGGACATTGTGAGAATAGCTCGGCGTTTTAACGCCGGGGTCAGCCGCATAGAGAGGCGAGTCCCGAAGGGACGACTGAACGAGTCGCAGTTCACCGACCTCAGCCGTCCCTTCGGGACTCACGAATTCCGCGTTCAATTCCCGGCGTTGAAACGCCGGGCTATTCTCATTCATCCCTTCGGGATTCCCATCGCATGGCGTCGGTCACCCATTTCAGTGTTCCACTTTTAATCACCCCGCTGCGCACTTCGCGATTGCGCGATGCGTTGGGATTGGGCATTCGCCTTTGCATGTCACGACACGATGGCCGCCGGCCCGATTCACTACGCACGCTCACTTTTACGCCCGATTTCGCGCCGAATGCGACGGGGTCTGTGCTGATCTCGACGGGGAATACCCGCGTGATTTGCACGGCGATGATCGAGGAGGGCGTGCCGCGCTGGATGAAGGAGCAAAACGTCGTCGGGGGCTGGGTGACGGCGGAGTATTCGATGCTCCCCTACTCGACGCTTCAGCGCAAACAACGCGACATCAGCAAGGGGAAGATCGACGGGCGCTCGTCGGAAATCCAGCGGCTGATCGGGCGCTCGATGCGGGCGGCGATCGATTTGGAAAAGCTGGGGCAACGGACGATGTGGATCGATTGCGATGTGCTGGCGGCGGATGGCGGGACGCGGACTGCAAGTATCACGGGCGCGAGCGTGGCGGCGGCGCTGGCTTGCAAGAAGCTGATGGAGGCGGGGCTGATCAAGGCGTGGCCCATCAAGCAACTGGTGGCGGCGGTGAGCGTCGGCATTTTCGAGGGGGAGCCGCTGCTGGACTTGAACTATGTGGAGGACCGCGATGCGTCGGTGGATATGAATGTGGTGATGACGGAGAGCGGTCAGTTTGTGGAGATCCAGGGCAGCGGCGAGGAGAGCACTTTTTCCGAGGCCGAGATGGGCTCGCTGCTGGCGCTGGCGAAAAAGGGGATCGCGGAGTTGCTGGACGGCCAGCGGGCGATCATCGGGCGCTAAAGCGTGGCCTCGATTTACTCCATCTACGCGCGCTGGCAGCCGAAGTTTCGCGCGGCGCGGATGCGGCGGTTTCGCGATGCGTTCGAGCCGGTGGAGGCGACGACGGTGCTGGATGTGGGCGGGAATTATTATGACTGGGAGCCGCTGGGCGTGGCGTGCAGGTTCACGATTTTGAACATCGACGCAATCCCGTCCGGCTGGGAGATGCCGCCGAATTTCCGCTATGTGGTGGGCGATGGCTGCGCGCTGGCGGAGGCGGATGGCGCGTACGACATCGCCTACTCAAACAGCGTTATCGAGCACCTCACGACTTGGGAGGCGCAGGAGCGTTTCGCGCGGGAACTGCGCCGGGTGGGGCGCGGTGTTTATGTGCAGACGCCGAACCGGTGGTTCCCGATCGAGCCGCATTTTCTCGCGCTGTTTCTGCACTGGCTGCCGCGCAGCACGCACCGTTTTCTTTTCCGCTGGTTCAGCGTCCGCGGCTGGCTGCGGCGCGGGGATAATGTGAACCTCGACACGCTCGT
>JANMGP010000157.1:0-3983 GCA_031374705.1 Verrucomicrobiaceae bacterium | reverse complement strand
CGGGCAGTTCCACTTCTCCCCGATGCGGGGGTGGCTCAACGACCCCAACGGCATGGCCTACTTCAACGGCGAGTACCACCTGTTCTTCCAGCACAACCCATACGGCTGGCCGTGGGGAAACATGCACTGGGGACACGCAGTGAGCGCAGATATGGTTCACTGGACGGAACTCGGCGACACGCTCGCGCCCGATGAAATGGGGCCGATGTTTAGCGGCAGCGCGGTCGTCGATTCGAACAATACCAGCGGATTTGGCAAGGACGGCAAACCGCCACTGGTGCTGATCTACACAGCCGCCGGAAACCCGACCGTGCAAGCCATCGCATACAGCACGGACGGGCGAAATTTCACCAAGTTCGCGGGGAATCCGGTCGTGAAAGAAATCACGGGCGGAAATCGCGATCCGAAGGTGCTGTGGCACGAGCCGACGAAGAAATGGGTGATGGTGCTCTACGTGGAAAAGCCCGCGAAGAAGCACACCGTCCATTTTTTCACATCGCCAAATCTCCGCGAATGGACGCTCGCGAGCATTACGGAAGGCGGAACAGACGGGGACAAATATCTCTTTGAGTGCCCGGATTTTTTTGAGCTACCAGTCGATGGCGACGTGACAAAAAAGAAGTGGATCCTCAATGCCGCAAACAGCGAGTACGCAATCGGAACATTCGACGGCACGACGTTTTCTCCGGAAAAGACGAAGCTCGCCGATCAGCGTGGACGCGGCTTTTATGCGCCGCAGACTTTCAGCGACATTCCTTCGGGTGATGGACGTCGAATTCAGATCGGATGGTTCCAGACGGATACGCGAGGAATGTCGTTCAACCAGTCGATGACGATTCCTCAGGAACTCAAACTTACGGCGACGCCTGATGGTCCGCGAATGACGCGGACGCCGGTGAAGGAACTCGCATCGCTCCGCGTGAAGACCCACCAGTTTTCGGGTGTGACGGTCGCGCCCGGCGGTGCCAATCCACTTGCGGAGACAAAGGCCGAACTCGTCGAGATTCGCGCGGAGTTCGTGCCGGATGTTG
Source organism: Verrucomicrobiaceae bacterium (assembly GCA_031374705.1). Taxonomy (GTDB): domain Bacteria; phylum Verrucomicrobiota; class Verrucomicrobiia; order Chthoniobacterales; family Chthoniobacteraceae; genus SXWH01. Next base: position 2,952 of record JANMGP010000157.1, on the reverse strand, counting down.
GCGCCGAGGTCACACTGAATGTTCGCGGTGCGGCTATTTCATTCGACGCGAGAAAGCAGGAACTCGTTGTCAACGGTCACCGTGTTTCCGCGCCGCTGCGGGACGGGAGGCAGCAATTGACGGTTTACTGCGACCGCACTGGACTGGAGATTTTCGCGAACGACGGCCTGCTCTACATCCCGATGCCCTATCAGCCAAAGCCCGATGATTTAACGCTCGGTGCGCAGGTCAAAGGCGGGAGCGCGAAGTTCACGACGCTGGACGTTCATGAACTGAAGTCGGCCTGGAAGTAGAACCCTTCAGGCTCCGGAGCGCTTGCGACGACGGCTACTCTATTGCGACAAGCGTCACCGCGCCGGCTTCGGGGAGGTCTCCGGGGGCGGGCTTGCCAATGAAGAATGCGCCGACAGTGGCCTGCTTTTGAAGGATGACTCCGCGGAATGGGCCGGGCGCTTTTCCAGTGACGGGCCGGTAGCTGCCGGAGAGCAGTCCGCTGGCAGTGGCGATGGTCGCTTTCAACGTCGGCGGGGCGATAAAACGATTAAGGCTATTGAGTGAAACGGAGACACTCGCGGCGGCGGCAAGGTTGCCGGCGGTGAGGGCGAAGTTCCCCGATGTGAAGTCGATGATGCGTTGGCCGACGTCGGGTTTGATAAAGCGCGAGCCAGTGAGTTCGCACTCACGGTCGAATCCGGCGATGAAGAGTTTCTCGCCCGCTGCGATGGGTTTTAGCCAGCGAAGCGTCCCGGTGATATCGTCGGGAGCGGTCTCATCGTGGAGCGTGGCGGTGCCAAAAACTGCACCGCGGCCGGCGTTGAGCGATGCGTAAAAGGGGACGGTGTCACCGGTGACGAGAGCGCCGCCGGATGTGATGGGTTTGCCGTCGCAGAGAACGCCTTTAAAGGTGACGCTTCCGTTGGCGGAGATTTTCGCGAGGAGAAATCCCGGCGCGGCCGGAACGGTGGAAGCGACGTCGCCGACCACGGGTGTGGGAGGCTGGATGACGATGGTATATGCGCCAGAGCGGACGAGCGGAGGGCCGGCGCTATAAAGGGCGCGGTCGAGCGCAAATGTTGCGATGGAGCCGGCGTCGCTTCGGAGTTCGGCTGTCAGCACGCCGGCGACTGCGAAGTCCACGCTGAGCCTTAGTTTCAGGCCATGCGCAGGGAGGTTGATATCCTTCGCGACTTGCGTCGTGCCGAGGGTGGATTTGATGATGTAGTTTTTGCCGCCGAGTTTGAGACTGCCGGTGAGTGCTCCTGTCGGGGTGAGGTTTACTTTCAAAAGGCCGAGGCGGCTGGTGGAGAAAGTCGGCGTCTGGATGAGGCTGTTGTAGGTGCCGACGAAATCGGAGTATGCATTTCCTACGATAAGGCGGGAGCCGCTCTCAAAAACGATGCTGCCGATACTGCCGATGATAGGGACTGTGAGATTGACGTCGGTGACATCAAAGCGGATGGCTCCATTGGCTGCGACGCCGCCTTTTATCGAGACGCTGACGCTGACGCTGGTCGGGACGCCGGGAACCGAAAGCGGTCCGGAGAAGCTTTGGTTGATGACGTTGATCGGGAGTTTGCCGGTGGGATTTGGGAGTACGCCGGAGAGTGGATTCACCGTGCCCGTCCCAATCTGTCCGAGAAGGTCGGTGAGCTTGGAGCCGTTGGGGAGAAGGGCCGCGATGAGGCCGGTGCCGTGGATGGAGCCCTCGATGCGGTAGTTGTACGCGAACGACGCCTCGAGGCGTTCGGCGTTGCTGTCCAAATGGATTTCCTGTCCGGTGCCGAACTGCGCTCCGGAAAGATCGAGCGCGACCTCGGCGGCGCGGCCTGCGGTAATACCAATGACGGCGAGGAAAAAGCGGAAGAGAGTTCGCATAAGGATGTATGTGTGTGCCGTGACGCGGCGTCGGGAAGGTTCCCTGCGTTGATAAGGGCGTCAACACAAAGTCTGTGAGAAGCGCCGCGTTCGACGAGAATGGAATTGTTGCGTGCGGGTTCGTTCCATAAAGTCTGCGCATGACTCAGAAACTTCAGGGCAGGACGGCACTCGTCACAGGCGCCAGCAGGGGGCTTGGCAAGGCGATGGCGCTCGCACTCGCGGAGGCCGGCGCACGCGTCGCACTCGTCTCTCGCGACGAATCGAGGTTGATGGAAGTTGCGGTTCAAATCCGCGCGGCAGGCGGAACGGCCGACGTTTTTACCGCTGACGTAACGGATGAAGCACAGGTGGAAGCGATCCGCGCGGCGTTTGCTGCGAAGGTTGGCGGGAGTCTGGATATCCTGATCAACAACGCGGGTATCAACCTTCGGAAACCGATCACAGATTTCACGCTCGCAGAATGGAACCATGTGCTGACGACAAACCTCACCAGCGTGTTCCTCCTCTGCCGCGCCTTTATCCCGATGATGAAAGGGCGGGACTTCGGACGCATTATCAACATGACGTCGATGATGTCACACATCTCGCTGCCGGGCCGTACTGCCTACTCGGCCAGCAAGTCGGCGTTGCTCGGATTTAACAAGGCGCTCGCACTGGAACTCGCTTCGGAAAAGATAACCGTGAATGGAATCAGTCCGGGTGTTTGCGACACGGAGATCAACGCTCCGCTGATGCAAAACCCGGAGTTGCGTGCCCAGTTTCTGGCGAAGATTCCGGTGGGGCGATTTGGTCAGGCGGAAGAGATTGCGCGGCTCGCAGTCTATCTTTGCTCGGAAGACTCGGGATTTATCACAGGCACGGACATTGTGATCGATGGAGGCTGGACCGCGCAGTGATTCGGTGTGGCGGATGACGCAATACGAATGCCCGCGTCGTTAGGGAGCCGCTGAATAAAGCGAAGAACCCTGTAAAACAGAGGGACAGCGGGCGAAAAAGGTGATAGGAAAGGTAATGGAAAAGCAAACGAGCTTCGCGGCGGCGGAGTACAGCGAAAAAAAGAAAACCACCCGGCGG
>JANMGP010000119.1:0-7884 GCA_031374705.1 Verrucomicrobiaceae bacterium | reverse complement strand
GGATGGAGTTTCCGTATCGTAGCACAGCCGTCCCGGCTGTGGGGCCAACGGGCGTCCCGCCCGTTGTCGCAGCGACCAGACCCCCTCACTCCCCGGCACCGATCCCCGTTCTGACCGTTTCCGGTGCGGCGGACGCGAAAGCAAATTCCACGTGAGCGGAAGCGAACATGGATGCGGGTGATTGCACCGCGATGAACAGGTAATCTTTTAACGAGATCGTCTCTCAACCTGGGAAGGGGGACCATCACCTTAATCCTATGAGGAACCGATTTTTTCATTTCCCACTTTTTTCGAGGCTCATTCGTTCAAAACGTGCCCTTAAACGCGCTTTGGCGGCATAGTCTATCTGTTTCCCCCATAGTAGTTTATACGCATGTTAAACGGTCTTGCGTTGGAGTTTCTACGTGCTCCGCGATAGTGGGAAGCTTCCCACTTGTTTCCCACCTGCTTCCCATTTCCGCCTGCACGTTGACGTCGCGTTGCATGAATGGAATCCATTCCGCCTGACCTCGCCAAAAAGCTGCTCAATCGCGATTTTGCTAACCTCGTTCAACGTGTTCAGCGGGGCGACAAACTGAGTCGTTCCGAGCGGGCGATGCTGCAAGGTATGGCTGCGAGTGCGGGCAATGCGCCGACTGTGGCGGAAAACTTCGTCGAACTGGCGAAAGTGTTGGGGGTAACGCGGCGCACGCTTCAGACCTGGCGCAAGCGCAAGGATGCACCGAAGGCCGCGGAGAACGGGTTTCATGAAGTGCCGGCGTGGCGCGAGTTCATGGAGCGCAACGGGCTGGAGGGCGAAGCGGCTGCCACGGATGTGGAGACGGCGCTGCGTGCGCGAAAGCTCCTGGCGGAAGTCGAGGAGCGCGAACTGCGGCTGGCCGTGAAGAAGGGCGAATACGTCGCGCTGGAGGAAGTGCGGACTTCGTGGACCGAGTTGGTGGCGCGGGCCAAAGATATGTTTCGCCACAAGTTCGAGATGGAACTGCCGCCGGTGCTCTCCGGGCTCGATGCCACGGCGATTCAAGCGGAGTGCGCGAAGGCGCTGGATGAAGTGTTTACACTGCTCCACACGTCCGGCGGCGGCGTGGGCTGATCGGGTCAGTTGCGCGCGGCAGTTGGATGAAACTTCGCACGCAACGATTCCAGTTCTTCGTCGGTGAGCGCGACGATGGCGGCATGTGCGATGGTGCCGATGGGACCCACGATGCCGTCGCAGATCGCCGATCTCATGCGTGAACTCGGCACGTCCAGCTTGCGGGTGAGTTCGCTGATCGTGAAGAGCGTGATGTCGTCGCGGGTTTTATGAAGTCGGATGCTCATGTGCGCACATGGTCATTTGTCAATGTTGCCGCATGATCACATCTCCATGAGCAGATGTGTGCATGTTCGCATGTGCTCATGTGCGCACATCGGAAACACAGTCGGGCGGACGGCATTTTGAGCGTCAGTGCGGACGGTCGGCGGTGGATGTGTTCACGTTTGCATGTCTGCACGTACGAACATGCGCATGAACGAATATCATCACGTTACTACGTGGCGCACACGGCGGATGAGTCGCTCGACATTGGGCGCGGTGATTTGCGCGGAGGTGAGGCGGACGACCGTCCAGCCTGCAAGGAAGGCTTCGAAATACTTCTCGGCGTCGGCGATGAAACCTGCGGCGCGATTGTGCCGCCCGCCGCCTTCCACGAAGATGCCGCCTTCGATCTCGATGAGCGTGCGGCTGGCGATGTGGGCGAAGTCTGCGCGCCATTTGCGATCGGGGTGGAAGCGAAACTCGCGCTCCAACTCCGGGCCGCCGAGCGACCGCCAGTAAAGCGCGAACTTGGCTTCGATGCGGGACGGCGGTGTTTTGGCGCGATAACGAAGGCGAGGCATGGCCTGCGGCGCACGTCAAACGGTCAAGGCGCTGCCCGAAAGCACGCTGCCGTGGTTCGCTCTGTCGTTTGCCACCCGCCGTGCCAAATCGCTCGAAGCCGCCCGCGCTGTGCTATTGGAAGCCGAGAAATGCTACCCAGAGGACGCCATGATCAAATTCCATATCGCCTGCCTTGCTGCTCAGCTTGGTGAGATCGCTGCCGCCAAAGATTTCCTGAGCGCAGCGTTAAAGCTGAATGATTCGCTTCGGTTCAAAGCACTCGATGAAGCCGACCTCGCGCCGTTATGGGATTCGCTCGACCGCCAAGCGCCCGGAGACACAAGAACGCCGCCTCGCCGAAACGCTCGAAGCCCTGCGCACCCGACGGAAGTGGATGAATAGAAAAGGCTGACACCGCAGCAGCGCCAGCCTAGTTTTGAACGATGAATGCTGCTCAGATTCTTTCGGCGCTTGTGGCGATACTCATGTTGACCGACGGCGGAATCGGCGCAGTGCCTTCGGGCATTCTTGTCGCGATCAGCGCGAAAGCAGAGGGTCCGTCTCGGATCGAACTGACCGGGGAAAAGGCAGCATTTCACAATGACGGGCGCGATCTCGTCGCGGGCACCGTCACCGAGAGCAACGACATCCTACGAGTCGAGTTTCCGGACCTGAAGAGTGCGATTGTTCTCGTGCAGCAAGGTGACGAATGGATCGATCAGGACAAAGACCGATGGGTGCGGAGAGAGAGTCTGGTGAAGTTTGACCCGGCATGGAAGCCCGTCCGAGTCACCGCAGTTGATCAAAACAAGACACCACTGAAAAAGTTCGGCTATCGTTACGAGTTCGAGTGGAAAGGGGGAAACTGGGATCCCATGCTCGTTCGCCCATTACCTGTGGAGGACGGCGTGATCACACTGCAGTGTCCCGCAGAATGCGCAATCTCGTTGAGCATCGACCATCCGGATTTCGGAAGAGGCTACGGCTCAGGCCGAACGCTCGACCGAAAGAGTGATTCGAAAGAGTTGCGCGCGGAGTTCAAGCGAGGCCGAAAAGTGGTCGGAAAAGTCGTAGCGGATGAAACCGGGAAACCGGTCGCCGGCGCAATCGTCTCTCCCTCGATCTTCACTCCCCCTGGCTTTCAAGCGGACCACGGCAGGGCGGTCGAGACCGGTGCCGACGGCAGCTTTGAATTGCGCGGAGTGGACTCGGAATTCAAAGTGAATCACGCCGACTTCGTCGCGCAATCGACCTTTCTGGATGAAAAGAACGCCGTGAAGCCTTACGTAGTTCGGCTGAAAGCAGGGCAGACCATTATAGGAATCGTGCGGGACTCTGGAGGCAATAATCTGGCCGGTGTTTTCGTTGATGACGGTTCGGGCAAAACAACGGAAACTGGGAAGGACGGTCGCTTCACTTTGCGAGGATTGCGAAAGTGGAATGGAGACGATTGGCACCTGACGTTCTCGAAGGATGGATTTAACAACTTAGATTTCCGTCGTCCGAAAATCCCCCCTCAAGGACTGGAGATAAAGCTGCTGCCGCTCCCGGAGTTCCGAGGGCGGGTCGCTTCCACGAACGGCACTCCGGTAAAAAACTTCAAGGTTGTCTGCGGGCCGGGCGCGGATCCAAGAGATTATGAATGTGCAATGCTTGCCACCGAAGACGAAGAAGGCCGTTTTCTCATCCGCCCGGAAAAAATTTCCGGAACCGGCACCTATTGGCTGGGAGTGAAGGCTGACGGCTTTGCGCCGTGGGACGGCTTGGTTACTCTCTCCAAGCTGACGAGCGGGGATTTCAATATCGTTCTGAAAGCCGGGGCGACACTCTCCGCAACGGTCGCCCTGCCAGAATCCGCCAGGGGACCGATTGAGGTAAGACTCGAGCCAACAGACCGTCAGCCTTCTGAAACAGTCACCGTAACAGACCATCCAGGCAAGACTTTGGCCAAGCACAGATTCCCCCTAAAACGCGGGGAGAATCTGAGCATCCCACACCTCCGCGCCGGCGAATACATGCTCGAAATCGTCAGCCTCGGCGCGACGCCAATGCGCCGCCCGTTCCGAATCGGAAGCGAGGACTTGAACCTCGGCACTCTTCCTCTCGCCGGCACCGGGTCGCTCTTTGGCACCGTGACGGATCCAGATCAGAATTCAGAGCTCTGGCGGTTCGCGGACGGGCAGATTTTCATTGATGGCTTCGGTGGAGACAGATTCGAGCCGTATCTGAAGTTTAAAGCCGACGAGATGGGGAGATTCCGCGTGGATGGGGTGCCGACAGGAATTGTGACGGTGTCGTTCCCTTATCACATGACCGCCGATATCATCGGCAGCCTGACCCGTACGGCAAAGGTTGCTGACGGAAAACTGACCGAAGTGCGGTTCGAAGGAGAACGTGGAGCTTGGGCGCAACCGCTGCGACTGCTCTTCGACGGCAAAGACAGGATCCCCGCCTACAAAGGAATCCGAAAGGTCGAGAACGTTACGGAGCGCGAAGCGATGTTCCGCATCGAGGTCGTGGATATGGGCGCAGGAACGTCTTCGTGCGACAGCTCGACCGGGTGGAGTGGAGGCAAATCGCGCCCAGTGATACCGGATCTCTCGCCCGGACGTTGGCGAATCCGGATTTTCGACTGGCTGGGGAGCACTGGATTTGATCAAGGGCTGAGATCCGAAGTCGTCGCCGATGTAGGCGAGGAGCGAAAGCCAATCACCATAGAGTTGGGCGACAGAGCTCTCAGCGGTCGCGTTACAGCGTCACGAGAAACAAAGCGTCACGTCCAGATAATCGCCGTTGGGAAAAACTCCAACCGCGTCTTTCTATCGCGATGTGACGGCGAAGGGAATTTCGTCGTCCGCTTTATTCCGAAAGACGAGTATCTGGTCCATGCGCACGATGACGATGGCGGTTGGTGCGAACTTGGCTCCTTCAATCTTGATAAGGCTGTGGCGGATTGTGGAGAGCACGCGCTGTCGATCGGGGGGAGCGTAACAGGAACTCTTGCCGGAAACCTGCGTTCACCAAAAGGGGAATTGCACCTCGCCGCATCGAGCACTGACGGAGTGGAAATCCCAGTCGATGAGGTAAACGCAAACGGTAGCTATCGATTCGGTAACCTACGACCGGGGAAATGGACAATCGTCGTGCGCCTCGACGACAAGGAACTCTCGAGACATTCCGTCGATATTCAAAAAGGCAAATCCGTGAAGGTGGATTGAGCGGGAGCTAAGAATTCCCGACGCGCTACACGCCGAGCAACTCGCGCTGCCATGGCATGAGTTTTGGCAATGTCTCTTCGGGACGGAACGCGAGAGCTTCGAGCGACGCTTTGGCGGCGATCAGCGAGGGGTCCAGTTGCAGTTCCTCTGCCTTCGTGTCGCGGATTTTTTCAGCTACAAAAACTGCGCGTATTGTTGCTGCGAAGGACGCGAGCGAGCTACGCGGATGACCTTCGGCCATTCGGACTCGGGGCAGACGATTCCCCGATGCGCCACCCCGAGAAAGCGTTGCGCACGCGGACCGCGGATGTGTTTGAACTCGACGCGCTCTCCTGCGTGAATCCGCTCCGCTGCTTTGATGAGCATTTCGCTGTGGAGGATGTGAAACGTCGGCTTGTCCACCCGTTTCGCTTCGTCTTCGCGTCATTGCCACAGTTCACGGAAAATCGCCGCAGCTCGTCCGCGAAGCAGCTCGCTGCCGGCAATACGCCAAATCTGGTCGGCATCGTGTTCTTTATCGACTTCAGAAGCCCGGATGGCGCGCTCGCAGCATTGGTCGAACCATTCTCTCCGGCCCATCCGGTCTAGATCGGCTGAGAGTAAATCCCGCAGCGGCTGCTAGAAAATTGCCTTCGCGCCCGCCGCACCGGAAACGGGCAGAACCGGGATTGGCATCGGGGAGTGAGGGGGTCTGGCCTCCTCCAGCCACCGCCCCCATTGCGCACGTACGAAACACCCGCCGCGCCCGCTAGATATCCGCCGTTCAGCGATACGGCAAGCCGTCACACCATCACAGCAGCTTTTGCTGGCGCGGGTCTTCGACATCGCTTTCGATTTCATCGCTGATCGTTTTCGCGATGCGGCACGTCACTTTGAGTTTTGTCGGCGAGTTGCCCCGGTCGAAGGTGGCTTTGAAAGCGATGGCGAATTTGCCGTCGTCGTCCTGAGCGTCCATGGCTTCGCGCCAGTGCGTGCTCATGAGGTCGCGGATGTGATCGATGGCTTTTGTTGTTCGAGTTCGTGGATGTCGGTGGTCATAGTTCGCGGTGGATGTCGATGATGGGTTGAAGGTCGCGTTTGAGCGCTGAGCGCTTGTGTTCGTCGGCAGTTTTGAGCCAGCCGCTCTCTCGCAGCCGGGCGAAGAATGTGACGATGCGGTTCACGTAGGGGTTGACGTTTTCGATGCCGCCGTCATCGCGCTCGTCGTAGAGTTCTTCGATGGTGAGCAAGCGGCCCGCCTGGATGCTCCGGGCGAAACGGCGCACGCTCACGGGTGTTCCGGTTTGGCGCAGCTCGGCGGCGACGGCGATCCATCGGCGCTGCTCCTCGGCATCCTTGAGTTTCGCGACCTTTTTGTGGTGCTCCCAGCTCAGGTGTTCGTTGCGTAGCGAACGCGGCACGCGACGGGCAACGGGCGACGGAGGCGTAGTATTCTATCATCCCCGCCACCACTCGCACACGCGGCCATCGGGCTCGATGGGTGGGAGCACTTTGCGGCGGTGTCCGCGTTCGCAGTGGACCACGACGGCGCTGTGTTTGGGCAGGGCGCGGAGGATGTGGGGTTTGAGTTTGTGTTCCTCGACCTCGCTGTAGTTGCGCGACATCTTGCCGCCGGAGTAGCCCCATGACTTTTTGATAACGCGCTTCTTTCCGAGGAAGTCGGCGCTTTCGACTGCGCCTTCCTCGTCGGCGGCGCGGAAGATGAGGCGGTTGCGGAGGTTGAGGGTGAAGACGCGGGCCTTTTCGCGGCCCAGCGGCGGTACGAATGACGTGGACGATTGGGCAGCGGCAACGACGGTCGCTTGCGCCTCGCGGATGACATCAATGCAGTTGTAATCGCTCATGCCTTCCTCGCTGGCGGAGACGAACCGCTGCGCTTCGTCGGCCCATAAAATGAGCAAGTTGTCGTCGCGGCGGGCACGCGCGGGTTTGTCGAATCGGCGCAGTGCGTGCGTGTAAAAGAGCATCTTCAGGAACGTGTTCACGTAGCGTCGCTCGACTTGGAACTTTTGTGGCATGGCCACGCAGATGATCTTGCCGTGGTCGATGTCCGCAAAATTGAAGGTGTTCGCGCCGGGGCAAAACACCTTCGCGATGTCGGGCGTGATGAATGCCTGTAAATAGTTCGCTATCGTTTCGCGCACGCCGCCGAGTTGCTCGGGCGGTTGGGAAAGGTAGCGGTTGCGGAAGTGGGCGACGAGTTCGCGATGGCGTGGTGTTGGTGCGGCGGCGTTGGTGAGGTCGTTGAGGGCGTCTTCGAGGTCGCGTTCGTCGAGCAGGAGATGATACGCATTTTCCAACGTGGCGTCGGCTCCGATGAGCCGCAGCGTTTCCAGCGCGGCGGCGATGTGGGTCTGCGCTTGGTTGCGGAAGAAGCCTTTGTCGCCGGACTGTCCGAGCGACGACGCGGTGTCCACGACGGCCTTCGCAAACGTGTTATAGGGGATCGTCACGTCCGATGTGAGGTTGTATGTGTGGCGCGGCTGCCAGCCAGCGTCAGCACCCTCGGGACGCACTTGTAAGAGGATCAGATCATCCTCGCGTCTGAAGTGCTTCGCCATCGCACACAGCGTCTCCCAATACAGCCCTTTGTCATCAATGCACAGCCCACCCCACGTCGGCTCGTTGGTGAACACCTGGTGCAGCAACGGAGTGATGCCCGAGCGCGTCTTGCCGGAACCCGTGTCGCCGGTGATGAGCCAGCCGCGGCAGAAGTCGCCACGAGTCCAAGTGAAGCCGGCGAGACGGAGAACGGTGCGGTTCTTTGGCGCTCGCAGCCAGTGGGCGATCAGGATGGCTGCGGCAGCG
>JANMGP010000111.1:0-23977 GCA_031374705.1 Verrucomicrobiaceae bacterium | reverse complement strand
TGGACATTTCAGCCATCCGAGCATAAAAACGAGAACTTCCGCGCACTCACACCGTGATTGGCGGGATTCGTAAATAACCAACAAAACCAGTGGCCGCCATGCAGCGGTCAGAAAAAAAATGACGGCGGCCATCTGCACGGCTGCGCTAACCGCATGTTCAAATTGGTCGATAGCTTCGCTGATTGCTTTAAAACCAATTCGCCCAACAACACTCTGATCGCGAGTCGCTACGTGGGCGGGCTGCTGAGCCAGACTCAGCGCAAGAACATGGAGCGCATGGATGAGCGTCTGGGCGATGACGAGTCGCTCGGCGAAGACATCTATCAAGCCACTCAACAATTCATCTCCGCGAGCGGATGGGACGACGGTGCCGTTTATCGCCAACTCTGCGAGCGGGCGGACCGAAGACTCGGCGGCTCGCCGGACTCGGTTCTGGTGATCGATGAATCCGGGCACACCAAGAAAGGCGACCGCTCAGTCGGCGTCGGGCAACAGTATAACGGACGACTCGGCAAACAAGACAACTGCCAAGTCGGAGTTTACTCCGCGCTCAATTGCGGCACGCGCGTCGCCCTTATCGGTGCGCGTCTTTTTATGCCGCAAGACTGGATAAAAGACCCCGAACGATGCCGCAAAGCTGGCGTGCCACAAGAGCGCATCGCACAAGGACACCTCACGAAAATCGACCACGCGCGGGAGCTAATCGATGAGGCCCGGAGCAACGGCGTGAACTTCGGCTGCGTATGTGTGGATGCGCTTTACGGGCGCAACGCTGCCCTGCGAAATTATATGGAAGAAAACGCAATCACCTACTGCGCAGACATCCCCGCCAACGCGCGATTATTCGCGAGCAAACCCGAAATGAGCGAGCGTCCAAAACAGATCACCAAAGCCACGCAAAGCGCGGGCGAACTCGCAAAACAAGCACTCGCGCAGAACAAAAACTCCCCGACCCAAACCGTCCAACTTCGGGAAGGCGACCACGGGATCGTGGAAGCCAAAGTCAAAGCCATCCGCGTGTGGGAATGGACGGAAGAGAGCGCCCGGCCCGAAGAGAGATGGCTCATCATCCGAGCCATACCCGACGGGAGCACCAAGCTCTCGCTGAGTAACGCGAAAGCGGGAACATCACTCAAAAGACTCGCCCGCTGGCAAGCCGGGCGGTTCTGGGTGGAGCGATGTTTTCAAGACGCCAAAAGCCACTGCGGAATGAGCCAATATCAAGCCCGAGGCTGGCAAGCCTGGCACCACCACATGGCGCTCGTAGCGCTGGCAGTATTCTTCCAAATGGAAGAGCGAATGACGGACCCGAGCGGGATCGCAAACCTGACCGCCGCCGACATCACCGAAATGATCGAATGGGTAATCATCCGCAAGCCAAGCGAAGCCGAACTGCTTGAGCGAATAGAGCGCCGCCACCGAGCCCGCGAGCAGAGCAAGAGCGCGGCAATTAAGCGGCAACGCAAGAAGGGACGCTCAAAACCGAGTCAAAATCCCGAAATAGAGTCCAGTTGAAAAATAACAAAGTAGAATTAAAAGCGGGTGAGGAGCCAGTGGACGCGCTTGCGTCGTAGCGCACGCGGCCCTCCGCGCTGCTCGTCCTCACGCGAAGCGCATCCTTCCTGGTGGGGCTGCTCTTTGGATCAGCGCTTCGCGTGTACGAGTATCACGCGGAGGGCCGCGTGAGCTACGACCCCGTTGCCTCTCTTCCCGACGTTCCATCACCCACTTTCAATCACATCCCGGTCTCACGGAAATCCTCGCTGCTCGGAAACGCGCTGTGATGGATGAAGGCGTCGATGCGCCGAAGAAGTGTGTGACGGGGCGGGCGCGTATCTGTGCGATTGCCAGCGAAAGCGTTTCGTGCACGATGCTCCTTATGAAGCTCCTCGTTCTACTCGTCATGTTGCTCGGCGCAATCGCGCGGGCAGAACAATATGAATTCTTCCTGAACGACAGCGCCGTGGTTCCGCACGGTGTGTCGATGAATGGCATCCCCGGTGAACTGCGACCGGGCGATCTCGTCCATGTCGAGGGCGTCAGGTTCGTGCTCGGAGAGCCGGGCGTGATGAAGTTTTCCGCCGACGCAAAGAATGACAACCGGCGCTGGCTGATCGGGAGCGACGGAACAAAGAGCCTTTTCTGGTGTAAGATTGAGGAGGAACGCGATGGAGAAAAGGTGAAGCTTGTGAACCCGCTCTCAGGGCTCACCGATGCGGAACTGCGCGGGATTCGCGGTGTGGAAATCGCCTCCGATGCAAAGGAAATCGCGCCCTTCATTGCGAAGCTGGATCCAACCCGCTGCTTTTTTGAAGTCCTGGAGACCGCCATTAGGAAGCTCCCGGTCAACGTCCGCTTTCTCGATATCACATCGCGTTCGAGCGCAGACTCCCACGACCTTTCGCCGCTGAAGGCGTTTCGTGATTTGGAGTATTTGGACGTCGAGTCTTACCACTCGGTCTTCGCCCTTTCGAACATCGAGGATGCCGTGAAGCTCCGTCATTTGCAGGTCCGCGGGCACGCTGTCAATCTCGACGTTCTGTCGAAATTCAGGGCGCTGCGGACTCTCTCACCCGGCGATTTAAAAGGCACGCGGAACGTCGCGTTTCTCAAAGGCCTTCCCGAGCTCCGCGTTCTGAATCTCGATCGTTCGGCCGTCTCCGACCTTTCAGGGCTCTCGGATCTGCCCGCGATTTCGCACGTCGATGCGGATGCTTCCGCAGTCGCGAAACTTCCGCAAAAGAACATCCCGACGCTGGTTCGCCTGCACGCCATCGGCGCAAAGCTTGATGAGAAGGACGCAGCGGCATTTCGCTCGCTGAATCCGAAATGCGAGGTAACGACCGGCTGGCAGACTGCGATGGAGGCTGCGTTCAAAGGCGTCACAAGAATACGCGTTCGCTCCGGGGGCGCATGTCACCGCGACGTGAAGTCTGAAAAGACACACGTCGAAGTAAAGGATGCGACGGAGATCGCGAAAATCATCGCAATGTTCGCCGTCAATGATGAGCACTCCGGCGGGTCGTGCATGTGTTGCGGCGAACCGACAATCGAGTTTTATGCGGGCGATAAGCTCGCGATTTCGCTCAGCATGCATCACGGCATCGGCTTGCGATGGCAGGCTGGCTGGCCGGGAGATGCGAGACTTCTACCTCGCAGCGGCGAGGCCATATCGGAGTGGCTGTCGAAGAACGGCGTGCCAGGGCCCGCAGACGAGCTCGCCGAAAGCCGGGAACGCGGCAGGGCAGCCGAGCGCAGACAGTGGACGATGAAGGCGATTCTTCCCGCCGCAGCGCTGACCGCGTTGGAAAAGGCGGATAGCGCGGAATCGGCCGCGGCGGCGATTTTTAAAAACATCCCGGCGAAGGATCGGGCGACGGTTTTCTTGCGAATGTTTGGGAGCGACGACGGAGCATGGAGCACGTCCGACCAGTGGGACGAAATTACGAAAGACCAATTGATTCCAAAAGTCCCATCTGCCGCGCTTTCGGCAGTCAAGCTGGAGCCCAATTCACAGGAAGCGAAGGGCCTTGCACGCTGGCTTTATTTCGAGCGGAAGTGCAAGGACTGGCCGAAGAAGGAGATGGCGCAAATCCTTGAACCCACGGCGAGGGAAGGGTTGACGCATCCCCGTGACATCAACCGGAGAAAGACCATCATCGCACTCGGCGAACTCGGCGGACCCACGGCTGCAAAGCTTCTCACCGCAGTGCTGCGCAAGCAGATCGAGCCCCGCAAACTCGCGGAGGGAACCGAAGCGGAGCCCGGCGGGATGATCGCGTTCATTCCCGAGCCTGAGGGTTTACCGGCCGAATGCGCCGATTCCGTGCATGCTGCGATCTGGCTTGCGAAACTCAAAGACGCAGACACCAGGCGGGAAATCGAAACGCTGGCAATGACGCTGAAGGACGAGGAAAAAGCGTCACTCTCAAAGGCACTCGGCGGAAAGTAATCCTGCCTTACCGACGGCGACGCTTTGCGAGCAGCGCCAGGCCGCCGAGGAGGAGCGTGGCGCTGGCTGTTTCGGGGACGCCTCTGATGACGACGTCGTTGCCGTCACCGCCGATACAGGTCATGGTGTAGTTCTGGCCGTTGGGTGCGGTGCGAAGAAGCCCAAAGCGCACTGGAAACGGTGCGCGAATGGACAGCGAAAAGAAGGCTCACCCTGCACCCCGAAAAGACGCGGATAGTGAACGCCGGGGGAGGGGAAGCGTTCGAGTTTTTGGGGTATCGATTCGTAAAAGGGCGCAAATGGCCGCGACGCAAAAGCGAAGCGAAAGTGAGAGCCGGAATCCGAGAAGAGACCCCGAGACTGAACGGGAAAAGCATGAAAGAAATCATCACCAAAGTGAACCGAGTGATAAAGGGCTGGTATGAATACTTCAAAGAAGCCAGCAGCCCCAACCCGATGGAAAAAGTGGACGGGTATGTAAGGAAAAGACTGCGAGGGATACTGAGAAAACGGAGTAAAAGGAAAGGGACCTCGTATGGAGGAGAAGACCACAAAAGATGGCGCAACGACTGGTTCATGAAAGCAGAGCTGTATTGCCTAAGCGCAGCCTGGAAAAAGCAACACGACGAGTCCCCGGCAGGGGTAAACTACTGACTGGAGAGCCGGATGCGGGAAATCCGCCCGTCCGGTTCGGAAGGAGGGGCGGGGAGTAATATCCCCGTCCCTACCCCCAATCGACAGTCACTCGCAGCGTTCGGGTTTAGACTCGCCGGGCAAAAAAGAACCCGCCGGTCCGCGATGAAGCGAACCGGCGGGTTTCGTTGGATATCGCGCTTGGTGCTGCGCGACTGTCACGCCGCCGCTTTTTACGGCACCGCGATTTGCAGGAGGTGTTGCGCGCCTGTGGTATCGGTTGCGCGGACAAGGACGCTGCCATTGTTGCTGAAGCTGCGCGTTTGTGCGGGGCTGCCGACCACATTGGAGAGCACGGTGAAGGTCTTCACCGTTGCAGAACCGATGAGGTCGCCTTCCTGTAGAAGCAGCCGCAATGAACCGAAGCTCGTAGTTGCCCAAAGACCGGTGTCGTTGGCCGTCGTGATGCCGCCGGGACCGGGTGAAACGGATCCGGTTTTACTGCGCATGGTCGCTACGAAGAGCGGCCCGCGACCTTCCGGCATCGCGATCGATGTGAAAGCACTCCACTGCGCTCCGACGGGGGCTTGCGGAGGCTGTGCGCCTTCACGGGCGACGAGGCGCAATCCGCTTGTGGCGTCGGACCACCACAGGCCGTCGTTGTTTGCGGAAATGATGCCCGCCACGCTGTTCGTCTTCATCGAGCCGATGAATGCGACGCTGCGGTTTCCTGCGTTGATGGGGTCCTTCAGTATCGAGAAGAATCCGCCGGTGACTCCGGTGGCGTCTCCAATCGAGACGACGCGTGCGGCCGTGTAGGTGGCGTCGTCTTCAGCGAATACGGCCACATTGTTCGAACTCGTGGCAGTGCCGGTCGAGGCCTTCACCGTGCCGAGGAAGGCCTTCGCGGCGGACGCCTGGTTTTGCGATGGTGTTCCGAAACTCTGCCAGAGAGCGCCAACTCCGTAGCCCGTCGCTGCGGTGCCAGTCAAGTAGTTGAACACTGCGGAGCCATCGTGCTTGATGGTGCCTATAGTCTGGCGGTTGTCGGCGAGAGTCACACGCAGCGACAGTCTGTCATCAGATCCGTCGGATTCCACGCCGCGGCCCTGTCCTGCGGAGTTCGGGCGTGCGGCGAGTGCCGAGATGATTTTCACCGTGGAGCCGAGGAGCGTATCGCCCTCGCGAAGCGCGAGCGTGAGCGTCGATGAGTTGCGGTCGTAGGTCCACAGCGTCGAGTCGTTCGAAGAGAGAACTCCGCCGGTGCCGATTGCGAGGGATGAAGTGAACGCCATCGCGCTGCCGTTCATCGCGAGTGACGAGAATGCTTTCCATAATGTCGCTCCGGTGGCGACTGCTCCTTTTCGAACAACGATTGCTGCAGGTGCCGGGCCGATGCCATCGGCATCGAGAAAGATGACCGAGTCGCTTGCCGAGGTGACTGCTCCCGAAATGCCCGCTGCGTTGGCAATTGAAGCAATCCAAGCCACCGAGCCATCGGGCCCGAGCAATGGTTCCTTGAAGCCACCAAACACCGCGTTCGCAATCCCCGGGACTGCGCCGCCCTTCTTCGCGATCACTTTCATGGTCCCAGCCATGTCGGCTGAATCGAAGGCGAGGAGCGCCGTCGTGCTCGAAGTGCCTGCCTTGAACGTCGCCGACATCGCGCACTGGCCTGCATCATTGATGGAAGGCACTCCAAAGGTCACCCAAACCGCACCTGCTGGGATGCCGCTGCCGGGCAATCCTGCTCCGGGGACCGGGCCGCCTTTTCTCGCGATAGCCGTTGTGGTTGGGTCCACGTTCACGACCGTGACGTTGAACGATGTGCTGGCACTGTGGCCGGCGGCGTCAAACGCGGTGAGCGTCACCGGCACGGTGCCCGGATTTACCGTTGTTCCGGCAGCGGGTGATTGCGTGATGCTGGTCACACCGACTGCGTCGCTCGCCACGGCTTGCGTCGTGTAGTCCGGGAGTGTCGCGCTGCTCAGGATGGTGAGCGGTGCAAATGTTCCGCCAATGACCGGCGCAGTCGTGTCTTGGACCGTGATGGTGAATGAACCGGTCGTCGTGTTGCCTGCGTTGTCCGTCGCGCTTGCGTTCACTGTGCTGACACCGAGCGGGAAGGTGTTGCCCGTGGGCGGCACGAAGCTCGATGTCGCGACACCGCTGACGTCATCTCCCGCAGTGGCTGTGTAGTTCACCACGGCACCCGCCGGGCTCGTTGCCTCCGCCACGATATTTGCAGGCAGATTGAGTGTCGGAGCCACGGCGTCGTTGATTTCAAATACGGTGAGCGTGTTCGAGATTTCGTTTGCGGTGATGAGCAGCGGTTTGCCGTTCGGGCTGTCTGCAGCCTGGACGACGACGAGTCCTTCAGGATTTAAGTCGCCGGTCTTTTTAAACGACGTGGTGTAGGTCGGCGCGAGTGGGTTCGTGATGTCGAACATGAGAACCATGTGAGCGCGCTCCAGCCCGATGAATGCATAAGTGCGCGAGCCGAGTGTGGCGATGGTGACTCCTTCAGGCTCTGCACCTTTGTTGTCGCTGCGGCTGTCGTCGAAATTGCCGAGGTGCTGCGACATGACAATCAGGTCGATCATGTCTCCGCTGTCGAAGACGCGGTTGCCCGCTGCATCGAGAATGGAGAACGAGCGTCCGCCGTAAGCAAGGATCTCGTCGATATCACCGTCGCCGTCCGTATCGCCGCGGAGGCCGGGCGAATTGGAAACGCTGAGGCGTCCGAGCGCAGCGTTGTTTTTCAATGCTGCGGCATTTGGAAACACCGTCGGGTCGAGAACGTAGCCAACGGCTCCAAGCAGGCTGGTTTCGTCAGGATTGAGGAAGTCGTTCCGGTCGTCACCTTCGTTTGCCATGACGTAGTAGGTCTGACCGCCTGCGGTGTAGGAGGCGACTGCGTCCGGCATGTAGAGGCCAAAGACAGGGTTGCCCGTGGTGGGATTGAGCAGGCGCGAGCCGGCAGGTCCGTCGGCATCGCTGAAGTCCACCCGCAGTCCGGAGAAGTCCTTTTTACCGAGCGGAACGACGGACGTGAATGTCGCGGTGGCGATGTCGAGAATCGCGACTGCGTTTGCTTCCTGAAGCGTGACCATGGCCTTCGTTCCGTCTGGTGAGACAGCAATGTATTCCGGTTCGAAGTCACGCGATGGGATGGCATTGATGGTTCCGTTGTTAAAGATCCGCACTCCCGCTGCTTTCAGCGCTGCGACTTGTGTGTCGTAGGCGGTGAAGTCTGCAGTCATGACGACTGGCGTGGTGAACCCACCCGACACATCAATGATGCTCACGGTGCCGAGCGTGGTGTCTGCCGCGACATCCGCGTTGCCGAGCAATCCCCCGTCGATTTCCGCTTCGTTTGCGACGAGCACTTTTGTGCCGTCCGGCGTGAAGGTGAGGTTGTCAGGGTTTGCGCCGACCTGCGTGGCACCGAGCAATGTTCCGTCCGCCGCGTTGAGGAAGACAACGTAGCCGGGGTCTGTTTTCGGCGATGCGATGATCGCCGCAGCGAGCACACTTGGGTTCGCACCAGAGCCTTTGCGCAAAGTGACGGAGGTTACGTCGTTGCTCGTGAGGCCAGGCACGCCGAGCGTCGCCGGACTGATGGTCGTGATGAGCGTTGGCGCTGCCGGGTCTGTGAGGTCCACGACTTGGATACCGACATTCGAAGAAGCAAACGCGCGCTTCGAGAGCGGGTCAAACGCGGGAATCTCTGCGCCGGCCAATGCGATGCTTCCTTTCACCGTGGAGGTGAACGTGTCGCTCGGCGGATTGACGACCGGGATGGTGTCGTCGTTCGTGATGGTGCCCGACGTGCTCGCTGTCGCGATGGTCGTCGTGCCGGTGACATTCACCAAGGCGGACAGCGTGACCGTGACGGTTTCGTTGCTCTCAACAACCGTGTCGCCGATGACCGTGATGGCGATTTGTTTCGTCGCGTCGCTCACTGCAAATGTCAGCGTTCCCGCCGCGAGTGTGAAGTCAGTGCCCGCTGTGGCGGTGCCGCCTGTGACTGCGTAATCCACGGTGAATTCGGTGGTCGGGTCGGTCCGCGAGACGTTGAGGTTCAGCGTCTTTGTGCCGCTGTTTCCTTCCGTCGTCGAAGCCGCTGCGATGGAGACGCCGGGGTTCACCGTGATGGTGAATGAGCCCGTCGTCGTGTTTCCTGCGGCGTCTGACGCGGTGGCGTTCACCGTGGTGACACCAATCGGGAAGATGCTGCCGCTCACTGGCGTGAAGCTCGATGTCGTCGCACCCGAAGCACTCGCGGTGTAGGTGACGATTGCACCCGCCACGCTCGTTGCGCCGCGTGTGATATTTGCGGGCAATGTGAGCGTCGGTGCCGTGCGGTCCACGGTGATTGCGCTCGCATTCGTCGTCGCTGTCACAGTGACCGCTGCGTTTCCGCTGAGGTCGCTCGCCGCAATCGAGAATGTCGCAAGACCTTCCGGTGTCGTCGAACCGACCACTACGGTCGCCGTCCAATCATTGCCAACGCTCGTCGCTACAACTGTCTCGCCGAGCAGCGTGACAGTCGGGAAGACTGGCTCGCTCACTGTGAATGTCAGCGTCACCGTGTCTCCTGCTTTCGCAAAGAGCGCGTTCGCATTCGTCGAAGCGAGCGCGACTGGCGTGAGCAATGGCGTCGTCTTATCGACAATCACGCCGCTGGCATCCGTCGTCGCCGTTGCTGGCACCGCTGCATTTCCAGCGAGGTCGCTTGCGTTGATGCTGAATGTCGCTGCGCCTTCCGGTGTTCCAGCGCTCACGACTACGGTCGCGGTCCAATCGTTGCCGCTAACGTTTGTCGCGGTGACGGACTCGCCGAGCAATGTCACGGTCGGCGTCCCGATTGGCTCATTCGCGCTGAACGAGAGCGTCACAGCATCGCCGAGTTTTGCACGGGCAGGATTCGCGTTGTTGCTCGCGAGTGTGACCGGCGAAATCGTCGGGATGGTGTTGTCGTTGATTTCAAATACGGTGAGTGTGTTTGAAACTTCGTTTGCCGTGATGAGCAGCGGCTTGCCATTCGGGCTATCAACTGCGGGTACTACGACGAGACCTTCAGGGTTCAAGTCGCCTGCGCGCTTAAATGCTGTCGTGTATGTCGGTGCGAGCGGGTTCGTGATGTCGAACATCATGACCATGTGCGCGCGTTCGAGGCCGATGAATGCGTAGGTCCGAGCGCCGAGGGTGGCGATGGTGACTCCTTCGGGCTCCGAGCCTTTGTTGTCGCTGCGAGTGTCGTCGAAGTTCGAGAAGTTCTGTGACATCACGATGAGGTCAATCATGTCGCCGCTGTCGAAGACGCGGGTTCCAGAAGAGTTGTAGATGGAGAACGAACGTCCGCCATACGCGAGGATCTCGTCCACGTCGCCGTCGCCATCGGTATCACCGCGGAGACCGAGGGAATTGGAAACAGTGAGGCGTCCGAGCGAAGCGACGTTTTTCAGCGCGGCTGCGTTCGGGAACACGGTTGGGTCGAGGTCGTAGCCGGTCGCTGCCCCGAGCAGGATGCTTTCATCCGGATTCAGGAAGTCGTTGCGGTCGTCGCCTTCGTTTGAGGCAACGTAGTAGGTCTGTCCGCCGACCGCGTAGGAGGCAATCGCGTCCGGCATGTAGAGACCGAAGACCGGGTTGCCAACCGTCGGATTGATGAGCGCAGCGGCACCAGGGCCGTCCCGGTCGCTGAAGTCCACGCGCAGCGGCGAGAAGTCCTTCTTTCCGAGCGGAACGATGGACGTGAATGTCGCGGTGGCGATGTCGAGAACACCGAGTGCGTTCGCTTCCTGGAGCGTGACCATTGCTGTAGTGCCGTCCGGTGAAACTGCGATGTATTCGGGCTCAAAGTCCAGCGATGGCACCGCATCGACGCCTGCACTGTTCTTAAAGATGCGTACGCCTGCTGCGCGGAGTGCGGCAACTTGCGTGTCGTATGCGGTGAAGTCCGCCGTCGCGACGGGAGGCGTGGCGAAGCCGCCGGAGACATCAATGATGCTCACCGTGCCGAGCGCGGTATCAAGCGCGACGTCGGCATTGCCGAGCAATCCGCCGTCGAGTTCTGCTTCGTTTGCGACGAGCACTTTCGCACCGTTCGGCGTAAATGTGAGGTTGTCAGGATTTGCGCCGACTACGGTCGATCCGAGTAATGTTCCGTCCGCTGCGTTGAGGAAGATGACGTAGCCGGGTGCGGTCTTCGGCACCGAGAGAATCGCCGCTGCGAGCACGCTTGGATTTGCGCCAGCGCCTTTGCGCACGGTGACGGAAGTCACGTCGTTGCTCGTGAGGCCGGGCACGCCGAGCGTTGCCGGAGTGATGGTCGTGATGAGCGTCGGTGATGCCGGGTCCGTGAGGTCCACGACTTGGATACCGACATTCGACGAAGCAAACGCACGCTTGGACAGCGGGTCGAAGGCGGGAATTTCCGCGCCAGCGAGATTGATGCTGCCTTTCGCCGTCGAGGTGTAATCGTTGGTGGCCGGATAGACGACTGGGATGGTGTCATCGTTATTGATGGTCGCCGATGCACTGCCGGTGCCGATGATGGTCGTCGTTCCATCAGTGTTTACGAGGCCGGAGAGCGTGACGGTAATCGTCTCACTGCTCTCGAGAACGGTGTCGCCGTTGACGGTGAATGTGAGCGTTTGCGTACCGCCACCGGGGCCGAATGTCAGCGTGCCTGACGGGAGTGCGACGTAATCGGTGCCCGCTGTCGCGGTGCCGCCGGTGACTGCGTAGTTCACCGTGAACGCGGCTGTAGGAGCGTTGGCGTTCACCGTGTGTGTGATTGGCAGAGTCACGGTGACTGTTCCGCTATTGCCTTCCGTCACGGAGGCTGGAGCGATGGCGACCGTCGAAGTGTAAACCGTGCCGGTCTTCACCGTATCGACGTTTCCGTTCTGCGCGAGTTGCTGGATGCGGGTGTCGAGCACCACGGCGGTGTCCGCGACATTGTATGCGGCTCCCGGAGTTGCGTGGCGTGCGCCGAGGTAATCCTGAAATGCCTTCTGTTCGCCCAGAATGTCGGCCGCTGTGAGGCCGAGGCTGGTGAACGTCGATGCGGCTGTGAAGTCCAGATTCCGCGCGACCGGTGCGGAGAGTGTTCCGTTGGTGAGGACGTAGCGGAAGTTCGTCACTGCGTTGTTCGCCGTCGTGTTGGTCGGCGGGTTCGTGTATTTGATCGGGTAGTTGTCTCCGCCGTTCATCGTGAAGTTCAGCACCACTGCTTGGATGGTTGCGGGCGCGTCGCTACGAACCACGCCGTTTTCTGCCACGACCGAGACGATTTGTCCGAGGTCGTTCACGAGCGCCACCGTCCGCACTTTCTGGCCGGCGGGGCGCGCCGAGTCATACGAGAACCGCACGTTTCCGACTTGGGCATAGCCGCCGTTCTGCACGGTCGGTCCGCTGCTGAGTCCGGCTGCATAATTGAGGATTCCGAGCAGACCTGCGGAGGTCATGTCACAGACCATCAGCTTGTTGTCGAAGCGGAGCGCGTTCTCAACGTCGAGTTGCGAAATGCCGCCGGCCGGTTTGCCGGTGATGGTATTCGCGAGCGGCGCGACTTTCGAACCGTCCGCGAGGACGGAGCCGAGCGATGCGCGGAGCCCTCCGCCGTTTTTCAACGAGAAGACTGCGGACGTGTCGCCGAGGCCGAGTGCGGCCTTCGCTTTGAGAAGGTTCGCGTCGGCCGTGATGTCGCCGAGGTTCACTTCCTGTGCGCGACCGAAGACGCGGTCGCCTTCGAGATACACATTCGTGTAGCCGAAGACGTTGCTGTCTTTAGCGATGATGATGTTGTTCAGCGCATCCGTAATCACTTTCACCTGCGTGCCGATCGTGCTCGATGCGATGATTTGCGCCGCAGTGTCCGTCGTCCCGTAAACCGCTTGCAGCTTAGCTTCCGTGGCCACGTATGCGCCGTTCGTCGCGATATTGAGGCTCGAAAGGATGAGTTCGCCGTTCGCGTCGAAGTCAGCGACGAGGCGTCCGAGGTAGCTGTATTCCGTGTCGGTCGTGACGATGAGCACCGGCTTCGTGTCGAGTCCCGCAGTCACGATTGGATAAACGTCCGAGATGAAGTCCGCGTCGTGACCGTTGAAGCCCGTCGCCGTGTCCGTCGCGTCGCCCATGCGCTCGTGTCCTCCGCCAGCGACCATGATGTCGATACCGGAAACCAGACCCGCGAGATCCTTGTTGCGCTGCAATGTGTCGAGTTGATCAACGAGGATGATTTTGTTCACGCCGAGCGCTTGGAGCGAAGTGACCGCGCCTTGGAGATACGCTGCGACTTCCTGCAAATCAGTCGTGCCAGCGTTTGCGTCGTCCTTCGGTACCGTGCCGTTTGGCGAAGACTTCGAGAGCAATTCCCAAGTCGTCGCGCCGACGAAGCCAATCTTCTCGCCGTTCAATGTCTTGATGGCGTAAGGCGCAATCTTCGCCTTCATCGCCGTGACTTCCTGGCCAGCGAATGCGCCGCCTGTGCCGCCAATCGTTGTATCCGCGCGGCCCCGCAGCGAGCTGTCCGCCGCGAAGTCGAGGTTCGCCGTGATGAGAGGGAACTGTGCGCCGACCCAATTGCCGAGCGTGGTCGAGTTCGCCGGGAACATCGCGCCAGCGAGCACTGGCGAACCGAGGTCGAACTCGTGATTTCCAAGCGCCGATGCCGTCGTTCCGAACGCGTTCATGATAGCAACATCAACTTGTGCGAATGGAACCGCAGTCGTTGCAGCCGCGCCGGTAAAGGCACCCGCCGGTCCGCCCGAGACGGACGCCGTGGTGTGGAGAAGCATATTAAACGAAGGGTCCGCACCGCCGATGAGCCAAGGCCCAGGGATGAAACTGTCGCCTTCACCGACCACAACCGTGTTCGCGTAGTCGTTGTCCATCTTATCAATCATCGCGCCCATGATTGGCGCAGTCTGAATGCCGAGCAGTCCGC
This sequence comes from Verrucomicrobiaceae bacterium, assembly GCA_031374705.1. GTDB lineage: Bacteria > Verrucomicrobiota > Verrucomicrobiia > Chthoniobacterales > Chthoniobacteraceae > SXWH01. The sequence continues at coordinate 10,433 of JANMGP010000111.1, read as the reverse complement.
TCTCGCCGTAGTAGTGGAGCACTTGCAGCGTGTAGTTCACAGTGATGGAGAACGTCGCCGTCTGCGGAGCGCCGAGCGCGTCCGTGTAGCTGTAAGTAATCGTGTGTGCGCCTGGGCCAGCGATTGCTGGATTGAAGACGCCCGCCGTGACACCAGCGCCGGAGAACGTGCCGCCTGCTGGCAGGTAATTCACCAGCGATGCCAAGTTCACCGGGCCGTTTCCGCTGCCGTATGCGAACGTCGCCGTCGTGTTGAGCGTGAGCGCGAAGTCGGTGCTCACAAAGAGGCTCGGTGTGCCGTTGTCGGTTGCTGTGACTTTGAGGTTCATCATCCCGATTGCCGGGCCGTTGACGCTGAAAGTGCGCGTGCCGCCGTTAAAACTCAACCACGATGGAAGTGCGCTGCCATTGGCCTGCGTCGCAGTGTAGGTGAGCGTTCCTGCTTCCGGGTCAGTGAACGTATCCGCAGCGAAACTGAACGTCGTCACTGCTGAAGAAGTCGCGAGTGTCTGTGCTGGAATCGTGTTCGAGACGAACGGCGCCTGGTTGAATGCGCCAGTCAGACGAACGCGGTAGGCGAGAACGATGGTGTCGTTTTCGAGGCCCGCGTCGTAGGTCTGAATCGCTCCTGCCGCGTCAAGATACTTGCCGGTTGAGGTGAGGAAATCGTTGTCGTTTCCGACGAAGAGAAAGTAGTCGTTCGGGTTCGTCGCGTCGTTTGCGGAGACCATTCCGAGTGCTTCCCATTTTTCGCACATCGTATTGATGTCGCCGTTTCCGCCCTGGAGGTTCATGCCGAATTTCTCGACCTCCGAACTGGCGCTCCCGCCGAGCTTGCCAATCATGTTCAGCGCTTGGGTCCACGAAATCGGAGTAATGGCTGCGTCGAGCACGCCGAGCGGTGCGACTTGTGCGCCTGCTGCGTCGTAGATTCCTTCAATGTTCGTTGCGGCGGAGAGGTCGGCGAGCAACACCGATTTGAAAACTGGCGATGCCGAGCCGGATACGCCGCGTCCATTTCCATCGCGGGAGAGGATGAGCAATTGCGTGTCGTTCAGCGCGATGATGGCACTTTGCGCGCCAGTTCGGTTGACGCTCGTGCCGTTGGTGGTCAGGCCGGTTTCATCAATGCGGGGGAGCTGGATGACATACTGCGCGATTGGGTCGGTCGGCGCGTCGCTCGACGATATATCAAACACGACGAGGCGTGTGTTGAAGCGGCCCTGGTTTCCAGTGCCTGCGTCTTGCATCGTGCCGCTCTGCATGAGGCCAAAGAGTTTCGTGCCATCGGGACTCTGGGCGATGCCTTCGAGTCCTTGATTGATGCGGCGTCCATCCACGTTTGCTGGCACATCAATGAACGAAATCGGTCCGCCAGTCGTCGCATGTGGGACGAGCGCAGCGGGCAATTGCAACACGCCGTCAATCTGCTTGGCGCTGTTGAAGTGGTAGATGTGCGCGCCGTACTCGTCGCCGATCCAGCCTGCGCCAGCCTTGCTCGTGCGGGAATCCAGGATGAGCCCTTCCGTGTCGAGCGTGAGACGATCCGTCACCGTGCCGTCGCTCTGCGTGGAATCGCCGGTCCGCACTGGCACGGTGTTTCCAAAGAGCGAGACGCCGCCGTTTGCGAGCAGTCCGGTCGTGAACACGGGAGCCGTTCCCGCGTTTGCATCGTGGTCGTAGGTGAAGCGCGTCGATCCGGTGAAGGTCAGCGCGACTTGATTCTGCGCCGCTGTCGGAGTGGCCAAAGTGTAAGGCGTGAACGTCATCGCGAACGAATTGATGCGCGCTGCATAATTCGAGAAGATGGTCGTCGGCGACGTGGAGTTGAATCCACGATCCGGCAGCGTGTTCAGCGTGCCGCTGTAAGAACCATCGACGTTCTTTTTCCAGCCGGTGATTTGCATATCCGAAATGGAGCCGAGCGATTCACCCGTTGCCGGGTCAATCGCGCTGGATGGAACGCGGCCCATTCCTTGCAGACCGAGATTGATGAACTGTGTGCCGGCGACGTTCACACCAGCGGCGTTCCACGTTCCGTTGTTCCGGGTGAGGACGTTTACGTTTGCGCTTCCGAGCGGTGCTCCCAGCGCGACCGTGATGGTCGCGGTGTTGCTGTCCACGAAACCTTCCGTGTTCGTCACACGGACCCAGAAGTCCGTATTTACAAGCAACGCCGGAGTCGTGAAGCTCGAGAGAGTCGCACCCGGGAACGGGTTTGCCGCATCGCCGGTCAGGCCCGCATACCACTGGAAAGTCGGTGCCGGGTATCCCTCGACCGCGACCGACAGGAAGGCTTGCGTTCCCGTCGCGATGGACTGGCTCGCAGGTTGCGTCGTGATGCTCGGCGCAACTGGATCATCCGTGAGGATGGTGCCGATTCCTTGAGTGTCGGAGATGACCGCGTTGCCGACAGTGCTCACGACATTGCTGAGATTCACGAACACGCGTTCGTTGAGTTCGACCGTCGCGTCGCCATTAACAACGACCGTGACTGGCGCGGTGAGTGCGCCACCAGCGGTGAATGCCACTGTCCCTGTGCCCGTCACGTAATCATTGTCCGCAAGAGTAGCGGGATTCGCACCGGTGCCGTCCGCCGTTGCGTAGTCCACCGTGAATGCACCCGTATTGTTTGCGCGAGTGACGGTGAAGGTGAGGTTCGTCGTTCCAGCATTTCCTTCGCTCACCGACACGTCGTTGATGGTGATGATGACCGTCGGGCCCGCCGTGAATGGCGCTGGGCTGAACGGCACATACGTCGTTCCGTCGCCGCCGAGGACCGTCTCCCAGTTTGTCGCGCGGTCCGCGATGTCGGTGAGGTAATCGGAAAAGTTCAGCTTGCCGTTGCGGACGCCTTTGTAGCGCATCCCGTCGTCGTCATCGAGGAAGATGATTGCCGTGCCAGCGGCCTCGGACAGTCCGGTGCCAGTCAGTGAGTAAATGCCACCAGCCGCGTCTTCGTCCGCAATGGCTGCGAGGAAAGCGCTCGGCACTTGATTGCCTGCCGTGTTGAGCGCACCAGTCGTTTGGAAGGCGAAGATGATTTCGTCGCTTGCGCTGACGCCAGGATTATTCAGCGCATCGGGAATCCCGATAATCGTGCCGAGGTTTGAAGTCGCGGCGAGTGTGGTCGAGTAGATGTTATTGAGTCCATCGAGTGCGACAATCGTGCCGGCCGGGATGTTGCTGCCAGCGACCCAGGCGAACGCGGATTCATTTGCGTCCGCCCAGTCCGTTCCATTCCATTCGTCGTCCGTGAAAACGATGACCGTGTGCGCTGGGATGTCTGTCAGTGCGGCGAATGCGAGGTTGTCATCGCCGTCCGCGTTGTAGCCGGTGAATGCAATCGAGCCTGGAGCGAGCACCGCCGTGGACTGGCGGATGACCTTAGTGACGTAGTTCTTCGTCGTCGTTCCGTCCTGCGCAGTGACCACTGTGGAGATGGTGTTGATTCCGTCGAGCAACGCAATCGGGTCACTCGTTGCGCCGGAAAGCACAGCCGTTCCGTTCACCGTGATTGTTGCATTTGCCTCAGCCACGGTCGGCGTGACCGCCACGCTTGTCGTTGCATTTGAAACAACCTGCACGCTGCTCGTCGTCGCAGCCGTGAAGACTGGAGGCGAAAATGCGCCAGTGCTCAGCGTCAGCGCCGATAGATTCGCATTCGCGCTGCCTGCGCGGGTTACGACGATGGAGTAAGTCTTCGTCGTGAGATCCTGTGCTGTGACGACCACGCTCACGTTGTTTGCGCCGACATTTAAATTGATCGCGCCGCTCGGCTGACCTGAAACGACTGGCGTTCCGTTCACCGTCACCGTCGCCGCGACATGCGCGACTGTTGGCGTGACCGTGATGCTCGTCGTGGCGTTTGCCGCGGCTGCTGTGTAAGACATCGTCCCCGCATCAAATACGGGAACGAGCGCGCCCGGCGTTATGCCGAGCAAGCTCAAGTCCGCATTATTGCTGAGGCGCGTGACCGTGACCGTATAAGTCTTCGTCGCCACCATGTCCGCTCCCGTGACGACTACCGAGATGACGTTTGCGCCGGGGTTCAACGAAATCGCGCCGCTCGTTTCGCCGGAGAGGACCGTGTTACCATTCACCGTAACAGTGGCGTTCGAGTCCGAAGTTGTCGGCGTCACCGTCGTGCTCACCATGGCATTTGGCACCGAAGCAGTGTAGCTTGTCGTCGCCGACCCAAACGCTGGGTCGAGAGTGATGCCACTCAGCACGAGAGCCGAAAGATTTAGATCCGCCGCGGAGATATTCACCACCGCCGTGTTACTATCTGCAGTGCCCGAGGCATTGGTCGCCCGAGCCCAGTAGCTCTTCATCACCGTAAGTGCCGGCGTTGTGAAAGAAGCCGACACCGCACCAACTACCGGAGCGGCTGTGTCGCCGCTCGCGCCTTCATACCATTGGAAAGTCGGAGCGAGGAAACCGCTTGCCGCAACCGTCAGTGTCGTCGTCGCGCCGCTCGCGATGGTCTGCGTCGCCGTCGGCTGAGTCGTGATTGCCGGAGCCGCGAGCACCGCCGTTGTCGCTGCGACTGTCGAAGAATTGTTCGCTTCGTTCGTCTCGGTAATCGCACTCGGCGGGTCAATGACCGCTGCGCCCACGGGCGCCGTCTTACTTCCCGTAGTAGCCGAAGACACTGTCACCGTCAGCGTTGCTGAGGCACTCGCATTGATAGTCCCGCCGGTGAAGTTCACCACGCCCGCCGTCTCCGTGCCGCTGAAGCCATCCGTCCCGGAAGCCGACACAAACGTCAGCCCCGCAGGAATTGTGAAGTTTGCCGCCACACCCGTCGCATTTGCAGCGCCGGTATTCGATGCGGTGATCGTGTAGTTGAAATTTGTATTCACCAACGCCGTAGCAGGAGCCGACACGCTCACCGCCAAGTCCGGCTGAGCAACGGCAGCCACCGGCGCGAAGGCCACGCCCTTCACCGTCGTCCCAGTAGGAGCTGTGTATAGAGTGACGTTGTTCCCCGTCGTCACCGCAATCGCAGCGTTGTATCCGGCGGTGTCCGTGACTTTCACCACGTTGTTTGCGGAGGTCGCGCCCGTGCCAGTCGAGACGTAAAGAGTCGAGCCCGCGCCATTCCAAGCTGCCGCGAGACCGAATCCAGTCACCGTTGCATACGTGCCGTTGGCCGTCCAAGTGCCAGTCACCAGCGAATACTTTTTGATCCCCGCCGTCGTGAGAACGTAAAGCACATCGAACGCGGAACCATTCGCGCCCGAAGAAACCATATAGAAGTCCGTCGCCGTGGAATCGTTCGCCAACCCCGGCAGCCCCGAAATCGAACCACCCGTGATCGCGGACACCGTGGAGACAACCGTCACGCCGACAACCGATGATGCTTGAAGCACATAGACCGAAGTTCCGAACGCACGAGCCGAGCGCAGGTTCGCTACCGGACTCGGCGTCGATGTCCCGTTCGTATAAATTCCGCCTTGGTCCGCGATGTAAAAGTTCGTGTTGTTCAGACTCGTCACGCCGCGCGCCTGATTTCCAGTCGCTCCCGTGTAAGTCGCGCCGAGCGCAAACGTGCCCGCTGCATCAAACGTCACCACCGCGCGTGGCAGAATCGTATTTGCATTCGTCGGGCTTGCCGTCGTCGAGTTGTGGCCGGGGAAGCAAATCAGCGTCCCATCCGCACTACGCGACATGTAGCCCGTGCTCGTCGCCGAGCCGCTGATGCGAATCGCGTTCGGAGCTGTCGTGCCATCAATCGCAATCGCCTGCACCGCCGCACCCGTCTGCCCGGCAGTCGTTGTGCTGACTTCGACCAGCGTGGCCGTCGTATTATTTGCAGAGTTTGAATCCGCGCGAAGCACGGTCAAATTTCCCGGACTAAACGGCGCTGCAAATGCGAGCGTCGTAGTCAGTGCGAGAAGGCAAATCGCCATCGCCTCAGCGAGCGGAGCAAGGCGTGGCCTGCATTTGAGAGCAAAGCAGCCCTCGTGGTTGTGTGTGTGGTTGGTTGAATCATGGACGTATTTTTGGTTCGCGTCCTTGTTACTCAACCCAGTGTCGATGGAGGAAGGTGGAGATTGTAATATACCGGCTGCATCCATGTCAGAGACATGCGCCAAAGAGGTGATCGGGCGATGCCAACGGTGACGGTCGCAACTCGAATATTGTGCGTTTGCTTCAATCGTGATGGATTGGAGGCAAGAGCGGGGATTGCGGGACTGACAAACTCTAATCGTGTAACATTTTCCGGGGAAGCTTCCGGGCAAAAAAGAACCCGCCGGTCCGCGGTGAAGCGGGCCGGCGGGTTTTTTTGTAATTGCTGCTCGTTACTGCGCGAGGATGGTCACGCCGCCGCTTTCGCCGGGCGCACCGTTTTTCGGCACGTTGCTGAGGAAGTAGCCGTAGCCGCCTTTGGTCGCTCCTTTTTGGAAGATGACGCCGGTGAACTTGGTCTTGGTTCCGTCGGTGTGGGTAAAGTCACCTTTCAGGGCGCCGCTGCTCGATGTGATTCCGAGCTTGTAGGTCTTGTCGGTGGCGGTCGGGGAGTTCGCCACTTTGTTTGCGGATGAGATGGTCACGTTCTTGTTGAGCGGGCCGGTGAGTTTTCCGTCTGCGAAGGTCATCACTGCGACTCCGCTGCCGTTCGGGAACGGGAAGACGCTCTTGTTTTCCGTCTTCGCGGGGACGACGTACTTCGCGCCGAGGACATCGACCTTCGTGCCGGCGGGCCAGCCTGCGAGGTAGGATTTCACTTTGGTCTGTGCGGGGCGAATCCACAGGAAATCAGGGCCCGCGAGGTCGGTATTGGCGGGCGCGGTGTCGAGCGTGAAGGCTCCGGCGAAGCTGCCTTTCTTTGCATATAGCAGCGCATAGACAGCCACTTTGTTACCCTGCGAGAGCGCACCGGCTGCGCTGAACTTTGTGCCGTCGGCGAGGACGCCGGCGAACTTTGCGGCGCCTTTGTTGGTGACGGACACGACCCCGAAGCCGTCGCCTTGCGGGATGGCGGCGGAGACGGTCTCCGACGGGATGACGACGGTGAACTTACCTTTGTTGGTAAGCAGGAAGTCGCTGCTGACGACGTTAATCTTGCCGTCGTAGAATGCGCGGTCGCCGTCAATCGTCGCTACTGCGCCGATGGTTCCGGTGAGCTTTCCTGCTTCCAGATGAAGGGCGAGATTGCCGAGTGCCACGGGTTGTTTTGCTTTGCCGATGAGCGGGAAGGTTGCGGTCGCGTCCTTGCCGAACTTGGCGTCGCCTGTGGTTGCGAGGGTGCCTTTAATCGAGAACGAGAAGCCTCCGAGGGCGACCTTGCCGGTGAACGCGCCGACGGGCGTGACCTTGAGGCTGACGGAGCCGGAGGTGTTGTGCGACGCTGCGGCAACGGGGATGATGATCCCGTTGTAAACGCCCGCGACCACTGGCACCGGCGGCACCGGGTCGGTCTCGGTGATGTTCACGGTGGCGGTGATTGGCGTGCCGAGCTGGCCGACGCCGGTCGGGCTGGAAATGGCGACGCTGAAGGCGCGGTTGCCGAAGAATCCTGCCCGGTTGATGATGGCAACGCTGACGGTTTTGCTCGTCTCGCCCTGCAAGAAATCGACCACGGTATTCGTCTGTGCGGTGAAGTCCGTGCCGCCGAGCGCGGTTCCGTTTGTCGTGCTGAAGCTCACGCTGACAGGCGCGGTCGAGCCGGTGCGGTTGACGGTGATGACTGCGTTGCCGCCGTTCTCAGCGATCGTGTAAGTCGCTGCGCTCAATGCGAGCGTCGCGGGCTGGGAGTCGAGCTCCTGGATGGTAACTATGGCGGAGCTCGGTGTGCCGAACGTCGCGCCGTTCGTGCCGTTCGAAAGGCTCACGGTGAATGTGCGGTCGCCGAAATATCCGGCGCGGTTTGTGATCGGGATGGTCGCGGTTTTTGTCACTTCGTTCGCGGCAAAGCTCACGACGCTATTGGTGAGGCCGGTGAAGTCGGTGCCGGCGATCGCGGTGCCGTTTGTCGTGCTGACGCTGACATCCACGGCGGTCGTGGTGACGCCGGAGCGAGTGAGGGTCACGACGAGGTTGCCCCCATTTTCCGCGATGCTGTAAGTCGCGGCGCTGAGGACGACGGTGGAAGGCTCGGGGTCGGTCTCGACAATCGTGACGACCATCTCGGCAGGGTCGGCGACAATTCCGTCCGCCGGGGCGACGGCGAGCGTTGCTTTAAATGTCCGGTTTGGCTTGCGCCCGGCGGTATCGAGGATTGTGACGTCCACCGTTTTCGTGGTTTCGCCCACTCCGAATGAAACGGCTGTGTCCACCTGCCCGGTGAAGTCTTCGCCGTCGATGGCGGTGATTTCCGTGGTGCTGAAGTTCACGGTGACCGCGGTATCCGTTTTGACGGAGCGGTTGATTGCGATGGTGATTTTTCCGCCCGCGACGTCTTCATTTACGGAAGCGGTCGGCACGGCAAAACTGAGTGCAGGCGTTGCGAATGGCGCAATCGTCGGGGAAAATGTGAGGACTGCGTTGCTATCGATGCGGAATGCTCCAGTCAGCGGGGCAGGGCTCGGCGTTCCGCCGCTCACGTAAGGCTGAATGACGTAGAAATCGAGCACCGAGTTCTGCGCGCCGTTGGCGAATGTATTCTCGATACCGACATCGCTGTCCTGAAAATAGCTGTAGGAAACGCCGCCGCTCATAAAGGTGGCGTAGCTTTGGGGACTGCTGGCGTCCTGGATTACTGATTTGGTGCCGGATTCCGTCTGGCTGGTATTGTTGTTTCCGTCCTTAAATTTGTCCCGCATCACCGCAATGGTGCTCGAGCACACACCATTATGCGCATTTGTCGAACCGGTGTCCCACCCCACTGACTGCTCGCCCGGCTTCACTTCACGACGGCTCGCAAAGAGCGTGCGATTGCGGAGGCCGGAGGTGCCTGCGCTAAACTGCATGCCGCTGACACTCCAGCGGACTTCAGGGCGCGAGTGCCAGTTGCTGCCGAATTCCCGGCTCAGGTCCGCGGCTGCATTGGGCCCGAGATTGACCGTGAACGATGCGCCCGCTCCGATAAATTGGGAAACCGGTCCTGCGTTGATCAGGACGTCTTTTAGCTGACCTTGGCCGCTGGTCGCGCGGAAGCCGATAAAGACGTCGCCATCGGTGTAGGGAAGAACGGCGTGTGTGGTCGCGGTCGCTGCGGCGAGGATGCCGCATGCGAGCGCTGCCTGCCGTAGTTTTTGTCGTATCATTGTTGCAATATTCATGGAGTTGTATTGGTGAGTTTTCCTGCTTTGAGGCTGGGTAACACTGTTCATGCAATAGGCCGAAGTCACAAGTTACACACTGTGACGTCTCTGTTCCGGAAATAAGACGGAGTCTTCATTCCGAAACAAATACGTGTCTGAAATGTGACGTGTTGAGCGCGGGCGGTCCGGGTTAGAGTTCGGGAATGAAGTTGATTCGCCGTCTCATCTGTTTTTGTCTCACGACATTGCTTTTCTCCGTCCCGCGCGCTGCGGTCGGCGGGGAGTTCGATCTCGGTGTGGAAATCGAAAAGGCAGGCAAGGGTGAGGCCGAGTCCCAGTATGCGGTCGGTCGGGCTTATTTTCGTGGCGAGGGAGCGCCGAAGGATTTCGCGAAAGCCGCCGAGTTCTTCCGAAAAGCCGCGGACCAAGAGCACACGAAGGCGCAAGCGAATCTCGGAAGTATGTATATTCAGGGACAGGGCGTCACCGCCGATCCTGCCGAGGCGATGCGGCTCTTCAAGGAAGCGGCCAAGGCGAATGATCCAGTGGCACTAACAAATCTCGGCTGGATGCATGCCTCGGGCCAGGCGACCGACAAGAACATGGAGGAAGCGCTCGGCTACTACCGGCGCGGTGCGGAAGCGGGCAACGTGACCGCCCAAGTGCGGCTCGGAGACTATTTGCTGAAGGGCACGGACGGGGTCGCGAAGGACTATGCGGAAGCGGCGCGCTGGTTCCGGCTTGCTGCGGCGCAGGGAAGCGCGGCGGCGCAGAATTCACTCGGCGTGATGTGCGAGAACGGACTCGGAACGGAGAAGGACATTGCACAAGCGGTCACCTGGTTCCGCCTGGCTGCGGAGCGCGGGGAGGCCCGCGCACAGTTGAATCTGGGGCGAATGTATGATGAAGGAACCGGAGTGAAAGCAGACCCGGTGGAAGCGTGCAAATGGCTCGCTTTAAGTGCGAATCAGGCGGAGGTGAGCGGGCAGAAATACCTCATCGATATTTTGGAGAATGGACGAGTCACACGTGAGCAACTCGCCGAAGGGTCAAAACTGGCCGGGGAATTCGTGGCGAAGCCTTAACCCGCACTTCTCACACCTTTTTCCAGCAGATTCAGGGAGGCCAACAGATTTCCACCTGCAAAGAATCTGCGGGCCTCCCTGAATCTGCTGGAAAACTACATACGCGGTGGTGGGGCGCTTCTCAGAGTGTGAGAAAT
>JANMGP010000107.1:0-31443 GCA_031374705.1 Verrucomicrobiaceae bacterium | reverse complement strand
AACCTGAACAGCGGCACGCCGACAGTGCCCGTGGTCACGCTAAACAACCCTGCCCCAGCGGCGTATGACCGCTTCGGCTGGTCGGTGGCGATCTCCGGCACGCGGGTCGTGGTCGGGGCTGACGCGGACGACACGGGAGCGAGCGATGCCGGGAGCGCGTATGTGTATAACCTGAACAGCGGCACGCCGACAGTGCCCGTGGTCACGCTAAACAACCCTGCCCCAGCGGCGTATGACCGCTTCGGCTCCTCGGTGGCGATCTCCGGCACGCGAGTGGTGGTGGGGGCTCCCTATGACGACACGGGAGCAACCAGTGCCGGGAGCACGTATGTGTATGACCTGAGCAGCGGCACGCCAACGGTGCCCGTGGCCACGCTAAACAACCCTGCCCCGGCGGTGAATGACTACTTCGGCTACTCGGTGGCAATTGATGGCACGAGCGTCGCCATCGGTACACCCTACGACGACTCGTCGATCGCCAACAAAGGCTCCGCCTACGTCTTCGGTCCGAACCCCAACGATACTGACAGCGATGGGCTGCTCGACGCGTGGGAAATCGCCCGCTTCGGCAGTATCACTGCACATAGCGCACTCGACGATACCGATAAAGATGGGCGAGTGGAACTGCTGGAGTTTGCATTCAACTCCAACCCGCTCGTGCCGGACATCGATGCAACGCCACTGGCGGTGAATGAAGGCGGCTACCTCACCATGACCGTCACCAAGCGAGCGGGGGCGGCGTATGTCGTGGAGAGCGCGGCCTCGCCGGATGGGGCGGCCTTTTCCGCCGCGACGACGACGGTGCTCATCACTACCGCCACGACGCTGAAGGTGCGGGATAATGTGCTCGTGGGCACGCCCGGCTCGCGCTTTCTGCGGGTAAAGGTGACGGCGGCACCGTGAGTGCATCCTACCGTTCTGTCCGCAGATGCGTTCACCCTGCTTGCGGAGTGTGCTGAAGTGCGGACAGTCCGCGCGGAAGTGGCAGGAAGCCGGAGGTCCACGTGTTTGACGGTGAGGTAACCGCCGCCGGAAGCAGCGGCGCGCCGATAAACTGGACGCCGCCAATGCGGTTCGGGTGGAGGGCGCGGAGTTGCTTCAAATCCCAGTGCGACCGGCGGATTTTCCCGACGGTGCGGACTTTTTCGAGGAATGGGAGGGCGGCGAGGGCGCAGCGGCGGATGGCTTTTTGTTTGAGGATTGCGGCGGTGAGCGGGGTCATGGTCGGTAGTTCTTTTCAAACCGACTCCACGCTTCGAGCAGGTTGTGGCGTTGCAGGATTTCGCGGAGGGTTGCGTGGTTCACGATGCAGGATTCGAGTGAGCTTCGTTACTAAAGGCCAAAGAGAAAGAAGAAGTAGCGCTATCTACCTTAGGCCATGAATTTACCGCTGTGGCGGCTCTTCGCGGACGATGCAGCTTTATTCTTCAACGATTATCGGGGAAGCGAATACGACTCCTTGGGCAGCTGCGGCGCGTTCGCGGGCGCGGATAGTGTCCATAAATTTCTTTACGTCGTAGCCAGCAGTTCGGGCCATTTCATCGCGCGTGTGGCGGATTTCGGCGAGGATGTCGCTCACGGCTTTGGCGGCTCTTCTCGGACGATGCAGCTTTCTTGTTCGGCGGGGTCGGGTATAGCGGGGACTCGGGCTAGGATTGCGTCCACTTTGTCCCAATCTACGCGGGCGGCGCGTTCGGCGATGGTGGGGCGGCGGGGGGTGGCGTTGTCGAGTTGGGCGGCTAGTGCGGTGGCGATGAGGGCATCTACGGTGATGTGCTCGCGCTCGGCGTATTCGCGGGCGTTTTTTGCGAGGCTTTCGGGTAGATGGATTTCGAGTGTCATGGCGCGGTGAGGATAGTTGCGAATTGATGCGGGAGCAAGACTTCCACTCCGATGCAGCGGGCGGGCGCGAGGTGTCGGACGTTGTGGGTTACGATGCGACGGGCATCGGAGTCGTAGGCGAGTTCGACAAGCGGTTCGTCGTCCGGGTCGTGTAAAATGGGGACCCATCCTGGCAATAGTTGCCATTCTTCGGCTCGGGCGCAGATGGCGTCGAGAATGGTATCGATGTCCGCGAGACTCAGCCCGAGTTCGGAGGCGTGGGCTTTAAGGATTTCCTCGTATTCGTGAAGCAGGTGGTTGCTCAACATGGCACGCCAGCGGTTTTGCCGCAGTGCGGTGAATACGGTGAACGAACTTCCGAGGCGTGAGCGGAGCGCAGAGAATAGGACGTTGGTATCCATGACTGCGCGGATCATGGGAAATCAGGCAGCGAGGAGCCGGGCGCGGAGTGTAGCACGCGGTTACGCGCTTGGCGCAGGATTTGTTCCGCCGCCGCCTGCTGCAGGTTTCTTTTTGGCGGGTGCGCGGTGGATGCGGCTGGCGGTTTGCCAGACGTGGAGTTTCTCGGCCTGGCGGGCGTATTTGTTTTGGACGATGGTATCGAGGGCTTCGACGTCCTTTCCGGCGGCGAGGAGGATTTGGGTGATGGCTTCGGTGTTTTCTACGCCTTCCTGGGTTTCGGCTTGGTTGTGTTTGTTGGCTTCGATGAGGGCGTCGTAGTCGGCGCGGAGGTCTTCGACGAAATCAGCAGCGATGTCCCATGCGATGAAGTGGGCGCGAAGGGCGGCTTTGGTGGCTTTTTGGGCGGGGGTGTCGCCGCCGTCTGCTACGGGTTTGTTGTTGTCTTCGAGCAGGCGGAGGAGTCTTTCGGCGTGGGTCTTGATTTCTTCTTCGGTAGAATCGTCGGGCATGGCGTAGTCGGCAGTGGTACCGCCGAGGTCGGTGGGGCCGATGCTGCGGGAGGTGCGGGCGATGGCTTTGTAGTCGAGCCAGAGGGCATCGAGGATGGTGGCTTTGCTGGTGCGTCCGGGGACTTGGCCGGCTTTTGCGTCGGTGAGGTCTTCCAGGTGCGTATCGATGCGCCCAAAAAGGGCTTTGCCTTTGCTGCCGTCGGCAAAGTCGGCGGCGTTTTCGCGTCCGAATGTCTGGACTCTGGTGAGGCGGTCTTCGCGGAGTTGGTCACGGTAGTTCATTGTGTGTTTTGTATCAGAGGTTGAATGAATAAATTGACGTGGGCCTTGTGGTCCTTTTGGCGTGAGTTGCCAAGCTGGAAAGCGGGGTTTGTTCAAGGCTGAACGCCGCGAAAGGAACCGCAGATGAACGCAAATCTTCGCAGATATTGTTTGCCCTAAATTGCTCTGTGTATGGGGACATTTCTCGCCCACCCGAAAGTTTCCCGCTCCTGCTTATCTGCGGATATTTGCGTCTATCTGCGGTTTCAAAAGCTGTGTTCGGGTTCAAGGCTGATTGCAGGATGGATTTCGGTTCTACAGAGAAAAACCGGGGTTGAAGAGCGACGCGCCATCACCCGGAGGGCAGTGCGCCATAGGTTGGAGGTGGGTTGCCATTACCCGGAGGTCAATACGCCATTACCCGCAGAGTAATGCGCCGCAGGCCGGAGACGGGCTGCCATCACCCGGAGGTCGATACGCCATTACCCGCAGAGTAATGCGCCGTAGGTCGGAGGCGGGTTGCAATCACCCGGAGGTCGATGCGCCATAACCCGGAGGGCGATTGTCGGGAGGCTGAGGGCGATGCGATCTGAGCCGAGATGCTGCGCGTGATTGGCGGGCACCAGTCCGTCTGGACCGGTGGCGAAAGCGAGCGAATCCGCGTCCTCAATTCCGGCTTCTTGCTGTTCACTTGGGCGGGAGTTCGATACGGGACGTTTGCTCGCGCCCTATTGCTCGCGCTTTTATGAAATCCACGCTTCTTCTTTTCCCATTGTCCAGTCTCTGCCGCGCGTCTTTTTGCCGGATGGTCTGCATCTGTTTTTCTGGTCTGCTTTTCGGTGCTGGCGCGTTGTCTGCCGCCGATTCGGACCGCCTGGCTTTGGATGGGGATACGGGTATTTCGCTGCCGGAGGGCTTTGATGCGGAACTTCTCTACTCCGTCCCGACCGAGCAGGGATCGTGGGTGGCGATGGCTTTCGACCCGAAGGGGCGCATCATTGTTTCGGATCAGGATGATAAGGGCGTATTCCGGGTCACTTTGGCGAAGGATGGTGCGCCGTTGAGTGTGGAGAGTTTGAAGGGGTTTCCGTATGTGCCGATCAAATGGGGCAAGCGCACGGTCGGTGGGGCGTTGGGTTTTTTGTATGCGTTCGACAGTCTGTATATGTCGTCGATGAAGGGCTTTTATCGGATTCGCGATACCGATGGCGACGACACCTATGACGATTTCACGCTCATCAAGCCTTTGGAAATGGGCTACGAACACTCCGCGCACTCGATCATCCAGACCGAGGATGGGAAGGGGCTGTATCTCGTCTCGGGCGACCATTCGCGGGTGCCAAAAGGCGTGCCGAGCTTGCAACCGAGCGTCTGGCAGGAGGACTCGCTGCTCCAGTCGATGCCCGACCCGCAAGGCCATGCCGTGGGAATCAAGGCACCCTGCGGCTGGATCTGCCGGATCTCGCCCGACGGCAAGGACTGGACGATGATTGCATCCGGCCTGCGCAATTCCGTGGATATCGCCATCAACCGCGAGGGGGAATTGTTCACGTATGACTCGGACCTTGAGTTCGACATCGGCAGCCCGTGGTATCGCCCGACGCGCGTCAACCACGTCACGGCGGGCAGCGAGTTTGGCTCGCGCGCGGGCTCGGCGAAATGGGCGGCGTATTTCGCCGATAGCAACGGTGCGGTGGTCAACATCGGGCCGGGCTCGCCGACGGGCATGAGCTTTGGGCATCACTCGAACTTCCCGGATTACTACCAAGACAAATTGTTCTGCTGCGACTGGACCTTCGGGACCATCTACACGGTGGATATGGAAGAGAGCGGGTCGAGCTACACCGGGACGAAAAAGGAGTTTCTCAACGGCACGCCGCTGAACATTTCCGCGATGCGATTCGGGCCGGATGGGCACATGTATTTTCTCGTCGGTGGGCGCAACACGGCGTCAAAGCTCTACCGCGTGCGCTACACCGGTCCGCATCGCGACGGGCCGAAGAAGAGCCTAGTCGCGAATCAGAAGCTCCGGGACCTGCGTCATTCGCTCGAAGCATTCCACGGCAGCCGCACTGGCGGGGCCGCGGCGATTGAAAAGGCGTGGCCTTACTTGTCGCATGCCGATCGGGACATCCGCTACGCCGCGCGCCTGGCCATCGAGAATCAGGACATCGCTTTGTGGCAGGACAAGGTGTTCTCCGAATCGAATACACGCGCCGTCATCTACGCGGCCATCGCGCTCTGCAGGCACGGCGAGAAGGTGCTGACGAGTCGCGTCTTGGAAAAGCTGAACGGCGTTCCTTTTTCCGACCTGGAGCCGGACGACCAGCTCGCTCTGCTGCGCGCATACTCGCTTTGTTTCATGCGCCTCAAAGCGCCGTCGCCAGTCGAAATCGCTGCCGTCGCCGCCAAGCTAAACCCGCTTTACCCCGCCCAGGACGAG
This sequence comes from Verrucomicrobiaceae bacterium, assembly GCA_031374705.1. Lineage (GTDB taxonomy): Bacteria > Verrucomicrobiota > Verrucomicrobiia > Chthoniobacterales > Chthoniobacteraceae > SXWH01. The sequence goes on along the minus strand of JANMGP010000107.1, from coordinate 25,986 downwards.
ACGCTGAACACTGAACTCTGCCGCGTGCTGAGCTTCCTCGACGCGCCCGAAGTGGCGAGCAAGACGGTCGCTTTGATGAAGGTCACGCAGACCAAAACCATGGCCTACGACAAGGCGATGCTCGCGCGGCATGAATACGGCGAGGTCGTCCTCAAGACGATGGCCAACACGCCCAACACGCAGAACATCCATTACGCCTACTCCATTCGGCGAGTGCAGTCCGGCTGGACACTCGACGATCGAAAGTTCTACTTCTCGTGGCTGAACGACTCCTTGGAGAAAAGCGGCGGCAAGAGCTTCATCGGCTACATCCGCGCGATCCGAAATGACGCCATCGAGCATCTTTCACCGAAGGACGCAGCCGCCATTTCGTGGCTGCTGGGCGATGTCGCGGCGGTGGACCTCAGCAAGCTCCCGTTGCCGAAAGGCCCACCCGGCGGATGGACGACGGAGACAGCAAAGGAGCTGTTCAAGACCGAGCTCGCCGACCGCGATTACGAGAATGGAAAGAAGATGTTTTCCGCCGGGCGCTGCATCGCCTGCCATCGCTTCGAAGGTGCGGGCGGACTGTCAGGGCCCGACCTCGGCTCGGTCGCCAAGCGCTACGCGATCCCGGATATCCTCGTCGCGATTTCCGAGCCCAGTCAGTCGATTTCCGAGCAATACCAAGCAAGCACGATCACGCTCAAAGAAGGCGGCCAGCTCTACGGACGCATCATCTACCGCAACGACAAGGAAATCGCCATCGCAGCAAATCCCTACGATTTCAGCGTGCTCACCAAGACTCCGATGGGCGATGTCGCGAACGTCGAACCCTCGCAGATATCCATGATGCCGCCCGGAACGATCGCTCCGATGAACAAGGATGAACTTTCCGACTTAATTGCCTACCTCATTTCCGGCGGCGACCCAAAACACACGGTCTTCAAGGCAAAGTGAGATTTGCAAAGCGGTATTCCCTCGGGATTTTGCGAAATCAGTGTGCGTTCAATACGCATCGATCAAATCATCAATCTGGATTCGAAGTCCGGAATCCGGGCTTCGCGCTGTATGTCATCGGACTCGCGCTCAAGTTTTGAAACCGCAGGCCGGCTCAGTGATCTCAATAATGATGTCAGGATCGAATTCGAGCGACGCAAACGGCAGGAGCGAGAGGACGAGGGCGAGTGTTATCAATGGTTCTTTGGAGAGGTCGGATTTAAACGCGAGAAAGAGGATGCCGGCTGCGCGCAGCGACGCCGGACGAGCCGAGGTGAGGATGGTCGGAATCAGGAATGCAGGCACGAACGCACCATGCTTTTGCAGGAAAAATAAACCGCGCGCAGTTTACGCCCAACCAGCGCTCAGAGCAAGTTTGCGCGGAATCCGTATAGAGGCTGGGCTTCATTACGATGGAGAAAGATATTCGTGTCGGCAGCCTGGGTGGGAGTGGGAGAAGCCGCATGGTAAGAGCTGCTGCGGGCCAGTCAGAGCGTGGCGCATACCTTGCGAATGCTGGCGCCGGTTTTTGTGGCGATGGAGTCAATCATAGAGCGGTTGCCAGCGGGGTCTTGGTTCCGATGATAACGGCGGCCTTTTTTTAATTGTGGTTCTCCAATTTGAGGTCGGCCTGCTCGCGCCGAAGTCGGCGCAGCTCGTCCACTACTGCCAGCTCGCCTTCAGCTCGTTGGCCTTCGCTGCCGAGCTGCGCCGACTTCGAGTTTCGCACCGATGCCCAGTTCTTCCGCCACTTTGGACACCGGCTTTCCAAGCTCCACAAGGCTCACCGCCTGTGTTTTGAATTTCGATGGATACGTTTTTGGTCACGAGTTTTCATTCTGTCTTATTTCCCTACTTCGGTGGTCCAGAATTCTCGCGCACCTCAAAACTCTATTGGGAATCATGGTGCTTCTTGCAATGGTGGTCTTGGAGGGGCTACTTCACCAAAAGGCACGGGCACGGGCGCTATCTTTTCTGGCGGTTTTACAGAGGCGAAGTCCGGCGCGATTGGTGGAACCACTTGGGGTTCACCGGGAACTACATCGCGATACCTTTTCTCTAGGAACACTTTCTGGTTCACTTTCCACCATTTCTGTAGTGTTGTTCTACGTCCATTTTCAAATCTTTGGATTTCTCGGTCCTGAAGAGCCGCGAATTTATGGACAAACTCAGGCGGAATACCACGGCTGCTTGGAAGCTGCTCCGCGTAAACTTTCGTTTTCGTTTCCTCGAAATGCTTCGCCCAGTCGCGGACTGCTTCGGGAAGGTCGGTCATATTTGGGAGTATCGATAACATCCCCTCAATCGCATTAGAGTGTGGTTCAATATCACGCCGGCGGCAGGAGCGGCGACATTCCTGTCGCCGACAGTGTCCCATCGCAGACCACCGCAAAAATTCACGGCACGCCACGGCGGGTATTTCGAAATGCGCGAACGCCACTGACCAGTTAGTAGAGCACGAGCAAGAGTAAGCAGTCATACCATCTCGCAAAGGCAATCAAACCGAAGGGGGGGACTACGAAGGGCGCGAGGGGCGCGAAGGGCGCGGAGGAGAGGGCTTCAAGCCTGTGTCATCTTCGCGTCCTTTGCGCCCTTCGTAGTCATTTTATTTTTGCGAGAAACGGAGAAACGGGAGAAACGGGGTCAGGTTTACGCATTGTCGTCCGAATATTTTGGCTGCTCATCACGCCCGATTGGCAAATACGACTGGACGGTCGAATACGCGGTGATTCGCGGTATTTCCCTCGGCGCTGCGATCCTTATGGGCATGACATTTTTGACGCTCGAAAAACCCAGGAACCGAATCCGATGCATGTTCTGGGCTGCAGTTGTCCTAGTCGCATTCTGGCGTGCGATTCCTCGGTTGTAATGACTGGCAACAGCCGATCTTTCCCCATTGCTCTATTCTTTCCGCTCACCAACTACGGTCGCTGAAACTCCACCCACATAATATCCATCACGCTCCCGGCGGGTCCGTCCATTTTCACGCGAATCTGCTGCGGCGCGCCGGGTGTCGCGGGCGGCATCGCAAATTGGAACTCCGGCGGTTGTTTCCCAGTCGCCGGGCCGGGCGGCAGGCTTTGACGCACGAGTTCTTTGTCTCCGGCGAGGATGCTCACGGTGAGCGGTGCGGTGCCCTGCGGCCATCCGCCGAGTTTTAGTCGCCCAAAATCTTCCATGCGAATGCGGTCAAATGCGATCCATCCGCCGGGCTGGATGCGTGCGACGAGGCCGCCTTGATCCAGATTGTCCTGAACGTCGGCCTTGTCGCTGTGGTCGAAAAATGCGGCGCGCTGGCGTCGGCTGCGCACCTGGACCTCGGACGCTCCGCGGAGCGCAGGCAGTCGGTTTGCGCCTTTATCCGTCGCGCTCGCAGTGAGAAGAATCACGGTATTGTCCGCGCGGCCAAAGCCTCCGGGGCGCGTCGGTACCGCAGCCTTGCCCTCTGCGGTGCGGGGGAGCGTTGTGATTTGGCGTTGGGCGAGCGAGAGCACCCAATCCACCATTTGCGCGGCTTCTGCGGGCGTGTGCTGCGGATGCGGCGGCATCGGAAGCGCGCCCCAAACGCCTGCGCCGCCGTTGATGATCTTCGCCTGCAATTGCGTCCGTGCGCCGGGGTCCGTGAGATACTTGGCTGCCACCGCAGCGTATGGTGGACCGGCGCTTTGCTCCGTCGCGTTGTGACACGCAAAACACGTCGTGCGCTTCATCAGCGCGAGGCCCGGATGCAGGTCTTCCGTGTTCGCTCGGTCGCGCTTTTCCATTTGGATGAGCATGGTCTCAGGCGGCACTGCGCCGTCTTCGGCGTCTGTGGCGCTCACGTTCCAAGCGACTTCAGTGCCTTCCAAAAAACTGCCGTCGAGCGGGGCGGCGAACTTTACTTCGGGCGCTTCATTTCCCGCAGCGATGGTGACGACAGACTTCGCCATTGCGCCTTGTGCATCCGTCACCGTCAGCGTCACAGGCCACACGCCCGCCGTCGTGAAAACATGCGTCGCTTTCGTTCCAGATGCGTCCTTCCCGTCGCCGAAGTCGAATGCGAACTTCAGCTCTCCGCCATCCGCATCGTGCGAGCCGCCTGCGTCAAATGTCACCTCCAGCGGCAGCTTTCCTGCCGTGCGATTTGCGCTCAGCATCGCGTGCGGCGGGCGATTTCCACGGCGGTAAACCACCCGCGTGATTTGGCTTTGCGTGTTGCCCGTCCATTGGTCGCCAAACTCCGCGATGTAGAGCGCGCCGTCCGGCCCGATCTTGAAGTCCGTAGCCCGCTTGAAGGTCAACTCCGCCAGCACACGCTCCGCTTTCACGAGCTTTCCCGCTTCGTCGAACCTCGCCGCCGCCATCCAATTCCGCATCCAGTCGCCGAAAAGATACGCGCCTTCCCACTCGTCCGGGAGCCGCGATTCCCCGGCGGTTTCCGGCTTCCGATAAACCACGCCGCCCGTAATGCTCCGCCCGCCGCTGCCCACAAACGGCCACTCTTTCGACGCCATATTGTTGTAGTAAAACACGGCCGGTCGCGCAGGCGGCAACTCACGCAGCCCGGTGTTTGTCCGACTGTCGTTGATAATCTTCGCAGGATCGAAAAAGTCTCCGGCGGGCTTCTGTGTCTTGGGATCGAACGGACGCCATGGCGCGTTCGGCCCGGCACAAAACGGCCATCCGAAAAAGCCCGGCTCGCGCGTCACATTCAGCTCATCAAATCCCTCCGGTCCCAGCTCCAGTTCCGTGCGCACATTGCCGCCCACGTCGCCCCAAATCACAAAGCCCGTCTTCGCATCGCACGTCACGCGGAATGGATTCCGCACACCGAACGCAAACACCTCCGGACGCCCGCGTCCCGCATCCGTGAATAGATTCCCGGCAGGGACGCCGTAGCTGCCGTCCGGCTTCGGCGTGATGCGCAGAATCTTCCCGCGCAGCTCCTGCGAATTCCCCGCCGTGCCCCGCGAATCGCGCCCGGCGTCTTCCGCATGAATCGCAGGCACATCCTGCGGCGGCATATTGTCGCCTACGCCGATGAGCAGGTTGCCCTGCGCATCCCACGCCAGCCCCGCGCCGCAGTGATACTGCTCGCCGCCGCTCCGTAGAGGAATCGTCAGGACCTCGCGCTCATCCGTCAGCCGCTCTCCCGCAAGCGTATGCCGCGCGAGTACCAGCCGCCCGCGCCCTTCCGCAGGCACGCGGATCGTGTAAAGCTGCCCGCTCTTCTCAAAATCCCGCGCCAGCGTCAGCCCGAGTGCACCGGCGTCGCCATTTGTCGCCGAGGGGAAATCCCCAATTATCACCGTGCGCCGCGACACAGGCTCCCACATTTTGACCGCGCCTTTCCGCTCAATAAAAAACACCCGCCCATCCGCCGCGACGTCCATTTGCAAAGGATCGCTACACCCCGCGACGAGCACTTCCTTTTCAAAGCGCGAAGCATCCTGCGCGAGTGCAGCGGACGAGATCACGGAACAAAGCAAAACCAAACAAGTCCCGCGTTTGAGCGCATCGTGCGCACGATAGTTGGTGGTGAAATCGTTGCTGATCATCGTCGGTAGATAGGACGTGGCGGTGCGAGAAACGAACTATTTCGGCGTTGCGTTGCCACGGCCCCGAGAATCAGCACGCTCTGCCCCGCGCACTCTCTCCGCGCAAAATTACTAAACCACTAAGTTCACTATCTCGATATCCCGCTCGGCTGTTACTGTCTCCACAATGTCCACCTCGCACCACCATGGAGGATCAATTCGCTGCGGACCTTTTGGGATCGCCAAAATCCGCCCGATGAGTTCGATTCCTCGTGCAGAAATATCCCAACCAGAGCCACGAAGTTTGATGAGCCCCAGCGCGGAGAACTGCGTGTAAACCATTGTTGTCGATTCAACTTCCACGTAGTCATCTGGAAGGATTCTCCACGCCCCGTATTTGCTCAATTTCTTCCTGCCAGCCGCATTTGAGAATTCTTCATCCAATACTTCTCTCACAGAGAGTCCGGACCATTTAGTTCCGCGCCGTTCATACAATACGGCAAAAAGTCCGTTCCATGTCGTTTTGAGTGTAGCGTTCAAGAGGACCTTCTGCCATTTCCCAGCCATCTCTCGCTCGATACTCCAGAAAGCGTAGAACTCGACGGGGTCATCCCCACACGCCAACTTACTTTCGTAGTCAGTCTGTTCTTTACGGTACCCCGCCAACTCAGCGCTCAGCTTTTCGTTCGCTTTTCTTAGCTTGATGATTTCATCCTTTGCATCGTCGGAAGCGACTTTGTCCGCTCTTACCCATCCTATTCTTTGGGTTCGCTGCATTTGCTGAGTCAGGCTCGTTAAGACTGCTCCGACGAGATCTTCCTCCGATGTCCAGAATTTGCAGAGTTTCCGTGCGACCTGCGCCCGAAAACTCTCGAGCTTCTTGCGTCGAGCGGGGTCTTTCTCCGTGAATTGCGTTTTCAGATCGTCGGTATTCTGGTGCAAAAATCCGAGGGCAGGCACTCGGTGCTTTGCAGCCAGTTCGTATTCGAGATGGGTGTAACTTTTGGCCTTACCTCTTGCGATGCTGCCGTATTTTCCAGCGACAATTACAATATAGTAGTCGCATTGCGGGATCAGCCTCTCGATCGTTTCCCATGCGGCTTCGTCCGATGCCGGGAAATACTCCATTCCACAGGGGATGCAGTTGATGTTGAGCAATGCCTGTATCACACGGCTTCGGGCCGCTTTAAGGTCGTCATACGTGGAACTGACGAAAACTTGATAACGCTTTTCCATAGAGTGGGCGCGATTGTTCGTCTGCGGATCTCGGACCGCAAGCTTTTCACACAATACCTTGGCCCTCAGTGAAACCCTCTAGCACCACGACGACACCCATTTGAGACGGTGTCGCAAAACGGCGTCATCAGAGAAGAGCCTTTCGTAGGTCGCCACGGGAAAAGTGTGCCACGCTCCCAAACGTAGTCACACGTCCGGTCCCTTTACAGAGAAGGAGTGCGCCATTTCGTCCCTTTCCGGGCTGTCCCAGCCGTCAGGGTTCCGGCCAGGTACGTCAGGGCACCGGCCAGGTACGTCAGGGTGCCACCGACATTCCTCAGGCTGGTCCCGACATACGCAAGGCACCCGCCGATATACGAAAGGATGCCGCCGACCTACGCGAGGCCCCCGCCGACATACAAATGGACGCTACCGACATACAAAAGGCAGCCGGGCAGGCACGAAAGGACCACGCCGACAGTCGAAAGGGGCTACCCGACAGGTAAAAGGTATGCGAAGCGAGATTAACGGACCGAGTAGTGGGCCGCGATGCCAGGCAGCTCAGGACAAAAGAGACTTCACAGTTTAATCCCAAACGCACGCAGCACCCGCACTTCGGCGAAGTAGAGGCCGACCGTGATCGCGGCGCTCGCGAGCAGCGCGGGGTAGAAAGTCCAGCCGTGGCGGAGGAACCACGGCATCGCGATGAAGAGCGCCAACGAAGGCAGGACATACCAAAGAGTGAGGCTCATATACTCGGCGAGTTGCGTGGCGGTCGCGTGCTCTTGGTGCTGCCGCCAAAAAAGCACGAGCAGCGTGGTGAGTGGCAGCGCGGTGATGAGTGCGGCGAGGGCGGTATTTCGTTTTGCCAGCTCGGTGATGAGCGTGAAGACGGCGGCGGAGATTAGGATTTTGAGGATGTAGAGTGGCATGGTGCGATCTTCAGCGTTGCAGTGCATGCAGACCCTGCCACCCGTGCCACGCCATCACCAGAGCGATGAGCACGAGCAGGGCACAGGAAAAGTAGGGTGCGCGGCGCATCACTTCGCCAAAGCCTTTGAACCGATTTTGCGCGTGTCGGACGCCCCACGCCGCCAGCGCGCCGCTCGCCACCATCGTGAGCGCGAGGCCGAAGCTGAACGCGCCGACGAGCGTGAAGCCAAGTGCGATTCGCTTAAGCTGGAGGCAGATGAGCAGGACGCTGAAGGCCGCCGGGCAAGGCATGAGCCCGCCGGTGATGCCAAAGACGATGATCTGCGGCGTCGTGACGGTGCGCCCGGCAAAGCGTTTTTGAATGTCCATCGCGTGGGCGCGCTGGTGGGCGTCCTCGAAGTCGGGCGATGATTCTTCCGCGTGGTGATGGTGGTCTCCTTCGCGAAACTCCGCACGGCAACTGTGCGTGTGCCCGCCGTGGCCGAGCGTGAGGACGGCGTCGAACTCGTGCGGCTCGGGGATGTCCACGAGGGATTCGAGGAAGTCGCCTTTTGAGACGAATGCAAACGCCTGCCGTGCGCCGCCGGGCCGCGTAGTTTCAATCACTACATCGCTTGCGGCAGGCAGCCTTTCACCCGCCGGGGCGCGCAGGCGGAAGACGGGCGGCACGCCATCCTCAAAGACGCTGAGTTCGAGTTTCCCGTGCCCTGTATCGAGCACGAATAGCTCGCTGTGCGTATGGCTGTGCGGCCCGTGCGTGTGCGTATCGTGATGGTGTGCCGCTTCGTGCAAGTCGCGCCGGGTGCGGAAAAACATCCACGCAGCGAGCGCGAGGATGCAGACTGCGGAGCCGAGTTGCAGATACGGCTCGACGGCTTCCGCGTTCCACTGGCTGCCAAAGTGCAGCGCCAGCGCCGCGAGCACCCAGATGATGAGCGAGTGCGAAATCGCCGCCGATAAGCCAAGCAACACCGCCTGTCCGACGGTGCCACGAATGGCAACGATGAACGCCGCCATCATCGTCTTTGAGTGCCCCGGCTCCAGCCCGTGCAGGGCTCCGAGAAGGATAGCAGTCGGGATGAAGAGCCAAAGGCTCATGGTGCCGCTTTGCAGCGCGTGGATGATGTCGGGCATAATGGTTTAGACGGTTTCTGGTTTCTCCTCGCGCTTCGTGCGGTTTTCAAACCAGTAGTAGAGCACGGGCAGGACGATGAGTGTGAGCAGCGTGGAGCTGATGATGCCGCCGATGACGACGGTGGCCAGCGGGCGCTGCACTTCCGCGCCTGCGCCCGTGGCGATGGCCATCGGCACGAAGCCGAGTGAGGCCACGAGCGCCGTCATCAGCACGGGGCGGAGTCGCGTGAACGAGCCTTCCAGCACGGCATCGCGGACGGCGCGGCCTTCTTCGCGGAGCTGGTTGAAGTACGTCACGAGGACGAGTCCATTCAGCACGGCGACGCCGCTGAGCGCGATGAAGCCGACGGCGGCGGTGATGGAGAACGGCATGTCGCGCAGCCACAGCGCGGCGACGCCGCCGGTGACGGCAAGCGGGATGCCGGAGTAGATGATGACGGCCTGCCGCAGACTGCCAAAGGCGATGAAGATGAGGATGAAGATGAGCACGAGCGCGGAAGGCACCACGACCGCGAGGCGCGTGCGGGCTTCCTGCAAGTTTTTGAACTGCCCGCCAAACTCGACGATGTAATTCTCCGGCAGTTGCACCTGCTCGTGGATGCGCTTCTCGGCTTCGCGCACGTAGCCTTCCACGTCGCGCACGCTGAGGTTCACCATGAGCGCGGCGCGGCGTTGGCCGTCGTCGCGCTGGATGGGCTCGATGGCTTTCACCGTCTTGAAGTCCACGACTTGCCCGAGCCGGATGAGGCCCACCTGACCGACTCGCAGCGGGAGGCGTTTGATCTGTTCGTCGTCGGCGCGGAGGGCTTCCGGCATCCGCACGACGATGTCGCGGCGGCGGTTGCCCTCGACCGCGGTGCCGACGATTTCGCCCGCCAGCGCAGTGTTCACGGCTTTGTTCACTTCGCCCGCTTGCAGGCTGTACCGCTGGAGCGCGTCGCGCTTCACGGCGATCTCTAGCTGCGGTGTGCGGCCCTCGGTTTCAAACTCCACCTGCGAGACGCCGGGTGTGCCTTCGAGGATGCCTTTGATCTGCTCGGCGAGCTTCTCCAGCACGTCGTAGTCGTTGCCGAAAATCTTCACGGCGAGCTGCGCCTTGGTGCCTTCGAGCATTTCGTTGAACCGCATCTCGATGGGCTGCGCGAAGAGGATGTCATACTCGGGGTTCATCTTTTTTAGCGCGGCCTCGATGTGCTCGCGCAGCTCCGCTTTCGTCGTCGGGCGGCCCGGCGTCTTCGGCCAGTCCTTGAAGTCCTTGTAGAAAATATACACGTCGCTTTCGTTGGGCGGCATCGGGTCGGAGGCGATGGCGCTGGTGCCGATGCGCGAGAAGATGCGCGTCAGCTCGGGGAACTCTTTGAGCAGCATGTTCTCCACTTCGATGTCCGTCTTTAGCGACTCTTCCATGCTCATGCCCACCGGCTTGTAGAGCATGGAGGTGATGGAGCCTTCGTCGAGTGTGGGAACGAACTCCGCGCCGAGTCGGCCAAAGAGCCAGAGCGTGCCCGCGAAGAGCAGCACCGCGCCGAGCGCCACGAGCCAGCGCAGTTTCAGCGCGAGCGTGAGCGCGGGCGTGTAGAGTTTCTTGGTCCAGCGGATGATGAAGTTATCCTCCTCGCTGATCTTCCCGCGCAGTAAAAACGAGCACAGCACCGGCATGAGCGAGAGCGCGAGCAGCAGCGCGCCGAAGAGCGCCAGCATGACGGTGATCGCCATCGGGTGAAACATTTTCCCTTCGATGCCCGAGAGCGCGAGGATCGGGATATAGACGATGGTGATGATGAGCACGCCGAAGAACATCGGCGAGCCGACTTGCTTGCTCGCTGCGAGGACGGTCTGCGAGCGCTCCTCCGCTGTGAGCACGCGCCCGAGCTTGTGCTGGCGGGCTCCGAGCTGCCGCACGATGTTTTCTACGATGACGACGGCACCATCAATGATGAGGCCAAAGTCCACCGCGCCGAGGCTCATCAAATTGCCCGAGACTCCGCCCTTGAGCATCCCGGCGAGCGCGAAGAGAAACGACAGCGGGATCGCCAGAGCGACGATGACTGCCGCGCGCCAATTGCCCAGCAGGAGCAGCAGGACGACGACGACAAGGACCGCGCCCTCGAAGAGGTTTTTCTTCACGGTGCCGATGGTGCGGTCAATGAGCTGCGAGCGATCGTACTGCGCGACGATCTCCACGCCTTCCGGGAGTTTCGTTTGGATTTCTGCGATGCGCGCTTTCACCCGCTCGGCGACTTCGCGACTGTTCTCGCCTGCAAGCATGAGCGTTGTGCCGATGACGGTTTCCTTGCCGTTGAGCGTCGCCGCGCCCGTGCGGAACTTCGTGCCAAACGAAACATCCGCCACGTCTTTCACCAGCAACGGACGCACTGCCGCGCCGAACTTGATCGGCAGGTTTCCGATTTCCTCCGGCGTGGTGACGCGACTCACCGCGCGGATCGTGAGTTGCTCGCCGCCACGGCTGATGATGCCGCCGCCTGCGTTCTCGACGTTTTGCCCGATGAGGTCCGCCAGTTCGCTGAAAGTCATGCCCGCGTTTTCCAGCGCCTCGGGCTTTGGCTGGATGACGTATTGCTTCTCGTAGCCGCCGGTGCCGTTGATCTCCGCGATGCCGGGCACGGTGCGCAGCAGCGGCTTGATCATGTATTCCTGAATCTCGCTCAGTTCGATCATCTGTTCGAGTTCCGTGCTGCCCGGCTTGTGCTTCGCGGTGGGCTTGTACTGGACGTTGTAGTAGTAGATTTCGCCCAGCCCGGTGCTGATGGGCGCGAGCTTCGGCGAGGTGCCCGCAGGCAGGCGCTCCATCGCATTTTGCAGGCGCTCGGCGACGAGTTGCCGGGCGCGGTAGATGTCCGTGCCGTCGGCAAATTGCAGCGTGACTTGCGAGAGGCCGAACTTTGTGAGCGAGCGCATCTCTTTCACGCCGGGCAGCCCGGCGAGTTCGATTTCGATGGGCTGGGTGACGAGCTTTTCGGATTCCTCCGCCGCCAACGAAGAGACTTCCGTATTCACCTGCACTTGCACGCCGGTGATGTCCGGCACGGCATCAATCGGCAGATGAATCGCCGACCAGATGCCCGCGCCGAGCAGGCCAAACGCGGCAAGCAAAACGAGCGCACGCTGGCGCATGGAGAACTCAAGAGTCTTATCAATCATTTGCGCGAGGTCTTGGGTTTCGTGGGCACTGCGTCGTCGGATTTCATCGGCGGGAGCGCGGGGTCGCCGAGGCTCATGCCGCTGAGGAGTTCCATCTGCTGCCGGGCTTCCAGCACATCGGACTGCGTGGAAAGGAGAGCATCCACGGTGTCGAGATACTGCTTTTGCAACTCCGTGTAAGTCGCCACGGGCAGCGCACCGAGCCGGTAGTTCTCATCGCCCTTGCGCGCCGCGTCGCGGAATTTCTCCGCCGCATCTGCGGGCCACCGCGCCATCTCCGCGAGGAACGTCTCGTAGGAAGCACGCGCCGACGCTACCTTCCGCTCGACTTCGCGGATGGCGACATTCAGCGCGACCTCCGCTTGCAGTTCCCGCGCTTTCGCCGTGGCGACGCCGCCTTGCTTGCGGTTGAGCATCGGCAGCGGGAGCGTCACGCCGAGCCCAAACTCGTGCTGCCTGTCGCTCGCCTTTTCGCCGGAGTAGTAAGGCGCGACCGTGACCGTGGGCCATTGCTCCGTCTGGTTGAGCTGCACGCGCAAGCCCTGCTGCTCCAGCTCCGCGACGCGGGCACGGATGTCGAAGTTCTTGTCCCGCGCAATGGCGAGCAGCGTTTGCAGCGCGGGCGCAGTCTTGAGCGGGAGTTGCTTGTGGATGAGTTCCACGGGCGTGGATACCGCCATGCCGCGCAGTTGGTTTAGCTCGAACTGCGCATTGCGCGCCGCGATGTCCGCCTCGCTGGCGCGACGGTTCAGCGTGAAGGCGTTGGCCTCGATGATGCGCGTCTCCAGCATTGGCGCGACGCCCGCGTTGTCGCGCTGCACGAGCACATCCAGCAAATCCTGAAACCGCTTGGAGACTTCCTTCGCAGCCTCCGCCCGCTGCTGCGCCGCGAGCAACGAGTAGCCCAGCGTCCGCGCCCGCATCGCCAGCGCATTGCGGAACTGATCGAGCCCGAGCTTCGCCAGCTCGACTTGGTGATTGGCAATCGCCTTCCGCAGGTTCATGCGCCCCGGAAACTCAAACGTCTGCGCAAGCGAGACGGACCACACCGCGCCGTCGCCGAGCTTGTTCCCGCTCAAATCGCGCACGCGCTTTCCGCCGAGTTCCGCCGTCAGCTCCGGGTTCGCCCACTCGCCAGCGGTGATGCGTTCGCCTTTCGCGGCGGCGATTTCTGCTTCGTAGAATTTGAGTTCAGGATTCTTCGCGACCGTCTGCGAGACGAGCGCGTCGAGTGTGATAGGTTCCGCAGCGCGCAAATCGGCGGCGATGAAGATGAGTGCCCCGGCGGCAATGCTGCGCACGCAGGAACGGAGTGGATTTGGATAGTTGAGTTTCATGGAAATATAGTTGTTTGGTTCAGGAAGGAGACGTGGAAATACGGCGAGAGCCCACGCAGGCACGAGCGTGCGCCACATGGAAAAGCGAGGAAGCCAGACCCGAACGGGACCGGCCTTTAGACTGCGAGCGAAGGCCCGCGCACTTGCAGAGCCGTCTGGCAAACAAGCAACCAACCGGAAGCCCGCTCATCCGGGGGAGAATCCCCAATCAGCGTCCGCTCACGCACCGCCTCCGTGCTGTGAAGCACCGCAGCGAGTTGCGCGACGAACTGGCTGAGGAGAGGAATGCACTGGGGAGCAAGAAGCTGCTTCTCCGCCGACTTCGCAAACGCCACTCCAAGATCATGATGGTGATGGTCGCTGTCCCCCGGCGCATCGTGGTCGTCATCGCGGTGATGCTCGCCATGCGCCGCTTCATCGGAGTGAAAACCGAACGATTCCCCACCGTGCTCCGCGGCCACATGCACGCCGACACTGAGCCAAGCGAGCAGCGCCAAAGCCGCGATGAGTTGATGGACGAATTTCACAAGGGCGGGTTCTGCACGGGCATCATTGGAGAGTCAAGGCATTCATCCACCGAGCGTTCCGTTTACTTCGCTTTGGTGACCACTCTTTGTTTGATGTGGACTGCATCAAGCTTTACCACTCGGCAACCGAGCCGGAAGAAGCTCTGAAATTGCCCGCATAATCGCTAGCCGCGAGGGAAATATTCCTCGTTGACGAATCCCCACACGATAACTAATTCCGAAATGCCGAGCCGATTTTCATCGGCGGGGCACTTCCAAAACAAACAAACAAAACGAAAGGACTCCTCACATGACAATTAAACCAACAGCCAGCATTCAGGACGTAAAGGACCGCGTACTCGAAACCCGGGCTGTGCAGACCGACCTCGCCGATCAATGGGTCTGGGACAGCGCCGCCCTCACCGATTGGGATGAGTGGATCCGGCAGTTTGACACGACGTCCATCACGCCCTCGCAGAGCCTCGCCAAGAAAATCGCCGTGGCCACGGTCGCAGCTAACAATGCGAAGCAGGCGTATGATGGTGCGCTTTCCAATATCAAACTCACGGTGACGGTGTCCGTCTCGGGCCTGCGCGCAAAAGCCAAGCTCGACCCGACGCTGGATGATGTCGTGGAGGAGCTGAGTGCGCAGGGAAATACGCGCCCCACGATTTTGGAGGAGGCCGAAACTCTCGTGGATGCGTGGGAGGACTACAACGCGGCGTGGACTCCGGGCTCGCCATTCTCGCTCACTGGGCTGATTGCGGAACTCGCGGCGCTGCCCGCGCTGGAGAAGGCATTCCGCCAGACGCGCTCGACTCTGCGCAAGGCGGAGAAGGCGCTGACGCGCCATGTGGCGGTCGTGGAGGACCGGTGCATGGCGTGGTACCAGGCGGCGACGGGCCGTTTCCTCGCCGGGACGGTGGAGGGCGATTTGATCCGCGCACGCATCCCGACGACTTCCGCGCCATCCGGTGCAGTGGCCCCGGCGACGCCGACGGGCCTGGTGCTGCAAGCGCTGGGAAGCGGTCGCGCATTTGGCGACATCCCGGACACGGCGGGGGCGACGGGCTATCGCTGGTATGTGAAGGCTCCGGGCTCGCCGGACTTTGTCGTCAAAGTGGAGACGCCTACGAGCGAGGCGCTGCTGCTGTCGCTGACGCTGGGTGCCAATGAAGTGCGTGTGACCGCAGTAGGTGCGGGCGGCGAGAGTCTGCCCAGCGCACCCGCGAGCTTGAATGTGACGTAGAGCGCTGGCTTTTCCGGAAAACAACACGCCCCGCTCTTGCGAAAGAGCGGGGCGTTTTGCCGAAGAGACACTGCAACTGCGATTGCAGTGAAGAGATTTACACTCATTCGAAAATACTTGGCGTTGGAAAGGTCACGGAGCCGTTGCCGCACCGGGCAGCTTTATTACTGCGTCAAAAGCAGGCTTTGGTTTGCAGTCGCCATCGAAAAGGAGCGGACGACCGCGGCTGCGCCAGGAGTTCGCGTCGTTGGGCCCCCAAAATGTGACGAGTTTTACGGCATCGCTGTGCTTGAGAAATGCCCGAAAAATCCCGGCATAAGCGTCGGCTTGTTTTTTGTCGGCTTCGGCGACGAGGCCGCCTTCGGTGGTGGAGGTGTTGGCTCCGATATCGGCTCCAGTGCCGCGCTGACCGCCTGTGGCGCCGTTTAAATCCAGCTCCGTGATGTGAATGGGCAGGCCGAGGGTTTTGATTTCGGCCAGGCATTGATCCATCGCCTCGAACGTTACCGAAACATTCAGATGCGCCTGCGAGCCGATGGCAGTCACGGGCACTTTTTTCTCCTGAAGCTGTTTGATCAGCGAGATGAGCTTTTTGCGTTTCTCCGGGTTCTCCAGTCCGTAGTCGTTGTAGCGGAGAATGGCGTCGGGATCCGCCTCGTGCGCGAATTCGAATGCCTTCTCGATGAAATCCGGACCGATGATTTCGGACCATGGAGACTTCCGCAGGACACTTGGCCCGCCGTCGGAGATGGCCTCGTTCACGACGTCCCATACTTTCACTTTTCCTTTGTAGCGGCCCACGACTGCGTGGATGTGCTCCCGCATTCTTTCGAGCAATTCCTCGCGGGAGGCGCGGGGGCCATCGAGGTTGAACGGACGAAAGCCGCCCAAGCCTCTCGCCCCGGGGCCTGCTGCTGGTGGTGCGGGCGGCGTGGCGTCGGGTTTGGCTTCCGCGCTGGCTCCCGGACGCAAATGCGTGCCTTCAAAAACCCAGTTCGGCGTCTGGCTGTGCCACACCAGCGTGTGGCCGGCCAACTCCATATTGTTCTTCGTGCCGAACTCGACAAAGGCATCCGCCGCCGTCCAGTCGTAGCCTTCTTTGCCGGCCCGAGGATGGAGGCTACCCCATTTCATCTCGTTCTCGGCCACCACTTGATTGAACTGCGCTTTTACCAGCGCAACATCGGCATTTACCTGCTCTGCGCTGCGGCGAAAGCCCTGCCCCGAGGTCACCGCGCGATTGATGGCGGTGCCGATTTTGAACGCGTCTTTGTAGGCATCCTTCAACGTGGCGGGTTTCTCGTCTGCGAATGTATTGAGAGCGGCAAAAGCGAACAGACCTGCCGTGAGTAGATAGCGGTGCATAATCTTATGGTGCCAGTTTGACCTTCACGCCTTTCAACGGAGCGCCCGACTTGTCCGTCAGCCGCATGGCTCCCTGCCAACTGTTCTGCATGTTGAGGACCTTGAAGACGATGACGTTGACACCCTTTTTCAGGGTGACCCTTCCCTTGTCGCCGTCGAGTTCCAGGATGCGGGCATCGGTGAAGGCGTAGATGTCCACGCCATTGAAGTAGATGCGCGCCTGGTCGTTGCTGCCTACCGCCATCGTCACGTCGGGGATTTCCTGTTCGCACTCAAGGTAGGTGACCATGTAGCCGGCCGACTGGTCGTTCAGGGACTTCAAAATGGCGTTGAAGTCGAAGAAATTGGTCGCCGTGGTGACGTTTTTCCAGACCAGTTCCTTGTTGTTGATCTTGATCGTGTCGCCTTCTTTGGGCTTCAGCGCGGCCTCGTTTTTGACCTGATCCTTCAGGAGCAGGTCAGGCAAAGCGCCGCCTTCGGGCAGGGCGATCGGGGCGAGCATGACCCAGTCCCGGACGTAGCCCGCCGGGTCGAGGCTGGAGGTGTCGGCCGCAGTGGCGTTTGAGATCGACAGACCCAAGAGGGCAGCCAACCGCATGGTGGAGCGGAAGAGTTTTTTCATGATTATTTGGATGCGTCGGCTTTTTTCCCCGGAACGGTGATGCCGTCTTTGGGTGGAGTGGTGAGCGTGGAGAGATATGCCAGGATGTCCGCGACTTCCTGCTCCTTCAGGAGGAGGCCGAGGGGAGGCATGGGCGAGATTTCCAGTTCCTCGAATCCCTTGGCCTTTTTGGCGTTCGGGTCCACGAGACTTTCTAGGATGTAGGCTTTGTCGGCTCGGACGGCGATGCCGTCCAGGACCGGGCCGACGATGCCGCCTTTACCGCCGACGGTGTGGCAGGCGGCGCAGGCGGCAGTGGGGCTGTTGAAGAACATGTCCTCGCCGCGCTTCGCGTCGCCCGCTGCGATCTTCGCGTCGTTCTGGCCCACGCCGGAGACCTTGTGGATGCGCCCGAGGAGGGTGAGCGAGTCGTTCAAAAAGGCGTCGCTCGTGTTCACCGGGGTCCGCTGGAGCTGGGCGACGACCGTCTCGATCTCGGGAATGGTCGGGAACTCGGCCAGCTTCACGAAGGCCGCCTGCCGGGTGATGAGATCGGGATCCTGGATGACGGCGCTGCTGAAGAAGAGCTGGCGTCCGGACTCGTCCGCCGGCAGGGAACGGATGGCGTTGCGGCGAACGGCGGGGTCTTTGTCCAACAGGGCTTTCTGGTGGGTATCCTTGTCGAGCGCACCGAGGCCGGAGAGGGACCAGAGGGCATGGATTGCGCCGGTTCCGCCTTTGCCGGAAGCCACTCGCTGCTTCAGGGCGGGGGCGGCATCGGACATCTTGTTGTCCACGAGCAGGCGCTGGGCGGTGAGGCTCCAGAACTGGTTGCCGCTGTCGAGCGCGGCGACAAGCTCGGGAGACTTCGCGTTGGCGAGGGATTTGATGGAACTCTTCTGACCATCCTTCCAGACGACGCGGTAGATGCGACCGTGGGTTTGGTCACGGAGATTGTTCTCGGTCTGATACGCGCCGCCCTGTCCGGTCGTGGCCTTGATCCCGGCGCCTTGGACGTTCGGCGTCGGGTTGTGCTGGATGATGAAGCTGTAAAAGTCGATCACCCAGACGGCTCCGTCCGGGCCGACATCGGCGAAGATCGGCGACATCCATTCGTCCGTGCTGGCGAGGAGATTGAACCCGTCGCTCGACTGGTAGCCGCCGCCATCGGGCTGAATGTCCATGATGCCGATGAGCTTGGCCGTCGGCTCCGTGACCAGCGCCTTGCCCTGAAGTCGCGCGGGCAGCGCGTCGCTGACCATGAAGGCGTGTCCGGCAGCAGCCGTGTAGCCGCCGAAGTTGTCCACCATGCGGACATTCGGAGTATTCGGATGCATCCGCAGGCCCGGAGACAACGACTTCGCAGACGCCAATCGACGAACATTGGCCGGAGAAACGTCGTTCACACCGGGAGGTCCGATCCGGTAGCCCGGACGAAATCCGCCGCCACCGGCAGGAGCACCGCGTTCACCGCGCCCGCCGTTGGGTTGGGTCGGATTCAGGATGTAGGCGGGCAGGTAGCCGTAGAAGGTCGGGTGACCGTTGGCTGTCGAGCCGAAGACGTCGCCAGCGGCGTTCAGGCCAAAGCCCCAGGTGTTGTTGTTGAATTGATGCAGGAACTGGAGCGCGGAACCGTCCGCTTTGAAGCGATAGACGCCCTGGCCGAACTGGAGTTCCGCCCCGCCCACCTTGCCCCGGAAATTCGAGTAACCCACCGCACCGTAAAGCCAGTTGTCGAAGCCGCGGGCGAGGTTGCTCTGCATCGCGTGTGTGTCGCCGGTGCCCCAGCCCGGCAGCATCGCCTCGCGGACATCGGCCTTGTCGTCACCATTGGTGTCCTTGAGGAAAAGCATGTGGCGCGCTTCCGACACGATGACCCCGCCGTTCGCGAACACCAGCGAGGTCGCGAGGTTCAATTTGTCCGCAAAGACGGTGAATTTGTCGGCCTTGCCGTCGCCGTCGGTATCCTCGCAAATCTTGATGAAGGACTCTCCGGGCAACCCTTCGTTGACGAGGCCGTGGGGATAGTCTCGCGCCTCAATCACCCAAGCCCGCCCGCGCTCATCCCAAGCCACATAGATGGGCTTCACCACGTCTGGCTCCGCAGCAAAAAGTTGCAGCTCAAAATCCGCCGGAACCTGCACGTAGCGCATGCTGTCCTGCGGGCTCAGTGGAGCTTGCAATTTAACCGGCTCCGGTCGGCGCTCGTAGTTCGGGACATCGCCCGGCTGGCGCTGTAGGGCAGGGCGCGCAGCGAGGGCAGCTTCCCAGTCAGACTTTGTTTTCTTGCTGATGCCACCGAGGACGGCTTCGCGCATCACCGCATCCGTCGGGCGCTGACCATCGGGGTATTTAATCAGCCCGTGGCCCGCCGTTTTGAAACTGTCGAGCAACTGCTGCTGGGCCGCATTGATCTCGCCATCTGGCATCACCTGCACGACCGCATCGAAGTGGCTCAGATACTTGTCCGTGAGTTGGGCGAGATCGGATACATGGTCGAAGTAAATTGCCTCAGGCGCCAAAGTCTGGCCGGGCAGAAAGACGTAGTTAGTCCGCGAGCCGCCAAAGCCGCCCCCGCCACCGCCGGCGCTGACTGGGCCAAGATAC
Organism: Verrucomicrobiaceae bacterium; assembly: GCA_031374705.1. Lineage (GTDB taxonomy): Bacteria > Verrucomicrobiota > Verrucomicrobiia > Chthoniobacterales > Chthoniobacteraceae > SXWH01. The sequence goes on along the minus strand of JANMGP010000107.1, from coordinate 6,382 downwards.
AGAACATGGAGCGGACGATCCGGTGCGACTGCGGCAAAGGTGTCGAGAGCCATTAGGCCTCCCGTCAGAAGAATCAGAATTTGTTTGAGGCTTGTCATGAAAAAATCAGCAGTGTCGTGGTAGTGCGAAAGCCGGATTGCTACTTGGTCGTCGGTTTGAAAACCAACTGGGAAAAGTGGAAGAGTGCGTTTTTCCAATGGCGGAAGTCGTGAGCGTTGCCGTCCACATGCCAGATGTGCGGCACATTCTTTTCCTTCAAGAATGTGTGTACGCCCTGGCTGATGGCGATGAGGCCGTCTTTGTTGCCGCAGGAAATCCACAGGAGTTTCAACTCCTTCGTGGCGGCTGCTGCGTCGGGCACCAGCTCTGCGGCGGGCTTCGTATTTGGTGCGGAGGAGAATCCGCCGACCCACGCGAACGTATCGAGATTCCCGAGGCCGAAGTTCAATGATTGTCCGCCGCCCATCGACAGGCCGGCGAGGGCGCGGCTCTCACGGTCGGGCTTCACGGAGTATTTCGACTGGATGAACGGGATGAGGTCGCCCAGCAGATCTTTGTCGAACTTGCCAAACGCCGGAGCGGTTCCCATCGCATTCGGGCCGGGGCGGTCGTCGGTCTGTGCGCGGCCATTGGGCATGACGATGATCATGGGTTCGGCCTTTTTGTCGGCGATGAGGTTGTCCAGAATGATCTCGGGATGTCCGCCGCGCGCCCACTCGTTTTCGTCGCCGCCGATGCCGTGCAGGAGATAGAGAACGGGATACTTGGTATCCGCCGAATAGCCCGGCGGTGTATAGACTTGGGCCTTGCGTTTATTGCCCACGGATTTGGAATCATATTCGACCATCTCCAACTTGCCGTGAGGAATGCCGTCGCGCTTTTGGTCAAAGCCAGCGGGCTCATCGGGCACGGCGCGTTTGTCGTCCGGGCCGAGCGTGATGGGGCCGCCAAATCCACGGCGTCCGGCGCGCGCGCCGACTGCCTCGGGATTTGCGGGCTCCGTTTTCGCGGCAGCCGGAGCGGCGGCATTTGTCTGGAAGATCCGCGGTGCAAATTCGCGCAGGCTGCGGCGCCAGGTTTGCCATTCGTGCGCAGTTTCCGGCGACTCGTAATAGACGCTGTTGACGCCTGCCTGCTGGAGCGCCTCGACATTTGCTTTGCCCGACGCGCCGTTCTCGCGGCTGCCGTAGCTGATGAACACGAGCTTGTTCTTTTGCTTGAAGGCTTCCATGTCGGTGATCTCGGAGGGAGCGATGCTGCCGCCGCTAAAAATCCCGATGTGGGAAAACTTGTCGGGATTTGCGAGGGCGATGGAGCGCGTCTGCATGCCGCCCATGGAAAGACCGGCCATGGCGCGGTGGGGTTGGTCGGCGATCGTACGATAGCTGGCATCGACGAATGGGATGAGGTCTTCGAGCAGCACCTTGGTAAACGCGGAAAAATCAAACGAGCGTCCGCCCGGACCACGCCCACCGGGCGGATTGCCCGGAGCTCCGCCACCGGGAGCTGCTGCGGGAGGTGCCGGTGGCCGAATCGGAGCACTGCCGGGGACATAGCTGTTTGCCATCACGATGATGAACGGGCTGGCTTTGCCTTCTGCGATGAGGTTGTCCATGATCAAACCGGTGAAGCCCTGCCGGCCCCAGCCAGTCTCATCCTCGCCGCCGCCGTGTTGCAAATACAACACCGGGAAACGCCTCGCCGGATCTTTGTCGTAACCCGGCGGCGTGTAAACGTAGCAGCGGAGAACCGAGTCGGCATTCTTCGACGGGTAAAGCACCTCGCGAAGTTCGCCGTGCGGCACATTTTTGAGTGCGTAGAAATCCTTGTCCTTCGCCGGCACTTCGACGCCGCTGCCCCATTTGCCGGTCCCGTAAAAATACATGCTGTTCGGGTCGGGAACTTCCGCGCCGTCGATCTTGATGGAGTAATAATGGAACCCTTCATCCAATGGACGCGAGTAGCCGATCCACGCGCCATCATCGCCCTTGGTAAATGCGGTGCTGTCGCGGAAAGTCACTCCCACGCTCTGGGCCTGCGGCGCAACGATGCGGAACTTGATGCGCCCTTCCGAGTTCACCTGCGGATATTCCTTGCCGCGCTGGTTGGTTGTTGCCGGTTTCCAATCATCCTTCGGCGCGTTGTCCTGCGCCGGACAAATCTGGCCGATGGTAATCGAAGCGAATGTAATGAGGGCTAGTTTGGTGTTCATCGTAGGTGTTGTAGGTTAATTGCGTGAAATCGTGGGGCTCCGCGACTCCTGCGACAAGCCGTAAGTAATTCCACGAAAAAAACGCCCGCAGCTTTTCAACTGTGGACGGGTCACTGATTACGCGATTTCACAGCCACTTTGAGACCCCAATGAGTCTGACAGGGTGTGACCGCTGCGTGATGTAGGACAGCAGTCCCGGCTGAAAGCTGAAAGCTCCCCCGGAGCGGGGATTTCCTAATCCCCGTCCCCTTGTAGCGCGTAGCGCGCAACTAGAGAACCGTGTGCCCCTCTGAGCCGTGCGAAACCGATTGAGGCGCTGCGCGCGTGGCAGGACGGGGATTAGGAAATCCCCGCTCCGATTTACTTCACGCTGCGGTCACGCCCGTCTGACACCGCCGCTCTCGACGACCGCTTTTATCTGCGACGGATTTATCGCTTTCCTGCGCCTGGGCGAAACTGACCCACTCCGACGATCACGCCGCCGGACTGGCGCTGGCAGCGTCCGCTTCTTCTTCCTGTTTCTTCAGTGCAAGAACCTCCTCGGGAGTGGAAACGCGATCCGGGTGATGCTGATGGACAGCATTCTCGAGCTTCTCGTGGTCCTTCTTTACATGCTTGTCGTGCTTTTGCTCGTCGAGCTTGTGTTGGTTTTTCGGTGAGTTGTCGCCCATAGTTATAGTGTTCGCGGCTGGGAGCCTCCTCGGCTGTCTCGGAGAGCCGAATTCTTCTTACCTGGCGCACACTCCAGCCAAACGGATGCGTTGGCCTGCGAAGAACGCTCATCGATACGACCAAAGAGCTCCGCCATCACGATAGATTCTCACATCCTTCTATGAGATTCTTCGCTTACATCCTCGGCTTTTTAATCCTGATCGGCGGCCTCGCTTGGGCGGCCATTGAGGTGGGAGTACCCCGGCTATGGGTCACGATCGGCTCCATGATCCTGATGGGAATCGGGATGATCGCCGGCGCAAGTCGCACGCGGAACAATCGCCAAAACGGCGACGTCACAGTCGTCCGGGACAACGACGAGCTTTGAGCCGGAATGGAGAATATCCGTGCGCTGTTCATGCATCCGCGTCATGTGCTCCCGATCTTAAAAGACGCCGCGTCCGATTGGGTGGATGACGGCGCGATGCGCCTCAGCTCCTCCCTCGCGTATTACGCCATCTTTTCGCTCGCGCCGCTACTCGTCATCGTGATCTCCATAGCCGGGCTCGTCTTCGGCGAAGATGCGGCGCGCGGGCAGCTCTCGCAGCAAATTGCCCATCTGGCCGGCAAGAATGCAGGCGAAGCCATTCAGGCGGCGGTGAAATCCAGCGCGGCGCAGAAATCGACCGGCGTGCTCGCTTCCGTCATCAGCACGGCGTTGCTGCTCTTCGGCGCATCGACGGTATTTGCCGAGTTGAAGGACGCGCTGAACACCATCTGGGGCGTCGTCGTAAAACCAGGCCGGCCCTTCTTCACGCTCCTCCACGATCGTTTCTTCTCGTTCTCGATCGTCCTCGCCATCGGCTTCCTCCTGCTCGTGTCGCTCATCATCAGCGTCCTGCTTACGGCGTTTGGCTCTTACATGAGCGGTCACTTTCAGCTCCCGCCTGCGGTCTGGAAAGCGTCGGATTTTGTCATCTCACTCGCGGTCGTTACCGGACTATTTGCGATGATCTTCAAACTGCTCCCCAACGTCCAACTGCGCTGGCGCGATGTCTGGCTGGGAGCGGTGACGACTTCCCTGCTCTTCACGGTCGGCAAATTTGCCATCGGCTACTACCTCGCCACCAGCAGCCTCGCATCCAGCTTCGGCGCGGCCGGGTCCGTGGTGCTCGTGCTCGCCTGGGTTTACTTCTCCGCCTGCATCCTGTTCTTCGGCGCGGAGATTACGAAAGGCTATGTGCGCAAGTTCGGCCCGGGCATCACGCCCAACAGCCGCGCCGTGCTCATCGACGACCTGCTTCGGGCAAGGCTCGGGCTGACTTCCGCGACCATCGAAGCGGCATCGACCCCGCCCAGCGCCCCGCCGCCCGCTCCTTCCTCGCAGTCCGAATAGCCCCTGAGGCCTGCGCTGACTTGAACTGTGGTCCAAGAAAGTAGCCCGCGAGCTTCGCGACTGAACACGACTCGCAAAGCGACCAATGAATAAGAGTGTGGCGTCCCGAGGTTTTAGAATACCCGGTCCGTCCCCGCTCTTTCGCGATGAGCTGCAATTTGAACGCTTTTAGCACACTGCCCCTCTTTTCCCAGAGCTTCGAGATTACTTGGAGTGTGGTTCATTATCGGCTGGTTCATTGTCGGCTTCTGGTTCATTGTCAGCTTCCGATGATACCTTCCGAAAAGCCCGGCCAGCGTACGCTGGAAGCCATTTCCGAGTCGCAGATGTACCAGGACTATGAGCGTGCATTCACGCAGGGCACAGGATTGCCGCTGCAGCTTCACGCGCCGGATTCCCTTCACGCGGTCCACTATCCGAAGGGTCAGGAGAATCCCTTCTGCGCGTTGATGGCAAAGACCAACAATAGGTGCAGCGCATGCTACGCGTTGCAGCGCAAGCTGGAGGAAGAGGCGCATTTTGAGCCGAAGACGCTGAAGTGCTTTGCAGGGATGTGCGAAACAGCCGTGCCGGTGCGCGTCGGAGAGAATGTCATCGCGTTTCTCCATACCGGCCAGGTGTTGCTGCAACGCCCGGATAAAGTTCGCTTCAAGCAGATCGCGGCGACGCTCTTAAAATGGGGCTCCGAGGTGGATCTAAACAGACTCGAAGAGGCTTACTACAACACGCGCGTCATCTCACCGAAGCAATACGATGCGCTCATTCGATTGCTCGATACCTTCGCGCGTCATCTCGCCTCGTGCAGCAGCATGCTCGTTTTGCGGAATCAGGAAAAGGATTCGCCCTCAATTGATCGAGCTCGCACTTTCATCGCCGAACACGCGGAAGAGGATTTGTCTCTCGCCACAGTAGCGCGGGTTGTAAACATGAGCGCCACGTATTTCAGCGAGAAGTTCAAGGAGGTCGCGGGAATTAATTTTGTGGAGTTCGTTGCGCGGACGCGCATCGAAAAGGCGCGCAATCTCCTAATCAACCCAAGCCGGCGGATCAGCGAAGTGGCGTTCGAGGTCGGCTTCCAATCGCTCTCGCAGTTCAACCGCAGCTTCCGCGAATACTGCGGGCAGTCCCCGAGCGATTACCGCACGAAACTCGCCGTCGAGGCTCCGAAATCGGCGTGAATCCGAAACACTGCGCAGCCTTTCCGAACGGGTGCGTAGCATGCTAGATCACTTTGAGTATGGTTCATTATCACCTTTCGGCGATATGCCATCCTCCCCGCCCCGCAGACTCGCCCGAAACCGATGGAGCTTGAGACGAAAAAGCCCCACCCTTGCGCGGGTGGGGCTTTGGTTTCTTTGATGGTAGGTTTCGTTTATGGCACGAGGTGTTCGATCGGGTCGCTCCATTCGCCGGTGATTTCGTTGGGGCCGATGGCGCGGATGCGGATTTGCACGAGCACTCCGGCGGGCAGGCCTTCGACGGTGGTGCTGGAACGGGTGGTCGTTTTGGCAGGCGTCCAAGCTCCGTTGGCGGTCTTGTATTGGATCTCGAACGCGCGGGCTTTGGGCACGGGGGCCCACATGATGTCGAGCTCGGTGGTCTTGTCGCCAAAGGTGACGGTGACGGTGGTGACTTTGGGCATGCTGGTGGTGGCGACGGGCGCGGCTTTGAGGGTGAAGACGAGTGTGCAGACTTCGGGGGCGAGCGCTTTTACGGCGTCGCAAGTGGCCGTTTGGGTGAGCAAGGCGCGGGCGTCGGCGGCTGTGTTGTCTCTATCGAGCGTGGCCGCTTCGGCGGCTTGCGCGCGCTGGGCGGCGGTGGAGGTTTTGCCTTCCAGTGTGTCTGCCATGGTGGCGAGTTCGGCAGCCGTGGGATCGACGCCGGTAAACGCGACGGCGTTGTCGGTGAGGCCCTGGGATACGCGCCGGATTTCAGCGATGAGTTCTGTAAGGGTGAGGTCTTTGAGTGCGAGGACTACGTTGTTGGTTCTTTCGGGAAAAAAGTGGTAAAACGAGCGATGGGAGAGAATAAGGAGGGGAACAGCGACCCCTGATGAGCTACGCTCAACCGGGGTGGCCGCACTGGAGAAAAAAACATGCAAGATTGGGAGCTATATCAAACAC
>JANMGP010000100.1:0-7526 GCA_031374705.1 Verrucomicrobiaceae bacterium | reverse complement strand
GTATCGAGCTTGGGCTTTGGGCTGCCGCAAAAGCGATTCGAGTTGTTGGCGCTCATTGTGGCTGAGTATGATTGATGTTGCAGGACGTGGCATCCCGCAACATTACGTTACGTTCTGAACTTTTACAAGTAGGTACTAGTGGGGCGCGAGTTTTCGGTGGGCGGAATTCGGATGCTCGGCCTGCGCCTTTGCGAGCCGTGCACGCATCTGGCCCGCATCACGGGGATGCCTGTATTGCCGGGGCTGGTGCATCGAGGCGGCCTTTACGCGCAAATCCTGGAAGACGGGGAACTGAGCGTCGGTGATGCAATCGTGGTGAGCGGTGTGCCGCTCATTCAATTGAAGGGGATTCTGTGATAGGAGAACCGGATGAGCATTTTCGCAATAACGCCGGGCTCTCGCGAGGAGCTTAATTAATTTATTCATTTATTCGCTCGGAGTCTTCCTCGCTCTATTATTGTTTAGGGTCTCGCACCATTCATGCGCCGAATTTCATCATCGTTAACACTGCTGATTAAAGCCATGTTTCTATTTCCGATCGGACTGGGGCTTGTTGGCATTCCGATACTTCTTAATCGAGGAGCCGTAGCTCCCGCTGTTACGTTGACAGGGCTCGAGATATTTATCGTGATTTCCGCTTGTAAGAATATTTTCCCCGCGAGACACGTCTGGATCAGCAGTCGCGCATTGTATTATAGATTCCGCGGTAAATTGGAGTCTGTTGCTTCAAGCAAAATCATCAGTATAAAGGAGATCCCGTTTCAACGCCGCCCGCCGATTGAGATATCATTTACTGATGATGAAGACTCGATTCGCAGATTGGTCCTTATACCGTCGTTCCGAGAATTTGGCTATTTTTCAGTCTCTAGAGACCCCGCTACGAGAATTCTTGAAGAGTTGACCAGTGCGGTTCTGCCCCCCGAAAACAAATCATAAAAAAGTATCTCTCGAGAGGTGTGAGAAGAGAGCGGGCGATTGATGAAACGGGCTTTCTGCCGCGTTTTGTATTCGCATTTCGCCGCCTGTCGGTCACTCTTCGCGGATGCGTTTCTTCCTTGCTCTATTCATCTTCGCCGCCTCGCTCCATGCCGCCGACAAGCCGAACATCGTGCTCATTTTTGCAGACGACCTCGGCATCAACGACCTCGGCTGCTACGGGCGCAAGGACCAGCGCACGCCGAATCTCGACAAGCTCGCGACGCAGGGAATCCGGTTCACTTCGGCGTATTGCGCGCAGCCGATTTGCTCGCCGTCCCGCGCGGCGCTGATGACGGGGAAATGCCCGGCGCGGCTGCACATCACGAACTTCCTGCCGGGCCGCGCAGATGCGCCGACGCAGAAGCTCAAGCAGCCGCGTATCGAGGGACAACTGCCGCTGGAGGAGTGGACGATCGCGGAGCTTCTGAAGGGCGCGGGGTATGCGACGGGGCTTTTCGGGAAGTGGCATCTCGGCGGCGCGGAGCACTCGCCGACTGCGCAGGGATTTGATGAAGTGCTGATGCCGCCGGGCAATACAAAGCCATCGGATGTCGAGGGTGGGAAAGGGGAATACGCAATCACAGCGGCTGCGGAGAAATTCATGGAGGCGAACAAGGAGCGCCCGTTTTTCTGCTACGTGCCGCACAACAATCCACACATCCCGCTGGGCGCAAAGCCGGAGCTCATCGAGAAAAACGCCGCGTCCTACCACCCGACGTACGCCGCGATGATCGAGACGCTCGACGACACCGTGGGCCGGATGATGGCGAAGGTGGAGGCGCTCGGGCTGACGGAAAAAACGATCTTCATTTTCACGTCGGACAACGGCGGGCTGCACTGCCTGGAATTCCCCGGCACTCCGGCGACGCACAACACGCCGTTCCGCGCGGGCAAAGGCTACTTGTATGAAGGCGGGCTGCGCGAGCCGCTCATCGTCCGCTGGCCGGGCACGGTGAAAGCGGGCAGCGAAACCGCCGAGCCCGTCGTGCTCACGGACCTCGTGCCGACGCTCCTTCTCTCGGCGGGCGTGGACCCGGCGAAGACCGTCGGCCCGCTGGATGGCGTGGACATTACGAAGCTTCTGCGCGGCGAAAAGATGTCGCAGCGCGCGCTGTTCTGGCATTTCCCAAATTACACGAATCAAGGCGGACGCCCCGCTGGAGCGGTGCGCGACGGGCAATGGAAACTCGTCGAGCAATACGAGGATGGCGGCGTTGAGCTGTTCGATTTGAACACGGATATCGGCGAGACAAAGAACGTCGCCGCCGACCAGCCGAAGATCACCGACGATTTGAAAAAGAAACTCGCCGACTGGCGCACGAGCGTCGGCGCGCAGATGCCAGTGCCGAACCCCAACTTCGACGCCGCGCGAAACAAGGCGCTCTACATCGACTTCGATCCGTCCTCGAAAAAAGCGGGCGCGACCGCGGCGGCAGACGGACCTTCATGGCAGGCGTGGCGCGAAGCGATGAACGCCGCGGTGAAAGGCAGCAAAGTGAGCGTGACGCCCGCGAAGGGAATCATCTCGCTCCACGCCCGCGCCGCGACGGTACACGCGGAGAAGATGAAATACGAGGAGCAGACGTATAAGAACGTGCTCGGCTTTTGGGTGAACCCCGCCGACTGGGCCGAGTGGACTTTCGAGACAACCGCCGACGGCACCTACACGCTCGACATCCTGCAAGGATGCGGAAAAGGCAGCGGCGGCGCGGAAGTGGAGTTTGCTGTTGATGACCAAAAGTTCCTCACGAAGATCGTGGAGACCGGGCACTTTCAGCACATGATCCGCCGGGACGTCGGCACGCTGAAACTTCCCGCCGGAAAGCACACGCTGACGGTGAAGCCAAAGACAAAACCAGGCGGTGCCGTGATGGATTTGCGCGAAGTGCGGCTGGTGCCGGAATGAGATTTCCGCTTTCCGGTTCCAGCTTCTTTTCAGACCGCATTTGACAGACGGCTCGTCGCGGGCAAGTCTCCGCGCCCATTTTTCTAATGAGTTTGATCGTCCAAAAATACGGCGGCACGAGCGTTGGCAATCCCGAGCGGATTAAGAACGTCGCGCGTCGCGTCATCGAGACCCAGGAGCAAGGCCACGGCGTCGTCGTGGTCGTGAGCGCCATGAGCGGAGTCACCGACTCGCTCATCAAGCTCGCCAGGGAAGTGTCCCCGACTCCCGAGGAGCGCGAGATGGATGTGCTGCTGGCCACCGGCGAGCAGACCACGATCGCGCTCACCGCCATGGCCATCAATGCGATGGGGAAAAAGGCTATCTCCCTCACCGGAGCCCAGGCGGGCATCGTCACCGACGGCGTCCACACTCGGGCAAAGATTTCCGACCTCACTCCGAAGCAGTTGAAGCAGTATCTCAGCGAGGGCTACATCTGCATTGTCGCGGGCTTTCAGGGCCAGACGAAGGATCAGCGCATCACGACTCTCGGTCGCGGCGGAAGCGACCTCACGGCCATCGCCATCGCTGCGGCCATCAAGGCGGATATCTGCCAGATTTTTACCGACGTGGACGGCGTCTATACGTGCGACCCGCGCGTCGTTCCCACGGCGAAGAAGCTCGACGAAATCAGTTTCGACGAGATGCTCGAAATGGCCAGCAGCGGCAGCAAAGTCATGCAGTCGCGCTCGGTTGAGTTCGCCAAGAAATTCGGCGTCGTCTTTGAAGTTCGCAGTTCATTTAACCACAATCCCGGTACCATCGTGAAAGAAGAAACCAAGAGCATGGAAGCGGTCGTCGTTCGCGGCGTCAGCATCGAAAAAAATCAGGCCAAAGTCACCGTCCGTGCAGTGCCGGACCATCCGGGCGTCGCAGCCCGCGTGTTCACCGCGGTGGCCGAGGCGAACATCATCATCGATATGATCGTCCAGAACGTCTCGCGCGACGGGACGACGGACATCAGTTTTACGCTAAATCGCGACGAGCTTCCGAAAGTGGAGGCCGCCCTCGGGCCGGTGGCACAGGAGATCGGGGCGAAGGCGCTGGAGACACAGGACGGCATCGGCAAACTCAGCATCATCGGCGTCGGCATGCGCAGCCACAGCGCCGTGGCGTCCAGAATGTTCGAGGCGCTGAGCAAGGCGGGCATCAACATCGTGATGATCAGCACCTCCGAGATTAAGACCGCGGTCATCATCGAGGAAGCAAAGCTCGCCGACGGCGCAAACGTCGTCCACGAAGCGTTCGGCCTCTCAAAGTAAAGGCGCGCATGATTGCGTGTGCCGTCCGCATTTTCCTCGTCGTGTGCTGCCTCGCAGCGACGGTGTGCGGGGCAAATGTGCGCACGGTCTGGCTCATCGGGGATTCCACCATGCGCAACGGCGCGAAGGGTCTGCTCGGTTGGGGCACGCCGCTGGCCGGTATGTTTGACCCGAAGAAAGTAAAGGTCGAAAACCGCGCGCTACCGGGTCGCAGCAGCCGCAGCTATTTGGAAGAGGGAAACTGGGATAAAGTGCTCAAACTCGCAAAGCCCGGGGACTTTGTGATCATGCAGTTTGGCCACAACGACGACGGCGAGGTGGAGGCCGGAAACCCGGTGCCCTCACTCGCTGGAAATGGCAATCAGACGCGGAAGCTCAAGCTTCGCAACGACGGCGGCGCGCAGGAAGTACACACGTACGGCTGGTATCTTCGGAACTACATCGGCGCGGCCAGGGCAGCGAAACTGAACACGGTCGTTTGTTCGCCCGTGCCTCGAAACGTGTGGAAAGACGGGCGCATCGTCCGCGCCGACGCCGACTTCGCGAAATGGGCTGCCGAAGCGGCGAAGGAAGGCGGTGTGTGGTTCGTCGATTTGAACCGCAGCATCGCCGACCGCTATGACGCGATGGGGCCGGAAAAAGTGCGCGCCTTTTTCCCTGCCGACAGCACCCACACGAACGCGGCCGGCGCGAGGCTCAACGCACAGTGCGTCGTCGATGGGCTGAAGGCGGCAAATTGTCCGTTGGGTTTTTGGGCGAGGATTTGGAAAAAGAAGTAGGCTCCGCGCCGCGCTTTTGTCCTTGTCCGCGCGGGAAAACTCCCCGACCACTTCGGGTATGCGCATCTTCCTGCTTCCGCTCCTCGCAACCACCGTTTTCGCCGCCGATGACGGGTGGGTGGATCTCTTCAACGGCAAAGACCTCTCCAATTGGGTGAACGTCAATTGCGCGCCGGAGACATGGAGCGTCGGGGATGGCGTGATCCGCTGCACGGGTAAGCCCACCGGCGCCCTTCGCACTCCGCGGATGTATGAGAATTTCGAGATGCAGGTGGAATGGCGGCACATGACGAGCGGAGGGAATGCCGGCATCTTTATATGGGCCTCGCCGATTGCCGCGAAAGGCGTTCCATTTCTCCGCGCCATAGAAGTGCAGGTGCTCGATCACGGATACGGCAACACAAAGAGCTATACGACGCACGGCGATGTGTTCCCGATTCACGGTTCTTCGATGGTGCCGTTTGGGCGGCACAACGGGATGCGGAGTTTCCCCAGCGAGGAGCGGAGCAAGCCGTCGCCGGAGTGGAACCGCTACGACATTTCGGCGAAAGACGGCGTGCTGCGGCTGAGCGTGAATGGCAAGGAGGTGAGCGGCGGTGAAAACTGCGTCTGGCGCAAAGGCTACGTCGGACTCGAAAGCGAAGGCGCGCCGACCGAATGGCGGCTCGTGCGCATTCGCGAACTGCCCGGAAATGCAGCAGCGACACCCGAACAGACGGCGGATGAGGCAAAGGGCCACGTGCAGCTCTACAACGGCCTCGACCTTCGAGGCTGGCAGGGCATGGACAAGGCACCGGATTTCGTGCCGACCGACTGGCAGCTCGTGCTCAAGGCCGGCGCAGGCGGACAGTCCATTTCCACGGAGAAAGAATTCGGCGACTTCGAGCTGATCGCCGATGTAAAGCTCGCGAAGAGCGCCTCGGAAAGCGCAGCCGGGGGAATCGCCATCGGCGACAAAACGGCAGTGAGGCTGCCTTTTCAGCAACAGCCCGGTCTGAAGCCGGGCGCATGGAGCCGGCTGATGCTCACGAGAAAAGGCACACTGATTTCAGGTACGATCGACGGGAATGAAGCCGCGTTTCGTGCGCTCGATGACGCGAAAGCAGCGCGCATCCACATCGTCCACGGAGGGGAAGCCGTGGAGCTCGCCAATCTCTACATTCGCGAGCTCAAGTAGGGCGGGCGAGGAAGAGCCGTTGAGCGGAAACGCAGGCGATGACACAGCGCATCAAGCGGCGTAAACAGAACAGCAACGGGTAACGAAAGTGGTCGGATAGTGCGGGCGAAAGCCGGGCTATCCGATGGGTCTTCCACCGGAAGAACCGGAAGCTGGAAATCTGAATGTCCGTATCTGTGAGGGAGCTAGCGTGCTTTTGCAGCCACTGAATCCCGGCCACCAGATTTGCCTCGGGCGTCTCGATACACAGATGATAGTGATTGCTCATCAACACCCACGCGTGCACCTGCCAACCCGTCATCCCGTCATCCCGCACGCTTCCGCGAGCGTCCCGAGGAAAAATGGCGGTCTTCGTCATCCAGATAGATGTCCGCCCGCCGATTCCCTCGCGCCATCACATGATGAATACCACCTGCGCATTGGCGATGTCGCCGACCGTGGCTGCGCCACCCCGCGAAGTAGCGCGGGGGCGAGTGGTGCTTTGTTCGGACAAAGCGCGTGGTTCCGGAGTCGGCGCGCCCCAGGCCGGGCATGATGGTTTCAGCACGCCCCCATGTGTTCAGCTACTCGCTCCCGCTCCCTCCGATGTCCCCACTGCCATCGCCAACCGGCTCACTGCCGCTCCCACCACTGCCGCTCCCACCACTGCCGCCGCCGCCGCTTCCACTCCCGCCAGTCGTGCCGCCCCGCCCACGACCGCGGATGCCACCATAGCGTCGCGTTCACCCGGCCCGTGATGCTGCTCTTCCCCCCGCGCTGCCCCGCCAGCCAGCGCCGCGCGCAATACGCCGGCCACAACTCACGCTCATGCGCCCGCCCGATCTGATGATCAATATGCCAGCCCCCCTTCGCCGTCGCAAAATCCACCGCATTCGTCACGTGATACTGAAACCGCGCCAGCGCCCGCCGATGCACCGCATAAGCATGAGTCCGGTTCACATTCCCCGCCCGCATCACCGCCGCCCGACCCGCCAGCGCCACCGGCTCCCGCAAATGCTCCCCGCCGAGATAAAGCTGCCCCCAAACGGAGTAAGCCCCTCACTCGTTCCCCTAAAATAAGGGGCAATCCTCCGGCAACTCCGCCATCACACGCCCCAGACGCTCGCACGCATCCGCGCGAAAAGTGGCATCATCCTCGATCACAAAATACGACTCCACCCCATCCATCGCCGCATCCTGCGCCATCCGCACATGCGAACAAAAACACCCCCAAGCCCCTTCGCCCGCCCGAAACCAAATGGGCGGCGGACAAACACTCCCCGCCACCGCCCGCACCCAAGTCACCCGCGCCAAATCCACCATCCCCACCTCCCGCAAATGCCCCTCCAAAACCGCCCGCCGCTCCTTCGCGCCGGGCTGCGTGAGGATGAAAACTTTCTCGAAAG
>JANMGP010000043.1:0-18819 GCA_031374705.1 Verrucomicrobiaceae bacterium | reverse complement strand
GGAACGACTCCGCGTTCGAGGTGAGCAATGATTGTGTCTGTGACGAGTTGATAAGGATCTGTGCGAGCCGGTTTGTGGCCCATAGTCGGTGTGCCTTTCTTTGTTGGTTTTGATTGTGAGTTGAAGCCAACCTGAGCGCGTCGTGGGAATACCTCTCGGTACTCCCCATGCGACGGTTCAGGCGGACTTCAGTCCAACAACCAAAGCCTCACCGACTGCGGTTCCGGGCTGATTGTATCATGCTTCCCGCGTGCTCTCCAAATCGCCCGCTGCTTTCAAAACTCAATCACCGGCAGTTCCTTCACCGTCAGCGCGTGAAGAATTTCCGGTTCGCACAAAAGCCAAAACAACCACGACCAACTTTCGTCAGTCACCGGCTGTGAAGTTATCCACAGTCCTCTTCCTTTTTTTAAAGTCTGCCCCGTTTTATTCACTGTATTACTAATTGTATTATTATGTGGAAGGTTTCTTCACCCCCCGGATGAACTCAGCTTCATGCCCCCCATGCAGTTTTCTTCATGCCCCTACTGAAGTTATCCCCACTTCCTCGTCGTGGGCCGTAGCGCATTCCATCGGCAAGGCGATCCATATTCATCCGCAGCTTCTTGCGCTCCGTTGAATTGGGATACGCGTATTTTCCAGTCACCCGGATCGTGCGCTCGAAGCCATTCACGACCGTCGATTCAATAAACCCCTTCTTTTTCAAAGACGCGATGTAAGTCGCAATTTGTCGCTCACTCACGCCGAAGAACTCAGAAAAATGGCGATTCGACGCGAAACAACCACGCTCGTTGTCGAGGCTGTGAATTTCAACGAACAGAACTTTTTCCATCAACGAAAGTTCCTCCGAGAGCCAAATCTCACGGGGAATCCAGACGCCTTTGAAGTCGCGCTCGTAGCGCGGTTTTTCTTCCATACCACCATTGTAACGTACTCCCGCACGGATCGGAAATCCGAGCGGTGGGGACAACGGAAGTTTACTCCGTAAAAAAGTCCGCGCCTATGTCGCGAGCCCCGTGAAGGATTCGGGAGATTTCGATTCCATCAGGAACGACGCGGTAAAAAATGAGGTAACTGCCGACAGGAAAAAATCGGATTCCCGGCGCGATTTCATCGACGGTTTTTCCAATGTGTGGCTGGAGTGCAACCTTGTGGATGATTTGGTCGAACCGCGCCAAAAGTCGGTCAGCGGCGGGAGCGTTGTCTTCGGCGATGTATGCCCAGATTTCGATGGCATCCGCTTGCGCCGCTGGTGAGCGGATGATTCGAGCCATGTTATTGAGCGACCGCTCTTCGCGATGCGAGCAAGGCGCGACCCTTCGCCTTGATGTCCTCTACGTTCCACTCCGCGCCTTCGCCTCGGTCAAGTTCTTCGATTCCCACCATCACCTTTGCGCGAAGGTCGGCGAAACGCGCCTGACGCATCGCCTCTCGGCTACGAAGTTCCGCAAACGCATCGGCCACCGCTTCGCTTTCAGAAACGTAGCGTCCGCTTTTCATCGCAGATTCGATGAAGTGCTGGTCTTCATCTCGGATTGTGACGGTGAGTGTTGTCATGCAATAAATCTTAGCAGACTCGCTGCCCCGCCGCAAGGCTCCAACTACCGAAAAGGGCACACATTTTTCGATGCTTCGCTGACATCGAGTTTTCCACCATTTCCGAAGAGTTCCGCATCGAGCGTTTTCGACACGGACATGATATAATTTCGAATGTGCAACGCGGAAGCCTCAGCCAGTTCTTTCCGAACCATTCCGCGATTTATCAACTCATTGAAATAACATGGATCAACCCACTTCGGAAAACTTCGGAACCGTTCCGCATCCTTCCGCACCTTTCGGAAATCTTCCGCAAGCTTCGGAAACGTTCGGCAACATTCCGAAAGCTTCGGAACCTTTCCGCACCGTTCGGAAGATTTCCGAACGAACGCAAAACCACACACTCACCGTGCAAGAAGTCGCCCGGCTTTTTGAGAAAGGCGGAGCCCCGCGAACCGAACGTAGCATCATCAACTGGTGCCAACTCAACCGGCAGGGAGTCGCCCGACTCGACGCATTCTTCGACGAAAACGAAGGCCGCTACTTTATCACCCCGCAAAGCGTGACACTGGCAATCGGAGAGGAGATAGCGAAACGCCCACCACCCGCTCCGCAACCCGAACCCGAATTGCCGAAGCAATCCGAGCCCGTCGGAAACGCCGCTTCCGAAAGAACCACCCGCCCTTCCGAACCGGACGACGACGAAACCCGCGACCTCCGGCGAAAGGTGATGGATTTGGAAATCACCAACCGGGTGAAAGAGCAGCTTCTCACCCGGCTCAACGACGAACTCATTCGGAAAGATGAAGAACGCCGCACATACATCGAACGCCTCATCTCCGACAGCCGACGAATCGGCGAACTCGAATCGCAAGTCCTCCAACTCGGCGCACCCGTCCAATCGAAGTATGAACTTCCGAAACCTGCCGACTCTTTCCGAGCAGTTCCGCACGACATGGAAACGACACGGGAAACCGAAATTCACTCCCAAGTTGAAGCCACCTCGTAGCCATTCCCGAAAACGAAAATCACTTCCAAAAGCGGGAGCCTCAAAACCGAGGCTCCCGCTTTTAGTTGTTCTCAAGCTGACGCCTCTGGGTCATATCCCAGCCAATCGACCAGCTTTTGACGACTCTCTGCATTCGGGCGATTCACCCCGCGTTCCCATTCCGAAACCGCACAAAAGTGCCGCCCGATAATCTTCCCAAACTGCCGAAGCGTCATCTTCATTCCAATCCGCTTCGCCCGAACAGCCTCCACAAGCGTCTTCGGTTCACCCTTCGAGTGGATAGACGGCATCGAGTAGTGATACGCCGGTAAAACCCTATCGTTCAGAGGCATGTGCCGCTCAACAACCCAAGCACAAATACCCAACGTAGCCCCAGGGTGAAGCCCTGAGTTGGCTACGCAAACCGTAGGCAGCCCTCCAAGGGCGGGACAAAACCGTGGCGGGAATTTCCGTGCCGCCCTTGCAGAGCTTGGCGCTCTTTCTATCTCCTACCCAGGGCTTCACCCTGGGCTGGGATATCACATCTCGCACCTTCGGCGCTCTACCCCGCACTTCTCACACCTTTTTCCAGCAGATTCAGGGAGGCCAACAGATTTCTACCTGCAAAGAATCTGCGGGCCTATCTGAATCTGCTGGAAAACTACATACGCGGTGGTGGGGCGCTTCTCAGAGTGTGAGAAATTCGGGCTACGCATCGGCGGGCTAATCGTTGCGAGGCGCGGGCGGCGCGATACCGAGGGCGGCTTCGGCGTCTTCGAGTTCAGGCAGGCGGCGCAGGTAGCCGTGTTTCAAGATCAGGCGCCGCGCCTCGCCGAGGTCGTGTTGAGGCGACTCCCACGGATATGCGCACGCTTCTTTCCGCTCTCCGCAATCCGCTCTCCGCAATCCAAACAGGCGACAGCGCGTGAGGTGGATGTCCGCGAGAAAGAGCGGCATCGGCCCGCGGGCGGCGATTTCCCAGGCTTCGTCCAGGTCGCTCTGCGCGCTCTCGGGGCCGGTCCGCATGCCGGTGAGACTCCGCTGCCATGCGCGGGTGAGGAGGGCGCGGACGAGGTAGTCCTGCACGCCGGCGCGGCGGAGGCCGGAGACGGACTGCGACAAGTGAGAAGTCGGAAGGCTGAAGGAAGAAAGGGCGGCGGTGTCGGAGGAAAGCACCGTCGCGTAGAGCGCGGCGCGGCCCAGGGTGAGGTGGTCGAGGGCGATGGTGAGGAGGGAGGCTTCGCGAGCTTGGTTCACCCACTTGAGCGTCTGCGCCGCGCGCTCGGAGACGGCGCGGAGTTCGTTCGGAGTTCCGCCTTTAGGCGGTTCTGCGGGAAGTCGAGATTCCTGACCGCCTAAAGGCGGAACTCCGAACCGCTGCCACGCCTCCCGCTCCGCCTCCGTCAAGAGCAGGTCGCAATACTGGAAGCCTCTCAGCGAATACAGCAGCGGGTAGGCGGGCTGGCGCTCGGCCTGCATCTGCTCGGCCTCGCGGAAGCGCGCCTCCGCCTCGGCCCGGCGGCCCGCCTGGTGCAGGGCGTCGGCATGGGTCGCTCCCCACGCCATCCGCCCAAACGCATCGCCGCTGCGGTCGGCGTAGGTCACGGACTGCTCGGCGTCCCCCACCGCCCCGGCCACCTCGCCCAGCGTCAGCTCCAGCTCGCTCAGGTTGCTGGCGCGGATGGCGGCTCCTTTCCAGTTCTCCTGCTTGACACCCATCTCAAGTCCCGCACGCATCGGCTCGAGGGCCTCGGTCAGCCGGCCCAAGGCGCGCAGATTGAAGGCGGCTAAATTCAACAACCATGCTTGGGCGGGTTCTGAGAGCGCGGGTGAGACGCGGCTCCACGGGGTGTCGAAGAAGCAGGCGATGGCACCCAAGTCGGAACCAAGAGCGCCGAGTTTCTTGACGCAGTAGTCTTCGCCACCGCGCGAGATGCGGTCGCGGTAAACCTTGTCACACGCCTCCTGCTGCAAGCCCGCCTGGCAGCCGTGGGCCACGGCTTGGTAGAGCGGTTGGAGGTCTTCGAGGGTGGCGGCGGGCTGGTCCGGCGTCGTCGCGCAGAGGTGTTCGTAGAGCCGCCGGTGCGCGGCGCGCCACGCCTCGCTCGCCGTTGAAGTTCCGCCTTTAGGCGGCTGCGTCCGCATTTCACGCGGGTCGGGGGACCGCCTAAAGGCGGAACTCCGAACGGCGAAATACTCGCGGATGAGCGGGTGCGCATCGAGCGAGACGAGCCCGCCCGCGGCGTCGCGGTTCACGGTGAGCAGCCGTGCGTCTTCCAATCGCTTGAGCGCCATATTGCGCTGGGCGTCGGTGATGCCGTGGAGCGGCTCGGTGAGGCCAGCGATGCCTTCGCCGCTCCATAGCGCCTGCAAGCAGTCGGCGCTGGCGGGCCGGTCGAAGAGGCCCATGAGCCGCAGGATGGCGACGGCGCGCTGGCCCGTCGTAGCTCGACTTTCCAAAGTCGAGTGGGGCGCGCTGGCGGGAGACTCAACTTTGGAAAGTTGAGCTACGTAGGCATCCATGACGCGGAAGGCGTGGCCGCCTTGCTCCTCGGCGTCGGCTTCCTCCAGCCGGATGAGGTCGCGCTTGCGGATGTCGCCGCCGTGGGCGTCGCGCAAGTAACTGCCGAGGAGATTGAGCGTGAGGGCGTGGCCTTTCACATCCTCGACGAGCTTCGCAAACTCGGCAGGCGTGCCCTTTACCTCGAACGACCGCAGCAGGGCGACGCCCGCTTCGGTGCTGAGACGCAGGAGCTTTTCCTCGCGCACCGTCTTGCCATGAAACGCGCGCAAGCCGGGCAGCGCGTAGCGGGTGGTGACGACGCAGAGGCCGTGGCTGTTGGCGGCGAGGCCTTTGAGCAGGGCGGCGAGGCCCTGGTCCTTGAGTTCGCCGGGCGTGGGCGAGGTGGGGGCGTATTGCAGCGGCTCGAGGCCATCGAGGATGAGCAGCGCGCGCCGCTCGCCGACGAGCTGGGCCAGCCGCCGGCCTTTGTCGAACGCGCCCGCCGCGCTCTTCGCCATCGCCTCATCGCCGAAGAAGGCGAGGGCCTCGGCGAGAAACAAGTCGGAGGAAACGGCGGTCTGCTCGCGCGTGCCCTGGCTGTAGAAGGACCACGCGAAGACGGCGTCGCAGCCGGGCCAGTCCTGCGCCGCGAGGTCGGCGGCCCACTTCGCGATGAGCGAGGTTTTTCCTTCACAGCCGAGGGCGACGAAGGTGAGGACGTGGGGGCGCGGGGTTTGGAGTTCCGCCTTTAGGCGGTCCATTCCGCCTGAAGGCGGGACTCCGAACGGGATTCCGCGCACGGCATTCCAAGCGTTGTCGAGGAGCTTCGTCTCAGCTTCGCGCCCGATGAGTTCGGCGGGGGCGTATTTGAGGATGCGGGAGATGTCGATCTTGCGCTCGAAGGCGGGCTTGAGGAGCTGGCGGCGCTCCAATTCATCGGCCACCCGGCTGGGAAGGTCTTTGATGTAGTCGAGCAGCTCTTCGTGACGCTTGGTGGCGAGTTCGGTGAGTTCCTTCCGAATGTCTGTCGCGCACGTCTCTGAGCAGTCCCGGATGGTGCCCACGGCGGCGGCGACAAATTGCAGGAGCTTGGCGGCATCGGCGACGGATTCACTCAGCGGGCGCTTTGGAATCCCTTCCAGCGGAGTGCCGGTGAGCCAGCCCGTCGAGAGACGTTCGCGATGGGCGACCTGGAGCAGACGACGGCGCTCGCGGTCTGCGTCGTCTTTCGCTTTCTCGGTAAATGCGAGATACGGGAAGTCCTCCGCGCACACGATGCCGAGCACGTTTTTCCCGCGCTGGTGCGCGTAGTAATACTCGAACTGGGTGTAGGAGCATTTGAAGTCGGGATGGCTGGGAAACGCGGGCTGCTCCGGCTCCGCGCCGTAGGCCATGCCAGCGAGGTGGATGATGAAATCACTCTTGTCGAGGTGCTGGCGGAGAAGCTCGGGAACACCAGCCGTGGAAGCACCGAGGCTGTGGCCCTGTGTGTAAACTTTGCACCCCGCACGCTCGAACGCTTTATGGAGAATGTCGCGCCAGTCGCGGAGGTCGTCGGATGCGGTGCTGAGGAAGATGGTCGGTGTGCTCATAGGTCTGATGGTGCATCGTGCGCCGCTTGCGACGGGAGGAAGCCGGTAAGTGCGCCGAGGGTGAAGTCGGTGAGATTTAGAGACGTGTAGGGCTCGGGCATGGGATGGGCGTGCCAAAGAATCGGACGCGTTGCAAGGCTGGGGAGGGTGGAGGATGCGGGCAAAAAGAAGCTCCAGGATTTCGGAGACGCCCAAGATAGTCGGGCGACCCTACTCTTAAGGAGCGGATGACTTGGAAATTGTTTGAGTCGCGGCAAACGCAAGACCTTTTGCAATCATTGCAAAAAGCGCTGGATGGAATTGCGACTGGACCTGCTGAAATGCCTGAAGGAGGAGGGGCGATAGCAGATAGCAGATGGCAAATAGCAGATAGCCAGGGCTCCGGGCGTCCCGCTGGTGGTGCCATTGGGCGTCCCGCCCGATGCGATAGGAGCAGCAGGCGGTACGCCTACTGGCCCCACAGCCGAGACGGGCTGTGCCACGGACTTGCCGATGATGCCGGTGCGGAGGTTGCAGAACTATGCTTACTGCGCCCGGCTCTTCTACTACCAGTGGGTGGAGGATTTGTTCGTGGAGAACGCGGATATTGTGAAGGGCTCGGCAGACCATCGGCAGGTGGACAAGCCATCGGCGTCGCCGGAAGACCCGAAGGAGCTGGAACTGCCGGAGGGTGCGCGGCTTCGCAGTCTGCAATTGGAGGGCGAGACGCTGGGGTTGGTCGGGAAGATCGATGTGGTGGAGGGGACCGTCTCGGGGATGGAGGTCATCGACCATAAGAAAGGCGGAGCTCGGTGGGTGGCTACGCATGGTCGCTCAATGCCGCAATGACCGAGGGGCAATGAATTGAGAGGCGGCCCGCCAAACTCATCCGAGGGGATCCGGAATTCCTGATCAGTTGATCCTTGAAGGGCGGGACGGGGTATGTTGAATGCGCTTCGAAATGATCGTAACAACAGCGCAGCTCTTCCGCGTGGCCTATGGCAGGTTCGCGGTGGGGGCTTACAACATCAACAATGCCGAGCAGACGATGGGTCTTTTTCGCGGATGTATCGACAGCCAGGCTCCGTTCATCATCCAGATTTCCAAAGGCGCACGAAAGTACACGGACAAGCGAATGCTCGAAGCGATCATCCGTTCGGCGGAGGAGATTTTTCCGGATGCAATCTTCGCTGTGCATCTCGACCACGGTGATGAGGAGACGTGCTACGACTGCATTGACTCGGGTTTTTACAGCTCGGTGATGATCGACGCTTCGCATGATCCCTTTGAAAAAAATGTGGAGATCACCAAGCGCGTTGTGGATCGCGCCCACGCAAAGGGAATCAGCGTGGAAGCCGAGCTCGGGATGCTCGGAGGTGTGGAGGAAGACATCGCAGTGGACGAAGGAAACGCCTGCCTTACGAACCCGGAGGAAGCTGTGGAATTCATCAAACGCACCGGATGCGACGCGCTTGCAGCCGCAATCGGCACGAGCCACGGCGCGTATAAGTTTAAGGGTCATCAGTCGCTGCACTTCGAGGTAATCGAGGGCATCGAGGCGAACCTCAAAGCGGCGGGAATGCCGCCGACTCCGATCGTGATGCACGGTTCTTCATCGGTGCCAAAGGAGGAGGTCGCCCGGATAAACGCAGCCGGAGGAACGCTCGATCCGAGTGCTTGCGGCGTCGATGAGAACGAGTATCTCCCTGCGGCAAAGCTCGGCGTGACAAAAGTGAACATCGACACCGATGGCCGTCTAGTGTGGACGCGCGTGCACCGCGAATACTTCCGCGACAAGCCCGGCGAGTTCGACTTCCGTCCGCCCGGCAAGACATTCATCGAGGAATACGCGAAGTTCATCGCGCACAAAAACAAGATGCTCGGGAGCGCGGGGACGATTCCGGACATTCGAAAGGCGCTCGGAGTTTAGTTCACGATGAAACGTATCGCCGGGAAGGTTTTTTCTGCTTTCGGTTTCACTCAATTGGTCATGATTGTGGCCATCAGTTTTGCGCTCTATTCTGCATATGAGCCGTGGCGTTGGGGAAAGGTTCGCGACGAGTTATTGCGGCGCTTTCCCGCGGTGGATCACATCGATGGAACGATGCTGGAGCGGTGGATTCGCGAAGCGAGGGACAACGCTGAAAAGCAGGGGCCGCAGTTGCTGGATGTGCGGACCGAATCCGAATACGCAGTCAGCCATTTGCCCGGCGCGCGCCGCGTTGGCGTCGGGGCGAGTCCGGACGAAATGGGTCTCTTTACCGAAGGGGAAAAACGCGATGCCGACTTCCGGCGTCCGATCGTTCTGTATTGCGCGGTGGGATACGAGTCATCGGAGGTCGGAGAACGCCTGAAGCGGCTTGGTTTTACGCGCGTGCAAATGCTGGAAGGCGGCATCTTTCGCTGGGCGAACGAGGGACGCGCGCTGGAAGGCGCTGCCGGCAGTGTCGCGAAAACCGTGCATCCGGGGGCATCACCAAACGCGCAATTGCTGAAGCGATCGCTCCGCTCGGACACTTTCTAGCGTGGAATTCGAAGCGCCAGCCAAGACCAACCTCAGCCTCCGAATCGTTCGCCGGAGGGAGGACGGATTTCATGAGATCGAGACTCTCATGGTTCCGCTTTCGTTGCGAGACGTGCTGGAAATCACGCCAGGGAATTCTGGCGGGCTGCGCTTTTCATGCAGCGACCCGTCATTGCCCACCGGGCCCGAGAATCTCGTCGTCCGCGCGGTGCAGGAATTTTCCCGACACACCGGAATCGTCGTGAACGTGGATATTCATCTCCGGAAGGAAATTCCCCATGGAGCCGGCCTCGGGGGCGGCAGCAGCGACGCGGCGACGACCCTGCTCGCGCTCGATCGGATCTATGAGACGCGACTTTCCCGGCGGGAACTCGCGGAGCTTGCGGCAGGGATCGGAAGCGATGTGCCGTTTTTCATTTTCCAAAGCGCCGCGTGGTGCCGGGGCCGCGGAGAGCGGGTCGAGCCGTGTACTCTGGCGGAAAAACTCCCGCTGGTGCTGTTGAAGCCGCCTTTCCCCGTGCCGACACCGTGGGCGTACAAGCAGTGGCGTGATTCACAGGAAATCCAGGGTATCTCGTACGGTGCGCAATCATTCGGATGGGGTGAACTCGTGAACGATTTAGAGCGGCCGGTCTTTCAAAAATACATCCAGCTCGCCGAGATGAAGCGCTGGCTTCTCGCTCAGCCGGAAGTCACGGGCGCGGTGATGTCGGGCAGCGGCAGCACGATGCTCGCGCTCTTGCGGGAGCGCTCCGCCGGAGCAGCCCTGATGGAAAGGGCGCGCGCACAATTCGGTGCGAATCTGTGGCTGTGCGCGGTTGATACAGTATGAAACGCATTTGGCTTTTGCTCGCCGTTTTCGGAACCGCTGCAAGCGGGGCGGACGTGGACTTTAATCGTGACGTCCTCCCGATCCTCTCCGATGCATGCTTCCATTGCCATGGGCCGGATGCGAAGGAACGCAAAGCGAAACTCCGCCTCGATACAAAGGAGGGTCTCTTTCGAAGTGAAGACGGAGTGACAGTGGTGAAGCCGGGAGACGTGAAGGAGAGCGCACTGGTGGAGCGCATCATGTCAGGCGACGAGGACGAGGTGATGCCGCCGCGGAAGGCAGTCAGGCAATTGACTCCGGCCGAAATCGCGACGCTCAGGCAATGGGTGGAGCAGGGGGCGAAATGGAGCGGTCACTGGGCGTATCAGCCGATGCGCGCGGCGAAAGAGGGGAGCATCGACGGATGGATCGATGCGGAATTGGCCCGCCGGAATATCCCGCACGCGGCTGTTGCTTCGAAGGAACGGTTGGTGCGGCGGGTGACGTTTGATCTGACCGGACTTCCGCCGAGCATGGCGGAGATGGATGCATTTCTCGCCGACCCGTCACCGCAGGCTTACGAGAAAGTCGTGGAGCGCCTGCTCGCCTCTCCGCGCTTCGGCGAACGTATGGCGACAGAGTGGCTGGACCTTGCGCGATTTGCAGACACGCATGGCTACCAGATGGATCGGGAGCGGCCGATGTGGGCATATCGCGACTGGGTCATTGGGGCGTTCAATCGCAATCTGAGCTTCGATCAGTTCGTGAAGTGGCAGCTTGCCGGCGATCTTCTCCCGGCTTCCACGCAGGAGCAGAAGCTCGCGACAGCGTTCAACCGCCTGCATTGCCAGAACGAAGAAGGCGGAATCGTCGAAGAAGAATATCGCGTGGCCTACGTGGTGGATCGGGTGAACACTTTCGGCACGGCGTTCCTTGGTGCGACGCTTGAGTGTTCGCGTTGTCACGACCACAAATATGATCCTCTCACGCAGCGGGATTTTTATTCCTTGTTCGCATTCTTTCAAAACGTGGATGAGAGCGGGCAGACGACCTATTTCACGAACTCGACGCCGACGCCGACGGTTCTGCTTTCGACCCCCGAGCAGGACGCGAAACTCGCCGTCATGCGCGAGAGGATTGCCGCTGCGGAGAAGGGTGTTGCCGAGGCCAGCAAAGTCGCTGCGACTGACTTCATCGTATGGTCGGACAAACTGCCGGAGGGACCGAACGAACTCCGTCCCGACGGGGCGATGGGCGTATTCGCGTTCGACGAATTGGAGAAGGGCGCGACACCGAACTCCGTTGCGGGCGGCAAGCCGGCGAAGGTCTCGGAAGCTCCATCGCTCGTCGATGGCCATGCCGGCAAGGCGCTCGCGCTGGATGGGGAAAATGGCGTGCACTTTCCTGACCTTGGTAACTTTGCGCGGAGCGACGTATTCACGTTTGCGCTCTGGTTGCGCATGTCGGAAATCACGGACCGCGCGGTCGTTTTCCACAAGACCAAGGCACCGATCGATGCCGGCAGTCGCGGCTATGAATTGCTTCTGGAGAAGGGGCGTATCGGATTTGGTCTGCATCACATGTGGCCCGGAAATTCAGTGAAAGTCGCCATGCAGGTTCCACTCGTGCCGGGACGCTGGACGCACGTCGCGGTGACTTATGATGGTTCCAGCCGCGCGTCAGGAATGCGGATTTTTGTGGACGGCGTTCTTGCGCCGATGGACATGATTCGGGATGGGCTGTGGAAAGACATCACGTACGGTGGAGGGGAACCCGAACTCGCTATTGGCTACCGGTTTCGCGATGCAGGATTCAAAGGCGGTCAGGTGGACGATTTTCGCGTGTATGGTCGGGAGCTTGCACCAATCGAGATCGCTGCGATTGCGGGACGCGAGGATTTTACAAAAGCCGTCCAGTCCATACCGGAATTAAATCCCGCACAGCGCGCGGCATTGCTGGAGTATTACATAGCGACGGCGCATGTCCCCTCCGCTGAAGCCCGCGCGGAGCTGAAGGTCGCACGGGACGAAGAGCGGAAGTTCATCAATCCCATTGCGGAAGCCATGGCGATGCGGGAAACGGCGACGCCCAAGAAGGCATACATCCTTACGCGTGGTGCATATGATCAGCACGGGGCGGAGGTTTTCGCGGACACACCGACCGCTCTTCCGCCGTTCCCGAAGGATGCCCCGCGCAACCGGCTCGGGCTCGCGCAGTGGTTGCTGAATCCGGAGCACCCGCTGATGGCGAGAGTGACGGTAAACCGTTTCTGGCAGATGATGCTCGGTCGTGGCCTTGTTGCGTCGTCGGACAACTTCGGCACTCAGGGTGCGCAGCCCACACATCCGGAACTGCTGGACTGGCTGGCGCGTGATTTCATCGAGCACGGTTGGGACGTGAAGCGGCTGATGAAACAGATCGCGACTTCCGCGATGTATCAGCGCGCGTCCATGCAGCCGGTTGCCATGGATCCCGATAACCATTTCCTGTCCCGCATGCCCGCGAGGAGGCTCAGCGCGGAAATGATCCGCGATGGCGCTCTCGCAACGGCTGGTTTGCTCGTGGAGAAAGTCGGAGGGCCGAGCGTGCGGCCTTATCAACCGCCGGGGTTGTGGGAAGAGATCGCGATGGGCAAGCCGGCCTACAATCAAAGCAAGGGTGAAAGTCTGCATCGACGCTCGCTCTACACATTCTGGAAACGGACGGTCCCGCCGCCTGCGATGGTGACGTTCGACGCGGCTGATCGGAGTTACTGCACGGTAAAGCGCCAAAGCACGTCCACTCCACTGCAAGCACTCGCGTTGCTCAACGATGTGCAAATCGTCGAAGCAGCGCGGTTCATCGGGCAACGCGCTTTGCTGGAAGGAGGGAAGACACTGGATGAACAGATCGCATTCGCATTCCGACTCGTGACGAACCGTGCAGCGACATCGAGAGAGCTTCCTGTATTGAAAACACTCTACAACGAACAGCGCGCGATATTCATCGCGGACATCGGCGCTGCCAGAAAGCTGCTGGCTTTTGGCGAATCAAAAGCAGCGCAGCAATTGGATGTCACCGACCTCGCGGCAGCGACGGTGCTCGCGAACGCGTTGCTCAACTTCGACGAGTCGGTCATGCGCCGGTAGTCGGCGGGGAGTGCTTGGTCGGGCGAGCGCCCTTGGTCGAGTAGGTCAGTGGGTCAGTATTCAGTACTCAGCGCCTCGGCGTGATCTGACTACTCACCTACCGAATACTGCTTTCTACTTTGCAGCCTCGTCCGCGACAGCCTTTGCCGCCGGTGTGGGATCGACGCCGAGTCCGGATTGCTGATACACGACTTCACCCTTTTTGTTCAAAACGGTGATCAGCAGTGAATGGGCATATTGCGTCTCCGAGCCGGCGGAATACTTAAAGCCCGTGAATTCCGCGGCTTTGCTGATGTCCTCCGCTTTTCCGCGTAGGAGCAGCCAGTGGTCCTTGCCGAGTTTGTTCTTCTCACGGAACGCATTCAAAACTTCAACGGTGTCCCGAGCCGGGTCGATGCTGATCAGCAGAAAGTCGGTCTGGTTGCGCGCGGACCTTGGAAGCTTCTTTTCGATAGCCTTCATGTCGGCGATGATGGTGGTGCATGAGTGCTGGCAGTTCGAAAAGAACATCGCCATGACGACGGGATGTCCGCGTGAAACGTCCAGCTTCGCGGTGGTGCCGAGGTCCGATGTCCATGTGCCGCCGAGTTGGTAGATGGACTTGTCCGAGTATTTGCCGGGCTTCAGCCCCACGCGGCAGCAGGGTGGCGTGGACTTTTTCACTGCGGCCTGAGCCGGGATGAACGCGAGGGCGGATGCGACGATGAGAGCGATGGTTTTCATGTGTTCACCATGACAGTATCAGCCAATCCATACTGCGCAAAGGTTGTCGGAAGCTTTGCATGGCTTGCCCGCCGTGGAGGTCGCTTCGCTAAGCGAGGAGGGCGGTTCGCACTTTGCCGTGGACGTCGGTGAGCCGGTAGTTCCGGCCCTGATGCTTAAATGTCAGCTTCTCGTGATCGATGCCCATTTGATGCAGCAGCGTCGCCTGGAGATCGTGGACGTCCATTGGCTCGGCGACGATGTTGTATCCAAAATCATCCGTAGTGCCGTGGACGATTCCGCCTTTGATTCCTCCGCCTGCCATCCAGACGGAAAAGCAGCGCGGATGATGGTCGCGGCCGTAATCGGTCGCAGTGAGTTTGCCTTGCGAGTAAGCGGTGCGCCCGAATTCGCCGCCCCATACCACCAGCGTTTCGTCGAGGAGTCCGCGTTGCTTCAAGTCTGTGATGAGTGCGGCGCTTGCACGGTCCACATCCTTGCACTGCCGGGCGATCGCCGTCGGAAGGCCGCCGTGCTGGTCCCAGCCAGGATGATAGAGCTGGATAAATCGCACATCCTTTTCTGCAAGTCGGCGCGCGAGGAGGCAGTTTGCGGCAAACGTTCCGGGCGTCCGCGCTTCCTCGCCGTAGAGCTCGAAAGTGGACGCCGGTTCCTTCGAGAGATCGCTCACCTCCGGCACGCTGGTCTGCATACGAAAAGCCATCTCGTATTGTGCGGTGCGTGCATTGATTTCCGGGTCGCCGAGGTCGGTAAACTGCAGCGCGTTGAGCTCTGCGAGGCGGTCGAGCATCTTGCGGCGCGATTCGGCGGTGATGCCGTCCGGGTTCTGCAAAAAGAGCACCGGGTCGCCGCCGCTCCGGAACTGCACGCCTTGATGGATGCTGGGCAAAAAGCCATTGCCCCAAAGGCGGGAGTAGAGCGGCTGGTCGATGCGATCCTTCGAGATGAGCACGACAAACGCGGGCAGGTTTTTGTTTGCGCTTCCGAGGCCGTAGCTCAGCCACGCGCCCATGCTCGGTCTGCCGGGCAACTGGTGCCCCGTCTGGCAAAATGTGATCGCCGGATCGTGATTGATGTGCTCGGTATGCATCGAGCGAACGATGCAGAGTTCGTCGGCGATTTTCGCCGTGTGAGGCAGGAGTTCGCTCACCCACGCGCCGGATTTTCCATGCTGCGCGAATTTGAACGCCGAGCCCGCCATCGGCAGCCTTGCTTGAAATCCGGTCATTCCAGTCAGTCGCTGTCCGTTTCGCACGCTCTCGGGGAGTTCTTCGCCGTTGCGCTGGTTGAGCACCGGTTTGTAGTCGAATGTCTCGAATTGCGACGGCCCGCCCGCCATGAAGAGGTAAATGATTCGTTTCGCCTTCGGGGCGAAATGCGGCTGCGCAAGAATCCCTGTGAACGCTTCATCGCCGCGGAGGTTTTCATTCAATAGGCTCGCAAGCGCAACCCCGCCGAGACCGAGGCCGAATCGACCGAGGAAATCGCGGCGGGACATGCGGGAATTGAGTTGATTGCAGAACATCTTCTACAGCCACGGTTCCCACGCCTTCATCATGGAGTGGAGTTCTTTTTCTTCGTCGGGTTTGATGTCGTTGAGCGGCGGGCGGACCCGGCCGCCGATCTGACCGCTGAGGTCCATCTGCGTTTTCATCACGGAAACCTCGTAGCCTTTCCGCCGCGCGCGGAATGCGTAGAGCGGGATGACGAGTTCGCGCATGAGCTTTGCGAGCCCGGCATCGGTTTCCGGACTTCGGGCACTGGCGAGTTCGTGGAGGCGCAGCGAGAGGCGTGGGGCGACGTTTGCGATGCTGCTCGTGTAAGTGCGGACTCCGGCGCTGTAGTAAGCGGGAACACAATCGTCGCCCGCGCCGCCAATCCAGTGCAGGCGGTCGCCGACGCGATTCATGATTTGCTGGAAGCGCCGGATGTCGCCCTGCCCGTCCTTGAATGCCACGAGATTCGGTATGCTCGCGAGGCGCTCCACGGCGGCAGGCGAAAAGTTGGCGTGGTCGCGGCTGTAGATGATCACACCGCGTTTTGTCGCCGCGGCGGTGTCGCGGTAATAGGCAAACATCCCGTCATCATTTGCGTCGCCGGGATAATACGGCGGGAAAATCAGGATGCCGTCCACACCGGCAACGGTGCAGGCTCTGGCCATGTCCTGCGCGGTCTGCGGGCTGAAGCCGACACCGGCGAGCACGGGGCGGCGTCCGGCGACTTCTTCGAGCGTGGCTTTGACCACCGCGAGATGCTCATCGGACGAAAGCGAGTGCAGTTCGCCAGTGCCCGCGCCGACGACGATGGCGCAGACTTCGTGCTTCACGAGTTTGCGCAGATTCTTGCGCAGGCCGGAGAGATTCAGGCGGAGCCTGGAGTCAAATGGAGTGACGGGAAATGCGATGACGCCGCCGAGTTTGGCGCGAAGTTGAGCAGGTGTGAGTGGCATGACTGGTGCGATTACAACAAATCCTGCGCGCTACTCCAGCCACATTAGGCGGTGGCGGAAGTCAAACGTCACGCGCCAGCGCTCCAGGAGTTCCGTGCCGATGCGCGCGGTCCAGAGTCCCTCGGCGGTATCCACGACGACATCGCGGACGGGCTCTGCGCCAATGAATGCGAGCTGGAGCTTGAATTCCTTGCCGCTCGTCTCGCCGCCGATTCCCGCTGCGCGGTAGTTCCGTCCGGATTCCGCATACGAGTCCATGCCCCACGCTTTTACGATTTTGCGATTCAGGAAAATCTCATCCTTTGCGCCGGTGTCCACCATCGCGGCGATGGTGTGTTTACCGATCCGGAGCGGCACGTAGAACAGCCCGTCCTTGACGAGGAGCGGAACCGCGCGTGCGCCGTGCCGGGGCTGAAAATCCGTCGCCGCGGAAAACACGACGCGCTTATCCGGGTAGTCGAGCGTCACGTAGTTAAAACCCGAGAACGTCGGACTCCCGAGCAGATTGACCTCCAGTCCGCCGACGTGCATGCCGGCAAACCGCACACTTGATTTCGAGCGCCGCAGCACCGCAATGAACCGCCGCAGCGCCATTGGTCCAATGTGGACCCGGTCGAACCGGGCCAGCCATGCCAGTTCCTCGCCGCCCACGCCCACCACGCGGAATGGGCGCTTCTCGCTGGCGAAGACGTGCGCCTTTCCGTCTGCTGCGCGCTTCGCTTCCACGACGCTCATCTGCGCGCCGGTGTCCAGAATCATGCGCACCGGCGATGAGCCGTTCAGCCCGACCTCCACTGCGGGTAGGCCCACCAACCCGCGCGTCATCGGCACGGATACAGGCTCGCGAGACAGTTCCGCGGAAAAAAGCTCCATCTCCTGACCCGCCGGCGTGAATGTAATTCCGAACTGCTGCGACGTGATCGAGCGCTTCTTCAGTTCACGCTCCAGCGACGCCGAGATCCCCGACGTCCGCACCGCGCAGCCGGAGAGCAACGCCGCGCACATGAGCAAAAGGAGCGTCTTCATCCTACCATCGCGGCAGCATCCGCCTCCAGTTGGGGTCCACGTGTTTGCGCATCTCCGCTTCATCGTCACGCTTCCGGTAAGGGCACTTCGCATAGCGCTCGCGACCGCGTGCGACTTGATCATAGTCGAGCTCCACGCCCAGTCCCGGCTTGTTGGAAATGTGCACGCTTCCATTCACGATCGGCACCCGTCCGCCGAGCACGATTTCGTCTTTCGCTTGACTCCATGGATAGTGCGTGTCGCAGGCGTAGCTGAGATGCGGGGTCGCAGCGGCCACGTGCGCCATGGCCATGAGCGACACGCCGAGATGCGAATTGCTGTGCATCGAAAGTCCCACGCCCCACGTCGCGCAAATCTTCGCGAGCTGCTGCACCTGCCGCATACCGCCCCAGTAGTGATGATCGCACAGGACGATCTGCACCGCATCCTGCTCGAAAGCCGCCGGAAGATCGGCAAAGCACGTCACCGCCACATTGCTCGCCAGCGGCACATCGAAGCCCGCCTCCATCAGCGCGCGGCGCACCTTCGCCATGCCGGGGATGGACGCCGTCGGGTCCTCCAGATAGCCGCCCGTCTCGCGGCACAGCTCCACGTTGAGCGCCGTGCCCACGCGGATGCTTGTCTCGATGCTCCACGCGCAGTTCGGGTCCATGCGCACCGGCATGTTTAGCTCCGCGCGGAGGTGGCGGACGGTCTCGATTTCCACGTCCGGCTCCAGCACGCCCGCCTTGAACTTGATGTCCTTAAACCCGTAAGTCGCCACCATCTGCCGGACCTGTTTCACCAGCCCCTCGGGCGTCAGCGCCTCGCCGTATTCATCCTCGCGCAAATCGTCGCCTTCGCCGCCGCCGCCCGCGTGTTTGTAAAAAGGATACGCGCTAAACGGCACCGCGTCGCGCACCCGACCGCCGATGAGGTCGCACACCGGCTGGCCCACAGCCTTCCCGATGAGGTCGAGGCACGCCGTCTCCACCGCGGCAAAAGTGCGCGCCGTCGCGTCGAGCGGATTCTCCCCCGGCACGAGCATCGTCTGCGAACGGTCGTCGCCGCTCCCTCGGCCTTCCACCATGTCCACGAGAGCGCCCGTGATTTTAAAAGGGTCCGCGCCCACCAGCTTCGGCCGCAAATCCTCCAGCGCCGCCGCGGGGGCCTCGCCGCCGTAAGTCTCCGCCACGCCCGTGAACCCGCTGTCGCTCCGCAGCTCCAGCACCGTCCTCAGCGCATACGGCTGATGCAGGCCATAGCTGCTCCGAATCGGAGGATCGGCGATGGCGATTTTGTGGACGTGGACTTCGGTGATGCGCATTGCAGGAAAAAGAAAGCCCCGCGAAGTAGCGCATTCCGGGCGGCAGGGGAAACCTTTATGTTGGAGCGATGCCAATACGGGTGTGATTAATTCTACTTGGTTAGTTATTTTTCTGGACATTTCAGCCATCCGAGCATAAAAACGAGAACTTCCGCGCACTCACACCGTGATTGGCGGGATTCGTAAATAACCAACAAAACCAGTGGCCGCCATGCAGCGGTCAGAAAAAAAATGACGGCGGCCATCTGCACGGC
>JANMGP010000029.1:0-6220 GCA_031374705.1 Verrucomicrobiaceae bacterium | reverse complement strand
AATGCACAGAGCCTTTCGTTTTCCGCAACGCGTCGTCGGCAAGCATGTTGTGACGCGTTCGGTAGGCCCTCCGCTGCAAAGGTGATAAAGCGCCCTTTAATCACGCATTTGCAACTATCGGAGATGCGCCCGATTCCATCTATGATTAACCCTCATACTTTTCAATAAATTCCAATTCCCCTATAGCTTTCCGAGCGTATTCACTAACCATTTCCTTAGCCTCATTAGCAATTTGGGTTGCATCGCCACCAGCCTCAAGTCGGTTCAACAAATCGTAGAGCTTTTCACAACCCAAAGTCGTCGTACCTCCATCAGCCTCGTCGCCCGCCACGTTTAAGAATTCCGCCAATGTGTAATCCCCCCTTTCAAAACGAAGCAGTTGAAAGCCGAGCCTCGTATCACCAATATATATCCGCCCTCCCTTCTTCAGCTCTTCTACTCGAAGTTGATCCATCAACGCCGCACAAACGTCCTCTTTGTCCGAAGCCGTTGAAAGGTTCAGCAACCACACCCCTGGTTTATTCAAGAGGATGATAAGGCGATCAGCCCATGCCTGCCAATCACGCTTATTCCAGAAACCAGTAACAACTGCAGCCAATACACTATGAGCGATGTATTTATCCATAATGCTCTCCTTTATGGCGTTTCAGGGTGGATTCCAGGTGTATTTTTACCATGCTGATCTGCATTTTTCGGGGGATTCGGATGATGATGGGGATTTGAGTGGTCCAGTGGCCGCCCATGATTTGAGTAGTCATTATTACCAAGTCTCCGCCCATATTGCCAGTGACAAATCACACGGAATCGCACTCTCGCCCTTGCGAAATAATTGCATCGCGGCATATTGCGCGGCCTTTCATCGAATGAAACTCAACGCGCTGCTTGCATTTTCCTTACCGCTAGCGATTCACGCAGCGGTCCCCGTCATGGAGGAACCGCTCGCCGCAAACGGCGAACCAGCGAGGGTTACGCCGAGGGTTCCGGTGGGGAAAACGCTGCTCTTCCCAATCGCGGCGTCGGATGAAGACGGCGACGTGCTTTCTTATAAAGTCACGAGTTCCAACGCAAAGATCATCGTCCGGGCAAAAACTGGAAACCCCACGCTTCGGATGAATGTCGTCCACGCCGACGGCGGGGCCGAGGATCCGCCGTTCTCGGGCACGATGGAATTCATGCTTTTTCGCGACTGGCTGCCCATCACCACGGGCTACGTTTCGGGTCTCGCCCAGGCGGGATTCTATAACAACGTACTCTTTCACCGAATCACCGACCTCGGCGGCGGCCAGGGAACGACGGGCTTTATTTTCCAAGGCGGCGATCCGCTCGGCACCGGTGGCGGCGGGCCTGGAATGACCGCGAACGACCCGCAGACTGCGTGGAAGTTTCAAAACGAATTTCACCCGGCGGCCATTTTTACAGGACGCGGCCAGCTCGCGATGGCCAACGCAGGCACGACGACCGGCTACTCGCTCGGCGCAAACGGCACGCTCATCGTCCCCGATTACCTCGATACAAACGGCAGCCAGTTTTTCATCACCGACGGACAGCCGCGGCATCTCGATTTCAAGCACAACGTCTTCGGCCAAATGCTGCGCGGATGGGACGTTTTGCCGAAATTGAAGACGACAAAAACATCCAGCGCCCGCCCCGTCAAAGATCTCAAAATCACCACGGCAGGCGTCTTTGCGAATCGCACCGATGCCGTTCTCGCAATCAGCGCGAAAGGGCTCGGCACGTCGCAAATCACAGTCACGGCGACCGATCCCGGTGGCGAAAAATCTACGAAGACGTTCATGGTGGAAGCAATCGCCGATGAGTCGAATAGCGGTCCATTTGTGCGCAGGGTTCCACCCGTGGCGACCCCGAAGGACACGCCCGCGGTTTTTGCGCTGGATGTCGTCGATTTGGAGTTCGACTATCTCGATATCCAGCACCAGATGCTTCCGCTATCGGCATCCCTCGGGCCCCGTGGCACACTGCTCACGCAAAGCGGACGCGTCGTGCAAATGCAACCCAACGCCGGGTATTCGGGGCTGGTCAACATGGGCTTCTCGGTGCGGCAATTTGTCGTTCGCGCGGGAAGCTTTGCCGCGATTTCCGATTACACAAACGCCTATATTTCCGCCGGCGACATGGCCGCGCGCCCGGAGCCCGTCGCCGTGGAAACGCAGCCCGGTGTCGCCTTCACAAATACAGTC
This sequence comes from Verrucomicrobiaceae bacterium, assembly GCA_031374705.1. GTDB lineage: Bacteria > Verrucomicrobiota > Verrucomicrobiia > Chthoniobacterales > Chthoniobacteraceae > SXWH01. Next base: position 4,022 of record JANMGP010000029.1, on the reverse strand, counting down.
GTCGCGAAACTCCACGATCTCGATTCCGCAGGTGCGCCGGGGAACTTCACCGCGCGCATCAACTGGGGCGACGGGACCCCAAACACGGCGGCGACCGTCTCACGCGATACGGGTTCGGCGTTTGGAAATATCTATCTCGCGACCGGCGGGCATACCTACGCAAATCCGGGAACCTTCCCGGTCGTCGTGGATTTTTTCGGGAATTCGGGCGCACGAACGACCGTCCATAGCAGCGCAATGGTATCATCGGCCCCGATTCGTGCGGCGGGCGAGCAATTCACCATCACAAGCGGGCGCGTCGTAAACCGGATAATCGCTACGTTCACGGACTCCACACCCGGTGCACCGCAGGAATACACGGCGCGAATCCAATGGGGCGATGGCAGTCGCTCCGACGGCCTCATTTCGCGGGACAACGATGGGCTTTTCATCATCCGCGGAACGCACGGGTATCTCGACAACCAGCCCTACTCGGTCGCCGTCCACATCCGCAAAGGCATCGCCCCGGCGGCAAATGACGCCATCGCGTGGAGCACCATCAACGCAAGTTTCCAGGCACCTCCCCACCTTCCGCCGTTCCCCCATCCGAAGTTGACCATCGCTTGGAATTCCGGACCGAACAAATCCGCCACGGGAACACCGGGCCCCAACTATCAGGTCACCTACTCCGGGACATTTGTCATCATCAATACCGGCAACAAGCAGCTTCCGCCGTCGAAGATGCGCTTCTGGCTCTCCAGTGACCGCATACTCGTCAAGACCGGTCCAAACAAGGACACGCGAGTGCCGGTCAATGGCAGCAGCGAGTTGAATATCATCAGCTTCCCGGCTGGAGCGGGCGGCAGCGGACAATTCACCATCACGATGCCAAAGGGCGAGAGCGCAGGGAGGAAATTCCTGCTCGCGGAGGCGGACTACAACGACCCGATCGCAAATGCGGACGGCACCGACAAGGTCGTGGTGACGGGTCCGCTCGCACCGACGGCGATCATCACCGCCGCGCAGAATCTGCAAACCACCGAAGCCGGCGGCACGGCGACATTCACCGTCATGCTCGACACCCCGCCATCCACACCGATGACCGATATTTCCAGCATCACGGCAGGAAGCCCGGTGACGCTCAATACCGCCACGCCGCACGGGCTGACATCCGGGCAGGAAGTCCTCATCAGCGGCGTCACCGGATCGACTCCGGAAATCAACGGCACTTACACCGCGACCGTGGTGGACGCAGACACATTCACCGTCCCGCTAAACGTGACTACGACAGGAACCGGCGGAAAAGTGCAACTGACGCCGAAGGTTACATTCCCGCTCGAAAGCACGCTGGTTACAGAAGGCACCGTCGCACCTGCGCAGCTTGTCTTCACCCCGGCGAACTGGAATATTCCGCAGACAGTCACAGTCACGGGAGTGAATGACACAGCCGACGACGGCGACAAAACCTACCGCATTCTCATCAAGGCGGGCACAAGCACGGACACACTCTACAACGGACTCGTCCCTGGAGAAGTGACGGTCAAAAACATCGACGACGATCCCGCCCCATGAGCCGTCCTCCGACTTTTATCGAGCCTCTCGAACATCGCATCGCGCCGGCCAGTCTTCTGGACGCCCGCACGATTTCGTACACGGACGGCGATGGTGACGCGGTGACCGTGAAGTTTAGCTTCGACGTCTTTACCGGCGATGTGGCGACTCTCAATCCCCTCGCAAACACGATCTTCAAATTCAGCTCGGGAGTCGTCGGAGAAGAAAGCCCCGGGCAGGTTTTGCAACGGATCGATTTCACAAAGTTCCCGATCATCGCCAACAAGGGCAGCACAGTGAATGGCGTCGGGATGACGATTACCTCCACGCAGGCGGGAACGGGCGATGGATTTGTGGATATCGGCGCGATCAAAGCGAACGGCGTTTCACTTGGAAAAATCAGCATCGATGGCGACATCGGCCAGATCGATGCCGGCGGCTCCGGACTGAAAATCGGAATCGCAAGCCTCACCGTAAAATCGATCGGCGCGCGCGGCATCGGCACACAAATCCCGGTGCCGACTCCCACGGCGGAAAACCCCGCACCCGACCTGGTGAGCACGGTCACTGGTGAGTTCGGCAAACTCGTGGTGCTCGATGACATCAAGGACGCACGCATCCGAATCGCGGACGGACGGAACACGCAGAACCAACTCACCACACTCGCGAAGCTCGGTTCGGTGGTGATAGGCGGCTCGCTCATCGGCCGCACAGTCGCTGAAGCAGCGAGCGACGAAACCGGCGTCATCGACTGCGATCGCGACATCACGAGCGCGAAAATCGGGACCGATGCCGCGGAGGGAATCATCGGCGGTGGCGGCGTGAACTCCGGACGGCTCCGTGCAGGCGGCGAGATCTCGTCGCTCACCATCTCCGGCGATATCGCGGGCGGCGCAGGGGTTCGGAGCGGCACCATCTCCGCCGGGCGTGGAATCGGATCGCTGACCATCGGCGATGATCTCATCGGCGGCGCTGGCGCGGACTCCGGCGGCGTCCACTCGCTTGGAAACTTTAGCTCGCTGAGCATCGGCGGCGAAATCAAGGCGGGCACTGGACTCGACAGCGCGGTTGTCCGCGCGCTCGGGGCAATCTCGAAAGTCGTCGTGACCGGAAACATCGACGGCACCATCGCCGCATCGGGCGCGAACTCCGCAGGAATCATCGCAAACGGTCTGCCAAGTGTTTTGATCAAAGGAGGAATCCTCGGAGGCGCTGGAAACGGCACGGCTTTCATCCAGAGCGGGCGCACCATCGGAACGCTGAATATCTCCGGCGACCTCTCCGGCGGAGGTGGGGACGGCTCCGGCATGGTCATCGCGCAAGGTGCCGCGAAGAATATCGTGATCGGCGGAAAAATCCTCGGCAGCAGCGGGCAGCAAAGCGGTGCCGTCCGCACAGGCCTCGACTCACTGCAAAGCGGATCGCTCGCCAGCATCGCAGTTGGCGGAAGCATCGAGGGCGGCGCAGGTGCCAACTCGGGCAGCATCGCGAGCGGCGGGGACATCAAGACCGTTAAAATCGGAGTTTCAACGTCCACCCCTACGGATATCTTGAAAGGCGGCGAGGGCCTGCAAAGCGGCACTGTTTCAGCGCAGGGCCGGATCAGCGCCATCACAATCACAGGCTCGCTCGCGGGAGGTGCCGGTGATCGGAGCGGAGGCATTTTCGCCACCGAACGCACAGATGCCGTGCTCGGTGAAGTCCCGGGAGAAATCGGCTCCCTGCGAATCGTCGGCAACTTTACCGGCGGCGGCGGAATCCAATCCGGACGGATCGCGACCGATGGCGGAATCGCCAAAATCATCATGGCGGCAATGACTGGCGGCAGCGGCAGCGGCAGCGGCAGCATTCAGACCGGTCGCGGCATTTTCGGAACAGGAAACGTCGGCTCCATCGCGATCTCCGGAAGTCTTTCAAAAGCGGAGATCACGCCCGGTGTCGGTTCCGCCACGATTCTCGCGGGCGGGAAACTCGCCGCGCTGTCCATCGGTGGCGGCGTCAATGGCGCGAGTGTCCTCGTCGGCGATGACCTGGCCTCGCTCTCAGTCGGTGGCGATCTCGCTTCGAGCACGATCATAGCCCGCGGAATGGCGATTCAGGCTGCGAAAGCGGACGTCGCGATGGGCAGGATTTCAGTGAAAGGAAACGTCACTTCCTCGCAATTCCTCGCCGGCTACTCTACCGCCGGAGCTGATGTGAATCCGGATGCCCAAATCGGCATAGTCACGGTCGGCGGCAACTGGACCGCATCGGACCTCGTCGCCGGAGTCGCGAAAGGCGGCAACGTCGGCTTTGGCGATCCTCTCAACATCAAAGCCTCCGGCCCGGACAATGCCGCAATCATCTCGCGCATCGCCAGCATCTCGATCGTCGGCACTGCGACTGCGGCAGGCGAAAACGTCACTCACGCGTTCACCGCGCAGCAAATCGTGAAGATGAAAGTCGGCGCAATCGTTCTGCCATTCGACGCCATACCGGCCAACCAATCGATC
>JANMGP010000010.1:0-47523 GCA_031374705.1 Verrucomicrobiaceae bacterium | reverse complement strand
CGCGGATTTTGGCAACTTGCTCGGGAGTGATGAAGTTACCGTTGTTGCCGAAACTTTGGTGGACGTAGCTGAGGACGGCGGCGATTTCCGCGTAGCCCGAATATCTGATCGCGCTTGGAGCTAGCAGGCTGCGGCTGCTCGGTGGGCGCGTGAGTTCGCCCGGACTTTATTGTTTCCGGCGCTTTTGACGGAGCTGAATCACTTACTTTTTTTGTCGCCTTCGGGCGCTGGCGCGAGGGCTTTGCCGAGACCGTGGTCGGCGACTTTGAGTTCCTTGCGATGAGTTCCGAAGCCGTAGAATGTCGGCGACCAAGGGTCCACGAAAGTCACGTCAGCCTTTGCGGGCACTTCCATGCCGAGACCCCAGAAGACGCCGTTCACCACGAGGCGGCGGAGGTCTTCGTTTGCGAGATCCGAAGCCGCGCCCATCGTGGTGGTGAAGATGTTGTTCGTCTTGCCTGCGTCGTTTTTATAAACGCGCGTCCAGACGATTGGCTGCATGGGGTCGTTGTTTTTGCCAGCCACGGGCTTCGATGCCGGGTCGAGCGTCTCCGTCACCGCACCGCGCATGAGCACGACGGAATCAGGCATCGGATTCGCGGTATAAACATCCGAGTCGGCGAACACATTCACCACGCCGCGCAAGGTGGGATGCGACTTTTGCGCCTCCTCGATAATGCCGAGGCAGCCTTCCTTTTTATGCGCACCGTGATGCGCCACCCAAGTCTCGCCCAGCACCTGCCTGCCGAAGCCGCCGGGCCAGTCCTTGGATTTCCAGTTCCACTTCGCGTATTTGCTGTCGGCAGGGATGCCGTTGAAAAGATGCGTGGATGTGCGGAGCGCTACAATCGGCACGCCGCGATTCACGGCTGCCTCGAATTTGCCGAGCGTTTCATCGTTCCACTTGCGGAAGCGCAGCGACATCACAATAGCGTCTGCCGAGTCGAGCGACTGCGGATTGGTGAGCAGTTCTGCGCCGCCGGGCTGGATCGTCCCATCGGCATTTGCGGAAAAAAGAACGTCGCAATTGAAGCCGTGGCGCTGGCTGAGGATTTTCCCCAGCATCGGCATGGATTCCTCGCTGCGATACTCCTCATCGCCCGCGAGAAGCACCACGCGCTTGCCCTTTCCCGGCCCCGATTTACCGTCGAAGTGCAAGAAGTCCTGAGCCAGAACTGGTCCGCTGATTGCGGCGAGAGTGAGTGCGGTGAGTAGTGAGAGTGATGTTCGTTTCATAGTAAGGAAGAGTTGGCCCGCGCCACCTGCGGCACGGAAGGACGCGGAGGTAATCAACATTCCCGCCCGCCGTCGAGCGCGGCGTTGTCGGGAGAGAAACCGACAGGGAGCGCGGAAAGTGCGGCGGGCTATGGAACGAAGAGCGCCACGAGAGCGCTGCTGTGGTCGGTGAATTCTACGCGCGCGATGATTCGCCCGTCCGACGTGAAATGGCGCGTGGTGCCCTGGCTGCCGAGGGTTGCGGCGAGCACGGTGAAACGTTGCACCACTTTGCCGTCGAGCGTTTGGCCTTCGCGCAGGAGTTCGAAGAGGGTCGCGTCGCTGCCGACACCGTAGAGCGCGGTGTCGTCGGCGCTGGAGATTCCGCCCACTCCCTGTTGCAGGGTCGCGGTGAAAATCGGGCCGATACTTCGGGGCATCGCGAGACTGGTGAAGGCTTTCCATTTTGCGCCCGCAGGTGCGCCGGGAGGTTGCGCGCCTTCGCGGGCGATGAGGCGGAGCGGGGTGCGCCCTCCGAGCCAAATGCCGGTGTTGTCCGCACTGGTCACTCCGCTGCCGCGCACGGTGGCGATGAAGGCCGCTTTTCCATCTCCGAATCCGCCACCGCCCACCGGGTCGAGAAAGCTGGAGAATGTTGCGCCGCCGATTCCCGGTGCAGCCTGGCTCGTGCGGGCGATGGGAAGCCCGCCGGCGTCGTCCACGAAAAAGATGCCTGTCGCATTTTCTGCTCTCACTCCAGCGAGCCCGGTTTTGAGCGTGCCTTTGAGCGCGCCGAGCGCGGCGGTATTCAGCTCGAGGGATGGGATGCCCACTTTGGACCACACCGCACCGGGCATTGTATTGAAGAGGCTCCCATCGGTCTCGGCGATGAAGCGTCCGTCCGGGCCGACGGCAATTTGCCGGCCGCTGCTCGTCGTCCAGCGGGAAACTGCTCCGTAATTCGCGATGCCGCGTCCGTGGCCGGGACTCCTGGGAATCGAGTCGAGACAGACGTAGCTCCTTATTGTTTCAGTGCCTTCTCCGATGCGGTCGCCTTCGCGGAAAACGACGGCGAATCCGTCTTCGTGCGTCCATATCAGCACGGCGCGATCATTCGCAGTCGTCGTCGCAGGTGCGCCGGAGCCGGCATTCAGCGCGACATCCATGAACACCTTCACGTATCCGAAGGCGCCGTTGATTGCGATGTTCCGAACACTCTTGATCCGCGCACCGCCGACGACCGGGAGCGACTGCCCTTCGCGCAGCAGCGTGCCGAGGCTCCAGACCGTGGTGCCGACCACGGTATCATTCGCCGACGTGATGCCGGGTCCGCTGATCTTGCCGATCCACGCAACGTTACCGGGATACGCATAGACGGGGTCACTCAGCGTTCTCCAAACCGCGCCCGGCACGTCCGGCACGGGATCGCCCACTTTCACTTCCAGCCTCGGTGTGCCCTCCGTGTCGTCGCTGAAAATGCCCGCGCCTTTTCCACCCGGCGAAGTCCATTTTCCGAGAAAGGCGACGTAGCCGCCTCCATTGATCACCGGCGAGCCAAAGCCTGCCCACACAGCGCCTGCGGGGATTCGCGGATCGTTGCCATCATTCGGCACTTCACCGCCGCTCGCAACGAGCACATTGCGCCCGACCCCTTCGGCGATGACGCTAAACGTCACGCTATTCGTATTCCCCGCAGCATCGGCGACGGTGATGGTCACGAAGAGACCACCGCGTCCGATATACGCCCCCGATGCGGGCGACTGCGTAGTGCTCACCACGCCCACGGCATCGTGAGCGCGTTCCTGTCCGCGATAATCTGGCAGCAGCGAACTGACCGCGATCGTCGTCGGGAAAAAGGCATCGCCATCAATACTCGGCGGCGTCGTGTCCACCACATTCACCGTGCGCGTCGCGCTGCTCGTGAGCCCGCCGCTGTCGGTCGCAGTCCACGTCACCGCGTAAGTGCCGGGGACATTTGCGATGACGGTGTTGCTCGTGATGACGGGCGTGAGCGCGCCGTCCTCCGCATCGCCCGCCGTCGCGCCGGGGTCCGTGTAGGTTGCCGCTGCTTCAAAGGTGAGCGGAATGTTGCCGGTGAGCGTGACGCTCGGCGCGGTGTTTGCGCTTCCGGTGCCGAAGACGTAGGCGTAGCCCCGCTGCTCGCCCGTCAGTCCCGAATACGGAGCGCCCGCCGCCACCTTCGCACCGTCTATCGCGACGGCGAATCCGAACGAATCGTAAAGCGTCGCCGAAGGATTGTGAATGACTTGCACGGACGTATTGGGTGTCGTGCTTGCCATGTCGAAAATGTGGACTGCGCCTGTCTGCGCGTGATTGTGCTCGCCGACCGCGACGCGTGTGCCGGATATGGAAACCGTGTAGCCAAAGCTGCCGGAATTCGGATCTTGGGTATTCGCCAGCGACGCCACAGGGACCGTCGGTGTGGCTCCGTCGAGGTCGAAGACAAATGCAGCGCCGCTATTCACCGCGCCCACCACCGCACGCGAGCCGGAGACAGCCAGCGCATTTCCAAACGTCACCACAGACATCGGCCCGACCAGGCTCAGTGCAGGCGTCGTGGGCGTGGGACCGTCCACATTATAAACGAAGACGCGGCCTCGCCCGGCGATGCCGCCGACCGTGTCTTGCATCGTGCCGATCAGCACCCGCCCGCCGGAAATTGCCACTGCATGCCCAAAAACGTCGTCCTCTGCTGGCTCGGGATTGTTGAGCACTGCGGACGGCGTGACCGACGAAATGGCAGTATCAAAAACCAGCGCGCCTCCCGCCGAACCCGCACCGGCAGCAGAAAGCCCAGGCATTCCCGCCACGATGCGGCTGCCATCGATCGCCACAGACTGCCCGAGATACTGGTGCGCAGAAGCCGTCGGGTTTCTGTAAATGGCAATCATCCCGCCGTCCGTGATTTGCATGACATAGACAACACCGGCGTCCTCCGCAGAAAGGTCATCGCCCGGCGCTCCGACCACGAGCAGATTTCCGGAGATCGCCAGCGACGTCCCGAAATGATCGCCTGCCCGCTCCCGCGGATCGGCGATGACTCGCACGGGAACCAACGGAGTCGCGCTGGCGAGATCGTAGATTGCCACGCTCCCGCAGTCCGCCGCGCCCGCGTCATCAAACGGACTTCCCACTGCCAGCAGAGTCCCGGAAAACGCAACAGCAGAGCCGAAGTGCTCGCTGTTTTCCTCCACCGCGCCATCGAGCGCGACCGGCGTCGTGCCCGGAAGGTTGTAGAGATACGCCCGGCCGGATTTTGCCAAGCCGAAGGTGTCTTGCGGTGAACCCACCACAACCCGCGTCCCCGAAATCGCCACCGCGTAGCCGAATTGATCCTGCGCTTCCGGCGTCGGATTTTCCAGTGTCGCGATCGGCACCAGCGGCGTGGCGCTGTTCAAATCAAACACATGCGTAGGCTGCGGATCACTCCCAACCGCCAGGTAGTCCCGCACTGACCCGACGACGACTCGCGATCCCGACAGCGCCACCGCCGCACCAAATCCCTCGTTGGCAGTGGGGACCGGTTTTTGAAGCGTGAGCACCGGCACCGTCGGCGTGCCGCCCGCGAGATTGTAAACCCACGCAGTGCCGGCATCGACTGCGCCCGTGTCATCCCGCGGAGCCGACACCACCACTCGACTTCCCGAAATCGCCACCGCAAAACCGAAGCTCATTCCCGCCGTCGGATTTGGTGCATCAATCGTTGCGATCGGCCCGGGCAGCGCACTTAAATAATCGAAGACCTTCGCTCTCCCCACATCCTCAAGCGCCGTGTCGTAGCCGGGAATCCCGACGACCACGCGACTCCCCGAGATGCCCAACGTCCGGCCAAATCCGTCGATCCAATTTCCGCCGGAATCCGAAATCGTCGCCACCGGAATCTGAGGCGTCGCACTCGCGATATCAAAAATATACACAGCGGCAGGGTAAGGCGTCGGCAGCGAGGGATTCCCATAAGGAGCCGACACCGCCACTCGAGTCCCATCCATCGCCACCGCAATCCCGAAATTTTGCGCGCCCGTATTCGGATCGGGCAACTCGGCTACCGCCACGGTCGGCGTCGCGCTCGCGAGGTTGTAAACATACACGACCCCGTCGCCCGAAACCGCCAGCCGCGAGCCGGACATCGCGAGCGCTATCCCGAATTGCGCATCCTCATGCGGGTCCGGATTCGGCAGCACATGAAGCAGAGCACCCGTCGCTGAATTGAACACTTTTACCAAACCGATATCCTCACCCGGCCCCGAGTGAAATGGCGCGCCGACCGCCGTAAAACCGCCGCTCGTCGCGACGCTGTAGCCGAAGTTTTCGTAAGCCTGCACATCCGGCGGCGGCGCGATGGAATGTCGCAAAACGCTCGGGCCCTGAGCGGCCGCGCTCAGTGCAAACGTGGATGCGGCGGCTAATAAGTGAAGGATCGTTTTCATCGGTTCTGTAGTGGAGTAAGGAAGGAATAATCCCTCCGAATTCTGCCGCTGGTCATTCCTCACGTATAGTGGCGAAGTGTAACGTCTTAGCGACTATCTTTATTATGCAAAGCGCACCGTGATGGCACCACCGCTGGATCGGCGCAACTCACTTCGCCGGCTGCTTCATCGCTGTTTCAATCCGCGTCTTCATTTCCGCGGGCATTGCGGTGACGAATCTATCCATCTGCGCTTTCTGCTCTGCATCGGGGAGCGAGCGCAGCCACGCGGCGGCACGTTCCGGGGCTTGATAGATGAGTTGCCCGGTGATGGAGTTCAGCGCGCTCTCGCGTTCCGGGCCGGCCGGGAGATTGCGAGCATAGTTTGCGGCACCTTCCGGGCGAATCTGCATCCAGCCTTGAAGGACGCTGGCGCGCGCTTCGGCGACCCGGTCTGCGGAGAGTTTGCCCGCCCACTCCATGGCGGCTTCCGGGTTCTTGGCTGCCAGAGTTCCGGCGACTCGCTGGACGATTTGACCGGTTGCGAGCTTGCCGTGAGGGCCAGCGATGAAATCGCGTACGCCTTCCGGATCTTCCCACATCCAGTTCCATTGGATACGCTCCATGGCAATCGCGCGGCTTTCATCGTCCGGGAGCGATTCGAGCCACTCGAACGCTGCCTCGCGCTGGTCTTTCCCTTTCTTAAACCACGTCTCGAAAAGTGACGCCGCGGCGCGATTCTGTGCGGCGCCGGCTTCCATTCCTGCGACGATTTCGCTGGCAGTGGTGAGGCTCTTTTCGGCGGCGGATTTCACGATGTCGCCGATGGCTTCGTTGCGCGCGTTGCCGGTGAGGTTTGCATCGCTCCACGCGAGCGCGGCGGCGGGGTCTCTCTTCGCCCATGAGCGGACAAGGCTTTGGCTGAGCGCGTTGCGAAATCCGACGTCTTTCTGTTCGGCGATAAAGCGTGCGGCGGCGGCGCTGTCCCTGCCCGCCCAGCCGTCGAGGATCTCCCCGCCCAGCGCCTCGCGCGATTCGCCTGGGAGTGTCGCGGCGAAACGCATTCCGCCCTCTGGGTCGGAAGTCGCCCACGCTTTGCCGATGTGTTTGAGCACTTCTTTTCCGGCGTATCCACGACTGTATTTCGCGGCGACGGTTGCGGCATGAAGCGGGTCTTTTGCAGCCCACGCAGCGACGCTTTTCATGTCGGGGAGATAGTTGTCGATTTTCCACTCGCTCATCGCCCGAAGCCCTTGCTCGACATCGCTCTTCATGAGTTGACTGGCGACGCTGTGCCGCATGTTGCTGAGTCCGGAAAAGTCGGGCACATCGGTGAGGGCTTTGATCGCTGCGCCGGGGTCTGCTTTCGCCCACTCGGTGAAGAGCGCATCGGTCAGCGTGTATCGATTTGGCAGCGCCACAGGTGATTCATCCGGCAGGAGGAACTCCGCGTAAAGAGTGGCAAACATGTGCTTCGGATCGAGCTCCGCCCATCGAGCTGCGAGCATCCGCGTGGCCGCATCGTCGCCACCGGCGGCACGGATGATTCCAGGCATGTCTTTGGCCGTTGCTTTCTCGGCAGCGGCTACAAGGAGCAGCCATCGTTTTGCGCCGGTCTCGGTTTTTAAAGCAGCGGCGAGCGGTGCGTTGATGTCCGGTTGTTCTGCGGGAGGCGCGACGTTTTTCTCCGGGGGAGTTGGGGTGGCGCTGTCGGTCGTTGTGCGGAGATTGCCCGCGGCAAAGCCTGCGACGAGTGCGACTGCGGCGGCGATGGCTGTGGTGAGTGTGCTGCGGTTCATCGTGGGGGGAAGATTTGGTTTTCCATTCCGGGCTGATACGAATCGCGGATCGCCTTCACGCGTTCCGGTGGAAGGTTGACGCTGTCCAGCAGTTGCGCTGCGGTCGCTGCGTCCTTTATCTTCATCCCGATGTAGGCAAGTTGTATTGAACCAAAGCGCGTTTGCTCCGACTTGATGCTGAGCGCCCAATCCCACGCGGCCTGCGGCTCGGTTCTGGCAAACACCGCGACGATGCTTTGCGAAGCGGAGTCGCGAGTCGCGCCTTGAGGGAGCGTGTTCACCCATTGTGCGGCATTGTGCGGGTCGGCGTAGGCCCAAGTGCTTGCGATACTTTGTATGGCGCTTTCCCTCCCGCCATCTTCTGGAAGAACAGAGGCCCATTTGATCGCTGCTGCGGGGTCTGTCGTGGCCCAAGCGGCTGCGAGGATGGAGGCTCCGTACATGCGGCGGTCGGCGGGAAGTTCGTTCAGCCGCGCGACCCAGCGCGTAGGGTCGCTGGCCATGAATTTCCCGCCATTCTGAAAGCCGGCTTCAAGCATCCGTGCGCGGAATTTCTCGGGTGCCTTTTCGTAGAGTCCTTCGAAGAGGTCCATCCGACTGCCGCCGTTGAAGAGGCTCGATATGCCCATTTGGAAAAGCGATGCGTTCGCCGGTGTGTCGGGGATTTTGTCGAGGAATGTGAGCGCGTTCTCGGGATCTTTGTATCCCATTGCGTTGAGAAGCGATCCGCGAAGCCGGATCGTTTGGTCGCTGGACGGCTGACTGTCGAGCCAGCTCCAGATTGCGTCGCGATGGGCGTAGCCGTCGTTGAGCACGGAATTTCCGAAGACATTCTCGAAGCCTGGAATATTGCCCGACGTGAGCAACTTCATCGTGGCTGCGGTGTCTTTCCCGAGGCGCTTGCCGAGTGCATCTTGAAGTCCGTTGAGGCTCGACGGCCCGAGCTTTCCCGGATTGTCGCGAAGCCACGCCATGGTCGCATCCCAATCCTTGATGGCCGCCTGTCGGAGCACCTGGGCGCCCGTGTCACTTGCGTGATACATTTCGTCGCCACCGGGCGGGACAAGATCGAGCTTTGAGAGTGCAGCGACGGGATCGGTCATTGCCCAGCCTTGCAGAACGGCCTTAAGCGCCTGATCGCGCGCATCGCCTGCGGGCATCGATTGCGCCCACGCCAGCGCCGCCGCTCCGTCTTTTCGCCCGCATGCCCGGGCAACGCCGGCGAGCGCCTGTGCCCGGTTGTCGCCGGTCGTCGCTTCTGCAGCAATGCGTGCGGCATTCGTATCGTCTTTTGCGAATATTGCGAAGGCATTGCTCACGCTCGTGTCCCACCTGCCTTCCGCAGCCCCGAGCACGCCGAGCACTTCGTTCAGGCGGGAAGGCGCGAGTTTCGCGATATCGTCGAGCAGTCCGCGCAGTTGCTTCCGGGACTTTTCGCCGCCCGCGAGCAGACCGGTCACAGCAGCCTGCGGATCGCGCCGCAGCCACTCCCGAGCAAGCTGCCGGGCATTGCCGGAATCCTTTTCCAAAATATACGCCAGCGCCGCCTGCGGGTCGCGCACCGCCCATTCCGCGATGAGCGCCGAGCGAAATGCCCGTCGCCGGAAAGCGTCCTTCGTGTCCTTGATCGCCGCATAGAGCGCCCCCGTGTCATCGCCGTGCGTCGCGTGGAGTTGCTCCCACTCGCCGATGAGCGCGCTCTCCGCCGCCGTGGGCAAAGTGAGCGGTGCGACGGGCGCAGGGGCCTCCGCCGGTCGGGCTACCTGTGGCTTAGCGGGCGATTCGTGGAAAGCGCTGGCGGCAAGAAAACCGGTAGCGCCGCTGGCGGCGATGACTAGAACTCGAATGAGCATAGGCGTAAGAGCCGCGATGCTCTCGGGAAACCCGACATGCGCAACAATATTCTCGGCACGCGAAATTTTTACAAAATTCCGCGAGGGATTTGCCGTCCGTCGTCGTGTGGCGGGGACATGGCTCGCATCGCCGACTGATAGTCGGGTTGAACGCTCAGTGCCGAACCGGAAACAAATTCCGGCAACGGTCCGACTCTAAAACGCGATCGTGGCCTGTACGTAGGCGAAGTCGGCGTCGTCGCCGGGGCCGGTGTCCGTTAGATAGGAGCCGGCGAAGAAGTGGCTGTAGCCGCTTTCGACGGTGAGGTGGTCGGTGGCTTTCCATTTCACGGTAAAGTCCACCTCCTGGCCTGCGAACGCACTCGCTCCGACGGTGCGGACGTCGCGGCCTGCCGGGGTCTTGGTGCGGAGCGGCGAGATGCCGTTGGCGCGGAACCAGTAGTCACTGGTGTCGGCGAGCCAGAAAGCGTGGTAATCGAGCGTCACATCCACATTTTTGACGGGCTTGGCGCTGAGCGAGAGGCGGGCGTTGTGGAGATTGCGCCAGCTAAACTCGTCGATGAAGCCGTATTTCTCGTGGTTCGATGCGAAGAGATTCTGAAATGATTGGGAGCGTCCGTCGCCGGGGTTCTTGTCGCCGGTGGCGTAGTTGTATTCCAGCGCGAGGCGGGGCTTCCACTGCGCGTCGGCGAATGTGTGACCGACGTTGGTGTGCGTGGCGAAGGCCCGCTGCTCGAGCCTTGCGGTGCTGCGGTTGCCGGTCCAGACGTCGCCGAATTGATACGCGAACTCGGTGGTATAGTCCCAATTGCCAAAAGCGCCGGGCGTGGATTTCGAGCGCATACCGATGGTCGTCGTGCGTTGCGCAGGGCCGCTGCTTGCGCCGCGGGCGTCGAGCTTGTTCACCGGGTCGAGGTCGGGCTGGTCGTCCGATTTATCGCGATGGAGCACGTAGAGATCCGTCGTCTGGAAGCCGAGCGCTTCAGTCGTGAGGTAAACGCCGAAGAGGTTATCGGCGCTGTCGCCGTCGTTGAACGTGTCCTCTTTAATCTGCACGGGGCGGCCAGCAAAAGCATCGAGCGTCCAGCCTTTCGCGGGCTGCCAACGGAGCTTCGCGGCGTCAAAAGTGCGGCCGAAATTCGCCCACTGCGAATCCGCCAGGACACGGCGATCCCCGTAGCTGAGCGCCTGTCTGCCGAGCGTAAGGCTCAGCGGAAACGACTTGAGGTCGCCCAGTTCGATGTAGGCCTGGCGAAGGTCAAAATGATCGTCGCCTTCGTTGCCGCGCAGCCCCGGTGTGTTGGGGCGGTCGGAGTCAAACTCACGCGTGTCCTGGACTTGCGCGTAGAGTTTGAGCCACGGCGCGGGCTTGACTGCGAGCCCGATGCGGAGCCGTGTGACGGCCCATGTGTCGTCATTGTCGTCATTGATGAGATCGTCAAAATCGCGGTTGTTCGAGCGCGCCTCAAAGCGGACGCGAGCCTCGATATCGAGCGTGAGCAAGCCGTCGGCAAGGCTGAGCGGATTTGCTTTCGCCGGTTCCTTTTCCCTCGCAGGGGCGACGTTTGGTGCGCCTGCAATCGCGGACGCGGTGATGAGCAGCGCGATGCTGCCCGTGATGATGAATTGGTTCATTTTATAATGTATTTCAAGTTCCCGCGCCTCCGTGCGTTCGGTCGGTATCGGGTGATATTTCGTAAAACCTCCGGCTTTAGCCGGTGGGAAAGTGTCAGTCTTCGGAAGGCTCCGCGCGTTTCGTTGTTTCGCCGGAGATGCGGGTTTTTTCAGTGCTCTCGACTTGCGTGACCCGTCCGTCGTGGACGGTGATTTGTACGCTGCCAAAGCGTATGGCGGCGACTTTGCGGCGGACGACTTCCAGCCAGTCTTCGTGAGTATTCTCGGGCATGTGGCTTCCTTTTTAGTCGCGGAGTCCCCAGCGCCGGTGAAGGAATCGCTCCCATGGGCTGAAGATGATTTTGTCGGCGGCAAAGCCGATGAAGATGATGAGCAGCATGAGCGCGACGACTTGATCCATCGCGTGGAGTTCGCGTCCGTAGTGGAGCAGGTGGCCGAGGCCGTTTGAGCCGAGGATGGTGACGTAAATCTCCGCGGCCATGAGCGAGCGCCAGGCGAAGGCCCATCCTTGTTTCGTGCCGCTCACGATGTGCGGGAGCGACGCGGGAACGAGCACGCGGCACCACAAGTGCAGTCCACGCGAACCCATCGTGAGCGCGGCTTCGCGGTAGAGCGGCGGGATTTGCCGGATGCCGTGATCGGTCGCCAGGATGACGGCCCACACAGTGCCCATGATGACGATGAAGAGCATCGCGGTTTCGGTGAGCCCGAACCACAGGATGGCGAGCGGCACCCAGCAGACGCTGGGCAGTGTCTGGAGTCCGAGCGCGATCACGCCGAGCGTATTATGCGCGAGCTTGAACCGCGCAGTGAGCATCCCAAGCGGAATACCAGCGACGATTCCGATTAAGTAGCCGAGTGCAAGCCGGCGCATGGTGGTGAGTGATGCGTCGAGCAATTCGCCGGATTTGATCGCACCAAGAGTGTAGCTCCACACGGCGCTTGGCGGCGGGAGTAACACCGCAGATGAGCCGGACTGACGGGCGAACGCTTCCCAGGCGGCGAGAAGTGCGGCGAAGATGAGTAGTGCAGGGATGATGTTTTTCATACGGCGACGACTGCGGGAGCGGGTGTTGCGAGAATCGTTTTGAGCTCGTTGGTGATGTCGCGCGAGAGCGCGGCGAGTGCGGTGTCGTTGAACTCGCGTGGACGCGGAAGTTCGACGCGAAATTCATGACGGATGCGCCCGGGACGCGGCGAGAATAGAAGGACACGGTCGCCGAGGCACACGGCTTCACGGACGTTGTGCGTGACAAAAAGGATGGTCTTTTTCCGTGTCGCGTGAATGCGCTGGATGTCCCCGTAGAGCTGCTCGCGGGTCATCGCGTCGAGCGCGGCAAACGGCTCATCCATCAGCAAAACACGCGGGTTTGGCGCGAGTGCCCTTGCGAGGGCGACGCGTTGTTTCATGCCGCCGCTCAGCTCGTGAATGCTTGCGCGCTCAAAGCCGGCGAGTCCCACGAGTTGCAGATAGTAGTGCGCGACTTCGATGCGGTTTTTGTCAGTGAGGTCCGGCTTCAGTTTCAGTCCGAACAGCACGTTTCCCATAACGTCGAGCCATGGAAAAAGTGCGTGCTCTTGAAACATCACCGTCCTATCGCGGCCCGGTTCTTCTATCGGTTTTCCGTTCACTTCGGCGTCGCCGGTGAATCCTCGCTCCAGCCCCGCGACGATGCGGAGAAGCGTGCTTTTTCCGCAGCCGCTCGGGCCGACGAAGCAGACAAATTCGCCGTCGCCGATTTCCAGATTGATGTCCTGTAGCGCGGTGAGATTTCCGCGCGCGCCGCTGAATATTTTGTTTACGCTGTTGAGCCGGATTTTTGCGGGTGGCGGCGCTGCGAGTTCGGTTTCAGTGCTCATGGTTTTGCGAAAAGTTTTGCGAGGTCGGCTTCTTCGGGAAGAAGCCCGACGGATTTCCCGTCGCGTTGGAGGCTGGTGAAATCCTCCGGCTTCACGGCCGTCGTGAATGTAAGACGCGGCCACGCGCGGTCGAGCAATGCTTCCGGGATTGGCCTCGTTGTGGCTTTTTGCAGTGCGGATGATACGAGCGGCTTTGCCCAAGCTGGTTCGGCGGTGATTTTTGCGGTCAGTGATTCGTGGGCTGCGAGGAACTTGCCCACCAATTCGCGTTTTGCTCCGAGCGACTTCACGCTGCAGGCGAGGATCGTTGTCACGACCTCGCGCTGGTCGATGAGTTGGACGGCTTCCGCTTCGAGCTCCAGTCGCGAAACCCACGGCTCCACGGTCCACGCGGCGTCGAGTTGCTTGCGCTTGAAAAGCTCGAGTTGATCGGGGTTTTGCGTCGGCACAACGAATGCGTCGCCGCCACTTGTGGTGATATTGAGGCCGCCCGCTTTGAGCCAGGCGCGGGCTGCGATGTCCTGTGTCCCGCCGAACTGGGGCGACGCGATCTTTTTCCCGCGAAAGTCCCCGGCAGTTTTCAGCCCGGAGTCTTTTTGCACGACGAGCGAAGCCCCGCCGCGGGCTGCTCCGGTGAGCACGCGGATGTCCGCACCTTTGGTCCTCGTGTAGCCGTTCAAAACAGGATTTGGCCCGACGTAAGTGATGTCGATGGAGCCTGCGAGCAATGCCTCAATCGCGCTCGGTCCCGCGTTGAACGGATACCACTCGAACTTCGCGCCAGTGGCTTTTTCAAACCAACCGTCCGCGCCTTTGGTCGCCGTTTCGTGATAACCGATGAGCCCCTGTGCATGCGTGATGTTTGGGAAGAAACCGACGCGCAGGACCGGCGGTTCGCCAGCCTTTTGGGCGTCGCTTTTTCCGCAGCCGGAAAGCGTGAGCGCAAGTGCGGCGGCGGTGATGTTTCGGATGAAGGTAATGCGTTTCATGTGTGGATGTTTGTGTGTGTGTTCCGCGGCAGACTGGCTGCGGGTTCAGGCGTGCGTGCTGTCCGTGGTCGGCTCAGCGGCAACGCTCGGCTGCCATGCATGCACACATTTCCGCGACGCCGGGAATCCGCCCGGTAGTCTGCTGGAATGCATGGATGGCTGTGAAAATGTTCACGTTTGCTAAATGGAAAAATCCGGCTCGACCGGCTTCGCGGCGGCTGTTTTTGCGCGCGTCGCGAGATTGAGGTGGCGGATGAGTTCGACCACCGGCGGCAGGAGGCCGTCGCGGCGCAGATGCTGGAGCGTGACCTCCGCGAGGTGCGCGAGACTGTAGCGGTCGAGCACATTGGAAATCGCGTTGCGCACGTCCATCATCACGAGTCGCAGCCCGCAGTGTTCCTCGTCGGGGCACGAGCAGCGTTCGTAAGCCGTCACACTCGCGCAACCGATCGGTGCGAGCGGGCCGTCGAGATAACGCACGAGTTCGCCGATCATGATTTCGCCCGCCGGCTTCGCGAGCGAGTAGCCGCCGTATTTTCCCCGTGTGCTGGCGAGAAAACCGCCCTGCCGGAGGTCGATGAGGATTTGCTCCAAAAACGTGGCCGGAATCCGCTGCGCCTCCGCGAGGGCCGTGAGCGGCACGAGCGGACGGTCGAGCGCATGGGCCATTGTCAGGTCCAGCAGTGCTCGAAGAGCGTATTCGCCTCGTTTTGAAAGTCGCATGTGTTAATCCCAAGTAATCTTATCGGATTTAAAGCGCAAGGATTTTATTCGGGAAATTTGGCAGTGGCGCAGTTTGCAGAGCGCCGATTCTTACTTCGTGCTCATGCTCATGCTCGTGTTCGAACGGGACGAGCGAGAGCACGGTGATTACGAGGCAGTGAGTTACGGCTTTGGCGGCTTGGATTTCTTGGACTTCGGCAACTTCTTCAAATCCGTGACAGCCTTTTCAAAATCCAAATCCACGGTGCGCGGCTGCGAATCCAGCAGTGCTCGGTACCGGTCGTATTCCAGCTCCGCTTTCAGTTTTGCTTGCTCGGCGGAAATTTTGCCCGCGTGGTCCAGCAACTCGTGCTCGGAGAGTTTCAGGAACTCATCCAGCTTCGTGATCCAGTCACGCATCGTCATCACCTTGCGTTGCAGCGCCCGCAGCTCGGCGAATTCGATGTAGGCGTTCACGATCCGGTTCAGCGTGTCGAGTTCCTCGCCGTCGAGGTAGTTCTTGGCGATGGACACGTCCTCCTTGCGGATGATGCCGCCGGGCCGCGTCGTCTGGAGACCCATGAACGGCTTCCCCGCATCCACCCGCGAATGAATCACCTCCGCCGCCGTCTGCCCGTGCGCCGCCCAGTGCATCTTATTCTGCACAGCGGCGAAGAACTGCTGCGACGCCTCCGTATTCGGCGCGTAGTCCACGCTCGTCGCGTAAATATCCAGCACCTTCTGGTAAAAGCGCCGCTCGGAGGAGCGGATGTCGCGGATGCGCTCCAGTTGCTCGTCGAAATAATCCGTCTGCCCCTTGCCCGGCGGATTCTTCAGCCGCTCATCGTCCATCGTGAACCCCTTCACCAAATACTCGTTCAAGCGCCCGATGGCCCATTGCCGAAACTGCGTACCGCGATGACTGCGCACGCGGAAACCGACGGCGAGAATCGCGTCGAGATTGTAGTGTTCGATCTCCCGCGCCACCTCCCGTCGGCCTTCCGAACGAACTATCCGGAATTTCCGGATAGTTGCCTCCCGGCGCAATTCCCCTTCGTCGAAAATGTTCACCAAGTGCTCGTTGATCGTCCGCACATCCTTCTCGAACAGCTCCGCCAAAAGCGCCTGCGTCAGCCACACCGTCTCATCCTCAAACCGGCACTGCACACCCGTGCGGCCATCCTCCGTCTGGTAAAGGATGATTTCGGAATTTGGCAACGGATCGTCGGTCATGATGCAGCTTCGTTTCTATGCCTATAGACCTCCAAAATCACAATGCTCGCCCGAAGGAAAGTTCATCGGCTTCCCGCCCACCAGCCACGAACTCCATCCCGACCTCTGGCAGCGCGGCATCCTACCCGGCATCGCTTGCGATTCTCCACCAAGCCGCAAGCGGGTGAGATTTTGGCGGGAAGTAGCGCGAGCGAGTTTCGATGAGCTTGATCGCTTCTCGGAGAACCGCAGCCCCCACGGAGCCAACGTCCGACCAGTTCTTCAAAATCTCCGGCGTGCTCCAGAGTCGAATCTCCGGAAAGGTGCGGCGGGTGTGATTTGCGGCCTGTTTATCATCTATTGCTAGTTCCAGAAGCCGGTGCGCGGCGATGGCAATGCTCATCGCTTCGCCGTCGTCCACGACGATCGACTGTTCGACGTAAAGCGTTTGCTCCTCGTCGCCGGAAAGCTCCAGCACTTGCAGCAGGCCGGAGGCGATGAGCGGCGCGAGGTCCACATCCAGCATTTCGCCGGTGTGTGCGTCGCGCAGCTTCTTCGCTTCATCCCGCACCGCCGGGCAGATGGCGAATTGCCAGCCAGTCGCCGCAGAGATGCTGGCGAGGCAATCGGCGGCCAGAAGATTGAGCAGTACGGAGCTGTCGTTGAGCAGGATTTTCATCGAGCAGGAGGCTCACGCGGGCACCATATCAACGACATCCATCTCGACTGGCTCAAACTCATCGTCAGCTCCGACTCCCGAGTCGTCAGTCAATAGGCGGAGCGATTCGAGTTCGAGGCGGGCGGAGACGCGGTCCGTGCGGAGCTTCCGCGCGAGCTGTCCTTCCGTGAGTCGCTCCTTCGTTTCGTAGGCGCTGAGCGCGAGCTGCCGGTAGCGCAGCGGCAGCATCGGCGGGCGAGGTGCGTTGCCGAGACCAAGCGCCGAACGCGCCTGCTCCGGCTTGAAGCCGCGCTTTTCGCGCAGCGTGTTCCACGTTCCGCTTGGGATGCGTTTCAACTCCTCCAACCGCAGAAACATCGCCTGCGCCGAGACGCAGTAGAGATGCGCGAGCGACAGCACCGTGCCAATGGTCGGGCGCTCTTTGCCGAGCGACTGCATGGCGTCCGACAACCGCCGCGAGACTCCCGAGCGCGGCATGAGGAAATTCTTCGCAAACGCATCGGCGAACCGCTCCGCCGCGAGCTTTCCCCAGTGGTCGTGCGTGAAGCTCACATCCGCGAGGTAGCGCGTGGTGAGAAAGTGCCCGTATTCATGCGCGAGCGACCAATGACCGCGCGTCGGCGGGTGGTTGCGATTGATGGCGATGCACGCGCCGAGTTCGTCATTGCAGGCAAAAAGTCCGCCTACTTTCGACGGGAGATTGAGATAGAAAACGCGCACGCCCACCGCTTCCTCCAACAGCGCACGCAAATCGGCAATCGGTCCGTCGCCGAGGCCGAGCCGCGTGCGTTCCGCCGCCGCGACTTCCTCGCCGCGCTGTTCCGGCGTCGCGCCCGGCACGTCCAGCGCATACATCGGCGGGAAAATCGGGCGCATCACCGACTCGTTGATTTCCTCCAACTCCACGTAGTCACGAGCGAGGCTTTCCAATTCCATCGCCGCCGCCACCAGCTCGCTCTCCGTCACATTCTGCTGCCCTGGCGGCAGGCGAAACTGCGGCACAAACGGCTCTTTGTTTGCTCGCTTGGACACAAACTCGCTCACCGGACGACCGAACATTTTTGCCATCTCGATGAGTTCGCCCGGCGTCACCCGGCGGTCGCCTTTTTCAATCGCCACCAGCGTCGTGCGAAGGATGTCGAGTTTCGTCGCGACAGCCTCCTGGGTTAGTCCACGCGCCTTGCGTGCGTCTTTCAATCGCTCGCCGAGTTGGCGGGCATCAAGTTGCTTGAGAAGTTCAGAATCCATAAGGCAGTAAAGTCAGGCAGCGAGGGCGAGAGTGAGTGAGTCGGAGAAAGAAAAGGCAGCGGAAAAGCCGCGCCACTCTTCGACATGGCGTCGTAGCAGATTGATCGTGCCTTCACGGAAGGCGGGTGATTTGAGTTCGAGTTCCGTCCGCAGTAAGTCGGGCCATTTGGCGCAGAGCGCAGGCCACGGGTCTTTCAAGCGCAGGCATGAAGCGAGCGAATCAGCCTGCACCGTGAGTTTTGAAAGCGAGAGCAACTCGGCATCACGCAGTCGGCGGCGCGGATGAAAGATGTCCGTGGAATAGTGCTTCGCATCGTCGGGAAGTCCGCCAGCATGAAATGAAAGCCTGCGGACGAGACACGATGGGCAGCAGCCGCATTGCGACGCGGAGTGGTTGTAGTTTGGAAAACGGTCGCACGAAAAAGACTTTTGCAGCAACGCATCGAAGGGGCGGACGCTCAGCGCCGAAAGCATCTGGGCTTTCGTCGAAAGGGTAAACGGATTGGCGATGACAAATGGCTGCGAGAAAGCGGCGCTCACGAATGCCGCCATGCGGCGGAGAAAAACGGGGTGCGTGCCGCGGCTGTTCTGGCTGCCGAATTGAGCAGAGTCACACGGCAGATTGAATGCGCCGAAACCGTTCTCGAAAAGGAACAACTGCGAGTTGCCCGCCATGAGTGCAGCCACCGAGCCGAGCGCGGTGTGAACAAACGCGCGCGTCCGCTGCGTGCTCTCAAAGCCGGTGAGTTCGTGGCTCTGCTTGTCTGGGAAGCCGTAGTGGATGCCGACATGCTCAATGCGCCCCGGTAGCTGCTCGCGCAAATCCGCAACCTGCGATTCTTGTCCGGCAGCAATGCGATTGTGAGTCTGGCCGGAAACCAAAAGGCCCGTTCCTTTGGTTCCAGCAAGCCACTGCAACGCCCCCGCCAGCGAGTCGAGTCCGCCGCTGAACAAGGAAGTCCACTCGATTTCCGGCGCATACATCTTCGGAAGATGACCTTGTCGCTCCGCATCAAACTCAGCCCGGCCCGGCAGGAACTCGAACGTCCAATCGTCCTCCGTCAAAAACTCCAGAGCATGAGCGAGCGCCGCCGCTGCGTTCTTCCAGACCGCGACATCACTCACTTGGATTTCCAAATGAATTCGCCTCCGCCAGTGTGCCGGACCGCTCGTGCCATACGGGTATCGCGGAGCGCAGCGGTCAGCGAAATACACCGCCACCGCGAGCCAGACGAAATCCGCTTCAAGACCGGTCAAGAATCTCCTCGACTGCTTGGCGAGCGCGTTCAAATCAGCCTCGAAGTCGACACCGGCAACGTCCGGCGCGACTCGAAGAGCGGGCGACGTTACGCGGTCGAAGGTCCAGTCGTCCCGAAAGCGAAACCGATAAACAGGCCGCGCAGCTCCGGGCTTGGTTCTGGCAGGCTTTTGCGGTACATTTTTACAGTTCCCAAAAGTGGTGAAGAAAGTCGTTTCCATAGTTCAGTTCAAAGTTCTTCGTTCAAACCATCCGCAGTATGAGCGACTGGCGCGGCTTTGGCTGCTCGGGCGGGCAAGCCTTTCGGCGAGCCGTTGAGCATTCTCGCCGCTAAGTCCCGCGCCTCGGGCGTTCGCTGTAGCATGGATTTGTAGGATGCTATATCTTCACGGCCCGCCCCGAAATCTCCCGTTCGGCGACGAACTACATAGTCGAGCATACCGTCGCAGGGCCTCTCGCCGAGACGGGTAAGAATCAATTCCGCCGCGTCCTGCCGAGATAGATTCCTGATTCCCGCGATTGCTTCGAGCCCAATCACCTCGGCGGCAGATGCAACGTCTCGAGTCAGCGGGCTGTCTGCAAACTTTGACTGAACTTCATCAAGTGCTTGGAGCAGGCGCTCTCCTCCAAATCCAGTGCGACACGCGGTTACCAACGTATCCACCACGACGACAAACGCCGGCGCCCCGCCGCAAAACTTAATATATCGCTCGACTCCCGCCATCACCGCTCCAGCAACGACTACTCCGTCTGCACCTTCGCGTGCGTAAGAGTAGGCTTTGCCGAAGCAAATTTTGTTCGTTCTAAAGTCAGCACCGTCGGTTGGCATTGGTGGAAGATGACATGCGCGGACTCTCAGTCAATAATTATCTTACAATGTCAGTTGCATTTCGTTGATTGATGGCAAAATGTCGTCAGAGCCTTTTCTCGCGGTGAACCGCTGCTTTGGCGGTTTATCTGCACTCGCTACGGCGAGAAAATCCGTGCAATCCCGCGGGTATCGTGTTTAATCACGATATGACGCCAATTCTTACGAACGCACAGGAACGCATCGCCCGCCTGCTCGCCGGACTGGAGCGCGATGCGCGGCCGGCTTTTGTGCCGGACCTCGTCAGCGGGCTGGGGCTCGCGGGCGAAAGCAGTCTCACGCCGACGCTGAAAATCATGGAGCGCGACGGCTTTGTGGAAGTCCATGGCGGCGGGCGGCAGCGGGCTTATCGCGTGGTGCGGCTCACGAAAAAAGGGCGGCAGGCGCTCGGCTTTGGCGGGCTGCCCGTGGTGGGAAAAATCACCGCCGGTCCGCTGCGCGAGGCGCTCGCGGATGCGGAGGATTTCCTGGAATCGGCGACGCTGCTGCCGCATCAGGCGGGCGATTTTTTGCTGCGGGTGACGGGCGATTCCATGATCGGCGACGGGATTTGCAGCGGCGATTTCGTGCTGCTGCGGCCCGGCGTCGAAGTGCGCCCAGGCGAGATCGCGGCGGCGTATGTGGGCGATGCGTTTGAGGCCACGCTGAAGCATGTGCATTTTGAAAAAGACGGCGTCGTTTTGCGCGCCAGCAATCCCGCCTATGCGGACATCGCCGTGCCGCGCGAGGAGTGGCGCGGTGTGGCGGGCGTTTACCGGGGGCTCGTGCGTCATGCAGGCCAATAGCGCCATCGCCGGACTGCGCGCGCTGCTCGCGGAGAAATTCCCCGCCGCGCCGCCGCGCAAGAGCGGAGACGCGCTGCCGACGGGGCTCGCGGACTTTGATGAAAAACACGGCGGGCTCCAGCGCGGCGTGGTCACGGAACTGCACGGCTCCACGGGCCACGGCGCGCTTTTTACCGCGGCGATGATGGAACATGCGGCGCTCGCGCAGCATTATCTCGCGCTCGTGGATGCAGGGCGGACTTTCGATCCCGGCAGTCACGCGCCGCACACGCTCGCGCGGCTGCTGTGGGTGCAATGCACGACGGCGGCGCACGCGCTGAAGTCCGCCGACCTTTTGCTGCGCGACGGGAATCTGCCGCTCATCCTGCTCGATCTGCAATCGCTGCCGCTGCGCGCGCTGGGCCGCATCCCAGCGAATACTTGGCATCGTTTTCAGCACGTCGCCGCAGAGACGACGTGCGCATTTGTCGTGCTCACGCCGCAGCCCATCGTCGAGGCCGCACGCACGCGCATCCACGCGGAAAACCGCTGGAACCTCGGCAGCCTCACGCTCCGGCGGAAGGAATTGCTCGGCGGTTTCGCACTGCAGGCAAGCGCGCGCGGCGCCCTGAACGAACAGCGAATCGCCTGAATGAAACGCCCATGTTCGCCGTCCTCATCCTGCCTTCATTCCGTCTCTCCGCCGCGCTGCGGTGGCGGGCGGAGCTGTGGGATGCGCCCGTCGCGCTCGTGGAAAAGGCGGGCGCAAAAGACATCGTCGTCGCCTGCACTCCCGCCGCATCCGCAGCCGGCGTGCGAAGCGGACAGCCCACGCCGCAAGCGCTCGCACGCTGCGCCGAGCTGCTGATTCTCCCGCCGACGCCCGCGCAGGAACGCGCACTCGACGCCGCACTGCTTGAAGTCGCGTTTTCATTTTCCCCCGAGGTGGAGCAAACCGCGCCCGGCATCTGCACCGTGGACCTCCGCCGCGCTGGAATCCGCGACTATGATGCGTGGGCAAAAACGGCCGCCGACCGCGCGCACCAGTGCGCAAAGAACGTGCAGCTCGGCGTTGCGGAAAATCCCGACCTCGCATTTCTCGCCGCGCGCAACGCCCGGCAAATCCTTGTGGTAAAAAGCGCGCGCGATTTCCTCACGAGCCTCGCCGTGCAGGAGCTCGACCCGCCGCCGCAGCTTCTCGGCATCCTGCACGATTGGGGCATCCACACGCTCGGCCAGCTCACCGCTTTGCCCCGCGGCGAACTCGCCGATCGGCTCGGCCCTGATTCCGCGCGGCTGTGGGAGCGCGCCGCCGGACGCACCGAACGCCTGCTGCGCCTCTCGCGCGTGCCGGAGACGTTCGCGGAATCGGCGGAGTTTGAATACGAAGTGGAAAGCACGGAGCCGCTTTTGTTTTTGCTGCGGCGCTTCCTCGATTCACTCACCGCGCGCCTCGCCGGGCTGCATCGCGTGACGGAGCGCATGACGCTGGAACTCGCGCTGGAAGGCTCTCAGCGCTACGAGCGCGACTTCCAAGTCCCCTCGCCCACCGCCGATCCGTCCGTGCTTTTCCGCATCCTGGAAACACACCTCGAAACGCTCCGGCTCGAACAACACCCCGTCGGCCTGCGTCTCGTCCTCGCCAGCGCGCTCCCGTCGCACGATCAGTTCCAGCTTTTCGAAAACACCCTGCGCGACCCGAACCGCTTCGGCGAAACGCTCGCCCGCATTTCCGCGCTTGTCGGCGGCGGCAGCGTGGGCGTCCCCGTGCTCGAAGACACGCATCGTCCCGACCGCTGGCGGCTCGCCGAACCGCGCTTTCATGAGAGCACCAAAACCACCGCGCCCGCATTGCCAATGGACGGAATCCCGCTCCGCCGCTTCCGCCCCGGATTCTCCGCCAACGTGCAAATCGTCGATCACGTGCCCGCATTCATCGTCTCCGAAAAAGCGCTCGGCGCCGTGATCAAAGCGGGCGGCCCGTTCCGGCTCGACGGCGGATGGTGGGACGCGCGCGACACATGGACCACCGAGGAGTGGGACGTGGAACTCGCCGACGGCTCGCTCTGGCGCATCTCCCGCACCGACACCGCCTGGCAACTCGAAGGCAGCTACGACGAATCCGCCCTGCCTGCGGCAAAATCAAACATCGTTCCTTTTCGCGCGGTATGAGACGTCTATTTCCAACACCGCAAAACGAATCAAAGCCGGAGCCGCGAGCGGATAAAATAGGGATCGCGCCGCAAATCCAAAACCGCAGCGACCATGATGCGTTCCCCTTCAATGGTGTAAAAAATGCCGTAATCGAATCGCGGCATCAGCAGCTTGCGGATTTTGGAATCCACGCTCACACCCATTCTGGGATTTTTGATTAGCAATGATTCCAGAGCTTTCAGATGCGAAAGAAACTGATCCCCGCGCCCTTCACGCTGCGCATCGAACCACTCGTAAGCAGCCTGAACATCCATCTCGGCCGCAAGAAGAAAAACAACCTCAACCACGACTCTTACGCTCGCGGATACGCGCCTGGATTTCGTCGAGTGTCGTCAATCGTGAAGGAGTGCTCTGGTACGCTTCGATCCGGGAATTCACCTCGGTGAGCATCGCATCGCTCACAGGAAAATCCTCCGCTGAAATCTCCTCAATCAAATCGCCCGTCAGCTCACGCTGCTGCTCCTTCGGCAGCGCGCGGATTTCCTTTTTGATCTCCAGAAGAGTCATGCTCATGCGCAAATCAAACCACACAGGCACGGCTCCGTCAAACACTGTCAAGGTTGCCCCCAATCATCCATGACCTACGCCGAGCTCCATTGCCGAAGTGCGTTCAGTTTTCTCCGTGCGGCGTCGCAGCCGGAGGCGCTTGCGGAGCGGGCGGCGGCGCTGGAATTAAATGCGGTCGCTGTCACGGATCGCGACGGTGTTTATGGCTCGGCGCGGTTCTATGCGCGTGGACGCGAGCACGGAGTGAAGTCGATCGTCGGCGTGGAACTCACGATGGAAGACGGCGGCGTGGTGCCCGTGCTCGTCGGCTCTCGCGAGGGCTACCAAAATCTCTGCATGCTCATCACCCGCGCCAAGCTCCGCGACAGCGCGACCAAGCATCACGCGCCGGTACGGTGGGCGGAACTCCCGGAGTTTGCAGCCGGGCTCGTCGCGCTCACGGGCGATGAGGAAGGCCCGGTGCGGCAGGCGCTGGAAAACGATGACCTCACGGCTGCGCGCGCGCAGACCGAGCGACTCGTCGGGGCGTTTGGGAAAGCGAACGTCTTTGTGGAAATCCAGCGTCATCTCCGGCGCGGCGAGGAGCTCACGAACTCCCGACTCGCGGAGCTTGCCGACACACTCGGTCTTCCGCTGCTCGCCACAAATGGCGTGCTCCACGCAACGCCCGACGACCGCCAGTTGCTCGATGTTTTCACCTGCACCCGCGAGCACACGCACCTCGATGCCGCGGGCCGCAAGCTCGCGCTGAATGCCGAGCGTCACCTCAAACACGCGAAGGAAATGCAGCAGCTTTTCCGCGACCGACCCGATGCCATCGCGAACACCGTGCGGCTCGCGGAACGGCTCGATTTCACGCTGCAAAATCTCGGCTACGAATTTCCGCGTTACCAAAACATGCAGCGCGAGGAAATGGACGCGTTCCTCCGCAAGATGACGATGGCCGGTGCGCGCTCCCGCTACTCGCACCTCAGCCGCCGCGTGCTCCGGCAAATCGAACACGAGCTCGCACTCATCGCGAAACTCGGCTTCTCCGGATACTTTCTCATCGTCTGGGATATCGTGAATTTTCGCACCGAACACAGCATCCTGGTGCAGGGTCGCGGCTCGGCGGCAAACAGCGTCGTGTGCTACTCGCTCGGCATCACGGCCTGCGACCCGATCGCGTGCAATCTTCTGTTTGAGCGCTTCCTCAGCGAAGGCCGCACCTCGTGGCCGGATATCGATCTCGATCTCCCGAGCGGCGATCGACGCGAGCGCGTCATCCAGGAAGTCTATCGCCGCTACGGCGCGGACGGCGCGGCGATGACGGCAAATGTGATCACCTACCGCGGCCGCAGCGCGATGCGCGAAATCGGAAAGGCGCTCAACTTCCCACCCGATGTGCTCGACCGCTTTTCGCACCTTTTCGGGCACGGCGATTTCCCCCACACGCTGGAGCTCGAAGCACAAATCCGACAGGCCGGACTACCTGCGGAAAACCCGCGCCTGCCAGCCGCCGCCGCGCTCTACCAGCGCATCTACGGCATGCCGCGCCATCTCGGGCAGCACAGCGGCGGGATGATTATTTGTCAGGGCCGGCTCACCAAAGTCATGCCACTCGAACGCGCCAGCATGGAAGGCCGCGTCGTCGCGCAATGGGACAAGGACGACTGCGAAGACCTCGGCATCATCAAGGTCGATCTGCTCGGCCTCGGCATGATGGCCGTCATGCAGGACTCGCTGGAGCTTTGCGCCGCGCGCGGCCGCCCGGTCGATCTGGCTGCGATTCCGAAGGACGACACCGCGACCTACGACACGATGTGCGCCGCCGACACCGTGGGCGTTTTTCAAATCGAGAGCCGCGCGCAAATGGCCACGCTTCCGCGCATGTTGCCACGCTGTTTTTACGACGTCGTCGTGGAAGTTGCCATCATCCGGCCGGGCCCGATTCAGGGCGACATGCTCCATCCGTTCCTCGCACGAAGACAAGGCCGCGAGCCCGTCACCTACTTCGACGAACGGCTCCGGCCCGTGCTCGAGCGCACGCTCGGCGTCCCGCTTTTTCAGGAGCAGCTTTTGAAAATCGCGATGGTCATGGCCGACTTCACCGGCAGCCAGGCCGAGGAACTCCGGCGCGCGCTCAGCTTCCACCGCTCGCAGGAAAAGATGAACGCCGTCTGCGTGAAACTCCGCGCCGGAATGGAGCGCAACGGCGTCGCCGCCCACGTCATCGATCAAGTCACCAAAGCCGTGCAATCCTTCGCCGTGTATGGATTCCCCGAGTCGCACGCCATCTCGTTTGCGCTCATCGCCTACGCGAGCTGCTGGATGAAAGTGCACCGCGCGCCCGAGTTCCTCGCCGGGCTGCTCAACAACCAGCCGATGGGCTTTTACTCGCCCTCCACGCTCGTCCTCGACGCCCGCCGCCACGGTGTCCGCATCCGGCCCGTGCATGTCGTGGAAAGCGACTGGCTCTGCACCGTGCTGCCCGACGATTCCGTGCGCCTCGGCCTGTGCTACGTCCGCGGCGTCACCCGCGAAGACGGCGCGCGCATTCTCGCTGCGCGAAATGAAACGCCCTTCGCCACGCTCGCCGATTTCCAGCTCCGCACCGGCATCGGCAAACCCGCCCAGCGCGCCCTCGCAAAAGCCGGCGCGCTCAACGGCCTCGCCGAGCACCGCCGCGCCGCGCAGTGGAAAGTCGAAGTCGCCCGCGACCCCGACGATCTTTTTGCCCGCGCGGAATCCACCGCCGCGCTGCCGCTCGCGCCGATGACGCCCGTCGAGCGCACCCACGCCGATTACAGCACCATCGGCCTCACCACCGGCGCACACCCGATGGCCCTCGTCCGCGAAAAACTCCCCGACCTCTGGCTCGCCTCCGAGCTTGAGCAAGCCAAAAGCGGAACGCTCGTGCGGGTCGGCGGACTCGTCATCTGCCGCCAGCGCCCCGGCACCGCAAAAGGCTTCGTCTTCGTCAGCCTCGAAGACGAAAGCGGCACCGCCAACGTCATCGTCACCCCGCAAATCTTCGAGCAATATCGCCTGCGAATCAGCGAAGAGCCCTTCCTCATGATCGAAGGCACCGTGCAAAATCAGGACCGCGTCATCCACGTAAAAGCCCGCCGAATCGAGCCCCTCACCTGCCCCGGCCTAGCCGCGCCGCAGTCGCACGATTTTCATTGAGAAACGATGATACGAACCACTTTTCACGGGCTTCCTCCAGCACGCCCCTTGCGAACAAGTTCAAGAACTTCCCGAAGTCCCGAAGCGCCGCCAATCCCCTCGGCCTCGCAGGATTAACGTAATGTCGTGCCGCTCACGGTGCCGCAGTGACGAGAACGCGCAGGAATCGCTTGATGGCGGTGGTGGTGGTGAAGTTGTCGCGCACTTGCAGTGTAGTCGCGGTATCAATCAGCACGGTAGTCGTGGCGGCGCTGAACGATGCGCTGGCGGGGCTGTCGGACGTTTGCACTTGGTAAATCACGCCCACTTGCTTCGCGATCGTGATGGTGAGGTATCCACCAACGAGCGTGGCTTGCGGGACGGAATCGGGGGAATGTGGGTCGAGACCGAAGGCTTCCTCGATCAGTTCGTTGAGGCCGTCGCCGTCGGTGTCATTGAGCGCGGAGCGCGCAGCTGTGTTTCCGAAGTTAGCGTTTTCCCAAGTGTCGAGAAGACCGTCGTTGTCGAGATCCGCGGGGTTTGGCAGCGCGGTGATTTCCAAGGAGATCACCTCGAGAGCGGGCACACCCCCTACGGCGGGCAAGTCGGTGTAGGCACTGACGCGGAGCGATGTGCCGGGGGCGAGATACGTGGGGAGAAAAGACGCGCTGAGAGTGTCGGCGAATATCGCATACACGGAGCCGCCGTAATTCTCGACAAGCGTGAGACCCTCGGGGCTGGCGACGGCGCGCGTGTAGAGCGTGAAAGTGGCGCTGGGTCTCGTGCCCAGTGTGGAGGCTGCGGCGGCAATACGGGCGTTCGCAGCGATGATGTCGGCGGCGATCAGCCCGGTGCCTATGAGGTCATACTCCACCGGGAGCGCGCCGGTTTTTACAAAGGTCGCGAGCGCGGTGAGCGGCATCGGCAGCGTGGCGAGATTGGCGGGCGCGAGCGCCTCGTGGCGCGCATAGACGGCGCGCGCGATTTTGCGTAGCGCGATGCTGCCCGCGTCGTTTCCAGCGAGCGCGGTGTCGAGATTGCGCAGCAGTGTTTGCACGCGGAAAGCGGGCGCGGTCGGGTGCGCGGCGTCGGGCAGTCGCAGCGCGGTGAAGGTCGCGGTGAGCGAGGCATCGAAGGCGAGCGTGGTGCCGTCCACCGCGGTCGCCGAACGGATGGCAAGTTGGTCGCCGATGAGCTTGCCTGCGATGAGCGCGGTGATGCTGCTCACCGGCGTGAGCGTGGCTTCCGCGTATGGCTGCACGCCGGGATTCGCAGCGGCGCGGAACGCAATCTCCCACGCGCCGCTCGTGTAGCCGAGCGTGCTGCCGCCCCACTCGGGCGCAAGCTGTGAGTTGCTCCAGCCAGCGTCGAAAGCATCGGCTGTACCGAGTCCGGCGTTCCAATTCGTGGAGCCCGCAATCCAATTCACGCCGCCCCAGCTCCATGGTGTTTCGACGGAAGTCGTGTCCGTTTGCGTCAGGCCAAAGCGCCACGGCTCGATGGGCGTCGTGGGGATGAGCGCGATCATTTCCCGTCCATGCCGCGCGTTGCCGTTCGTCGGCGTAACATCGAAATGCTCGGGCGTGCGAACGACGAGAAACTCAAACTCCGGCAATACGCCGAGCGCCGTCACGCGGGCAAACTCGTCCGTCGCTCCGACTGTCCCGGTCGCTCCCGTGCCGACGGGATTTCCAAATGGATCGTTCACCGTGACGACTGCGCCAGCGCTGGGCCTGCCAGCATCCTGGAGTGTCGCGGTGGCATCAACGAGCATCGTGTTCACCGAGGGCGTGGCGGCGGCGGGCTTGCTGGCGGCATTGTTCGGGTCGGTGTTCGCCGCAATTTCATCGCGGTCGGAAAAGCCATCGCCATCGCTATCGGTGCCGCCTGCGGGATCGAGACCTCGCGCTATCTCCACGAAGTCCGGCACGCCGTCGCCGTCCTGGTCTTGCAGCGCGGGCGGCCTACTGAATTCGTAGCGCGCAGAGTGCGTCGGCGAGACGCTGCCCGCCGCCGTGCGAACGTAATAGTCCACCGTCGTCGGCGAGAAAATCCACGGCGCGCTGCCCGCCGACCACGTCGAGAAAGGCGCGGATGCGCTGAGCCGATAGAGCACCGAGCTGCCACCGCTCACGCCGCTGAATGTGATTTTCACCGCCGAGGGATACGTGCCCGCATCCGGCGCGATGTTCACGTCCTCGACCGCAGTGCCGAGAGTGCTGCTGAAAGTGAAAAGCGAAAACTGCGGGTGCAGTTGATTCACCGCCGTGCCGCCGGGCGCTGCCGCCGCCGCGCCGAGTGTCTGTGCCGCTGGCGTGCCGATTCCCGCAGTCGCGCCGCCGTAAGTTCCGCTCTGCGCGATGACGCTGAACGGCCCGCCGCCCACCGTGACGCCCGTCGCCCAATCCGCCGCGCGATAGTTGCGCAGTAGCGCGACATCCTCCGTGCGAAACAACGGGCTCGCGAGCAGCAGGACATTTGCAGACGCCGCGAGCGGACGGTGCGGCGACATCGCCGTCACAGCAGTCTGCGCCCAGCCAGATGTGCCAAAGCGAAACGTCACCGACGTCGCACTGGCAGCGCCCGCCGTCGGCGCAAAGAGCAGGTGAAACTTGTTCCCCGGCATCGGCACGATGCCACTCAGCACGCCCGTAGCGCCCGCGGGCGTGAGGATTTGCGGAGCAGAGAACCCGCCCGCCGCCGTGTAGCCGAATACTGCCAGCGAGCCGTCGGTGAAGCGTGCGAGCACCTTGGGCCCAGTCGGTTCATCTACAGCGACGAGCTGCTCGATAGCCACGCTGAAAGTCACCAGCGTTTCCGCGCTGAACGTCCAAGGTGCACCGGGATTGATGCGCCGCACGCGCACAGTGGCTTGGCCGGGCGTGTAGAAAATCACGTCGGCGCGCGGTGCCTCGAAAGTCGCCGCGATGAACTCTGTGCCCGTCGGCAGCGCAGTGGCAGTGAGCACTTCCGCCGTCGCGACGCCGTTGAGTGTCCACGCGTGAAACTCAGTGCCGCGGATGTAGGCGAAGAGCGGCGCGGCTGCGGCAGCGGGCACGAGCGAGTTGCCGCGCGCGACTTCGCCTTCCGGCACATTGGCCTGGCTGAGGAGCGTCCACGTCCCGGCGTTCGAGCGCACGGCGCGAAGCTGCGTGCCCATCGAGGGGTCGAGCGTGGCGAACGAAACGAGGTCATCTTCCGCCGTCGGCGAAGGGCCGTTCGGGAGGTCAAAAGCTGCAAGCAATTTTGCGCCGACGCCCGCCGCCTGCACTTCGCGCGGCTCGGTGTAGCCGGTGGTTTGCGGCGAGAGAATGTGCGCGCGATTCGCCGTCGGCGTCGTCGCGGCAAAACTGTCGCCCGCAGTGCCGTTGAGTTTTCCCACCGCGCAGCCCGTGACTGTGCCGAGGCCGCTGGGACGCCCTTCGGCAAAGGTGAGCGTGCCGGTGGCCGAGCTGTAGCCGATGCGATAGACGCCGCTCGTTTTATCGAGCACGAGCACGTCGAGGAAACCGTCGCCATTGAAGTCACCGGCGGCGGAAAACTCGCGCGCCGTTTCCTGCACGGGAGTGCCCGCGAACAGCGGCGTGGCGGCGAGGAGAAGAAGAAGTGTGAGGCGTTTCATGGTGATGATTCAGTTCGGCACATCCACGGTATTGGTGACGATGACGCGCTCGATTTCCTTCCCCGGAGTGAAGCGCACGAGCAGGTATTTGTAGCGTGCGCCCTTGATGACGGGTTGGCGGTCGAGCAGCAAAATATCGTGGTCGAAGTTCGCGGCAGTGCGCGGCAAATCCGTGTTGTTCTTGTGCAGAACAGCGATGAAAGGGTCCGTCACCGCCACCTCGCCCTGGTACGTGATGTAGGCAATTTGCTCCATGAGCGGGGAGACTTGCACGATGTCTCCCGGCACATTGGGAAATGCAGTGTTGGCGATTTGCACGCGGTAGAGTGCCACGGGAAGGACGCTGCCGGGGTTGGTTTCTTTAAGCTCATCAAGCGCGACGCCGTCGTTTGTGTAGAGGTAAAACGTCGGAGCGCGGGTGCCGCCCAGCGCGTAAATCAGTGGGCCGTGACCGGTGTCCTGCGGGTCGTAAATGGTGACGGTGTTGCTCGCATCATGCGTCGCATCTTCATACTCGCCGATGCGAACAGCGTTGCCATTCCACGGCGCGAGCTTCGTCGTGCCGAGATACGTCGCTGCGATGCCGGGGTGGAAATCCGCACGCGGCGGCAGCGCGCGCTCAGGCCACGGCACGGGGTTGTTGAGCGTCGCGTGGGTGAGCGAATACGAAAAGGTCCCCACGTTGCTGAAGGCGCCGACGGCGCGTGCGGAGTACTCGCCGGGGCCAACGGCGCGAATCATCACGGTGTAAGTATCGCTCGCCGAAACGGGCAGGTCGGCCTCGAACTCCGGCGTACCGCCGACGCTGAGATGACGCGCGAGGCCGGTCTGGAAAACTGCGAAGTCCAGGCCCGCTGTTTCGGCAACGCTGGTATCCATGTTCAAATGCGTGGCCAGGTCGGCGGAGAGTCCGCTGCCTGTGCTTGCAGCCAATGCGCCGGACTTGCGCGCGACCCAAATTTCAAAACGCTCGACGCCCGCCGTGGTGCAAAACCATTTCACGCGCATCTTGGTATTCGTGATGGGCAGCAGCGATTTCAGCGGCTCCAGCATCGGCGTCGGCAGCGCGGCGATGACGGTGAGCGGTGCGCCCTGCGTGACGAGTGCGCTGGGGTTACTGTTCGCGTCGAGAGTTTGCAGGTAATACTCGACCGTCGCGCTGGCGGCGAGTTGCGAGGTATCTTTCCACAGCGTCGTCGGCAGCGTGGTTGCGCCCTGCGTGACGAGCGTCTGCACGCCGTCATTCACGCGGCGGTAGATGCGGTATTCCTTCGCATCGACGGTCGGCAGGAATGTTCCGCAAACATCTGTCGCTGCGCCGGTGAGCGGGTTCGTCGCATCGTGCCGCCAGCCCGTGAGTGTGCCGTCTGCGGTGCTGGCGCTGAGTCCGGCGTTCCATTTTGCGAGGATGAAATTGCCTGCCATCGCGTCGGGAGCATTCGGGCTGGCGACCCACACGGACACTGCTCCTGAGGTCGTTCCGATGCGGCACTCGAAAGGGCGGTCGCTGGAGTAATCAAGAATCGTGGAGCGCAACAACGCGACGAGATTACCAGCGGCGTTTTTTGCAAAGCGAGCGCGTCCAAGCGGGACGATGCCTTGCGGTGAGGAGCGACGAAACTCCGCCCAATCCAGCCCGCGCGAAACGGCGCTATCGCAAGTGAGGACGTAGTGCGCCTGATCCTTCGTCAGCCCCACGAGCGGCACCTGTGTGAAGCTCGTGAACGTGAGGCTCGGCCCAAACGACGTGGTGAGGATCGGGCCGGGACCACCGCCGACGGCACCGCCAGGAAGCGGGCCTTTGCGGTCGCGCAGCACGCCCCACGCGGGCGCGCTGTTGCCGGAGATGTTTTGCGAGACGCTGCCGTCGGAGGCGCGGACGGTGTAGTAGTAGGTCTTGCCGAGGTCGCCCGCATCCGGCGCAGGCTCATCCACGATTGCCCACGCGGGCGGCGCGACGGTTCCGTCGTCGGTAAATTGCAACGTGCCGGCGGGCAGAATCGCGATGAGGTTGCGCTCGGGTTTTCCCGTCACGGGATCGAGCTGCGCGGCCTTGCTGGGAATCTCGTGCGGCGTGCGCCAGCGATAGACATACCACGCGGAAACCGTCTCGCCGGGCGGCAGCACGGGCGCATCCCACTCAATGAGGAAACGCTGGTCGCGCACGGTGCCGTTGTAGCTGGCGACATTGCGGACGCGCGTATTGCGCGGCGGATTCGGCGCGACGTGGTCGAGGATTCGCACGAGCGTTCCCGCCGATGGCTGGCCGGGGTGCCCGAGCGTGTTCCGCGCGGCGACGAAGTAATAGACACTCGTGTCATCGGTAAAAAGCGCGCCACCGGGACGGAAGCGATTGTTGTCATCAATGGCGAAAAACGTCGTCGCATCCGTCAAGTTCGCCGCCTCGACAGCAGTGAGCAATTTCGGCGGCAGGATGGCGAAGTCATTGACCCGCCGCGTCTGCGCTTCGGCGGTGAGTGCGGCGATGGTCGGCGCTGTGACGTCCCAGCCGTGGCTCTCGGCGACGGACTTCGGCACGCGGTAGAGATTGAAGCCGTGATGCAGCGGCGCGACGTCGCGCAGGGCGTTTGGCGTGGCCCAGCGCAGCGTGGCGTTGAGGTGGCCTTTGGGCGAGGCGTCGGGCACTTCCACAGGCGCACCGGGCGCGGGCAGCACGAAGGGCGTGGCGGGGTTGAGCGTCACGCGACCGATGACGCCGTTGTCCTTGTCCGCTTCTTTGTCAAAGTCGCGTAGTTCGTAGGTCACCACGCCTGCACCGGGCAGAAGATCGGCGTGGGCGCGGCCCGCGCACAGCGCGAGCGCGGGGTGCTGGAGCGCGAGCACATCCAGCCGCCGCGCCTGCTCACTGTTTGTCCGCGCGGCGCTCAGCAGCGCGTTGATTTGCGCGGCGAGCGTGATGTTGTTCGCCAGCGTGGCGTCGCCGAGCAGGTCGTGCAGCATCATCGTGAGGTCGGGCAGATCCTCGCCTACTTTTTGCGAGAGCGGCAGCAGTGCGTTCACCGTTTGCGTGTTGCTCGCCGGTTCGATCACGGCGAGGCGGGTGAATGGCGAGGCAGAGCCCGCGCCGCCATTTTTGCGATACACGGCAACAACGCGGCCCGAGAGCACGGCGGGCGCGGTGGGCTGCCACGAGAGCCACGCGTAGGTGTCCGCGCCGGAGGTCGTGGTGAGGCCGGTGAAAATCAGCGCGTCGCCAATACCGGACTGCGCGGGCGCGACGCCTGCGACGCTCAGGAGTGCGGTGATGATGAGTAGGAAGATGCGGTGCATTTTTGTGATGAAGTTAGAATTTCACCTTCCAGCCGGTGCTGTCGGTGTAGTTGAAGTCGCAGTGGAAATTGGCCTCTACGCGGAAGGGACGAATGCCTGCGCTCCCGGAAACTCTCCCCACACCGGCGAAGGCGTAAGTGTTGCCAGTCTTTGCGCCGACGAGATCCACTTCGCCGGAGACGCTCACGACGCAGAGCGCGTCGCCGTAGATGCCGAGCGAGAGCCGCCCGCCATACGTCGGGCCTTCCGCCGCGAAGAAAACGCCTGCGCCTGCCTTCGCCGAGATGTCGAAAAAACAAGTGCCCGTGGTAAAGATGGGCATTGTCACTTCGCCGTAAGCGTAGATTCCGGTGAAGGTATCGCCGGGCAGGATAGAGGCCACGAGCGGGTCAATGAGGATGATGGGGTCGAGAGTGCAGGACTGCCCGAAGAACACGCCGCCGCCCAAGCCGTAGCTGCCGAACTCCATGCCGACGACAGCGGCGAAATAGTTCTCCGCGTGCTGATCGTTGTCGGGGATGCTGAACATCGCGTCCGCCGCGAGCGTAGTGATTTTGAACGTCTCGAATGAGATGCTGCCCTGCGTCATTTCAAAGCCGCCGCCGAAGCCGATGGGCACGCCGCCGTCGAACGACGCCTTGATGTCGAGATCGGCGCGGGTGTCCGGGCCGAGGCTGAGGCCGGTCCACGCGATGGGGATATTCAGCGCGCCAATCGTGACCTCGACGTATGACTCGCCTGTGCCAGCGCAGAATTCCGGGCCGTCGGAGTCGAGTTCCTTGATCTCGATAAAGCCCGCAAGCGTCATCGCGTCGGGCGCTTTGAGTTCCAGCATCGCGTCGAGCCGCAGCGAGTCGAGGCTGTCGCCGTTGATGTGCGCGGCGCCGGTGATGGAGCCTGCGGCGAGGTTGTTCCCGAGCGGGCCGGTGAATTTGTCCAACGTGGTGTCCAGCTCCGCGAGCGCCGGCGAGAGCGCATCGCGGATGGCGAGATTGAGCGAGGCGAAAGCGGTGTCCACCGCGCCGTTGAACGCGCCCTGCAAATCGTAGAGCCGCTCCTTCACCGCGCTCTGGATGTCGGCCATCATTTGCGTGGCGTAAAGTTCGTCTTTCACCATCTGCGCGATGGCGGGGTGCCACTCGTCGCCCAGCGCATCGAGCGCGCCAGCAGCGGCGACATCCTCGGCTTTGATGGCGGCAAAGAGCGCCTCCGATTGCTCGCCGACGTTTGTTGCGACGGTGTCGAGTTGCGCGCCCGCTGCAGCGATGATGTCGCGCAGTTCGTCTCCAAAGCCGGTGTTACTTTGCAGTTCCGTACGCAGCGTGCTGACGATGGCGCGCACCTCGGTCAGCGCCATCGTTGCGGCGTCGAGCGTGGGGTCTTGCGCGGCAATGAGCGCGTTGAGTTCCGTGGCGATGGCGCCGGAGGGGACGGCGGTGTTCAGCGTATCCACGAGCGCAGCCGCGGTGAGTTCGAAGATTTCGCGATGCAGTGTTCCGTCCTTTTTCAGCAAGCCAATCGCTACGCCGCCGGAGACTTTCGGCACGGTGTTGATGACGGAATCAATGCCCTGCTCAATCTTCGCGAGCCGGAGGTCGAGGTCGGCGAGCAAGCTCGTCGGATTCGCGTAGGTCGCGCCGAGATTGTTGAGCGCGACTGGAAGTTGGTTCGCGGGGATGGCGAGGAAATCAGCGGCGGCATCCTGGAGGTCGGCGCCAGTCCATACGCCGTCGGCCATCTCGGCTTTGATCACGGCGATGAGTCCATCCACCGGCAGCGCGATGGCGGCGTCCACGGCCCTACCCATCAGCTTTTCCGCCTCGTCGCTGAGCGCGTTTCCGAATTCGTCCACGCCGCTTTCCAGCGCACTGACAACATCGGTGCCCGCTGCAGCGATGAGGGCCGAGGCTGTGCCGGTGGCGTCGTCCACGGCGTTGAAGACGAAGTTCGTCAGGCTGATTTCCGGCAGGCCGTCGTAGCGTAGGCCGAAGGTGATTTCCGCATTCTTCGCATCAAGGAAGAGCAGCTCGTGCTGCGTGCTGATGATGCCGAGCAGGTCACTTTCCACCGGGCCGCGCGAGAGGAAATTGAACGACGTGTTCGACCACTTCAGCGGGTAGTCGAAGTCAACGACGCCGAGCCAGAGTTTGTTCGCGCGCGGCAGGTAGAGGTCGGTGCCGTCGTCGGTCGTCTTGCGGTAGGCGTCGAGCGTCATGACGGGCGGAAGGCCGCGATGCGTCACGTCAAAAGTAGCGGCCTCGAACGGCGAGAGCCCGCCAGAATCCGTCCAGCCCAGCGCGGCGGACCAGCCGCCCATGAAGTAAAGCGGCGAGAACGTATCCGCCGCCGCGCAGCTCGCGTGGAGGTTGACTTCCATGTCCTCGAAAAACGGGACATCGAGCGTACCGAAGAGGCTCCAGTAGCCGGTCGCTGCTCCAGTCGCATTGTTTAGATACGCGCCTTGGCCGGGGAAAAACGTGTAGCTTTCGCCCGTTGTTCCGGTGACCGAAACGAAGGGCGGCAGGATGAGGCGCGTCGGCACCGTCTCGGCGAGGGGAATGTTCGTAATGTCGAGTTCGGTGGCGAAATTTCCGTCCGGTTTGATGCCGAGTGCGCCCGTGAATGGCGCGGTGAAGTGCGATGCATGGGCGCTGAAACCAAGCACCAGCGTGGTGCCGGCGGCGGGGTCGCATTTATCCGTCGGGACGAAATCGCAGGTGAACGGCGTGAACGGCGCGTTCCAGAAATCGAACTCCTTCGAGTCCACCAGGCCCGCACCGGTAATATCAATGAGCACCAGCGAGCCTTCGCACGAGAGCTGGAGCTTGGTGAAGGCGAGCGAGAAATTGACCGGCGACGGAAGCGTGAGATTACCGTTGGTGAGCGTGTCCTCCATCTCGTTTGAGAGGAACGAGAATCCGTAGTCGGTAAATGTGAACGCGTATCCCGCCAAAAGCGCCGAGCCGGGGAAGCCCGCTGGCACTGCTTCGTGGATGCCGGTGACGCCGCTGCGGCGCGCGTAGTATTTGGAGCGGGTCGTCAGCGGGTAGCCGCCGTAAGGCGTGCCTTGCAGAGTGCTCTGGCCCGTCACGCCGCCGCTCGTGCAGCGGAAATTCATACCCGCGTAATCGGCGAGTCCCACTAAGTACGCGGCGGTGATGGGCCGCTCGGCGATGGCGGTGTTTGCTGGGTTGAAGCCGCTCAGGAGCAGCACCGATGCGCCGTCTTCCGCGCCGAAGAGATTTTTATCGCCGCGTAAAAAGGTGCCCGCCATGAGGAAATTCCCAGCGGTGAAAGCGCCCGCTCGGTGCGCGAATTGCCCCGCCTCCTCGCTCCAGCCCCACGAGAGATTGCCCGGCACGACGACGCTGCCCGCCGCTTGCAGCCCGCCATCGGCGGTGAAATTCAAAGTGCCCGCCGTGGGCGTGAAAGTGATGCTCGATATTTTTTGCACGCCGCATCCGCTTTCCACCGACTCCTGGCAGTGCTGCCAATAGCTGACGCTGAGCGGGTCCGCGCTCGCGAGGCTGCTCGACGCGACGGCGATGAGGTCGCTCGCGATGGTGAGGCTGC
Organism: Verrucomicrobiaceae bacterium; assembly: GCA_031374705.1. Lineage (GTDB taxonomy): Bacteria > Verrucomicrobiota > Verrucomicrobiia > Chthoniobacterales > Chthoniobacteraceae > SXWH01. The sequence continues at coordinate 10,661 of JANMGP010000010.1, read as the reverse complement.
TCGCAGCGTTCCATTTCACCGTCGCATTGTAAGGGAAGTGCGTGGTGAATTCGCCCGCGCCGAGGCCGATGGTGCCGGAGAGTTCCGCGCCGCCGCTGACTCCTTTTACCACGCTGATTCCGGTGGCCGTGGTCGCGGTGTTGTAGAGGTGGTCGTTCGATCGTTTCTTCGCCATTGAAGGATCAGAGTACTCCGCCGAGTAGCTGGCGAGCAGGTCGAGCAAAGGCTTGCGAATCGAGCGCGCCGAGCTGTTGCCGCATTGGAATTCACCCGTCGCGACCTCCCAAGTGAGCGACGTTGCCTCGATGAACACCGGCTTCGTTTCCTCGCATAAAAAGAAATCGCCCTGCGCGAACGTCGCGACCACCAAAGGGCCGATAGGCGAGAGGTCTTGTGCGAGGTCGGTGGTCGGGAATGGGACGACCGTATCGAGCAAGCCGGTCGCGTGATTTGCCGTCCAGCCGACGCCCGCGGGCAGGAATGCGGAGAGGCTGCCGTGTGCGCCGAGGGTATCGAGCGTCATACTGCCGAGTTGGAAATACACGCCATTCACCGTGCCGGTGATTGCGAGTGCGGGGGAGCCGACGGGCCCGAGCGCGACGCTGAGTGCGCCGCCGAAAGCGTTGCCCGGCAGAAAGTCCGCGACGCCATTTGCGCCGAGCGAAATGTTTAGCACCTGCCCGGTGCCGTAGTGTGCTTCAGGGCGGCCATCTACCGTGCCGCTATTTCCATCGGGCGTGATCTGCCGCCACACCGCACCGGGCGGCGGGTTTGGACCAAAGTATTGCACCGGCGCGCTGGCAAAGTGGCTGAAGTGCGTGGTGATCGCGCCGAAGTTGAGCTGCCCGCTGTAGTGGTAGATGAATTTCGGCGCGGACGTATTCGTGTTGTCCGTGCGCACGTTCCCAAAGGGCGGGCGATCGATGTGCGAGATCGTGGCCTCGAAGCGGTGGTTCACCAGCGCGAGAATCTCCGTCGGGTCCACCATGATGACGGCGATGCCCGAGATGAGCGCAGGCGTTTTCGGAGCGCCCGCCGCAAAGCTCGCGAGCGGCGCGGAGACGAAAGTCGCGCCGGTCGCCGTGGACGCGATTACCGCGCCATCGCTGTCGCGCTTGATGGACTGCGCGAGATTGCAGACGACGTTTTTGTTCACACTCGCGCCGAGCCAGTCGTCGTAGCGGTAGAGATTGTAGGCGACGGTCACCGGCACCTTGTTGGTCGTTGGGTCCGTCTCAAGCAGCCAGTCCGGCGCGGTGGTCACAGAAACGTCCGTAATCCACGCGACCACATTCAGATCGCTCGATGCCGAGTCCGCGCCGGGGAAATGAAGATACGTCCGCCCCGTGACCGCCGTCTTCGTCGCCACCACTGCGCTGTTGGTGAGATCGAACACGCTCAGTTTTGTGCGATACAAAGTGCCGGGCACCAGCGTCGGGGAGAGCGCGGGGACGATGGACGCATTCGTCGTCACCACGCCCGACGATCCCGCTGGCAGCGTCACGGAATCCGACGCGACGACGACATCGTTCGGGTCAATGAGCGTCCAGTCCGCGCGATAATTTCCCGCGACGGCGAAATTGATTTCCGCCTCGGTATGGATGCGCTGGCGGTTGGTCGTTGGGTCGCCGTCGGTGCGATCCGCCTCGATGATGTAGCCCGTGTAGTTGGTGATGTCCGTGGAATTGATCACCGCCGGCACAAGCGCGATGGCGCCGGAGAGGCCCGTGGAGTCACCGGCGTTGTTCGCGCCCGGGCCATCGCCCACGACAAAGTCCACCGTGCCGCCCGCCGCCAGCGTCAGCGTGAGGCTAAACGTGACCGCGGAACCGGCGCCGTTCCCATTCACAGCGCCATTGAACTGCGCCACGCCATTGCGCAACACATGCACATCCGTCGAAGTTCCCGTGCTGTCCTGCCCCACGAACGCGCCCGCCACCGTGTAATCCCCAGCAACGGGAGCCGTGAAGCGCACCACCGCAAATTCGCCGCCCGGCCCCGGATACAGCGACATCGCCCCCGGCCCCACCGTGAGCGTATTCTGAGTGATAGCCGCCGCCGTCGGATTATGCGCCACCCACGGCACACCGCCGCCGAGATTCGTCCGCCAAAAATCCAGTCCACCCGCCGTAGTCCCCTTGCTCGCGTGAACCGTCAACGCCCCGCCGAGAGTCGGCGTGTAGCCGTACCTCCAGACACCCTGCGGGTTGCTGGCAGTGGAAAAACTCCCCGCGATATCGATTGCGCGCACAGTGAGCGCGGAAAGCAGCGCGAATGCGAAGATGGAAAAAGTGCGTATATTCATAGCGGTTCAAAAGGAGATGCACGCTTTCGGTGGAGAGGTTGCAGAACCATGGGATATTTGTCGGTTTGTATTGCATCCGACTCATCTCGCAGGACTTCCGCTGCCTTACTGCGCGAGGACGCGGAAGAATGCCGCGTTGCCGGGGGTGGTGAACTGGAACTCCAGCTTTCCCTGCCCATTGATCGTGGTTTGGGGCAGGGTCATGGGGAATGCGGTGAAGTTGATGAGGTCGGTGCTTTTGCTGACGCCGATAGTGAGGGTGAATGCGCCATTCGCTGGGTTTTTTTGTAGGAGCGGCGTGCCTACGTTCAGTGCCTGAATTTGGGACAGCGTGTAAAGGCTGTAAGTGTTCGGATTGTTGATGACATCGTTGCGGCCTGTCGTACGGTTCGCGTCATACTGCGTCTGGTTGTAGAGACTCGCCCCGTTGGCGTTCGCGTAGTAGGTGCTCACGAGCGCGGACTGGCCCACCTGCCAGTCAAAGCCCAGACTGGCGAGTTGGGATTCGGAGGCATCGTTCAGGCCGTCGCCGTCGGTGTCGGTAGTGAAAGTGAGTCCCGTGCCGGTGATGTTGATGTCCATCGGGTTCTCATCGCTGTCGTTATTCGAGATGGTGAGGAGCGCCGTCTTCCCCCCGCCGCTCGTCGGCGCAAATCGCACGATGAAGTTGGTGCTGCTGCCGGGGTTCACCGGCGAGCCTGGCTGATTGGTGACGCTGAACATGGCCGCATCGGTGCCGCTCACTGCCACCTTGGGCGTGCCGTTTAGTGTTAGATTCACGCCGCCCGTATTTTTGATGGTGAAATTCAAGCTCGCGTTGCTGCCGACGATGATCCCGCCGAAGTCCTTGCTCCCGCCATCCGGGATGTCCACGGCGGCCTGCTCCACGGCGATCTCCGCAGGCGGCGCGGTGCCGGTGATGATGATGGTGAATGGGTTCTCATCGCTGTCGTTGTTGGGGATGGTGAGCAGCGCCGATTTTGCGCCGCCGCTCGTTGGCGCAAACCGCAAGGTGAAGCTAGTGTTAGTTCCCGGACTCACCGGTGAAGATGGCTGGTTCGTGACGGTGAACAGCGCCGCATCGGGGCCGCTCACCACGATCTTCGGCGTGTTGGCCAGTGTCAGATTTGCACCGCCTGTGTTCGCGATTTGAAAGCTCAAGCTGGACGTACTGCCGACGCTCACGTTGCCGAAATCCTTACTCCCTCCGGTGGCGATGTCCACGGCGGCCTGCGAAACGGAAATCTCCTGCGGCAGGACGACGCCGGAGAGGTGAATGCGGAATGAACTCTCATCACCGTCGTCATTGGCAATGGTGAGCGATGTCGTCTTCGTGCCCGCGCTCGTGGGCGCGAATCGCACGGTGAAGGTGGTGTTGCCATTGATCGCGCTCACCGGCGAGGTGGGCAGCGTGGTCACAGTGAACATCGCCGCATCTGGGCCGCTCACCGCCACCTTCGGCGTGCCGGTCAGATTCAGAGCGACGAGGCCCGTGTTCCGGATGGTGAAAGTCAGCTCGGTGGTGCCACCCACGTTGACCGTGCCGAATGACTGGATACCGGTATTTTCGACGATGTTCGCTCCAGCTTGCTCAACGACAATCTCTGGGAATTGGGTGCCTAAACCGGTGAAAATGTAGGCTGCGCCGGCGTCGAGCGCCGATTCGTTGGATCCCTGATTCACGCCGTTCGCGCTGCCGTCCTCCAGATTTGCCCCGACGACCACGGTATCGCCCGACACGGCCACTGAAGTGCCAAAATAGTCATCGATCCCGGTGTTCGATGCCTTGAGATATGCCTGATGGCTCCAGATTGCACCGCTGCGCACGAAGACGTAGGCCGCACCGGCTTTGGATGCCAGCTCGTCCGATGTCGGCCCGATCCCAGTGCCGCTGCCGTCCTCATAATATGCCCCGACAACAACGGTGTCGCCGGACATTGCTACGGATCGACCGAAAAAGTCTTCAGGTCCGGTATTCGACGCCTTCAAATATGCCTGCTGGCTCCAAGCTCCCCCGCTGCGCACGAAGACGTAGGCCGCTCCGGCACGTAGCGCCAAGGTGTCGGAAGGCGGATTCACCCCGGTTCCGCTGCCATACTCGTTTTCCGCCCCGACGACCACGGTATCACCCGACACCGCCACGGCGCTCCCGAAAACCGCATCACGAAGGGTATTCGACGCCTTCACATATGCCTGCTGGCTCCAATTTGTCCCATTGCGCACGAAAATGTATGCCGCTCCGGAATAGCCAGCCAGTTCGTCGGAAGCAGGGTTCACCCCGGTCCCACTGCCAGCCTCAGAGTCTGCCCCGACGACCACGGTGTTGCCAGACACCGCCACGGAGCCTCCAAAATGATCGTAGTCGTCGGTATTCGACGCTTTCAAATATGCCTGCGAGCTCCAAGTCGTCCCACTTCGTACAAAGACATAGGCTGCACCGGCATCGGTCGCCCCATTGTTGAACGACGGACCCACCCCGATGCCGCTGCCGTCCTCGTACGGTGCCCCGACCACCACGGTGTCCCCCGATACCGCGACGGAGACGCCGAACAGGTCACCGGAACCGGATGCCGACCCCTTCAGATAGGCTTGCTGACTCCAAGTCACCCCGCTGCGCACAAAAACATAAGCCGCACCGGCTTCGGCCTCCAGTTCGTCTGACGCCGGATCCACTTGGTTGCCGCTGCCGTCCTCATAAATTGCCCCGACGACTACAGTTTCGCCGGAGATCGCCACGGAGTAGCCGAAGGAGTCACCCGCCCCGGTGTTCGACGCCTTCAAATATGCCTGCTGGGTCCATGTCGCACCGTTGCGTAGGAAGACATAGGCTGCCCCGGCTGCAAGTGCCCCATTATTAGACGCCGGATCCACCCCGGTCCCGCTGCCGCTTTCCAGCCATGCCCCGACGACCACGGTGTCGCCAGAGATGGCCACGGAGATGCCGAAACCGTCATAGTCTCCACTATTCGACGCCTTCACATACGCCTGCTGAGCGATGGGGTCCACGGTGATCGGGTAGCGCGCACCGCGCTCGTCCACGAGCAAGCGCACGCCGCTGTCCGCCGGGGCAAAGTGCGATGGAAGCGTCTTCCCATCGGCATCCCAGACTTTCAGCCCCGCGTAGGTGAGCACGGTCGCACCGCTTTCATTTTGAAAAGAGACCGCCAGCGTATCAGCGGAGATCGCAGGTCGCAGACCGCCGCGCACGCCCAGCGTGAAACCGAGCCACTCACTAGAACCGGCAGGCCGGTCATTCACCGTGAACCCATGCTCCAGCCCCCGCGCATCATTCACAAACCACTCCTGCACCGCCGCATCCCACTGGTAAGTGAGCCGCTGCCCATCCGCTTTCACCGCTGGCTCGCCGCCGATGGCACGCTCGCTCCCCGAAAAGCCGTAGCTCTTCAACTCCAAGCCCCACCGCCACCCGCCGCACGCTGGCTCCGCGACAAAACCGCGTCCGTCAAATTTCGTCATCCACTGCTGCCCCGGATTGCGCGCCTGCCACCCGCCCGCGACCGGCTGAAAGGCATGACGCCCCGCTTCGTAAGCCTCGCGAATGCTCGCCCAATCGGACTTCGCGAGCCCTTTCGGAATCTCCTCCGCATAGAGCAGTGGCGCGATGACGGTGAATAGTGCGGCGAGAAAGTGAGTCGTTTTCATGTGTCTATGTTGAGATGCACGGCATCCGCGCGAAGGTTGCAGGCGAGCCGGAAGATTCTTTGGCGAGGCGTTTAAGACCGATGCCCGTTCTGCTCAAAATGAGAGCGGCTTCGCAGTTGGAACTGCGAAGCCGCTTCGTTTACGGAGGATGCGCGATGATACGTGAATCGCGACTTACTGGTGACCGGAGATTGCAGAGAGCGCCCAGCCGTTGCCGTTTCTACCGGCTGGGGGCACGGGAATTACGCCGGTAATCATGCCAGTAGCAGTGGTGGTGTAACCGAAGTCGTCATAGCGGATCACGAGCTTATCGCCGGGATTCAATACGGTTCCCGGCCGCATCCGGGCGACCGTGAAAGCGTTTGGTATCGGGGGCGTCCTCAGCGTGGCATTTGCTGCGCCGGAGGGACTCAGGTAAGGCAGGCTGGGATGCTGGGCATTGAAGCTAGCGCGCAACGCGGCAGGAACCGATTGATGGACGAATGTCGAAATACGATTGCCGTTGATATAGACCGAACACGACTCGATGAGCACGGGGTTACCTGCCGGGGTGGTAAATTTCGTGTAGGAAAGATTCTCCACCTCGACAAAATCGAGAGTCATCGGAAGTCCGTTGATCGGCGAGTACCGGAATTCGACTTCGTCGGATCCGAGGAACGGAACTGCCGCCGCCCGCGTTGGGAACACGATGGCATTGGGGATGGCACCCAGAGTGTAAGCGGCCGTCAACACGCCGCCCCCATTCGGGCTGTCGTTATGAAACGGAATCGCGCCGGGATAAGTGGCGCCCCCCGCCAGCGGATGATACGCGTATGCCGGGCCTGTGCCAAGGCCGGTCCATCTGACCGCCGGGCTGCTGGGCAGATTAGCGGCTGGAGGGATGGGTCCGCCCACCGTATTCCAGCACATGCCCAAGTCCGTCGTCAGCGTGCGGGCAGCGGTCATGTAATCGTACGTGCTGACTCCGGTCGGGAGCAGGATGACCTGCGGATCCATCGGCCTGGCAACAAACCTTGGGAATGCCCATGGCGCTACGCTTCCTAGCGAACTTGACGGAGTAGGCAAATGAGCGAGCATCGGTTTGACCGAGCCTGCGACGTTGGTGAGCATGACGGGACCGTCGATTGTTCCAGCCAATGCGGTCGATGCAACCGCGAGCGATGTGATGATGTATGTTTTCATTTTGTTGTGTGTTTTGTTTTGTTTTGTTGGGAGATTGCAGTTGCAGACTTGGCGCAGTGCTGAGGAAAAGCGCTTGGCATGCTTGTGTCTGTGGAGAGATGCACGGCCGCCGCGCGAAGGTTGCAGGCGGGCGGGAAGTTTTTTTGAGACGATTGCTCCTTCCACCTGCCGCGAAATCCATTTACAGCCCCTCCCCATGCCACACTCCACCGCACGACCATCGCCATTCCCGCAGACCGCGTGGTCGCGCGTGCTCAGTGCCCGCGATGCGCAATCGCCCGATGCGCGGATGGCTCGCGAAGAAGTCTGCCGCGCTTACTGGTCGCCCGTGTATTCCTATTTCCGCGCGCTCGGCTGCGACCGCGAGGATGCGCTCGATCTCACCCAGGAATTGCTCGCCGATTTTTGCGCTGGTGGCGGGCTGGAGCGCGTCACGCCGGATGTCGGCAGCCTGCGCAGCTATCTCAAAACGACGGCTCGAAACCGCCTCACCAATTTTCGCCGCGATACCTCCGCGATCAAGCGCGGGAGCGGGGCGTTTCATCTGCCGCTGGAGGAGCTCGACGACAGCAATGTCCCTGCGGACCCGGAGAAGGCAGACGCATTTTATGACCAGCGATGGGCGTGGACGATCTTTCGCCGGGCGATGGACCAACTTTCGGAAAACTACACGTCGCGAGGCAAGGGCGCGCTGTTCGATGCGCTGAAGGGCGGGCTGATTTCTCAGGATTCGCTGAAACCTTACTCGGAACTCGGTGCATCGTTCGGTGTGGGAGAAGCACAAATAAAACTCGAAGTTCACCGCGCGCGGAAGCGCCTCGCCGATACCTTGCGCCACGAAGTCCTCGGCACGCTCGGGCCGGACAGTGATGTCGCTGCGGTGGAATCGGAACTGCGCTATCTGCTCCGGGTTCTCGCGCATGGCTCCTGAAACGAAATGCCCGCGCTGCGCCGAGCCGCTCGCTCAAGGCAGCATCCACGGCCTCTGCGCATCGTGCCTCGCTCGCGGCGTGGATGATTTGCTGAACCTCGCGGAGCCGATGCCGCCGAGTGATTTGCCACCGACGCTGCAAGGCTACGAGCTTCACAGTGCGCTCGGCATCGGCGGGATGGGGCAGGTTTTTGAGGCTACTGAGCATTCGACCGGCGACCACGTCGCGGTGAAAATCCTCGCGCCCCGCTGGACAGCGGATGAGGAAGCGGCGGCGCGATTTCGCGCGGAAGCGGAGGCGCTCCGGCAACTGGAGCATCCCGGCATCGTCAAAATTCGCGGCACGGGAGAGACCGACGACGGGCGGCTCTTTATCGCGATGGAGCTCGTGGTCGGCTGCGATCTCGGGCGCTTGCTGCGTGCGGAGAAACTGCCGCCAGCGCGTGCTTACGAGATTTTTCTAAAAGTCTGCGCCGCGCTCACACACGCGCACAGCCGGGGAATCGTGCATCGCGACGTAAAGCCGTCGAACATCCTCATCGCTCGCGATGGCACGGTGAAGCTCGCTGATTTTGGCCTCGCGAAACATCTCGCCGACGAACACACGAACTACGGCATCGGCAGCCTCACCCAGACTCGCGATACGTTTGGCACGCCTTACTACATCGCGCCGGAAGCTCTGCGCGGGCGTAGCGATTCCACGCCCGCCGCCGATGTGTATGCGGCTGGCGTGCTGCTCTATCACTTGCTCACGGGCACGCCGCCGCTGGGAAATTATACGCCGCTCGGTCTCTCTCGCAGCGCGGATGCCGCGCTGGCAAACGCTCTGCGAGCCGATCCGAAAAAACGCAGTGCCGACCTCAGCGCGCTCGTGCGTTGCGTGGAGTCCGCACAACGCGGTCATTCGCTGAAACGCGGTAAAATGATCGCGCTCGGAATCGCCGTCATCGCCGCGACGTGGACGCTCGGCTGGCTCGCCGGTCGCCCGAAGCCACCGCCGCCGCCGCCGGTGTTCGCCAGCCCCACGCTCGCGACCACCGCTGCGCCGTGGACGAACAGCCTCGGCATGAAGTTCGTGCCCGTTGGCGGAAAAGACGTGTTGTTTTCTGTCTGGGAAACGCGCCGCCGCGACTACGAAACCTTTGACCACGCGAGCAAGGTGGCAATGCCGGAATGGCGGCTCACCGTGCGCCAGCAGCGCGGGCGGCGCGAACGCGTACAGGTGCTCACCGCCGAGGGCTGGAAAGAAGGCGGGGCTGACTGGAGCGAGCCTGGCTTCCCGCAAACACCCGACGATCCCGCGGCAGGCATCGCGCAAATTGATGCCGAACTTTTTTGTAACTGGCTCACGATAATCGAACGCAAGGAAGGTCGGCTCACCGTCGCGCAATTTTACCGACTCCCCACTTTCGCGGAATGGAACACCGCCGCCGCTGGCTCGCTGGAAATCCCCGGCAATTGCGCCGGCGAGGAAGCCCGCATCTCCCCATGGCCCGCCACATGGCCCGTGCTCGCGCGGCGCGATGATTTCCCCCGCACCGCGCCCGTTGGCAGCTTTACCGCATTGCCGAATGGACTGCACGACATGAACGGCAACGTGAGCGAATGGACAGCCAGCGAATCGCCGATCCGTCCGCTCACGCGAAACACCGAGTCTTACCGCATCCGCGGCCCGTCCTGGGCCACCGGCAAGCCCGCCGAGCTCAACCTCAATTTTCGCCGCTACGCCCTCCGCCGCCAGGCCATCGCCGATGTCGGATTCCGCTGCGTGCTCGACCTCGGCACCGAAAGCCCGGACGTGATAGCGGACGAGAGCCAGTAGTCGCATTCGCCCCGTTCAATAAATCGGAGGGAACACCGGAGGTGTGGAGTTTCACGGAAGTGCTTGCGTCGCCCCGCGCATGTTCTTGCGGGCGATTGCTTCAGCACCGGCGAAGTCGCGGTGCTCACCGCCTGCGAATCAGCGAAGAGCCCTTCCTCATGATCGAAGGCACCGTGCAAAACCAGGACCGAGTCATCCACATAAAAGCCCGCCGAATCGAACCCCTCACCTGCCCCGGCCTGGCCACGCCGCAGTCACACGAGCTTCATTGAAAAGCGCTCATAGGCGGGAGCCGCAAAACGGCTATCCGGAGACCTTCACTACATGACCAATCTGGTACGTAATATTCATACATTCTTATTGTCCACACGCATCATTGATGCAATTATCGCGGGCGATGAAAACACATCGCTTCCCAGCCCTACAAAGCACGCCGCGTAGCCTTGCGCTCGCCGCCGCATCACTCCTGACCGTAATCACGGCAGACGCCCAACTCATCGACCGCACGCTCGCGCCCAATCCCGCGAACGAAGGTATCGCCAAATGCTATGCCGATGAGATCGCGTTGCCTCAATGATAAAAGACACCCTGGGAGCAGAAAGTTGCTGATACGTTGCCTCAACAGAGAGGACACCGGAGCGTCGGGAGACTCCGCTCAAAAACGGGCAACGTATCAGCAACTTTCTGCTCCCAGGGTGTCTTTTATCATTGAGGCAACGCGATCTCATCGGCATAGCATTTGGCGATACCTTCGTTCG
>JANMGP010000005.1:0-4192 GCA_031374705.1 Verrucomicrobiaceae bacterium | reverse complement strand
ATGCTGCGCAGCGAGGTCCGCCCAATGCCATATCGAATGATGATGAACAGCCGCATTGCGGAGCTTGCGGACGATATTCATGCGGGGCGAAATTTCGGACCGAGTGCGAATCGCACGCGGCATATCAGGAAACACGCCTTTGATGATCTTGTGCCAGATCTTATCGTAGCGGACATCAAGGAGGCTGGTCCAAAAACCGAAACTCAGTTCTGCCACGAGATATGGCTCAGTGATTGTTCTTCCCCGTGCCGTGAGAGTCTCCTGAGCTGCCGCGATGGACTCGCGCTCTTGAGCGGCGAGAAACGGAGCACCGGTCTTGAGCCATTCGTTACCCGCAAATGTCGCGATTTCAGCATGGCCTGTGTTTCGGAAAGAGACTTCGAGGATTTGAAAAGTGGGATACAGAGCTTCGCAAAGTGCGGTGTTCCAAAGATAGCGTTGGAGAGCACTGGTCTCACCACCGCCTTTTGCAGCGTAGGAGGCGAAACGTGGAGCGGAAATTGCGCGGATGAGTTTTGGATAAAATGGATTTGCGTCAGGCACGGAATTGGGTCTATAGAAAGGCACAGTCCGGGGGCTATTCCTCTCCCAGCTTAAACGCTGGTGATGAACCTCCGGTCTTTTTTTTTGCCCAGATGGGTAGGGCGACGGCTCTGAGCGTTCAAATCATATTCCGTTTTTCGCCATCGTTCGATGGCATCTACTTTAGCCCGAGTAGTCTTGTAGAAAGCCGCATCCGCAGCGCCTTCGGCAACTCGCGCCGGTTTTTCCTCATGCGCCAAAACGACCGCGCGAACCCGAAGGCATATCCCTCGACCTCGGCATCAGCGAACCAACCAAACACGCCATCCTCAGCTACCCGCTCCCCGACCAACAGCGCAGCGACTCAAAACACGTCCCATTCACGTACCTCGACACCGACGCTGCCTCGCCCATTTGTGGGACGGCGCACAATGTGGCTCCGGAGGAAATGCTGACCGTGAGTAGCACGAGCCGCGCAGCGTTTCATGCGCGGGCAAGGCAACGCCCGAGTGTTATCTGAGGGACAGACGAAGGCCGGGAACTGACCACTTTAGCAGCGTTATTAGGGACGAGGTAGTAGAACTACTCACATTCGTGTGCCCGTCCCAGCTCCATAGCTCGTCATCTTCCGGTGGAAATTCGCCACGCCGCGCCAACCTTCGACTGAGAATGGTCTCCCGTTTTCGTGTGCCGAGGTGCCTATGAGTATGGCCTTGCGCGAAATTGTCGCCCAGCATTAAATAAGTGACGCTCGCGCTGCCGCCATGAACAAATCACACACCCACGCAGAGCCCCTGCATCTCCACTTTCGTTACCGAACGCGGAGCATGTTGCTTTTGCTCGCGGCGCTGGTGTTCGTGCAGGGTTTGTTCGCCCGCGCCGATCTCACCGACCAGCAGGTCAAAGACTACGTGCGGAATACGTGGGAGATCACCGATCTTTCCGATGAGGTGCTTTCGGAAACTCTCGATACGTCCTACTCCGGCATCCCGTTCAAAAGCTGGATCAAGTTCTTTATCCGCGCCCCCGGCATCGCCGGTCCGCTGCTCCAAGGCGACTACCGGGCGGCTGCCAGCGAGGCGCAGAAATACGCGGCGGATCAATCCATCAGCTACCTTCTGGCGCAAACTGGCCTGAGTGGAGTCAGCGCGGTGGCGGAGTTGGCAGTCTGGCCCATCGATCACGCGATTCAGAATTTCCAGCAGACCGTCGCTCAGAACAGCTTCAAGAAGCAACTCGACCTCTACTTTCAAGCGCGAAAGTTCAACTCCTTCGAAGCGATTCGAGACTACCAGCCCACCGATCCCGATGTGCTCGAAGCCGAAGGCAATCCCGTTTCCAAGGACGATAGCGGCTGGCTCTTCCGCACGCTCAGCTACCTCCGCGGCTCCGTGCCGGGCTACACCCCCGCCGAGTTCTTCGCCCATGCGGAGACGGTTTGGCAGGCGTATCAGGCCGCGGATTTGCTCGGCGGAGAGGATCGCAATATCGCCGGTGAATTTCGCCGCGCCGCGACCGCAGCAGCACCTTCCATCGTCACCGATTTGACGGATCAGCAAATCGCCGAAGGTCAGACAGCCACGTTCACGGTCGTCGCCCAGGGCAGCGCGCCGCTCACTTACATCTGGTATGTGAATGGGCAGCTCTACACCGGCGATGCAGCCACCTTCAACCTCGACATTCCCGGCACGTATCAGGTGCAGGTGTCAAATGACTTCGGCACCGTGGCGAGCCGGGTGGCAACCCTGACCGTCACGCCCACGGCGGGTGTCTCATTGACCGCGCCGTCCTCCGGCGCAGTCTTGCGCAACGTCGCAGTGGTCAAAGCAAATGCGCCGGGAGCAACAAAGGTCGAGTTTTACCTCAATGGAGTTCGCCAGGCGACGGATGCGGCCACGCCATTTGCGTGGACGTGGGATACCACGATGAGCGCGGAAGGCGCGCACCAACTCCTCGCGAAAGCCTACAACGGCGCAACGCTACTTGGCACGACGCCGACACGCGCGGTTTCGGTGGACAATGTTACCGCCGTTCCCGGCGAAGATGCCGACGCCTACGAACCCAACAACTCCTCCGCGCAGGCAACGACCCTGACCTTCGGTGCGAGCGTGCAGGCCCGTGTTTCTACGTCAAGCGATGCCGATTGGTTCAAAGTCACCACCACCACGCCCGGCATCCTCACCTTCAATCTCTCGGTTCCGGCTGGCAAAGACTACGACATCGAACTCTTTGGTCCGAACGCCGCCTATATCAGCGGCTCCTATGGCAACACTGGCGCAGCGGAGAGCATCACCCACAACGCCACCGTCACGGGCACGTATTGGGTTCGTGTCTATGGTTATCCCGTCGGCAATGGTTCGTTCAGCATCACGGACGCCTACACGCTGGTTGCGAGTTTCACGAATGGCGTGGTGAATGTCACGGCACCGCAGAACCAATCAGTGCCGTGGGGTGCAAGTGCGGCTTTCGCCGTGGTGGCGAGTAACTCCACGAACCTGCCCATGACCTATCAATGGCAGCGCAACGGAGCGGACATTCCGGGAGCCACAGCGGCGAATTACTCAACGCCGCCGACTTCCCTCTCCGGCAATGGCGACCAATTCGCCGTCCGCGTCACTTCCACGTTTGGTTCAGTCACCAGTGCAGCGGCGACGCTCACCGTCAGCAATCCTGCGTCCATTTACTGGACCGGAGCGATTTCCAACGACTGGAACACTGCCGGGAATTGGGATTTGGGACATGTTCCGAATGGTGCGGAGGTAGTGCGGATTTCCGGCGGGAGCGTGAGTCTGTCCTCCGGGCCAGCGTATGGATATGTGGTGCTTTCAACCGGCACGATGAGTTGGACGGGTGGCGAGATGCGCGGGGCGCTGACGGTGGCCAACGGGGCGGTGCTCAACATCAGCGGGAGCACGGAGAAGTATCTCTGGAACGGCGGCAGCATCTCCAACTTTGGCACGGTGAACTGGGGTGGCGCAGGCAACATCCTCACGGGCAGTTGGGTCAATGGCGGCAGCGTGATCCTGAGCAACGGGGCCGGGGCGTTGTTCAACATCCTTGGTGACGCGACGCTGAGCTACTCCTACAACCAAGTGCCGACGTTCAGCAATGCGGGCACGGTGCGCAAGAGCGGCGGCACCGGCACGACCACCGTAAGCTGTCCGTTCGTGAACACCGGGACGCTCGATGTGCAGAGCGGCACGCTCGCTTTCCAGTCCCATGCAGTGAGCAACGCTGGCACTTTCACGGTGGCAAGCGGGGCGGCGATGAGCTTCAACGGAGGCGCTTACAGCTTCCTGCCCGGCTCGACACTCAACGCGGCGAGTGGAGCGACGCTGACCTACTTGAACGGCAGCTTCTCCTTCGATCCGGCGGCGACGGTCACGGGCACGAGCGTCAACCGGGTGACGGGATCGGTGACTTTCAACGGCAGCGTCAACCTTCCCAATTTCGAGTTGCCTGAGGGCGGTGTGATCTCCGGCAACTTCACCAACACGGGCACGATGACTTGGACGGGGGGACAGTTGCGCGGGGCGCTGACGGTGGCGAATGGGGCGGTGCTCAACATCAGCGGGAGCACGGAGAAGTATCTCTGGAACGGCGGCAGCATCTCCAACTTTGGCACGGTGAACTGGGGTGGCGCAGGCAACATCCTCACGGGCAGTTGGGT
>JANMGP010000350.1:0-19400 GCA_031374705.1 Verrucomicrobiaceae bacterium | reverse complement strand
GTGAACAGTATTGAGGCTAAGGCGTCGCTTTGATCCTGTAGAACGCCTTAACAGACGGCGGCGCGGGGTCGGTGAGCGGGATGGTGCCGCCTGACGCAGGGAGCACCGTTTCTAAAACGATCCACGTGATGAGGTCGGTGCTGCGCTGCAGTTCATACGCCTGACCGGTGACGCCGATGAAGCGCGACAATGCAATGTGCAATTGCCGGACTGCGGGAATATCCACTTCAGCTCCTGATTCGATCCGCTACTCGATATACGGAATAGTCAGCGGACCCTGCGGCAGGACGGCGATTCGCGCTCCGTTTGGATTCGGCCCGAGTTTCGCGGCCACCGCGGCGGCGATGTCGGGGCAGGGAATAAGATGGGCTGCGCGGACTGAGGCGTCGTCCATTGCGGTGTAGATTTGGATGTCGGCGCGGCGCTGGATGAGGCTCTGGATGTGTCCCTGCCATTGTTCAGGCCACACGAAGCCAGGAGTGTTGACCTTCTCCAGCAGTTCGCCGCCGCTCTTTACGCTGCGGAGCAATTTGTCATGCGGGCTGTTTGCGGGCACGCCCTCGCAACATTCCGCGGCAATGATGACGGTCCCTCCGTCTTTAACGATCAGGTCGGCGGCGCGCATCCCTTTCACCGCCTGATAGAGGTTCATGTCGAGCGGGTAACCGCTGTTTGTTGTGATGACGATGTCGAAAGCGTGGGGCACTTTTTGCATCGCCCCGGCGCGGACAAATTCGATGCCGACTTTGTGCGCTGCGATGAGGTCGCCAGCGAAAACTCCGGTGATTTGACGCCGCTCGTTGAGCGCGAGATTGACGAGGAAGCTTGGCCCGACTCGCAGTGCGATGTCGCGCATCTCCTCCCAAATCGGGTTGCCTTCCGTGATGCCAAACGTGCTGCGGCGATCGCCGATGTTGTCCGCGCCATGATTGCTCATCACAGTTTTTAGCGCTGCAACGCCGGGCATGATTCCTTTCGGTCCACCGCTGAATCCGGCGAAAAAATGAGGCTCGATAAATCCCGTAATGATGCGGACGTCCGCCTCGACAAGGTGACGATTGATGAGCGCGGGCACGCCGCTGCGGGTAACGCCGAGTTGCACGTGCGCATCGTTGTTTTCCGGTTCGTGGTTGAGGCAGCGGTAATTTGCCACGACCTCTTTTGTGAGCATCGCTTCCAACTCTTCACGGGTATTCGGGCGGTGCGTGCCGAGTCCGTTCAGGAGAGTGATGTTCTCGCGCGCCGCTCCGGCGCTTTCGAGATACGCAAGGAGCCAGGGAATGAGGCGGTCGTTCGGCGTGGCGCGTGTGATGTCGGTATGGACAATTACGACGCGCGTCCTGGCGTCGATCTGGCTCCTTAAGGGGGCGGCTGCAATCGGGCGGTCCAGCGCTGCGATGACGGCCGCTTCTTCATCAGCGACCGCCGCCATGGGGGAAGGCTCTATGACGGTG
Organism: Verrucomicrobiaceae bacterium; assembly: GCA_031374705.1. Taxonomy (GTDB): domain Bacteria; phylum Verrucomicrobiota; class Verrucomicrobiia; order Chthoniobacterales; family Chthoniobacteraceae; genus SXWH01. Next base: position 17,946 of record JANMGP010000350.1, on the reverse strand, counting down.
GTGCGTTCGTCCGGGAGTTCGATGTCGATGTGGCTGCGACCGTAGGCGAGAGATACTTTCATGCTCGTTGATAAACCTGCGGGAGATTGGCGGGTTTGTCCACGGTGCACTGATCGCTCGCATACCATCGGTTTTTGAGTAGGGTAGGGGAATGATGACCATCGTTAAACTGACTACTGCGGCGATTCTGTGTGCCTCCGCGCCGGCGTTCGCGGAGAAGCAGCAACTGTTGGAAAGCGGCTCATTTGAGTGGCCGCCGGTGACGCGCAAGAAATCGATCGCCGATGGTGCTGATGTGTCAAAGTCCGCCATGAACGCGGAATGGTTTACGTTCAAAGACAGCGCGACCGGCGATGGCGGCAAGCTGGTGCTCGGGCTCACGAATGAATTATTCCGCACCGGGCGGCAGTGCATGTTCGTGCAATTTGACCACCTCACACGTCCCGCGGCAGTGGCGCAGTTGGCGAGCGATTTTGTCAGCATCAAGCCGTCTGAGACCTACCACGTTTCCATATGGGGTCGCATCGATAAGAAGAATCCCGTGACGCTCGATCAGCGCGTTCCTCATTTGAAACTGCGCGTCGATTGGTTCATGGCTGACAAAGAGGAGCAGACAGGAAATGTGGAGTATCGCGTACAGCCCATTCCAGGCAGTCCTCAGCGGCCGCCGATGTTCACAGCGGGCAAGTGGAGCGAATATTACGCAAACCTGAAATCGCCGGAGGACGCGGCATTCATGCGCGTTACGTGGACTTGGGAGACACCACCGCAAGCCGGCGAGACGCATGGAACCGTCTATTTCGATGACGCCACAATCATTGGCGAATCAGGACCAAAAGACGATCCGTTTGCCGATGAACCGGAGGTGACGGAAGGCGATGCAAAAGCCACGGTTGCGGTGGAGGAAAAGCCGGCGACACCAGCGCCTGTCGAGCCTCCTCCACCGAAAGAGCCAAAGGGGGAGAATCTTGCAGTGCCGGTTTCTACGCCGGTCCCGCCGCCTGCGTCACCTCCAAAACCGAAGCCGAAGAAGCCGTAGAGATTGCCTGGATGACTTTGTCCTCCTTCAAAATGATTTAGACAAATCGCGCCGGTTCGCGCGTCTTCCCGCAGAACATGCCGCCCGACCTCGCGCTCATCTACGACACCCACGCCCGGGCGATTTTCGCTTTTCTGCTGAATTTTACGCGGAACGATGCGGATGCGGGCGACATTTTGCAGGATGTCTTCGTTAAAGTTGCGGAGCGTCCCTCGCTGCTGGACGGTGTGAAGCAAATCCGTCCGTGGTTGATCCGCATGGCCCATCGGCAGGCGATTGATTTGGTTCGTCGTCGCGGAAGCCACACGCGGGCGCTTGAATCGTCTGCGGCGGAGACGCCGCTCTTTGCGCCAGTGGAGGATGCCGATGGCGAAGCATTTCGCGCAGCAGTCGCCGAGGCGATGGCTGAGTTGCCCGAAGAACAGCGCGCTGTGGTGCATTTAAAGATATGGGAAGACATGACTTTCGCCCAGATCGCCGACGCGATCGGAATGTCCGCGAACACTGCTGCCAGTCGATACCGCTATGCTTTAGACAAATTGGAGGCGCTCCTTCGTCCTCTCAACAAAGAATACCAACCATGAGTGACATCGAAAACAAACTCCGCTCGCTCGCATTCCGCGAACCGCCGCAAGATATCCGCCGCCGGGTGCTGGCCGCGACTCCACGCTGGACGTGGCGTGACTGGTTCTGGCCATCCCCCGTTGCGTGGGGCGCGATTGCAGCGGTGTGGCTCGTGGCGCTGGCAACGGAGCCCTCCGCGCCTTCCACGGAAAGCTCCGGCGCGCGTCCGCTGCTCGCCATAGCGGCGCGATACCACCAAGGCTTCGAATTCGACATCAAATGAAGCCATCCATTCTCAAGCGAATCTTCAGCCGAAAGACGCTCACTCGCCTCGCCTTCACGGTCGTCGTGCTCGTCACGCTCGTGATGATTTTTTACCGCGTGGAAGCGTGGCGCGGCGAGCGGGCATGGGACACCTACCGCAAGTCCGCCGAGGCCAGAGGGGTGAAGCTGTGGCTCAAGGACGTTGTCACGCCGCGAATCCCCGATGAACAAAACTTCGCAGCCATCCCGTACTTCGCGGACCGGTTTGGCACGCCAGAGCAAAGGAAAGCGGTAGAGGCGATGCTTCCGCAATGGAGCATTCAAGGTTATAAGCCAAAGCGCCCGAAGTTCGGTGACCTTGCGACGGGAGCCATCTTGGATGTTACTGCGTGGCGCGACTACTTGGTAGCGGCAAAAGTCATCCAATCGGCGACGGACGACCCTTCGCGCGACATTACCGATGCGTTTGAAAAGCTCCCCGCACTCCGGCAAATCCGCGCGGCGGCTTCACGTCCCGCGTGCCGTTTCCCGTTGGATATCGAGAAGGGTTTCGCGATGGAAATGCCGCATATTTCAGCAATACAGCAGGCGTCCTCATACTTCGCGGTGAGCGCCGCGGCGCGGATTGCCGCGAAGGACGGCGCAGGAGCGCTGGACGATTGCATGCAGCTTTTTAGCCTCAGTGACGCGCTTCTGAGCGATCCTTTCCTGATCAATCTGCTCGTGCGATTCTCGCTTTTGGAAAGGGTGAACGTGATCATCCGCGATGGGCTTGCTGCCGGGCTTTGGAAGGGGGACGAGCTCACCGCAATCGAACGCAAACTGAGCGCGCAAAACCTCATTGCCGGGTTTCGTTTTGCGATGGCGGGCGAGCGGGCTTCCATGACCACGGAGTTCGATCGCCTGAGCCGCGCGTCCACGCGAGAGATTCGCGAGATGACTGCGACGCTCGGTGCGGCGAATGAAAGTGACGCGATTTTCGCTGCGGGAGTCGCGCTCTATCCGCGCGGCTGGATGCATCTCTGCAAAGTCAAAGCCAACGAATTGCACGACGCTTTCATCGCAGATTACGCCCCGGTCAATGGCGTGGAGCCCGAGTTCATAGCCCGCCGCCCCGAAAATAGTCTGCGGGCAGAACTCCAAAATCTCTCTACATTCGACCGCTATCGCTACGCGTTGGTTGTCATGGCGATGCCGGTGCTCGACAGCGTGGAGAACTCACTCTTCATGTCTCAGGTACGTCTAACCCAAGCCCGCATCGCCTGCGCCCTGGAGCGCGTGCGGATCGCGACCGGCGCTTTCCCAGAATCGCTCGACGCGGTGGCACCGCATTTCGGCGGCACGATTCCAAAAGACTTCTGCGATGGAAAACCCATGCGCTACCGCCGGACCGCAGACGGCTACGAGCTATGGTCTGTCGCCGTGAATCGAGTGGATGATGGCGGCACGCATCTGCCGAAAGAAGACGACCGAAGGAAGCAGCCCGACTGGCTCTGGAAGCTCGTTCTTAACGCGAAGTCGGCCGACAAATAGGAGTTAGCCGAGTTTGCCGTGCAGGCAGTCGCTCAGATGCGCCGCGAGGTCGGCATCCGGGATTCGCTCAAAGACTTCACTGAGGAATCCGAATGTTACGAGCTGCTGGGCCACGCGCCTCGGAATTCCGCGACTCTGGAAGTAGAAAATCTCATCTTCATCGAGCGCGCCGCTTGTCGCTCCGTGGGTGCAGCGCACGTCATCGGCTTCGATTTCGAGTCCGGGAGCGCTGTTGGCTTCGGCCTCCTCGGAGAGGACAAGATTGCGGACTTTCTGGTAGGCGTCCGTTTTGTGCGCGCCCTCGTCCACCCGAATCAAGCCGGTGAAAACAGTGCGTGCCGTATCGTTGAGCGCATTCTTGTAAAGCAGGTCGCTCGCAGCGTTGGGCGCTTCATGAACTTGCAAGGTGCGCTGGTCGAAGATCTGGCTCCCAAGAGCAGTGGTAACGCTCAGCATATCGCTGCGTCCGCCGGGACCGCGGAGACGCGAAACTGCTTCATCGCGCACGAACGCGCCGCCGAGATTCAGCCGGAGTGCGAGGGACGATGCATCGCGCGCCACGGTCGTCGCGTTCAGGTGAAAAGCGGTGGCGGAGCGGCTCCAATCCTGGATGGCGACATAAGTCACCTTCGATCCGGCACCAGCTACGATATCGTTCACACCGATGGCAAGACCTGTGGTTTCGCCGGCGCTTGCGAAATGATCCACGACGGTGAATTTCGAGTTTTCGCCAGCGACAATCAGCGTATGCGGAAAGACGCTCGCATTTTCCCCGGAGAGCCAGTGGAAGGTTTCCACAGGAAGGGAGATTTCGACGCCCTTTGGAACGACAAGCACCATGCCTGCCCGGACCTGTGATGCGTGCAATGCGGCAAATTTCGCGGAACCCAGAACGGTCTTCTCCTGCATAAAATAGCGGGCAATGAGTTCCGGGTGTTCGGCGATGGCCTGCTCCAGCGGCAGCCACAAGACGCCCTTCGCGCGGAGGTCTTCGCCGTGCATTTCACAGACGAGGAGCCGGTCATTGGCAAACACCATGCGGCCGCTCGTTTTCCCGAGACCTTTGCTGCGAAGAAGCAGCGAAGCCTGTTCGGCATCGGTCACGGCTTCAGCTCGCACAAAACCATCAAGGGACAGTTTTCGTGTATCGGTGAATCGCCACGTTTCATCAGTCCTCCGGGGCATCGGCAGGCTGGAAAAGGTCTCCCATGCAGCGCTCTGGCTGGCGCGGAATGCCTCGGGGTGGCTGGCGAAATCGGGGCCGGCGGTAAACACGGATTCGGTTGCTTGCGTTGCGACGGGTTCGAGCGTGTTACTCATCAACCGACGCTCCCTTCCATCTCGAGGTCGATGAGACGCTTGAGTTCCACGCTGTATTCCATCGGGAATTGACGGACCAGATCGTTCACAAAGCCGTTCACTGAAAGGCTCATGGCCTGCGCTTCCGTGAGTCCCCGGGACATCATGTAAAAGATCTGCTCTTCGGAAATCTGCGAGACGCTGGCCTCGTGCTGCGATGAATTGCCGGTTCCACGCACGGTGATGGCCGGATACGTGTCCGTGCGCGAAGTGGGATTGATGAGCAATGCGTCGCACTCCGTGTTGTTTTTGCATCCCTTCAGGTGTTTCGGAATATGGACTAGCCCACGGTAGGTGGAGCGTCCGCTGCCGAGGCTGATGCTTTTGCTGACGATGTTTGAAGTGGTCTCGTCCGCTGCGTGAATCATCTTTGCGCCCGTATCCTGATGTTGTCCGTCGCCTGCGAGCGCAATGGAGATCACCTCGCCGCGGGCCTTGCGGCCTTTGAGTACGACGCCGGGATATTTCATCGTGAGACGTGATCCGATGTTGCAATCGATCCACTTCACCTCGGCTTCTTCATGAGCGATTGCGCGCTTGGTTACGAGATTGAAGACGTTGTTCGACCAGTTCTGGACCGTCACGTATTGAATCTTTGCGCCTTTCATGGCGACGAGTTCGACGACTGCGGAGTGCAGCGTCGCGGTCTCGAATTTTGGCGCTGTGCAGCCTTCCATATACATCACTTCGCTTCCTTCGTCGGCGATGATGAGTGTGCGCTCGAATTGCCCGAAGTTCTCGGCGTTGATGCGGAAGTAAGCCTGGAGCGGGTGCCGGACTTTCACACCGGGCGGGATGTAAATGAACGAGCCTCCGCTGAATACGGCGCTATTGAGTGCACTGAATTTGTTGTCGCCGGTCGGGATGACTTTTCCGAACCACTTCTTGAAAAGCTCTGGATGCTTGATGAGTCCCTCGGTCGAGCCTGTGAAGATGACGCCCTGATCCGCGACCGCTGCCTTGATGTTGGAATACACGGCCTCGGAGTCGAACTGCGCTTCCACGCCGGCGAGGAACTTGCGCTCCTGCTCGGGAATGCCGAGTCGCTCAAATGTCTTCTTCACGTCGTCCGGCACGTCCTCCCACGAGCGCGTCGGGCGCTTTGCGTTGGCGAGGTAGTAACGGATGTTTTGAAAGACGATGTTCTCGAGATCCTTCGATGCCCAATGCGTCGGCATCGGTTTCGCGAGAAAAGTGTCGAGTGCTTTGTGACGGAATTCACGAATCCAGTCGGGTTCCTTTTTCACATCCACGATGTAGTCGATCGTGGCATGTGAGAGGCCCGTGCCTGCGTCGAATTCATGCTGTTCCGGGTAAACGAAGTCGCCGCGCGAACGGTCGATTTCGATCTGGGATGCCGGGGAGACCGACGTTGGTGGTTCCAAAAGTTCTGTGCTCATATTCGTTTAGGCTGCGTTCTCTTCCTTGATGAAATCATACCCGCGTTCCTCGAGTTCGAGGGCGAGTTCCTTGCCGCCGTGGCGGACAATTTGTCCGTTCCAAAGCACATGGACGATATCCGGCACGATGTAATCCAGCAGGCGCTGGTAGTGGGTGATGACGAGCATCCCGACTTCCGCCGAGCGGTAGCTGTTCACGCCATTTGCGACGATGCGAAGCGCGTCGATGTCGAGGCCGCTGTCCGTTTCGTCGAGGATGCAATACTTCGGTGCGAGCATCAGCATTTGCAGGATCTCGTTGCGCTTCTTTTCGCCGCCTGAGAAGCCCTCATTCACCGAGCGGGCGGTGAACTTGCGGTCCATCTCCAGACTATCCATTTTCGAGTAAAGATTTGCGTAGTAGTCGGTCGCCTCCAGTTCCTCGCCTTCGGGCAGGCGGGCCTGCAGCGCGGCGCGGATGAAGTTGGCGTTCGAAACCCCCGGGATTTCCATCGGGTATTGCATCGCGAGGAACAGCCCGTTGCGGGACCGTACGTCCGGCTCCATTCCGAGAATGTTCGTGCCATCGAGAAGGATGTCGCCTTCCGTGATTTCGTAGTCTGGATGACCGCCGATGACTTTGCTCAGCGTGCTTTTTCCCGAGCCGTTTGGGCCCATGACGGCGTGGACTTTTCCCTTTTCGATGACGAGATCGAGCCCCTTGAGGATCTCGGTGCCATTGCTGGCGATGCGCGCGTGAAGATTGCGAATTTCTAAGCTCATGTTGTTTGAAAAATGTTAACGTTTGTTGGTTTTGGCTGCCTTCGCCGAGCATTTCGGGCAGGTGCCGCTGAAGGAAACTTCGTGGTGGGAAATGGCGAAGTCGCCGGGGAACTCCCAGACGTCCTCGGGCTTCTTCCGGCTGCGCAATGGGAGGTCTGTTACAGCGCCGCATGCCTCGCAGAAGAAGTGCGCGTGGTCTTCCAGATTTGGGCAATACCGTGCGGGTTCGCGTTCGTGGGCGACGGTTTTGACAAGCCCGCAGCCGGTGAGCGTATCCAGGCAATTGTAAACTGTCGCGAGGGAGATCGTCGGCACTTTGGAACGAACGCGTGTGAAGACTTCCACCGCCGTCGGGTGGTCGCGTTCGCCCATGAGAACGTCGTAAACAGCGCGGCGCTGGTCGGTCATTCGGAATCCGCGGCCGTGAATCGTCTCGTCTGCTGTTGGTGTGGTGTTGGATGGCGTTGCCATGGACTAGATGAGATAGCGTCTCATTAGCGCTTATCAAGAATTATTCCAATTAAGATTCTAAATTAAGGTTACGAGCAGCGTACGATTCTGGACGCGCGACACCCAGATGTTCGAGAGGTTGGATGGCAAAAAAAGAACCCCGCGCCGGGGTTCGGCGCGGGGTCTTCGATTTTCGGGTTTTCTGTTTTGGGTGATTAGGTTTGGTTCGGTCCGTCGTCTCCGCCGTGACCGCCATTGTCGTCGCCGGGCTCGTCACCGCCGCCGTGATCATTTCCGGCGTCGTGGCCGGATCCGTCATCGGCTCCATGTCCGTGACCGTGATCATCATCCACGTCATCGTTGATGTCGTCGCCATCGCGATCATCTTCGCCGATATCGTCGTTGTGGCGGCCATCGCCGTCGGTATCGTCGTCAACGCCGTTGGATACACCATCGCCATCGACGTCGTCGTCGATATCGTCGCGGATGCCGTCACCATCGATGTCCTTTTCAGACGTGGCGTCGTCATCGCGGCCATCGCCGTCGATGTCGAATTCGTCCACGCCGTGGTCATCGAGACCGTCGCCGTCGATATCGCTTTCAGACGGATCGTCGTCCGACCGTCCATCGCCGTCGATGTCGTCTTCCTTGGCGGAATCATCCTTGCGGCCGTCGCCATCGATGTCGCGCTCGCGGTTGGCGTCGTCTTTCCGGCGGTCGCCATCGATGTCCTCCTCGGCCAGGCTGTCGTCATTCAGGCCGTCGCCGTCGATGTCCTTCTCGGCGATCGAGTCGTCATTCAGTCCGTCGCCATCAATGTCTTTTTCCGATGGGTCGTCATTCTTTTTGTGATTCCCGACGAAGCGTCCGCGGAACGGACCGCTCTTCGCGATGCCGCCATTTACATTGTCGTCGAGACCGTTCGGGATGCCGTCGTTATCCACGTCCGAGTCAACGGAGTTTGGGACTCCGTCGCCGTCGATATCTTCGGACGTGCCGCGATTCCAGTAGGCCGCGTGCGCATCCGGTGTGATGGTGAGCAGCATTGAAAGTGCTGCGATTGGGAAGATCAGTGTCTTCAGGATTTTCGGTGTGTTTTTCATTTTAGTTTTGGAGTTATTTGCCTTTCGGCGGTGAGACAATTGAGCTTTCCCCATGCGCGTGCCAACAGATGAACTGTATCCGGGATGATACAGGACGCTCAGTGCGTCAGATGCAGACGGAGAAAGCGTTGCGGGGCGTCAGCGAGATTGATCACGTCACGCACTTCGATGCTTTTCGGCCCGCCATTCGGCGTCTCGCCCGAGACATATCCATCCCCGGTGACCGGCCCGCCATTCACACTGCTGGCAATCGTGAGCCACGGACCGGCGGGCGCGTCCGAGGCTTGCACAGCAATGGTGATATCGTCGCGTTGCGGATCACGGATAAACGTCATCGAAAGCCGGGCACCTTCCGCATACTCGCGAATTTCTGCGCCGGGCGCGATGTCGGGTGATTGAGGGCTGAGGCAGAGTGCGTATTCGTGGAGAAGCGTGAGTCCGTCGCCATCCGTGTCGGAGAGGTCGGCGGCATTTGCATCGCCGGTCGCTGCGAGCTTCCACGCGGCGAATGCAGCAGGCACGGTGAAGCTTTGAATTACACCAAGCGACACGCCCGATGCGTTGCCTGCCTTTGCCCGGAAATAGACCGTCTGCCCCGGAACAAATCCAGTCGCCGAGTACAACGGCGCAGCGGGCGACGGCGAGGCCGGAAGAATCACGGATGTCGTTTCGCTTCCGAGCGCCGGAGTCGTTCCGTATTCAAACGAGAACGTCGTAGCTTCTCCGCCAGTAATCACGCTTGCATTGAACGTTCCGCCCTTGCTGCTCAGCGCGCTCGCGAGTCCGGTGCCCGCATGAGGCCCGAGCTGGCGGACGCGGTAGAGCGCACCACCGCCGCGCAGCCCGAAATCCGGCGATGCGCCGTAGAGCGCGCCATCCGGACCAAACACCAATGCACCCGGCCCGCCAGCGCCGTTTGCTCCCGAGAAAGAAAAAAGCGTGGAGAATACACCACTCGCCGAAGTACGAAACATCGTCCCGAGTCCGTGTGTTCCACCGGTCGCCGTCGTCCCGTACAAAACGCCATCAGGCGCAGCGAGCAAGCCCCCGACCGGTACCGAGCCGTTGATGCCGGAGAATGAAATCAGCGTAGAAAGAATGCCATCGGGCGTCATCCGGAAGAGGGTGCCGAGACCCGACGCACCACCCTTGGACGTCGTCCCGTAAAAACTTCCATCCACGCTACGGACGAGCGCACCAAGCGGCGTCGCACCGTTTGCGCCGCTGAACTCGACGAGCGGCGTGAATACTCCGCCCGATGTCACACGGAATATCGTGCCAAGTCCCGATGCACCGCCCTCGGCCGTCGTACCGAAAAACGAGTCAGCCTCGCCAGCAACAAGGCTCGCAGAGGGCCGCGCTCCCGGCGCTGCGCCGGCGACTCCGGTAAACGAAACGAGCAGGGTCCGAGCGCCTGCTTCCGTCATTTTGAAAACGGTACCGAGCCCGGAGGCTCCACCTTCGAACCCTGTTCCATAAAAGAGTCCGTCTCCGCCATGCACGAGACCTCCCTCGGGGAATTGCCCGTTGGCACTACCAAAACTCGTGAGCGATGTGAACGCGCCAGCCGCGCTCAGTCGGAATGCCGAGCCGCCGTCCGAACTTCCGCCACGTCGCGTGACGCCATATAAATCGCCGCTCACGCTCGCCGCGAGACCGCCAACCGGCTCTGCGCCCCGCGTGACGCCCGTCGTTCCGGTGAAGCTCGCGAGCGTCGTGATGACACCGGATGTCGCGATTTTTGCGAGTGCCCCCACCCCATTCGCACCACCCTCAGTCAGCGTGACGATGAGGCCGTCGGCGACAGGCGTGAGGCCCCCCGATGGCATCCAGCCTCCCGCATTGTTACACTCGGCAAGTGTTGCGAACACACCTGCCGTCGTCACTTGGAAGAGCGTCCCTCGATTGCCCGCACCACCCGCGGAAGTGCATCCAATCAATGAACCATCGCCAGCAGGCGTGAGAGCCGCGCGCGATTCCGCACCCTTTATCAGTCCGTCTGTCCCCGTGAATTCCGCGATCACGGTGTATGCGCCTCCCGTCGTCATTTTGAAAACGACACCGGTATCCTCGATGCCTCCATTCGCCGTGGTGCCGTAAAGAAGGCCGTCCGCGGCCTGATACAGCGTGCCGCCGGGCGAGCCGCCGTCTGCCACTGCGCCGTGATGCAACGTAGTGAAGGAACCGGCGCTCGTCGTTTTGAAGATGGTGCCGAGATTGTCGTTTCCGCCGGCTTCCGTGACGCCGTAGTAATTCCCGTCGGAGCATCGGATGAGCCCGCCGGCCGGGAGCGAGCCTTTGGTGTTGCCACTCGTGCCCGTGAACTCCTTGAGCAAAGTAAATGTCCCCGCAGTAGTGACTTTGAAGACGACGCCCGCGTCATTTGCACCGCCCGCGGCGGCCGAGCCAAAAAGAGTCGTGCCGGCGACATCGGCGGCGAGCCGTCCTCGCGGTTGCGCGCCCTTCACGGCTCCGCTGGTGCCTGTAAATTCACGAAGCGTCGTGAGTGTGCCTGCAGGCGTCATTCGGAAAATCGTGCCGAAGTCGCCTGCCCCACCAGCTTCCGTCGTGCCGTAAAAGTTGCCGTCACCGCCGAGATACAACTCACCTGCGGGCACAGCGCCTTTCGCGTTTCCTGTGGTTCCCGTGAAATGGACGAGCGTCGTAAAAGCACCGGCTGTTGTCATTTTGAACACAGTGCCGAGTGCGTTGGTCCCCTGCTCGCTCGCCGTGCCGTACAACGCGCCATCGGTTCCTTCGTTGAGACCCGCGAGCGGGGCGGCGCCGTCAGTCCCGTCGAAATGGTGGAGAACTGTCAGCGTGCCGGAAGTTGTCATCCGGAAGATCGTTCCGAGATCGTTGCGTCCGCCAGCGCTCGTTGTGCCATAGAAGTTTCCATCCGCAGCGAGGACAAGCGGAGCGAGAGGCGCGGAGGCCGGATGTTCGAAGTCGGTGACGACTTCGAGGATCGGCGCCGCGTGTGCGAAAGAGGCGAGCGCAGCGAGGATGCAGAGTGCGAGTTTCATGGAGTGAAGGCTTTTCCATGGCGGTAAGGTTCCGCAGGGTTGCGGTCAAAGTGCCGTCTGTATCAACGGCGATACACTTCCCCGATTCCACCCCGCGTTTCCGATGGCAGCATTGCGTCATGAAGACATCCAATTCCGGAAATACCGCGTTGACGCGCATCGTGATTTTCGCCACCGGAGCGCTGGTCGCTGGAGGCATCATGCAATTGTTTCATCGCGATAGCACGCCGCCCGAGACGCAGCGTTCAGAGCCCCCTCCGGCGACGCAAGAAGCGTCTGCTTTCACCCCTATCGAGCCTGTGACCGGCGGGCGCGCCACGTCGAACGGAGATGCGATGAGCCGGCTGTCGGCGGCGATTTCCGAGGCAAGTTTGGATACCCGTTTTGAAGGACTCCGGAAGCTCGCACGCGATCTCGCAAAGGAGGATCCGCTTCACGCTTTGGAAGTCGGGCTTAAGATTCCCGATGGAAATGATCGCATCGAATTTCTCCGCGCGGCATTTGCCGAGTGGGCGGTCCGCGATCCAGCAGCGGCCCTCGCCCGGGGGAAACAGTTCCCCGCCGGAGAACTGCGAAACGAAACTCTGAACGCCGCGCTCGGAACCTGGGCGGGACGCGATCCTCGCGGCGCCTTGGCGTGGTCGGACTCGAATATCTCCGGTCCTTTGAAAGGGGAGTCGTTCGTAACCATAGCGATGAGCTGGGCGCGACGGGAACCGGAGACTGCGGGCGCATGGTTCATTGCAAACGGCTCGACCTCGCAGGCGGTCATCAATGGCCTGGTGAGCACTTGGGCCGACCTCGATCCGCGCAGCGCTGCGCAATGGGTGGAGTCACTGAGCGACCCCGACAATAAACGAAATGGACGTATTGCCCTGGCTTCCGAATGGGCGGGACAGGATCCTGCGCGAGCTGCAGAATATTTTACGCCCTTGCTCCGCGAGAAAGGCGGGAACGATCTCGTCACAGCAGTGGTCGATTCGTGGGGCACGCGCGATCCTGATGCAGCTTCGAAGTGGATCACCACGTTGCCAACCGGATTGATGCGCACCGAGGCAGCCGGAGCGCTCGCAACCATCTGGGCGGCGAGCGACATTACCGGGGCGACAAAGTGGGCGGCGCAACTCACCGATCGTGATGTTCGCGATGGGGTGACCGATCACATCGCGACGACATGGGGCGCCATCGAGCCCGTGAAGGCACTCGCATGGCTCGACACCCTCCCGGCCAACGCGGCCCGGACGGAGGCGACTCGCGGTGCGCTTGATTCGTGGGCCGCGAACGACATGCCCACGATGGCCCGATGGTTACAGGAACAGCCCGCCGGCCCCCGCACGGACCAAGCCCGCGTCAGCCTCGGCGAGGTGCAACTGGAACGCGAACCCACGGAAGCGATGCGCACGATTTCGGCGATCCAGGATTCCGCGCTCCGGGATGATTCGCTTGTGAAATTTTACCGTTACTGGCGAAAGCAGGACTCCGTCGCGGCGAAGACCTGGCTGGAGAGCGCGGCGGCGCCGCAGATTCGCGAACGCGTCGCGCGGAGGTAGTTCTCGGTCGTATGGCTTGAACAGAATGCGGAAGGAACTACGATAGCCCCTATGCGTGTGCTCGTCATAGAAGATGAACTGCAACTCGCCCGCCATGTTACGCGGGCGCTGATTCGCAGCGGGCACGACGCAAAGGCGATGAACGACGGCTCCGAGGGCTTGCGCGCCGCGCTGGAGCATCCGCCGGAACTCGTGGTGCTCGACTTGAATCTCCCCGGCATTGATGGGTTTGAAGTGCTCGCGAAGTTGAAGGAAAAGCGGTGCCCGTCACGCGTGATTATTCTTACCGCCCGCGGCGATATCCCAAGCCGCATCAAGGGCCTGAAAGGCGGTGCGGATGATTATCTCGCGAAGCCGTTTTCCATGGAGGAACTGCTCGCGCGTGTGGAGGCGCTCGGACGCCGTGCCGCGACGCCAACGGCGGAAGACTGGCTGGAAGTGGCGAATGTGCAAATGGACGTCCAGCACCGTCGCGTCACTCGCGGGGGCCGGCCGCTCACTTTATCGCCACGAGAGTTCGACGTACTCCAGGTGCTCATGCAGGAGCCCGGACGGGTTTTTTCGCGCACGGAACTTTGCGAACTCGTCTGGCAGCGTGAGCACGAATACGACATGCGGACGGTGGATATTCTCATCGGTCGCCTGCGTAAGAAAGTGGATGCGGGGTTCGATGAACTCCTCATCCTCACGAGCCGCGCGGCAGGATATTCGATCCGTCCTTCAGCTCCCGAGAATGCAAAACGAGCCACAGCACAAACGTCATGAACTCCTGTAAAATTCTCTATTTCGCCGTCGCGTTTGCGGGCGCGATATCAATTGCAGCGGCCGCGGATTGCGCCGTCGAGGGGCGCGTGGAATTGCCGAAACTCCGGCGCGCGCCAGTGGTGAACAAGCGCTATGAAATCGTCAGCAGCGCTGGCGTGCTCGCTCCGTTTCCGGCATTCGCCGTCGTTTACTTGGAGGGCCGATTTCCGCAGCCTCAGGCGCTCCCGGTGGCGCAGATGGCGCAAAAGGATCTCGCGTTTGTTACGCCGCTCCTGCCGGTCCGCGTTGGCACGAAGGTCGAGTTCCCAAACCTCGACAACACATACCACAACATATTTTCGTTCTCTCCGTCGAAGCGGTTCGACCTCGGCCGGTACACGTCCGCAGAGCGCCCCATCCCTTCGCAGACCTTTGAGAAAGCCGGGCTCATCACGCTCCGGTGCGACATCCACGAACACATGCGCGGACTCGTTCTGGTGGTGGACACGCCGCATTTCATCCCGACCGATTCCGAAGGCAGGTTCAAGCTTGGTGGCCTTCCCGCAGGCAGCTACAAGCTGAAGGCGTGGATAGACAGCAAGACGACGCTGGAGAAGAACGTGGACCTTATCGCCGGACAGACATTGCGGGTGGAATTCCCGTGACGGAATCTGGTGCGGTGCGGGAGTTCGGAGTGGCGGCGTTTCGCATGAAGCTGCTCGCGGCGCTTTCGCTCCTCATTATTTCGCTGACCATCTTCGGGCTCTATCTTGCAGAGCGGCAAGTGACGGCGGAGACTCAGCACGACTTGCGTCAGGCCTTTGATGCCGAACTCGCACTCTTGCGGACGGCGCGGGAGTTTCGCCACGCATCGGTCATCGAACGTTGCCACGCGCTTGTCCACAAGCCCCGCATCCACGCTGCGCTGGAGGACGGCGCGCTCGACCTTCTTTATCCCAATGCTGCGAGCGAACTCGGAAAAGTGCTCGTTCCGGGCAATGAAGAAGAGCCGTTGGCCAGGCGTTCCACCCGCGCCCGCTTCTATCGTTTCCTCAATGCGAAGGGCGCGCTGATTCCTCCCGTGGTCGCCGCGGAGGTCGGCGAACTCGCAGCGGAGGACGAGCAGAAACTCAGTTTCAAATCGCTGCCCGAAGAACAGCAGTCCGGCTATTTCTGGATGGATGGAAATCGGGAAGTCGTGGAAGTCATCGTGACACCGATCATCTCCACGGAAGACGGCCAGGCCATCGCGGCGCTGGTCGCTGGGTTTCCCGTGGCAGGCGGCGAGAGGCTGGCTCCCGAGATTCAAAGCGGGCTCTGGCTCGATGGACGGCTCTATTTTCAAGCCCTTGCGGAGCCGCTGAGAGCGGGCCTTAATGCCAAAGTGACGGAAGCCGTAACCAGCGGCGAAGATGCAGCGAAGGGCGGCGTTGAAGTTCAACTCGGCGGTGGGCGATTCATGCTTTTTTGCGAATCATTAAATCCGAACGGTCTTTTTCAGACGGCACATGAAGTCGCGATTTATTCGCTGGCTGATTTGCTTTCACGGCAGCGCGATTTGCGGTGGCGTGCGGGCGGTGCCGGAGCACTGCTTTTGCTTCTCGGGATCGGCGCGAGTTTCTATGTGTCTGCGCGTCTCGCTGCGCCGGTTCGCGAACTCGCCGCGGTATCCGCGGAAAATCGCGTCCTTCGGGAAAAGGCGGAGGCTGCGCTCAAGGTAAAGAGCGATGAGTTGCTCCGGACTGCTCGCTTTTCCGCAGATGCTTCCCATCAGCTCAAGACGCCTGTGGCCGTGCTCCGGGCGGGACTCGGCGAACTCATCGCATACGGCGGGCAGACGCCGGAGGCGCGGGAGGAGATATCGATGCTGCTCCAGCAAACTTCTCGCCTCACGAGTATCATTGAGGACTTGCTCCTGCTCTCGAGGCTCGATGCCGGCCGAGTCCAACTCGAAGTGGAAACCGTGAACCTCACCGGCCTCGTTGAGAGCTGTGTCGAGGACCTCGAAGTCCTCCACGGATTCCCCGCCGATTGTGTTGAGACCAACATCCCGCCGTCGCTGATGATCGACGGACAGAAGCGCTACACGCACATCGTCGTGCATAATCTCATCGAGAACGCCCGCAAGTACAACTGCCCCGGCGGACGCATTCGAATCACAGCGTATGAGGAAGGTTCCACGGTGTTCCTGCGAATCGCCAATAACGGGCACTCCATCCCGGAATCATCGCGGGAACATATCTTCGAGCGGTTCCATCGCGGCGGGATGAATGAGAACGTCCCCGGCCACGGCCTCGGCTTGAATCTTGCCCGTGAACTCGCGCGCATCCACGGCGGCGATCTCCGACTTGTGCGCTCGGATGGAGAGTGGACCGAGTTTGAAGCGCGCTTCCATTCCGCTAAAGTCGATGCCAAAAATGCGGAAGCATGAATCGGACTGCCGCCATCATCCTCGCCACCGTTTGCGCCGCCAGTGCGCCCGCGGAGGATTTTCTCGACCGCGTGGACGAGGCGCTCACGCGGTCGCTTTTCGATGACCGGTTTCGCGTCCGCCTCAGCGGCACGCTTGATCTCGAGGCCTACCACGTCAGCCAGCCACCGTTCGGCCTCATCAACACCACCTCCCGCGATCTCTTTAATCCACGGCTCTCGCTCTTCCTCGATGTGCAGGCGGGCTCATCGCTCTACGCATTCGTCCAGGCGCGTGTAGACCGCGGCTACGACCCGTCCGACGACGGCGCGCGAGGCCGCCTCGACGAATACGCGATCCGATGGAGCCCTTACGCCGATGGTCGCTTCAACCTCCAGGCGGGCAAGTTTTCGACCGTCGTCGGAAGCTGGATGTCACGGCACCTCGCGTGGGACAACCCCTTCATCACCGCCCCGGTCCCCTACGAGCGAGTCACTGCCATCTCGGACTTCGACATTCCATCCTCGGCGCAGGAATTCACCCACGGCCACGACGAGGACAGCAGCTACGACTACAACCCCGTCCTATGGGGAGCCGTCTATACGAGCGGGCTGAGCATCTCCGGGAAACTCGGCATGTTTGAATACGCCGCCGAACTAAAAAACGCCGCCCCCTCCTCCCGTCCCGATTCCTGGGATGCCCGTGAAGTCGGTTTTTCACACCCCACCTACGGCGCACGCCTCGGCCTCCGCCCCACCCCCGCGTGGAACCTCGGCCTCTCCGCCAGCCACGGCCCCTACCTCCGGCGCGAAGTGCAGTCCTTGCTGCCCGCGGGTCGCGGAATCGGCGACTACGAGCAAACGCTCCTCGGCGCAGACCTTAGCTTCGCATGGCGACACCTCCAGATCTGGGGCGAAGCATGGCATTCGAGATTCGATGTTCCCCGCGTCGGCAACGCCGACACCTTCACCTACTTCATCGAGGCAAAATACAAACTCACCACCGAAAGCTTCGCCGCACTCCGCTGGAACCAGCAGTTCTTCTCCGAAGTCCCCGACGGCACCGGCGGCACCAAATCCTGGGGCCGCGATCTTTGGCGGACGGACGCCGCCCTCGGCTACCGCTTCACCCCCCACACCCAGCTCAAACTCCAATACAGCCTCGAACACGAAGCCGGCCCCCGCGATTTCAGCCACATGGTCGGCGCACAATTCACAGTGCGGTTTTGAGCTTCGACTTTGCTCGGCGGAAAATCGACCGTCCGTCTTTCCATCGATGCTTCGGCGGAGCTAGAGGCGTAATTCCCGAATAACTCATGCGGTTCGCGCTTAGCGTTCTTTTGTGCCACAATTTCATCGCACCCGTCGGACCGTCAGACCGGTCAATCAGGAGATAGAGTTGCCCAGCGGCGACAATCGTGGATAGACTCCCGGCAGTGATCTCAGAAATACGCATCCGCAACTTCAAAAGCATCCACGACCTCACGCTCAAGCCGGGTCGCGTGACGGTGCTCATCGGCGAGAACGGAAGTGGAAAGAGCAATATTCTGGAGGGAATCGGGTTCGCAGCAGCGGCGGCGGCGGATAAGCTGGATGGAGAGTTCTTGTTTAACCGGGGGATTCGAGTCACGGAGACGAAGTGGATGATGTCGGCGTTTGGGGGGACCGAGAGCCCGGAAATTGAGTTGAAGATTATCGGACCAACGTCAGCATCTACTGCGCACTATGCGGCGCGCCCTGTTC
>JANMGP010000318.1:0-6061 GCA_031374705.1 Verrucomicrobiaceae bacterium | reverse complement strand
TCAGGAACTTGCGCAAAGTACTCGCGCAAATCCCCCCGAAGGGCGGTCATCACAGCAAGAGCCTCCGTTCAAGAAAACATCCTCCATCAAACTCCGCCCCATCCTACGATCCTCGTCAACCCCTTACTGGGAAGAGCCGTGTTACTGCGGCCCAGCGGCGTAGGCAAAGCGAGGCGGCGGACGAAATACTGAGGAGAGTGTACGGAATCTGACGGGTGCCCGGACAACCCTCGCCTCATCGTTGATGGGGCGAGGAGTTTCAAGCGTTGTGGTTCACTTCCACACCTTGATCGAGCAAGTCCTTCGGAATCTCAAGCATCTGTCTACAAGTCACAGCGGGGCCGCTCCGAAGCCCGATTCAACACCACGTCACTCACGGGATGACGACTGGCTTTGCGCCGGCACCGCTGACAGAATGGTTTTGATCCACGGCACAAGCTCTCGAAAGATGAGCGATGCGATCGGCATTTGTGAGGCAACGGACCATGAGGATCTCGATCTTTGCGCCACTCGCAGTCACCATCCTGACCGGTGTCGGATTCGCGGCGGGCGAGACGCCGTTGGCGACGAAGGCGTTTCTCCAGAAATACTGCTTCGAGTGCCACGGGCCGAAGGCGCAGGAAGGGGACGTGCGGCTGGACAACCTCGCGGCGGACTTTGCCTCGAAGGCCGGTTCGGAAACCTGGGGCCATGTTTTTTCCAAGCTTGAAAAGCGGGAGATGCCACCGAAGGAGAAGACTCAACCCAAGGAGGGCGAGAGACAGGCGGTGCTCGACTGGTTGGGACGTGAGTTGCGAACGGCGGTCGCCGCCCGGCATCGCGCGGAGGGGCGCGTCGCCCTGCGGCGGCTCAATCGGCTTGAGTATCAGAACACGATTCACGACCTGCTCGGCATTGAGGCGAACGTGATGGAGCTGTTGCCGGAGGATGGCTCGGCGCAGGGTTTCGACAAGGTCTCCTCCGCGCTGACGCTGTCGCCGGTGCAGGTCGAGAAGTATCTCGAAGCGGCGGACATCGCGCTGGATGCCGCGCTCGGTGTCGGAACGCGGCCGAAATTCGTCGAGGAACGATTCCCCGCGACCGAGTTGCTCGCCAATTGGGAGAACAAGTCGTATCGCCATCTGGAAGCGGGAGCCGTGACGGGTGGTCCGATCCGGCGAATGGTCTGTTGCTGTACGACGCTGGGCATTCATGTCGAGAACCTGTTTCCAGCGCAGGCCGGACGAGACTTTGAACTGACCCCGTATCTCGAACCGCTTCAGGAACTGCGACGCGAATTCACGCTCTTCAGCGGCGTGTCGCATCCGGAGGTGGACGGCGGGCATTCCAGCGAGGCGTGCTTTCTCACCGCCGCGCCGCATCCGGGGGCGAGCAGCTTTCGCAACACGATTTCGCTCGATCAGTTGGCGCTGGAGAAGCTGCCGCCCGCCACGCGATTCGGCAGCCTGGCGTTGAACATCGGGCAGGGAGGGACCGGCCTCTCCGTGTCGCGCAGTGGTGTGAAGTTGCCCACAGACGGACGCCCCTCCGAGGTGTTTCAAAAGCTGTTCATCAACGGCCCGCCGCGCGAGGTCGCCCGCCAGACCGAACGGCTGCGCGACGGACGCAGCATCATGGACAGAGTGGCGGACGATGCGAAGCGTCTCCAGCAGCGAGTCACTGCGCGCGATCGCGAGAAACTCGACGATTACTTCACGACCGTCCGCGAGGTGGAGCAGCGAATGCAACTCGCAGAAGAGTGGGCCAAGAAGCCGAAGCCCGCCGTCGATGTCCCGCCGCCGACCGACGTTTCCAACGCCTACGACTTTGTCGCCCGCACTCGAATGATGTTCGACCTCGCGCATCTGGCGTTGCAGACCGACTCGACGCGGTTCATCACGCTGATGATCCAGGGCCACAACAGCGTGCCACCGGTTCAGGGGGTCACGATCGACTGGCACAACCTCTCGCACCACGGCAAAGATCCGGAGAAGCTCGCACAGCTTCGCGTCCTCGAACTGGAACAGATGAAGTTGCTCGCCGGTTTCCTCGCCAAGCTGAAGGCGTCGCGGGAGTCCGGCGGCGACTTGCTGGCAAACACGATGGTGCTCTACGGCTCGAATCTCGGCAACGGCTCCAGCCACGACACGAAGAACATGCCGATGCTGCTCGCCGGCGGCGGCTTCAAGCACGGCCAACACCTTGCCTTCGACCCGCACAACAACACGCCGCTCGGCCAGCTTTACGTTTCGATGTTGCAACGGCTGTGAATCGAAGCAGACCGGTTCGCCTCGGGCAAAGGGACGATTCGAGGATTGGAACTGGCCTGAAGTGATGGTCCGGGCAAGACTACCGTAGTCCTGACGCTCCGCCGGCAGGACATGCTGCACGGTGCGCTGTTCTTGGTGGAGAGACGCTCGCTCGGCATCCGTCCCGTCGGCGGAGCGACGGGACTACAGTAGTTTTGTCGGGTGCGTCCCCGGCACGACGGTCCTGCCGCTGGAGCAGAACTACCGCAGCACGCAGCCGATATTGGATGCGACCAACCGCGTGATCGCCCTCGCATCGGAACGGCATCGCCGCGAAGGTGCTTTGACTTCAATCCTTTTTCGAGACGACCCATGAAGCGACACTCAGCACTCATCCTCGCATGTCTTGTGCTTGCCTCACAGCCACTTGATGCGGCGGATGCGGCGGTCGAGAAGGTGGAGGTTGTCGTTTATGGCGGGACGCCGGGCGGGGTCATGGCGGCGGTGGAGGCGGCGCGGCATGGGCATCGGGTGGCCTTGATCAATGTGAGCAATCATGTCGGCGGTGTCATCAGCGGCGGGCTGACGAACACGGACATCGGCAGCCGCGCGACCATAGGCGGGCTGGCGCAGGAGTTCATCGACACCACGGTGAACTACTACCGGGACAATTATGGCGCGAAGTCGCCGCAGTATCTCGCGTGCAAGAACGGGCGGAAGTTTGAGCCGCATGTGGCGGAACTGACGTTTGAGACAATGCTGAAAGCGCAGCCGGGCATCAAGGGGCATCGCTACCGCTCTGTCACGCTGGAGGGCGGGCGCATCACGGCGCTGGTGGTGGATGATCTGGCGGCGAAAAGCACGCGCACCTTCACGGGCGACGTGTTCATCGACGCGAGCTATGAGGGCGACCTGATGGCGGGCGCGAAGGTGCCGTATCGCGTCGGGCGCGAGGGGGCGGAAGAGTTTGGCGAGACGCTCGCGGGCATCAGCATCGGGCCGGACAAGGGCCAGGCGGACAAGCTTCTCATGGCCTACAACTACCGCGTCTCCATCACCAAGCGGACAGAGAACCGCGTGCTCTTCCCGAAGCCCGGCCATTTTGATCCAGAGCCTTTCCGCGCGAGGTATGGCGCGCGGATCCTGAGCGGGAAGATCAAGACCTTCGGCGATCTCTTCCTCAGCAAGCCGGGCGCGAATGACAAGCATGACGCGAACTGGTGCGACCTCGTGGACGGCAGCCACGACTACCCCGAGGCAGACTGGGAGACGCGGGCGAAGATCGAGGCGAGGCATCGCGACTACTTCCTCAGCCTGCTGTGGTATCTGCAAAACGATCCCGAACTGCCGGAGACCTTCCGCACGGACGCGCAGCAGTGGGGCCTGCCGAAGGATGAGTTCGCCGACAACGGCCACGTCCCCTACCAGCTCTACGTGCGCGAGGCACGTCGCATGGTCGGCAGCTATGTGATGCGCGAGAGCGACCTCACGCGGAACCGCCAGAAGCCCGATGGCGTGTGCGCGGGCAGCTATGGCGTGGATTGCCACATCATCCAGCGGCTCATGGTCGATGGAAAGCTGCGTGTCGATCGCACGCCGCACATCTCGGTCGATCCGTATGACATCCCGTATGCCAGCCTGACGCCGCGCGAGCCTGGCAATCTGCTCGTGCCCGTGTGCTGCTCGACCACGCATGTCGTCTATTGCTCGCTGCGCATGGAGCCGACCTACATGATGCTCGGCCACGCATCGGGCGCGGCGGCGCATCTCGCCATCGCCGGCAGGACGACGGTGCAAAAGGTGGACACGGGCAAGCTGCGCGAGATTTTGAGCAAGGAAGGCATGGTGCTCGACGCCGGGTCAACGCCGCCGACGGTCACGGCAGAGGGTAAAAAGGTGGACACGAAGGCGAAGAGCTGGCCACCGAAGCCCCAAGACAAAAATGTCACAGCGGATGTTGTCGTCTATGGCGGCACGCCAGCGGGCGTGATGGCGGCCATCGCGGCGGCGAGGCATGGGCACACGGTCGCGCTGGTGGACATCAATGCGCACATCGGCGGCGTGGTCAGTGGCGGACTCGTCGCCTCGGACATGGGCGACAGGGCGACCATCGGCGGCCTCTCGAAGGAGTTCTTCACGCGCATCGTGAAGTATTACACCGACAAATACGGCGCGGACTCGAAGGAGTTCAAAGCCTGCCGCAATGGCGCGACCTTTGAGCCGCATGTGGCGGAGTTCATCTTCGAGCAGATGCTCAAAGTGCAGCCCGGCATCCAGGTCTGGCGCAGTTGCCGCTATCGCGGTGTGCTGCCGGAGTTTGGCCGCACGGAAGGTTCCGACCGCGTCACCGCGCTCGTCGTCGATGACATCGCGACGAAGACCACGCGCACCTTCCACGGCGATCTCTTCATTGATGCCAGCTACGAGGGCGATCTCATGGCCGGCGCGATGGTGCCCTACCGCGTGGGACGCGAGGCACGCTCCGAGTATGGCGAAGTGCTCGCCGGTGTGAGCATGGGGCCGATACAGCAGCGCGGCATGGGGGACCACCGCACGATGGCCTACAACTACCGCGTCACCGTGACCTCGGACACGACGAACCGCGTACTCTTTCCCAAGCCCGAACACTACGACCCCGCGCCCTTCATCGCCACACATGGGAATCGCATCAAAGAAGGCCGCGCGCAGGGATTCGGCGACTTCTTCACCACCATCGACAAGGCGCATCCCGGCCTGAAATACGATGCCAACTGGTTCGACTGGCCCGGCAACAGCGAGGGCTATGCCGAGGGCTCGTGGGAGCTGCGCGATCGCATCGCCGCGCGCATCCGCGACCGCGCCCTGAGCCTGCTCTACTATGTGCAAAACGATCCCGCTTTGCCCGAGGCATTCCTCATCGAATCACGCAAGTGGGGTCTGCCGAAGGATGAGTTCACCGACAACGGCCACTTCCCCTTCCAGCTCTATGTGCGCGAGGCCCGCCGCATGGTCGGCACCTATGTTTTGCGCGAGCAGGATCTCACGCAGGACCGCTGGAAGACCGACGGCATCGCCACCGGCAGCTACGGCATCGACTGCCACACCGTCCAGTTTTTGCGCGAGGGCGACCGCCTCGTCCCCGAGCACACGCGGCACGTCGCGTGCAACAACTACGACATCCCGTATCGCAGCCTCATCCCGTCGGATGTGGTGAACCTGCTCGTGCCCGTCTGCTGCTCCGCCACGCACATCGCCTACTGCTCACTGCGCATGGAGCCGGTTTACATGATGCTCGGCCACGCCGCGGGCGATGCCGCGCACCTCGCGCTCATCACGAAGAAAAGCGTGCAGAAAGTGGATGCCAAGGCTCTGCGCGAATTGCTGCTCGCGGAAGGTTCCGTGCTCGATTGCGGCTATCAACCGCAGGTGAAGCTCACTTGGACGCCCAAGCATCCGAAGCCCGGCGAGAAGGTCATTTTCAAAGCCGTCTCCAGCACGCTCAAAGACCCGCTGAAGCAGATCGTGTGGGACTTCGACGGCACTGGCAAAGTCGGCGGCGAAGGCGAGCGCGTGGTGCGCAGCTTCGACCTCGAAAAAGTCCACACCATCAGCCTCCTCGTCACGGATGAAGCCGGCCGCAAACGCCTCCTCAGCGCCGAAGTCCCCGTCGGCAGCACCGAGGCGCGGGACATCACCGTGGATGAGTTTGACGCCGAAATGTCCGGCCGCTGGAACGGCACGCTGCCTGACTCTGTGGTCGCCAAACCGCTGCGCTACTCCGATGTCTTCACCGGCCCCGGCACGCATCGCGATGTCGTGACGAAAGGCAAAGTCGGCCCCGTGCGCATTCATTT
>JANMGP010000334.1:0-18542 GCA_031374705.1 Verrucomicrobiaceae bacterium | reverse complement strand
CGAGACGCTTGTGGTGCTGGGGCGATCGGGCTGCGGAAAAAGTGTCATTTTGAAGCACCTCATCGGCCTGATGCAGCCGGATTCGGGTGAGGTCTTTGTGGATGGCGAATCCATCACGGCATTGCCCGAACGAAAAATGGGACCGGTCCGCGCGAAGGTTGGGATGCTCTTTCAAAGCGCGGCGCTTTTTGACTCGATGAGCGTCGAGCACAATCTCGCCTTTCCGCTCCTGGAACAGGGCATTCGCGACATGAAGGAAATCGACGACCGCGTCGCGCAGGCGCTCGAAATGGTGGACCTCGCCGGTGAGCAGCGGAAGATGCCCGCGGACCTCAGCGGCGGCATGCGAAAGCGGGTGGGGCTCGCTCGCACGATTGTGGGACGGCCACGTTGTGTGCTCTATGATGAGCCGACCACTGGGCTCGATCCAATCACCTCCGACAGTATCAATTACCTCATTCGGCGCTTGCAGAAAAAGCTGGGCGTCACTTCCATCGTCGTCACGCACGACATGAAAACCGCATTCCATTGTGCGGACCGCATCGCCTTTCTCCACGAGGGTCGCGTCCATTTTCTCGGTACGGTCGCGGAGCTTCGCGCAGATCCGGACCCCATCCTGCAGGATTTTATCGAAGGGCGCAGCGGAGACACTGAATAAATTATGAACAACGCATCCAAAGGAACAGAATGGAAGGTCGGGCTTTTTCTCGTCATCAGCCTCGTAGTCACGGCGGCGATGTCGATTCATTTTGGCAAGCTCGGCACGGGGCTCGAAAAGCACTACGAAATCACCGTCGAGTTCGAAAATGCCGACCGCCTGCTCAACGGCGCGGACGTTTACCTCGCTGGCTCGAAAGTCGGATTCATCAACGGAGCCCCGCGCCTCATAGAAGGGCGCTACGCAGTCCAAGTGGGTCTCAAGATTAAACAGGCGGTGAAGCTCCCGAAGAAGTGCGAGATCGTCGTCGGGAGCGCAGGATTCATGGGCGACGTATTCGTCTCCATCAATCCGCTCAAAGGCGCGAGCACGGACGATGTCATCGAGCCCGGCACGTACATCGTTGGTTCGCGGCAGGAAGGGTTTGGCGACCTCGCTGCAAAAGGCGGAGACGTCGTGGACGAATTGAAGAAGCGTCTGGGGCAACTGGAGACGACCATCGACAAAGTGAACAAGGAGCTTTTGAGCGAGAAAAACCTGCAGAATGTGCAGGGCACTTTCGATAATCTAAAAACCACGAGCGAGAACTTCAAAAAAGCCTCGACCGACCTCGATCAACTCGTCGCGAAGGGCAAGGAAGCGGTGACTTCCGCCAAGGATGCGATGGACACCGCGAAGACCGCTGTGGGCAAGCTCGACGGTGCGCTGACAAAGGCGAACTCCGCCTTTGGAAAGATCGACACGGCTGTGGACGGAATGAAGAACACGTTCACATCGATTAGTAAATTCTCGGACACAGCGGGCAAGACGATGGACGCTGCTCGATTGCTGATCAACAAGGCCAATGCAGGCGGAGGAGCGCTGGGAATGCTTCTCGCGGACAAGGACACCGCTTTCAATCTCAAGGCGCTCGTTCGGAATCTCAAGGAGCGCGGCATCCTTTTCTATAAGGACAAGCCGAAGGAATAGTGCCGCCCTCAGAAATCAAGGTGAGAGTCGGTCGATGCGCCATCCTCCCGCATGCCTTGTGTAGCGAAGGCGATCGTGGAGCCGGCTGCTGCGACCCTGCCAGAATTCGATGACGGTCGGGCGGACGACGTAGCCGCCCCAATGTGCTGGAGCGGGCGGATTGTCGCCATACTTCGCACGCGCTTCCTCCATGGCGGCTTCGAGTGCCGCGCGGTTTGCGATGACGCGGCTTTGGTTGCTGGCCAGCCCACCGAGTCGCGCAGTCAGCGGACGGACTGCATAGTAGGCCTCCGTCTCGGCCCGCGGCACTTTTTCCGCGATGCCCGCGATGTTCACCTGGCGCTCGAGCGCTCCCCACCAAAACGTGAGCCCGCAGCGCGCTTCGTGGGCGAGTTGCTCGCCTTTGTGGCTCTCGTAGTTCGAGAAAAAGACGAACCCGCGCTCGTCACACGTCTTGAGCAAAACGGTGCGGCTCCATGGCTGGCCGACGGCGTCCACGGTGGCGAGAGTCATTGCGTTTGGCTCGATGAGGCCGTGCTCGACCGCTTCGTGCAGCCAGTTGTGGAACTGCGCCAGCGGGTCGGGGTCGAGTTCGTGTTCGAGCAGTCCGCGGAGGCTGTATTCCCGCCGCAGCTTTGTAAGATCTTCATTCGTAGGCATCCATCCATCCAGCACCGTACGGCGCGAAAATGCAACTCCATCGCCCCGCCGCTAATGGTTCGCGTCCGGGCGGGTTGAATTCCCCGCATGACTCGCATTCTCCGGACTTCCATCATTCTCGCGCTCGCAGGAGCGTCGCGCATCTTCGCCGCACCGCCCATCGCGCCTGCGGAGGATCCGAATGCGCCAGTCAGTTTCTTCAAGCACATCCGACCCATCCTTCAGGCGAACTGCACCGGGTGTCACCAGCCTGCAAAGGCGAAGGGGGCTTATCTGATGACCGATTTCGCCCGGATGCTCGAAGGCGGTGATGATGCAAAGGAGGTCAACAAAAAAGCGATCGTCCCCGGTCAGCCCGATACTTCTTACCTCATCGAGCAGATCACGCCGAAGGACGGCAAGGCGGAAATGCCGCCGAAGAAGGCCCCGCTTTCGGAAAAAGACCTCGCTCGCATCCGTAAATGGATCGCGGAAGGCGCGAAGAATGACACGCCGGAAAATGCCCGCCAGAAAATCGACGCGCAGCATCCTCCCGTTTACCAGCGCCCGCCGGTCATCGCGTCGCTCGATTATTCCCCGGACGGATCGCTGCTCGCAGTCGCGGGATTTCACGAAGTGCTGCTTTGGAAAAGCGATGGCTCCGAATTGCTCGCCCGGCTCGTCGGACTCGGTGAACGCGTGCAGGCGGCGCGATTTTCTCCCGATGGAAAATACATCGCCACCGCCGGCGGGCAGCCTGCGGAGTTCGGAGAGATTCAGATTTGGGACGTGGAAAAGCGCGCGCTTCTTGTCAGTTCGATGTCCGGCGGAGACACGATCTATGGCGTGAGTTGGTCGCCCGACGGAAAGCTCGTGAGCTTTGGCGGACCCGACAAAACCGTGCGCGCTATCGAGGCAGCGACCGGCAAGCAAATGGTGCAGAATATTTCGCACGACGACTGGGTCATCGACACGACGTTCACCCACAAAGGCGAAAACATCGTGAGCGTCGGGCGTGACATGGCGGCAAAGCTCATCGAAGTCTCCACGCAGCGCTTCGTGGACAACATCACCAGCATCACCCCTGGAGCACTTCGCGGCGGCATCCATTCCGTCGCTCGTCACCCCGAGCGCGACGAGTTCGCGATGGGCGGCTCCGATGGCGTGCCAAGCGTCTATCGCATCGCGCGGAAAGTGCAGCGCCACATCGGCGACAATGCGCTCTGCGTTCGCAAATGGCCGGCGATGGAGGGGCGCATTTACGCAGTCCATTTCGCACCGGATGGGAAATCATTTTCCGCGGCCTCCTCGCTCGATGGAAAAGGATCGGTCCACCGCTACAACTACGATTTCAATACCGAGATGCCCGCAGAGTTCGTCGCGATCGAATCCAAGGACGAGGGCGGGCGCAACGATGACGAAAAAAAGCGGCTCGACGCTCATTATCACAGCGAAACAAAGCTCCTGGCCGCCGCTGATTTTCCCGGCGGAATCTATGCGCTCCGCTACAAGCCCGATGGCAGCGCAATTGCCGTCGCCGGTGAGGATGGGAAAGTGCGCCTCCTCAATCCAACGGACCTCACCGTTGCGAAGGAGTTCACGCCCGTTCCGCTAAAATGACCAAAAGTCGCTGCGGGCCCTAACGGTGTCGCGCTTCGAATCGACCTGAGAGAATAGCGCTCACGCTCAAGAGCGGCGATTCTTGCCGCAGTCCAGAGCCTTCGGCGATCATTGCTGGGTGGTTTTCCTCCGCGTTGCGCGGCGCCTGTCGGTCTGTCATCGTGCCGCAAGATGCTCACGACTTTCTACCACCCGCGATACGCCGCGCCGATTGGCGAGCACATCATGCCCATCCGAAAGTTCGGACTCATGGCCGAAGCGCTCGCAGGGGCAGGGGATGTGCGCCTAGTCGAACCGGAGCCCGTCGTGCTCGCGGATATTGAGCGAGTCCACACAAAGGAATACATCGACGCTGTCCGCACAGGGGAGCCACGCCCGCTCGCCGAATCGCAGAGGTTTCCATGGTCGCCCGAGCTTTTTCCGAGCGTGTGCCTGACGAGCGGCGGATGTCTTGCCGCGGCCAGGCAGGCGCTGACGGATGGAGTGAGCGCCGCGCTGGTGAGTGGTTTTCATCACGCATGCGCGGACCACGGTGAAGGGTTCTGCACGTTCAATGGTCTCGTGGTCACCGCCGACGCGCTTTTAGTCGAAGGGAGCGCGAGGAGGATCGCCGTCCTCGACATGGATCTCCACTACGGCAACGGCACCGCGCAACTTGTCGCCCGGCGCCCGCACATGTTTCAGCTTTCGATTTATGGCAACGACTACTGGGCGAATGTTCCGTATCGCGATGTCACCAGGCGCCACCACGAAGACGGCCCGAACCATCACTCCGCCGCACTTCCCGAGCGATGCGACCGCGCCACAATGCTCGCCATCATGAACCAGACGCTCCGGCTGATCGCCGAATGGAAGCCCGATATTTTGCTCTATCAGGCCGGCGCGGACCCGTATCACGAAGACCCTTATTCGCCGCTACTATTGGACCACTCCGATTTGCGCGCACGGGACGAGCATGTCTTTCGCTTTGCGAAGTCTCACGCCATCCCGGTCGCCTGGGTGCTCGCGGGGGGCTACACAAAGGACATCACCAAAGTAGTTGATGTTCACCTCGGGACATTCGATGCGTGGCGCGCGGTTTATCGAAAATAGGGCGCATTCCGTACGCGCCGCATCGTTACCGCGATTGCATCGATCACAATTGCCGACATGCGCGCGATTCAGCTCGAATGGGGCTGGCCCCATTTCCAGTTACCGCACTTTTTCCATTACCAGCGGGTCACCCCCGAATGCATTTTTCTCCCCTTGCGCCGCGACAAACGCCGCGATGCGCTCGCTGGTGTCGGAGAGTGTGACGTCGGAGCCAAACTGGTTCTTTTTGACCGTGCCGCGGAGCTTGCCGGTGCTCACTGCGGTGCCGAATACGTTTTCGTCGGCCATCCACAGTTTGAGGCGGCCGCGCCAGTCGATCTCGTAACGCATGAAGCCAAAGTTCTTGCTCTCTTTCGGCCCGGTATTGCGGAAGGACAGGACCTTCATGCCTGCGATGCGGGCGGTGATAAGCTCCATCGGTTGTTGTGTCATCTTGCCGCCGTTTTTCGGGACTGCGACGCCGAGGACGTTCACCATGCCGCGAGGGTCTTTTTCGGAATGGTGCATATGGTAGAACACGACCTGGTCTTTTTCGTGCACGCACCATGTGCCTTCGAGCGTTGAGTCGTTCACGTTCATCGAGGACGGAGCGATGGGGTTTTTGGACTCCGGGTAGCATGCCCCTAAGAGCATTGCGGCAGCGGCGAAGAGCACTCGCGTGAACGTATTCATGATCTCCGTTTATCATCCCGGCAACGCGGACTCCATCCAATTTCCGTCGTCCATCGCCGCCGCCGAGTCTCGCGATCGACCCTGCGAACGATCGGCAATCACGGGCAGCGTACCATGAACCAATGTCGGAACTGTTGAACGCCGTCATTCTGGATCCGGCGTTCTTTCCATCTCTCCGGCGCAAATCTTCATGCTAAATCCTGCGATGAGACGCCTGACGCTAGACATCCTATCAAAACCGGCCACCATCGTTGGGATCGCACGCCGCCAATGAACATCCGCCCGCACGTCCTCGCAATTTGCACAGCCGCAGTTTTCCTCGCGGCAGCGCAAATGGCGACAGGGGTGGAGAAAGCCGAGTCATCCAGCGGGCGAGTTTCAGGAGGTCGTCATATCAAGCCGGCAGGCAAGAATTTCTGGCCGACCCCGAGCAGCAAGCCTCCCGCTTATTGGGTGAAACACCCTGGATTCCTGTATTCTTGTCTGGAAACCGACACGGACCCCGACGATATGGCCGATATTGACGCCGCTTGGACAGAAGTTCGGGCGGCACAAGGCGATTCGCGACAGTACTTTCTCCGGAAGATTGAGGAAAGTGAGCTCACTTTCGGACGGGACGCTCCCGAGACGTTGAAATGGGCGGGAGCGATGGCGTATTATTCAAATCCTTCCAATGAATGGGAATTTGCGCATTCGCTCTATCGCCGCATCTACCAGAGCCGCTCGAAGACACTCGGGTCTGAGCATCCGCTGACGCTGATCAGTCTCGACAGACTCGCCTACCACGCGGCGTTTGGTCGAAGGGAAGATGAAAACTTGCAGCTCACACGCCGCGCTTACATTGGCAGCGAACATACACTCGGCCCAACGCATCCCTTGACCATCCAGAGGCTCACCAAGCTTGTTTTCCGCCTGAACTACCGGAACGAAGACATCGAGTTCGAGAAGCTCTGTCGCCGACTGGTCGCCATCCGGAGAATGGCATTCCCGTCCGAAACGCCGTGCAACTATGCGGCCTGTTTCCTCCTCGCCGACGCCTGTGTCCGCAATGGAAAACTCCGGGAAGCTGAAACCTACTTCCGCCAGATCCTCGTGTTTGTTGAGAATCGTCTCGGCCCGTGCTCGATCGAGACTACCGACGCGATGAGTAATCTCGCAGTAGCGCTCGCACTGAAGGGCGAATATTCGGAAGCAGAAGCGTTATTGCTCCAGGCTTACGATCGATTCAACGCCGCAATCGATCTCATCTATCCGGAGTATGTCGTTTACAAGCCGATCTCTGGAAACGCCGCGACCAACCTCGCGATTATGTACTTTCACCGGAAAGAATACGATAAGGCCCTGCCCTTTGCGGAAGCAGGCGCAGGTCCATTCGAGCAGTCCTTTGGATTTTATTCCAAGGAGATGAAAAGGTATGCCGGTTTTGTTGCGTACTTACGGCAGAGAAAGTGACCAAATCGCGGACGTTCCGCTCTTGACCCGCCCGGCTTGCCATCATGTCCGGTTCGCTTTAGACCTCGCCAAAACCTGCATGTCCGAAAGCTCTGCTCAAAAAACCTACTGCGAAAATGATGATACGCTTCCTCTGATCATTCTGGCGTCCACCTCGCCGCGCCGCCGGGCGTTGCTCGCGGAATATGGATATCGTTTCGAGGTGGTGGCTCCGGAGGGAGTGGAGGAAATCGCGCCGCCCGATCTTTCGCCCGGCGATACGGTGCTCGTCAATGCCCGTGCAAAAGCGCGCGCGGTGGCGCGTCTCCGTCCGGGGGCGACGGTGCTCGGTGTGGATACCGAGGTGTTTTTTGAAGGGCGAGTTCTCGGCAAGCCGCGCGACATGGACAATGCATTCGCGATGCTCTCGCGGCTCAATGGACGCACGCACGAGGTGTATTCCGGATGCTGGCTGGTGGAGCCCGGCAACGAACACGGCTTCGTCGAAATCACGCGCGTGCATTTCCACGAGCGAACGCCGGATGAGCTGCGCTCCTACCTTGGGCGCATCGGCCCGCTCGACAAGGCGGGTGCGTACGCGGCGCAGAACGACGATGGCGGAATGATTGCGCGATTCGAGGGCAGCTTCACGAATGTCATCGGACTTCCGATGGAGGCGCTGGCGCGGGAGTGGCCGTGATGGCGAGGCCGCACGGTGCGGAAATTCCGGACGCTGCGCGATTGCTTCCGCGCGGAAGAAGTGCCAAGGGCGAGAATCGAACTCGCGACCAAGGGCTTATGAGTCCCCTGCTCTACCGCTGAGCTACCCTGGCTTTCCGGTTGCGGGCCGCGCACCATAATAGCTTTCCCGGATGTGGCAAGACGCTTTTGAAAGCAATTTGGCCGACGCAAAATCATTGTCCGGAATCCGACAAATGACTTGCTCCTGCGCGTTCGTTTCGCGCCTATCTGCGCCGCCTGAATGTTCACATTTATTGTCCGGCGCATCATTTCGCTTTTTGTCGTACTGCTCGTCGCAGTCTCGGCGAGCTTTTGCCTGCTCCGGCTTGCCCCAGGAAATCCGTTCACACAGAGTGAAAAGGCAAGCAGCCCCGAGCAAATTGCTGCGCAGGAGCGGAAGTATGACCTCGATCGAAGCATCCCTTCCCAATTGGCGCGCTACGTCGGCGTGATGCGGAAGAACGCCGGTCATTTCAGTGGTCTCTTGCAGGGGGATTTCTCGCCCTGCCTTAAATACAAGGACCGCGATGTCAGGGAATTGATCGACCAGACGATTCCGGTTTCCGCCACGCTCGGTGCGATTGCGCTGCTCATCTCCACGATGGTCGGCATTTTTCTCGGCAGTCTTGCGGCGGTAAAAAAGGACAGCCTTGCGGATGCGGGAACGATGTTTTTTGCGTTGTTCGCGGTTTCGTTGCCGACATTTGTGGTGGGGCCTGCGCTCATCCTCGTGTTCTCGCTTTGGCTCGGCTGGCTGCCGGTGGGCGGATGGAACGGGGTGTCGAGCATCGTGCTTCCCGCGATTACGCTGGCGGGGCCGTTTATCGCATACATCAGTCGGCTCACTCGTTCGAGCATGCTGGAAGTGCTGGGGCAGGACTTCATTCGCACGGCGCACGCAAAAGGGCTCGCGGAGCGAAGGGTGATTTACCGCCACGCGCTGAAGGTGGCGATTCTCCCCGTGGTGAGCTTTGTGGGGCCGCTCGCGGCGAATCTGGTGACGGGTTCGCTGGTGGTGGAATCCGTTTTTAATCTGCCCGGAATGGGCGGCTTTTTTGTCAACTCGGTGCTCAATCGCGACGTCTTCCTCTGCTGCGGGACGGTGGTGATTTACTGCACGCTGCTCGTGCTGCTGAATCTCGTCGTGGACATCGCGTACAAGTGGCTCGACCCGCGAATCAAACTCAATGAGTAAGCACGTCGCCACACATCCCGGAGCGCTGCAGAGGCTCCTGAAAAACCCGAAGGCAATCGCGGCAATCGCAGTGCTCGGCTTTATCATCGTTCTCGCCGTCGCAGGGCCGTGGCTGCTGCCCTATGCGCCCGAAACGACCACGGCTGCAAAGGTGACGCCGCCGTCCGCCGCGCACTGGTTCGGCACGGATTTGAATGGACGCGACGTGTTTTCCCGGGTGCTTCAAGGTGCACGGGTGTCGCTAATCGTCGGCCTGTGCGGCGCGCTCGTCAGCTTTATCGTCGGAACGGCTTACGGACTCATCTCCGGCTATGTCGGTGGACGTACGGACAATGTGATGATGCGCCTCGTCGAAGTGCTTCACAGCGTGCCCCGACTGATCATCATCATCGTGGCGATTTTCACATTCGCGCCGAGGCTGGAGCTCTACCTTTATGCGCATTTCGAATCGATGAAAGGCTACGCGAAGGTGATTCTCATCATCCTCAGCCTCGGGCTCATCGAGTGGCTGTCGATGGCGCGAATCGTCCGCGGGCAGGTGCTTGCGCTCAAAGAGCAGCAGTTCGTGCTCGCCGCGCGTGCACTCGGACAAAGTCACACACGCATTCTGCTGCGTCACCTCCTGCCGAATCTCATCGGCGTGGTCGTCGTGTACCTCACGCTGACGATTCCGGCGGTGATTCTGGACGAATCGTTTCTGAGTTTTCTGGGATTGGGAATCAACGATCCGCAGGCGAGTTGGGGCAGCCTTTTGAGCGATGGAAAGAACGCGATCAATCCGGTGCGGAGCTACTGGTGGCTGCTTGTTTTCCCTGCGTGTGCGATGTCGCTCACGTTGCTCTCGCTGAATTTTTTGGGCGACGCCCTGCGTGATGCGCTGGACCCGCGCGCCCGTCGCTGACATTGTTTCGCCATGCATCCGATTGTAATCGCACCTTCCGTTCTCGCAGCCGACTGGGGCCGCCTTCACCAGCAAATCCGCGACGTGGAGGCCGCCGGCGCAGACTGGCTGCACCTCGATGTGATGGATGGCCGGCTTGTTGATAACATCAGCTTTGGCCCGGCGTTTTGCGAAAGTGTGGCGAAGGTCGCCACGACGCCGCTCGACGTGCATCTCATGATCTCGCGGCCCGATCACTATTGGCCGCGTTTTTCGAAGTTCTCGAGGAACATCACCATCCACGTGGAAGCCGAATGCGACGTGGCTGCGACGCTGCGGGATATTCGTGCTGCGGGAGTCGGAGCGGGCATTTCGTTGAAGCCAGGGACCCCTTTTTCCGCGATCGAGCCGCACGTCGCGAACGTCGATTTGGTGCTGGTGATGACGGTGGAGCCGGGTTTCGGCGGGCAATTGTTCATGGAATCGCAGATGGAAAAAGTGAGTGCTGCTAGGGACCTCCGCAAAGCCAGCGGCCTCGGCTACCGAATCCAGGTGGACGGCGGCATCAAACCGAAGCCCGCTGCGCAAAGCATCGCCGCCGGAGCAGACACGCTCGTGGCAGGCAGCAGCGTATTTGGTGTGGCGGACATGGCGGAGGCCATCCGCGGGATGCGCGTGGCTCATTTGTAACTCTTACTTCATACTCATGCTCATGCTCTTGAAGACGCTTTCCACCGAAGAAAGAGCAAGCGCAAGAGCATGAGGTAAGAAGCATCGTCCGTGATGCGTATGTGTCGTCCGCGGCAGGGCAGGGGGACGCGGCGGGTGTGATTAATTAATTAAGAGTGGAATCGCGAGCTTTGAACGCCGAAGGCTCTGGAGTGCTGCGAGAATCGCAGCTTTGAGCGACATCATAGTGAGAGGACGCGCCTAAGAGCGGTGATGCTCACCGCAGTCCAGAGCCTTCGGCTTCCATGGGCGAAAGGCTCTCCGAGATGGACCACTTTGAATCACACCCGGACGCCGCGCTTGTACGGGATTCTCGATTTCCCTGCAAAAAAGCGTCGCGAGATTTGGCGGACATGCTTTATTCCCGCCACATGATCATTCCAACCAACATGGGGTGCCGTTTTGCCGGCGTCCTCTTCCCAGTTATTGCATTTGCCACAAGCCCTGTTTGGGCGGGGGCGGTTTATACGATTCAGGACGGTGGCGTGCCGCGCCAGTTTGAGGTGGCGGACGACGAGGTTTCGCTGGTGCGAAAGGATCGCGGTCTCGCGGACGATGCGAAGGCGAGTCTCACGGATGCAGTCTTGGTAAAAGATTACGGCCGTCGCGTGGTGATGCGTTTTCCACAGGTCGAGTGGAAGAAAGCCGTCGGTCCGCGATCCGTGGGCGGCGCAGAATTTGAGCCGGTTGCTTATGAGCAGGGCGCGGCGCGCAATGATGTTTCCCGCCGCATTTTAACGCCTCAGGTTCTCGCCTCCGGTGGCGACGAAGCCGAATTGCTGCGGGTTTCGGGAGCTCTCGGTGCAAAGGCCACGACGGTCGCCGGATATACGCTGCTCACTTTTCCGTCCGCTGCGGAAGCGTTGACCGGCACGGAAAAGCTCCGCAAGGCCGGGCTGAGTGCTGATCCGTTGCTGCGCAAGCAATCCACGAAGCGTGCAGTGCCAAATGACGCGGACTTCGGCGAGCAGTGGTACCTTCAGAACACCGGCCAAGGTAACGGTGTTCCAGGGACCGATATCAATTCGATTCTGGCGTGGGACTTCTACACCGGCAGCGGAGTGACGATCGCGATCGTGGACGACGGACTGGACCTCACCCATGTCGATCTCGTCGCCAACGTTCTCCCTCTTGGCGCGGGCGGGCCGCATCACGATTTTAATGGTAACGATGATGATCCTTCGCCCGAGGTCGGCGATGCTCACGGAACGGCGGTCGCCGGACTCGCGGCGGCGCGCGGAGGCAATAATCAGGGTATTTCCGGTAGCGGCCCGCAGGCATCGCTGCTCGGGCTTCGGCTCACTTCGGCCGGGCATACGGATGCCGAGGAGCAGAGCGCTCTTTCTTGGGACGGTGGAGGAGTCCCGACGACGATTGACATCTCGGTGAATGGCTGGGGACCGGCACCGCTGGATCTCGGCGGGCCCGGAGTCCTCGCGCTGGACGCTCTCAGCACCTCCACGACGACGGGACGCGCTGGAAAAGGCGTCATCTTCTGCTGGGCGGCAGGCGACGGCGGCACTTTCGGCGACAACGTCAATTTGGATGGCTACGCGAACTCCCGCTTCGTGATCGCTGTCGGCGCGATTGGCAACAACGGGAAACAGGCGAACTATAGCGAAAGCGGTTCTTCGTTGCTCGTTTCCGCGCCATCCGCGGGTGGTTTGCTGAATGTTTATACGACCGATGTTACGGGCGGCGGCGGATACAATGGATTCTTCAGCTTTGGGGAGCCGGCGGATCTGGATTATACAAATTCCTTTGGCGGAACTTCGGCATCTGCGCCGCTTGTGGCCGGCGTTGCATCGCTGATGCTGGAGGCGAACTCCACGCTGGGATACCGCGATGTCATGGAAATCATCGCCAGCACGGCGGCGAAAGTGGATGCGACAAACCCAGGTTGGGCAAGTAACGGAGCCGGCTTCCTTTTTAACCACGGTTACGGCGCAGGAATGGTGGACGCGACTGCGGCTGTCATCCGCGCGGAAGACTGGACGAACCTTGGTCCGGAAGTCGTGCAGGAGCGCATCCTTGGCTCGCCGGCAGTGCCGATTGCAATTCCTGATGGCAGCGTGAATGGAATTAACCGCGACTTCAATTTCACCGGCGGCACCGGGCTTCGCGTCGAACATGTCGAAGTCCAACTCGACATCGCCCACTCGCATCGTAGCGACTTGGAGATCACGCTAAAATCGCCGTCCGGGCACGTGAGCCGGCTGATCGAACGACGCGCACGCCCGACCGGTAACGCTTCGGACGTGAACTACACGGATGGGAATCTCGGCTGGACGTTCACGACCACCCAGCACTGGGGAGAGGATAGCGTCGGGACATGGACTCTGAATATCAACGACGCGACGGCCGGCACCGCCGGGTCCCTTCGCAAAGCGCGTATGCGAATTTTCGGAACGGACGCTCCGAGCAGCCGCTTCACATTTGAAAAGAAGCAGGAAACGGTCAGTGAAGTCTCTCCGGAAATCGTGATCACGGTCCGCCGCAGGGGCAGTGTGGCTGGTCCAGCGACCGTGGATTACTATACCAGTGACAAGTCTTCCGCAAAGGCGGCCACGCCGGGCGTGAGTCCTCCAGACGGTAACTTTCTGCCAGTATTGGGCACGATTTCCTTCGCTGACGGTGAGGATTCGAAAACTTTCTCGGTGCCAATCTATAATGACACTCAGCTACAGCCCAACGAACGCGTCTTTTACGCAGTGCTCCGAAATCCCTCGGTGGGAACGTTGGGAGGCATCACTGTAGAGTCCATCGATATCGACGATGACGAAGGGAACGCTGTCACAGTAAAGGCGACCGACCAGACTGCGAGCGAACGTAATCTTGCCACGGAACCGGCAGATCACGGTACATTCACCATTAGCCGGAAGACGGCGACTCCTGCGGCAGTGACAGTGCATTACACGCTGACCCAGCCTCCGGCACCCGGCGCCCCTGTCCAGGAAGGAGCACCGAGCTATGCGACACACATCCTCGATTACGCGGAGTTGCCGCTTTCGGCCGTCATTCCCGCCAACGGAACGTCGGTCGATGTGGTGATCGTTCCTCGAAACGATCGCACGCCTGAAGGGACAGAAGTGGTGGAAATGGTCCTCACTCCGGATCAGAACTACAAATTGGGACTTCCAAACAAGGCGAGCATCAACCTGGTGGACAACGACCTCGTGCCGGTATCAGTGTCGGCGTCCGTTTCCAGCGTGGTGGAAAGTTCGAACACGGAGATTGTGTTTACGATCACCCGCGACACTTCCGTCTCGCAACTCAGCTCGCCGCTGAATGTTTCGCTTGAAGCGAGCGGCACAGCCCGGCCACAAATCGATTACGATCCGCCGTTCCCTGCGTTCATTACAATCGCGCCGGGTCAGGCGACAGCGACGGTCTCCATCCGGCCCAATGACAATTCGGCCTTCAATCCAACGAAGACAGTGGTTCTTGGCGTATCGCAGGGTGCGGAATACAAGGAAGGGTTTTTCCGGAGTGTAGAAGTTCGCATTCTTGATGACGAGCCCGTGCCGGACGGAGTGAAGCCAAAGATCACGATTTCTACGCCGTCGAAAGGACAGCGGGTTGATTTCCCGGCGGGGGTAACCGCGACTGGGACGGCGACAGACAATCCGGACGGAGCGGGGAAAACCAATGTTGCACAGGTTCAATTTCGTTTGAACCAAGGTGCATGGAACGTAGCCACCCTCACGAACAATGATTGGAGTGCCGACATCACGATGCATTCAGCGTTTGGAGACAATGTGCTCGATGCATTTTCCATCGACGAAGCAGGAAATGAATCCGCCATTTCATCGGTGAAATTTACGTATGTGAAGCTTCGGAATCTCACCACTACCGTGGTGGGTCCGGGGTCACTCCCTGCGGATTTCACCGGAGTGAAACCTCTGGAAGTCGGGCAATCTTACACAATCGTGGCGAAGCCTTCGTCATCTGCGAATCTTTTCGATGGATGGTCCGGAGCGTTTACCGCCACGAGCAAAGTCCTTTCCTTCACGATGCCCGATGAAGACATCGCCCTCACGGCGACTTTCTCTGCTGTGCTGATTAGTGATGCTGTCGCTGGAAAGTATGCCGGCCTCGTCAGCCGCGAGAGCTTCAAGGCTCGGAGCGACAGTTCGTTCAATAACGCGACATCCGGGTATTTGGAGGCAGCCGTCAGCAAGACCGGTAAGTTTTCCGGTAAACTGATCTACGGCGGCGTCCGCTACTCGCTGCACGGCGACTTCACCGCGAGCGGTGCTTATCTCGGCGAAGTGCCACGGAAGAAAAATACGCCGCTGCAGCTTTCGCTGTCGCTGGACACGGACCCATCTGGTTCCAAGACTCTGACCGGTATCGTGTCAGCGGACGGAGTGGATTCTGAAACCGTGTGCCCGAAACTTCTCACCAAGGGTGAAGCACCGGCGGTCACTACTGGTCTGGTTGGAAAATTCACATTCCAAATGCCGATGGAGGATTTGCTGACGCCATCGAAACCGCAGGGGACCGGTGTTGGAACGATGACATTGGATGCCAAGGGCAACGTCCGGTGGAAGGGAACGCTCCCCGATGGAACACCCGCATCGCAATCCGCTTATCTCAGTAAAGACAAGACATGGCCGCTTTTCGTTAGCCTCTACAACGGTCGCGGAGTGGTGCTCGGCACGATGATTCATGACGGAACACAGAGCCAATCTGACCTGTCCGGACGCTTCAACTGGGATAAGGTCGGTGACCCTCGCGACAAGACATTTCCCAATGGATTCACTGTTTTTGGTTCGCAGTTACTGGGCTCCGCTTACGTCGTGCCTGCGCCGGGACAGCGTGTGCTGAGCGGATTCGTTTCGAGCAATGCAACTCTGAACCTTGATGGCGGGAACTTCCAGACTCCGTTCCCGGCGAAGACAATGGGCATCACGGACAGGAACAAAGTGACCATCTCACCGGTGGGCGCGGATCTCCTCGCACTATCCGTGACGACTTCCACCGGTGCCCTGTCCGGGACCTTCATTCATCCGGTGACCGGCGCGAAGACCAAAATCGCAGGCGTGGTTCTCCAAAAGACCCAGCGCGGCGCGGGCGTGTTCATCGGCTCAACCCGGAGTAATACCGCCATCCAGACCGGGCGACTCAGCTTCTCGCTGATGGCGAACTAGTTTCGTCACGGAAAGGTGTGACTCCGCTCAAAATCGCGCTAAGGAGTCCGATAACATGATAACTTCGATTCTGCTGATTCTTGGCGGACTGATCCTGTTGTACCTTGGCGGTGAGTTCCTTGTCCGGGGCGCTGGTTCGCTGGCACTGCGCCTCGGTCTCACGCCATTGGTGGCTGGCCTTACAGTCGTCGCGTTCGGCACAAGTATGCCGGAGATGGTCGCGAGTGTGAAGGCGACTCTCGCGGGCCAGGGAGACATCGCAATTGGAAACGTCATTGGGTCCAATACATTTAATATAGGATTCATCCTCGGGATCACGGCGTTGATTTACCCGCTGAAGGTGGGTGCGCAAGCCCTGCGCTTTGATGCTCCAGTAATGGTCGTGGTCGTCCTGCTTCCCTTGTGGTTTCTGCACGATCGTCTTGTCACACAGGTCGAGGCTGCGATCCTTTGTGCCCTCGTAGTGGTGTACACGGTCGTAGTCGTGCGGATGGCGAGACGGAAGCCTGAGACTCAGGCGGTGCTCCAAGAGTTTGGTGATGCGGCTCCGAAAGTGTCGAAAAGCGCGTTCCTCGATGTGGCGCTGGTTGTCGGCGGACTGGCGATTCTCGTATTCGGTTCGAACTGGCTCATCGACGGTTCCGTGGCAATCGCAAAGGCGTTCGGCGTGAGTGAGGCCATCATCGGACTCACAATCGTCGCCGCGGGAACGAGCACTCCGGAATTGGCTGCCAGCCTCGTTGCCGCATTCCGAAAACAGCCGGATATCGCTCTTGGAAATATTATCGGGTCAAACGTTTTCAATATTCTCGCCATCACCGGGGTCGCCGGGTCTATTCAGCCCATCTACGCACCCGGTGTGAGCATGATGGATGTGGCTGTGATGATCACGATGGCGGTAGCGCTTCTGCCGATGATTCGATCCGGCGGGACGCTCGATCGTTCCGAAGGGTTTTGCCTACTGCTCGGATACGGTGTGTATCTTTACTGGCTCTGGCCGAGATGATGCCGTCTCTAGCGATGGCGGTCACTGAGCCGCCGCCAACATGGCTTCTCGCGCCATTTGTTCTGCTCCTCGCATGCATCGCGCTGGGGCCAATCGCGTTTCCTCGTTTCTGGCACAAACGCTACCCGCTTGTTGCCGTCGGGCTGGGGATGATTAGCGCCTGCTATTATCTCGCGAACGGACGGGTGGCTCCGATGGCTCACGCCGCAGAGGAATACCTCGGATTCATCGCGCTGATCGGCTCGCTGTACGTCGTGGCTGGCGG
Organism: Verrucomicrobiaceae bacterium; assembly: GCA_031374705.1. Classification (GTDB taxonomy): domain Bacteria; phylum Verrucomicrobiota; class Verrucomicrobiia; order Chthoniobacterales; family Chthoniobacteraceae; genus SXWH01. The sequence continues at coordinate 1,492 of JANMGP010000334.1, read as the reverse complement.
CATCCATATTCGCGTCAGCGGTGAGGCGACTCCGATGGTGAATACCGCGTTCCTTGCGATTGGCGCGGTGCTTTCAAGTATCATCGGGACGACCGGGGCGTCCATGCTTCTGGTCCGGCCCTGGATTCGGATGAACCGATATCGAATCACATCGTTTCATGTGGTGTTCTTCATCTTCGTGGTGAGCAATGTCGGCGGCTGCCTTACGCCCATCGGAGACCCGCCGTTGTTCATGGGCTATTTGAAAGGGGTACCGTTTTGGTGGACGGCCGAGCACCTATGGCAGGGGTGGGCGGTCGCGCTTGCGCTTTTGCTGGCGATCTTCTTTTTCATGGATCGTGCGAATTTCCTCCGCGCCCCCAAGGCCATTCGTGCGATGGAGACCGCGAAGGAAACTTGGGAGTTTCGCGGGCTGCACAATGTCTTTTTCATCGGCCTTATCCTCTTCGCCGTCCTGCAACTCCCGATGTGGTGGCGCGAACTGGCCATGCTCGCTGCCGCGCTTGGTTCGTGGTTCAGCACAAAGCGGGAGATTCACAAGGCCAACGACTTCAATCTTCACCCGCTGATGGAAGTCGTGTGGCTCTTCATCGGAATCTTCGCGACCATGGTCCCGGCGCTCCAGTATTTGCAGGCGCAGCCACCGCCGCTCACGAGTCCGGGCGCGTTTTATTGGGCCACTGGCGCGCTCTCAGGTCTCCTCGACAATGCGCCCACCTACCTCGCGTTTCTAGCGACTGCCCTGGGCGGCCAGCACCTCTCGCTCGACAGCGCTGCGGACATCGCAGTCTTCGTAAAAGACCATGCTGCCACGCTGCGTGCGATCTCACTGGGCGCGGTGCTTTTCGGTGCCATGACCTATATCGGCAACGGCCCGAACTTCATGGTGAAAGCCATCGCCGAGCATTCCAAAGTGAAAACGCCCACATTCATCGGCTACGTCGTCCGTTTTGCGCTGCCGATTCTCCTGCCCGTTCTCGCAGCCGTGTGGCTTGTGCTTTTTGCGCGCCGGTAGCGTGAAAACACGATTGCAATGAGCTGCCTGCGGACGGGAAAAGCTGAAAGGCGACTGTGCTCTAACCCGAATTTCTCACACTCTGAGAAGCGCCCCACCACCGCGTATGTAGTTTTCCAGCAGATTCGGGGAGGCCCGCAGATTCTTTGCAGGTGGAAATCTGTTGGCCTCCCTGAGCCGCAAGACAGGCGAAGCCAATCTGCTGGAAAAAGGTGTGATACTGTTTCCACGGTGAAGCGCGGCGGAATGGAAGGAGCGGGGCTTTCCTAAGCCCCGTATGCGCCGAAGGCGCAGCCCAAAGCCCGCCAAGCTGGAAACGCGCTCCATCGCGGGTGCCTTTGTGGATGCCACGTCGTGGAGGTATACGGGGCTTAGGAAACCCCCGCTCCTTTGCATTCGCCGCGTTTCATTGTGAAATTCGTCTGAGAAGTGCGGGCTAACAGCACGGTGGCTTCGTGGGGCTCATTCACCAAAAAA
>JANMGP010000230.1:0-1877 GCA_031374705.1 Verrucomicrobiaceae bacterium | reverse complement strand
ATATATATATATATATATCTCTGCCGTGCCATCCCGAAGCGACGAGGGCGTCGCTTCCACCTGCACTTTCCGACAAGGCGTGATAAAGGAGAGTTAATTCCACAACTCTGCCAAATCGGGATCCTGCTTTAGATTCTTCTGAATCGCCGCATTGATCTGAATCGCGCCCTGGAAAAGTAGCCCGCAGCGCGAAGAAAGCAGCGCGGGCTCGTGCGCGACCGGCGGACATTTTCAGGCTGGCGCTTGCTCGATTCCGTGTCCAGACTCTCCGGCAACCAACAACCCGAGTTCTTATGACGACATTCTTCCGACTTCGTTTTGCGCAAATCGCCGTGGCTTTCCTCGCGGCCTTGCCCCTTCCAACAGTCCGCGCACAAGACCCGGCGAATCTCGGAAGTGTGAACATCCAAGGCCGGCGGGCCGTTTACAAACGAGTGCTGGCGGTGCGCGGCAAATCGTCCGACGAGAACCGAATCATCGTGCTCGCGACCGGGCAGCCCGTGACGGCGGAGATTCTGAAGATGTTAAAAGACACGGATGCGGAGGAATCGTTGGATGGCGGGATGGACCTGCCTTACCTGAAAGCGACCTTTCTCGAGGATGGCACGTTGAAGTGCTTAATCGGAAAGGGCGGCGGATCTTCGTTCACCGAGCGCGGGAAATCGCTCGAAGGCAAGGCTGTGGTCGCCGGAGGTCGGATTCGTGGCACCGCAAAAGTGATGACGTCCGGAACTTTCGGCAAAGAGGTAACGCTCAATTTTGACGCGCCGATCGACGCGGAGTTCAAGGCCCCTGACCTCACGAAGCTCGACCCTCCGGTCAAACCGGTGGTCAACGGCAAGTTTCTCGGCGAGGGAAAACCGAGCCAGTTGAAGTTTGTGTCGGTGGCCGAACACGAACCGTTTGACGACAAGGAGGCCTTCACCCTGATCTTCACGGAGAAGGACCATTCAGCCGCCAAGAAACCTTCATTCGATGCGGCGTTCGGGAAATTCGGGAGCGCGCTCATGCTAAGCGTGAATCGTGGCGGCGGGATTTTTGGATGTGAAGTGCTTCACACTGCTCTCAAGAAGAGCACGTTTAGTTCCGTAGGGAAGATTCACATGGTGGAGTTCGAAATCGCCGGCGGAAACGTCAGTGGCCACGTAAGCACTGGCGGGGCTCTCGATATGTTCGGCGAAACGTGGGAAGTCGAGCTGACGTTTGCCGCGCCTCTCCCGGACAAGTTGCGCAACGCGCCCGCGATTTCCGTGAAGCCAGTCGCCAAAGAGCCGGTCGCCACGGAGCCGCGCGGTCCCATGAAGAAGGAGCCCAAGGCTGCGGCGGGGCCTGCAATCGCCGCGCGGAAACTGCCGCTGCCGGCTGATGCCAGCAATGTTCAGTTCAAGCAGCTCGTCCAGCAAATCGAGTTTTCGAGCGCGCGCCCGGTGGATGCCGTGGCGACCGATTTTTCCGCGAAACTGAAACAGCAGGGATGGAAGGATGGTGCCGGAAGTCTCATGGGTAAAAAGAATGCGATCCTCAAACGCGAGCAGGGCGACGCGAAGCTGACCATCATGGTCCAGCCGGCCGCGGCTGGAAGTGTGGTGAAAATATTCACCGAGGGTCTCGATTGGAGCGGCGGCGAAGCGGGTAATCCGGTCATCAAGAAATCTGGCGACGACGATGATGCCGATGCCGCCGAGAAGGAGGCGGAGAAGCTGATCAAGGACGCGCTCAAAAATCTCCCGAAAGGGCTCTAGTACTTACCTGTAAAAGTTCGCATATTTACTCTCTGGGGTCTTTTGTGCGACATTGAGCTTGGTCCACTCAAAAGGAGCTGCATCCTCGTTGTAGGCAGCGATGAACGCGTCTATCTGCTCAATGAGCTGTTTGAC
>JANMGP010000229.1:0-9666 GCA_031374705.1 Verrucomicrobiaceae bacterium | reverse complement strand
GCAACTCGCGCGGCGTCCACACACGCCCGGCTTCATCGACTTTAAGAACCTGTTCCGTTTTCGAATTCATAGATTGCGTAATGTATGGATTACGCAATTTACGGCGACCGAACTCAGACGGAGCTACGCATGACGCTTACGACAATACAACGCATCGACCCGAAGAGATCTCTGCCATGCTCGATTCATCCAACGCCAAAGAGGACGCGGCCGTGGAGCCGCCGGAATGTGTGCGACTCGGGCTCGAGGCAGGCCAGGCTGTGAGGTGGACCCCGTTCTTCGGCCAGAGTTAGTGGAAATTAAGCTATGGCGGAGAGACGTGAAGAAGTGATGGAATGGTGGTCGTTTTTGGTCAAGGAGATTGGTGTGATTCGCAGGAGAGGCTCCGATATTTTGCTCTGGAACGGAGGGCTGCCGCCGCTTTGGAGCGGAGCGGAAAAGCGTCGGCAGCCCGCAGTGGAACAGCAAAATATCGGTCGAAAAATCTCCCCCGTGGTTTCCCCGATGGTCATGTTGTCCCGCGATTTCATGCTGCGGCTTTCAACTCCGGTTGTGGTGTGCTGGTTTCCGCGTTTTGCGCGTAGATTGTCGCGGGCGTCGCCCCGCCAAATATCTGGTGCGGACGCCAATCATTGTAGTCGCCAAACCAGCGCGTCAGCCCGGCTTTGAGTTCCTCGATATTCGCGTATCCACGCAGATAAATGTCCTCGTATTTCACGCTTCGCCACAGTCGTTCGACGAACACATTATCCATCCATCGACCCTTGCCATCCATGCTGATCGCGATGCCTCTGGACTGCAACGCCGCCACCCATTCTTGCGACGTAAATTGACTCCCTTGGTCCGTATTGAAAATCTCCGGCAAAACTCCACCACAAGCCTTCAGCGCACGCGCCAGCGCCGTCAGACAAAGCGCCACGTCCATCGTGTTGCTCACCGCCCACCCGAGCACCTTGCGCGAATACCAATCCATCACCACGCACAAAAACGCATTCCCGTGCGCCATCGGCACGTACGTTATATCCGAGCACCATACCTCATTCGCCCGCGTGATGTTTATGTCCCGCAAAAGATATGGAAACTTCACATGCTCGCGGTCGGGAATACTCGTTCGAGGACGACAAAAGATCGTCTCGATTCCCATCACACGCCGCAACCGCGATACCCGTTTTCGATTCACACAAAGCCCGTGATCGCGCTCCAAAAGCATCACGATTCTACGGTGTGTGACGACCCGCGTTTTCAGTGACGCCGGGAGGACTGCATGGCTCCGCAGCTATCCGGGGATTTCGGGCTCGAACGGCAGGTTGATAATGGCGAAACGCATTTGTAACCGTTGTAACATACACGTCGCGTGCGTTTGCACGGGCTCTGCGACATACTGCGGACGTTATGAACAACACATACACACAAACCAACGACAGCAACGCAGCGGAAGCAGCAGCACAGCGCCCATGGTGGACGGTTCGCCGTTCACTCATCGCGACGCTCGCCGCTTTCAGCATCGTCCTCGCCGCAATGGTCACACCGACTCCGCTTGCACAGTGGGTGTTCGGTGACAGGACGATGATCGTCGCGAGTCGGTAAAAACACAGAGGGCAGATAGCCCGCGGGCGTGGCCAAAAAGAGAGGCCGCGCCCCACATCTTTCCAAAATCGTCCCCGGGCCGCGTGTCGGTTCCGGGGACGATTTCTTTGTATCTGGGCTGATGAGTTTTCGGGCGGGGTCCGTAGATTCCACTCCGACCAGTCCCAACCGGGTTCCATTCTCCATTCCTTCCACGCGCCGCGGTCTTTTACTGACTTACCGGCCTACCCCGAATTTCTCACACTCTGAGAAGTGCGGGCTCTTCCAACCCCGTGATTCCCCGCTGGGCGAACCAGGCGAACCGCAGAGTCCGGAACTCAAGGTGGACGCACCCATCTCAGGGCGTCCGCAAGTCACTCCTCCGGGCTGCGGACCTCGGTCCGGCGAAAGTTTTTAAATTCCTTGAGAAAAAAATATTGATCGGAAACGCTCTTTTATTGTCTCCATCCGCCTCGCACTGCGGTACGCTGTGCGGCTACCCAATTTCAAACAACATGATCCAAGTCCAAAACCTAAGAAAGGAATTTGGCCCTAAAGTCGCCGTGAACGATGTCTCGTTCACGGTTGCGAAGGGCGAAGTTCTCGGTTTCCTCGGGCCTAACGGCGCGGGGAAGTCCACGAGTATGCGTATGATTACCGGCTTTATCCCGCCCACTGCGGGCTCGGTAAAAGTCGGTGATTTTGACATGCTTGAAAACCCCATCCCGGCAAAACGCCTCATCGGCTACCTGCCGGAAAACGCCCCGTCCTACGCCGATATGAGCGTCGCGGGGTTCCTCGGCTTCACCGCAGAACTGCGCGGAATGTCGGGTGATGCGAAAAAGAAGGCCGTCAACCGCGTGCTGGAGATGTGCTTTCTGGAAAATGTGCAGCACCAGAGCGTGGAGACTCTCTCGAAAGGGTATCGCCACCGGACGTGTTTCGCGCAGTCCATCATCCATGACCCGGAGGTGCTGATTCTCGACGAACCGACGGACGGTCTGGACCCAAACCAAAAGCACGAGGTTCGCACGCTCATCAAAAAGATGGGCGAGACTAAAGCGATCATCTTTTCCACGCACATCCTCGAAGAAGTCGAGGCCGTGTGCTCCCGGGCGATCATCATCGACCGCGGAACGATCGTGGCAAACGGAACGCCGCGCGATTTGAAACTGCGTTCCGAGCAGGCCGGCGCAATCACGGTGAAAATCGTGGACGGCGACGGCGAGGGCATCCGGGCCAAGCTGAGCCACCTCAATGGAGTGGACCGCGCGACGCTCATATCTCAGCGACCGCTCACGTTGCGGGTCTTCCCGAAGAAGAACTCGGGAAGCGACGATGTCGCCCGTGCAATTGCGGACCTGGCATTCCAGGAACGCTGGCCGCTGCAAGGTCTGCACGTCGAAGAAGGACGGCTCGATGAAGTCTTCCGCGCAATCACACTCCCCGACACGAAAACCAAAAAGGAGGAAACGAAATGAACCCAACTCTCACTATCGCCCGACGCGAACTGAAGGGCTACTTTGCCTCGCCGGTCGCGTTTGTTGTCATAGTCATATTTTTGCTCTTTTCAGCGTTCTTTACGTTTATGTTGGCGGGGCTTTTCGAGCAGGGTCAGGCGACTCTTTCGCAGACTCGCTACTCGCTGGGATTCTTTGGCTGGCACCCTTGGCTTTACTTGTTTCTGGTCCCTGCGTTGGGGATGCGGATGTGGTCCGAGGAACGCCGAATGGGGACGATTGAACTTTTGCTTACGATGCCGGTCACCCCGTGGCAGGCAATCGTGGGGAAATTTCTAGCTGCCTGGGTGGTAGTCGGTCTGGCATTGTTGCTGACGTTTCCGGTGGTGATCACGGTGAACTATCTCGGCAGTCCGGACAACGGGGTGATCGTATCCGGTTACATCGGGAGCTTCTTGATGGCCGGCGCGTATCTCGCCGTGACTTCGATGACTTCCGCGCTGACGCGGAATCAAGTCGTGAGCTTCATTCTCGCGGTGGTGATTTGCTTTTTCCTGATTTTGGCGGGGTATCCGCCGGTCACGGATTTGCTCACCAACTGGGCCCCGACGTGGTTCGTGGAATGTATCGCGTCGTTTAGTGTTTCGACGCACTTTGAAAGTCTCCAAAAGGGCATCATCGATTCCCGCAACTTGCTTTACTTTCTATCGGTGATGGCGTTCTCGCTCTTCACCACCAGTGTCATCATTCGTGCGCATCGCGCCGGTTAAACTTCAACCCATTTCACAACCATGAAAAAAGGTCTCGAAACTTATCTCTACACAACAGTCGGCGTGGTGGCGTTCCTCGCCATCATTATCGCAGTCAATTTCATCGGGGGCCGGGCGAAAGTGCGCATGGACCTCACGCAGGACAAAGCCTACACGCTATCGGAGGGTACTCGCGCGATTCTGGCAAAGCTGGATACGCCGGTGCAAATGCGGTTTTACTGCAGCCGGGGTGACAACACGATGCCAGTGCAGTTGAAAAACTACGCGCAGAGCGTTGAGGACTTGCTCGGTGAGTTTCGCCTGGCTTCGAAAGGGCAGATCGAAATCCAGAAGCTCGACCCGACGCCGACTTCTGACGCCGAGGACTCGGCGAAGCTGGATGGCGTGGAAGGACAACAATTGGATCGTGGCGGAGAGGCATTATATTTCGGCCTTAGCGTGACGATGCTCGATCAAAAGGAAGTGATCCCTTTCTTCGATCCTCGCCGGGAAAAACTGACGGAATACGACATCGCCCGTGCGGTGACTCGTGTGATAACGCCGACTAAGCCGGTCATCGGAATCATGTCTCCGCTTCCGGTGAACGGGAGTGGCAATCCGATGATGATGCGCATGGGACGCGGCGGAGAACCGGCATGGGCATTCGCGTCGGAATTGAAGCGCGACTTCACGGTGAAGACCATTGAGATGACCGCGGATAAGATCCCGGACGATGTAAAAGTGCTGCTCGTCATCCACCCGAAAGGCATCACTGATGTGGCGCAATATGCGATTGATCAGTTCGTCCTGCGCGGAGGAAAACTCATCGCATATCTCGACCCGCTTTCTGCGCTGGATCGCGCTGCGGGAGGTCCGATGGGTGGTGCAAGCAGTTCGAACTTGGAGAAGTTGCTGAAGACATGGGGACTCACGTTTGACTCTACAAAAGTGGTCGCCGACATGAACTACGTATCCCAGATGCAGCAGGGGCGCTCGCCAGCCGTTCTTTCGCTCACTGAACAGGCGAACAATAAAGTGGACCTCCTCACCGCAAGTGCAGGCAATTTGTTCCTGCCGTTTGCGGGGGCATTCACAGGGAGCGTTGCGGAGGGACTGAGGATGACCACTCTGATTAAATCCTCCGGAAATTCGCAACTCATCGACCCGATGAGCGCGCAAATGGGAGGAGAGCAAATCATCACGGATTTCAAGCCTTCCGGGACTGAGTTTAATCTCGCGGTCCGGATCGAAGGGAAATTCAAAACCGCTTTCCCCGATGGCAAACCGAAAGCGCCGGAGCCCAAACCCGAAGAAGGTAAGCCGGAGGAAAAGAAGCCCGAGACACCTGCCGAGCCAGGACTCAAAGAAGCAACCGCCGAAGCGACCGTGCTGCTCATCGGTGATTCGGATTTCATGCAAGACCCCGTGTGTATGCAAGTGATCGGGACGGATCCCCGCAGCGGGCAACGAATCCAGATGCTCCGCGAAGATCACGGCAATCTGCCTTTTGCCCAAGCGGGCGTGGAGCAGCTTTCCGGCGACACAAACCTCATCAAGGTCCGCAGTCGTGTGTCTCGCGAGCGGCCGTTCACCGTGGTGAAGAAAATGCAGTCCGAAGCGGAAGCGACATTTCAGGCGAAAATCAAAGAACTCCAAACGGACCTCCAAGCTACGCAGACGAAAATTAACGAGTTGCAACGGACTAAGACCGATGCTGGTCAGCGCTTCATCGCTTCTCCCGAGCAACAAGCAGAGAAACTGAAATTTGAGAAAAAGAGCGTGGAGGTTTCCAAGGCGATTAAAGCAGAAGAAAAGAAACTCAAAGCCGGTGTGGAATCTCTCGCGAACAAAACAAAGTGGCTGAACATCCTCACGATGCCCCTGATAGTATCCGCCGCTGGCGTCATCCTCGCACTAAAGCGCCGTAAACTACAGGCAGCCCGCTGAACGAACAATCTACGAATATGAAAGGCAAACAACTCGCATCCCTTCTCGGAATCGTCGCCGTGGTCGGCGGAGTCGGATTTTACCTGCAACGTGACCAGAGCAAATCGTGGAGCACTTCCGGCAATGGTGCTGCCGGAGGAAAGGTCCTCGATTTCCCGGTCAACGATGTCGCTCGTGTGACGGTGAAAACCACTGGAACTGAATTGAACCTCGTCAAGAAAGACGACATCTGGACCGTACAAGAACGCGGCAACTATCCCGCAAACTTTGAGCAACTCAGCGGGCTGGTAACCAAAATCTCGGAGATGAAGACCGTTCAGGAAGTGAAGGTCGGTCCGTCGCAGTTCGCACGCTTGGAACTGGTCGAACCCGGGAAGGGCGAAGGCTCGGGCACGTTAGTGGAGTTCAAGAATAAGGACGACAAGTCGCTCGGCTCGCTCATCCTCGGAAAGAAGCACATGAAGAAGGGTGACGATTCCATGGCCCAATTCGGCATGAGCGGCGACATGCCCGCAGGCCGCTATGTCGTGCAGCTTGGCGGAAAAAGCGTCTCGCTCGTCTCCGATTCGCTGGAAGAAGTGAACACGAAGCCCGAGAGTTGGCTGAAACGGGACTTCATCAAAATGGAAAATGTGACCGGCATTACGCTCGCAGGTGCCACGGACGCCCAAAAGTGGAAAGTCAGCCGCGAAACCGCGACGGCGGACTGGAAGCTCGATGGCGCAACACCCGAGGAATCACTCGATGCAGGCAAGGTAAACCCAATCGCCAGCGCGCTCGCGTTTCCGACGTTCGCCGACGTGATGGCTCCAGACGCAAAACCCGAGGAAACCGGTCTCGACAAGCCCGCCGTCATCACATTCGACACATCGGACAAGTTCACCTACACGCTGAAAATCGGCAAGGCGACCGGCGAAAACTATCCCGTCGCCATCACGGTCGCCGCTGCGCTTGCAAAAGAGCGCATACCGGGGAAGGACGAGAAACCAGAGGACAAGACGCGACTCGACAGCGAATTCACCGCCGCGCAAAAGCGCCTCGAAGAGAAGCTCGCCAATGAGAAGAAGGCGGAAGGCCGCCCCTACCTGATCGCCAAGGCGACCATCGATCAGTTGCTCAAAGACCGCGCCGCACTCCTCGCTGAGAAAAAACCGGAAACACCTCCGACGCCGCCGACACCCGGAGCCGGTATCCCGCCTGGAATCGCGCTGCCTCCCGGATCGCCGGCAACACCGGGCCTCGTTCCGGCACCGCCAAAGCCAACCGCTCCGATCTCCGTTACCACGCCGCCCGTGACTGTTCAACCGATCACCGCGACGACTCCGCCCGTTGCCGCACCCGCGCTTCCAACGGCACCAAAACCAGCAACTCCGGAGAACAAACCCGCGCCTCCGGCAACTCCGGAGAACAAACCCGCGCCTCCGGCAACCCCGGAGAACAAACCCGCACCTCCGGCATCTCCGGAGAACAAACCCGCACCTCCAGCGGCTCCGGAGAACAAGCCAACCGAGCCCGAAAACAAATAGTCCGACGGCAAACGATCGCTCTTATACAAGGGCCGGAAGCACTGCTGCTTCCGGCCTTTTTCGTATTCCGCCGGATGTCATCAAACAAACGCACTGCTGGCGGTCTCCCTGTGAACCGTGTACAAGCCCAATATGCATCTTGTGCTTTATGATGACGAATGTCCGCTCTGCGTTTTCCAAATGAAAATGCTCACGTGGCTGGACTGGCTCCACAAGCTTTCGCTCGTGCCGCTCTCCAGCGAGCGCGCGCACACGGCCGCTCCGTCGCTCACACGCGAATCGCTGCTGGAGGCGATGCACTGCGTCACCGATAAAGGCCGCATCTATCGCGGTGCGCGGGCGATTCGATTTGTCGGGATGCGGCTGCCGTTGCTGGTGCCCGTCGCTCTCTTCCTGTGGGTCCCGGGAATCATTTGGATCGCAGAACGCGTTTACATGAAGATCAGCCTCAACCGCAAAGTGCTCAGCCGTTTTTTCGGATGCGGCGACGCGTGTTCCATTCTGCCCGCGAAAAAGCGCGAAGGCGACGAGATGAAATAAATGGAGCGCCTGCAAAATGCGCTCCGAGTCACGACCCGTGCCCTGCTCTCGGAGATCAATGAACGCGGGCACTGGACCGGCGAGCTTTCGTCCTCGGCACTGTCCACCGCCACGGCGGTGGTCGCTTTAAAAACCATCGGCGGCACGGAAAACAGCGCACTCATCGAACGCGGAATCCGCTGGTTGTGCGAGCATCAAAACGCCGACGGGGGCTGGGGCGACACGACGCTCTCGAAGTCGAACATCTCCACGACCGCGCTTTGCTGGGGCGCACTCGCAGACACGCCTGGTCCGCACATCGAGCGAGCCGAGAAGTGGCTCGGCGACCTCCGCACCCTGCCCGAACGCATCGCGGCGCGATATGGGAAGGACCGGACTTTTTCAGTGCCCATCCTGATGACTCTGGCGATTACCGGGCGTCTCGGTGCGGATGGCTGGCGGCGGATTCCGAAGCTCCCGTTTGAGCTCGCAGCAGTACCGCATTGGCTGTGGGGCGCGATTCAAATGCCGGTCGTCAGCTACGCGCTGCCTGCGCTCATCGCCATCGGGCAGGCGATTCAGCATCACGCGCCGTCGTGGAATCCACTGCGGCCGCTGGCAAAGGCGAAAACGCTCCGTGTTCTCGAAACACTTCAGCCGGAAAATGGCGGATTTCTGGAAGCCACGCCGCTCACGTCATTTGTCACGATGGCGCTCGCATCGTGCGGTCTCGGCGGAAACATCGTTGCAAAGCGCGGCGTAGAATTTCTCCGCGCCAGCGTGCGCGCCGACGGAAGCTGGCCGATCGACACCAACCTCGCCACGTGGGCCAGCACACTTGCTGTGAAAGCGCTCTCGCATCAACCAGGCGTGCTCCTCGCCGAGCAACGGCTCACGCTCCGCGAATGGCTGCTCGGCCAGCAATGGAATCGCGAGCATCCTTACACTCACGCAGCGCCCGGCGGCTGGGCCTGGACCGACCTTCCCGGCGGCGTCCCCGATGCCGACGACACGCCCGGCGCGTTGCTCGCAATGTTGCGGCTTGGGATCGTCGATGCAGAAACCACCGCCGCCGGAACCGCCGGGGTGAAATGGCTGCTCGACTTGCAGAATCGCGACGGCGGCATCCCGACATTCTGCCGGGGCTGGGGAGCGCTGCCGTTTGACCGCAGTTCGCCCGATCTCACCGCACACACCATCCGGGCATGGCGCGAATGGCAAAAGCTCGTGCCCGGTTCGCTGAAAGTGGAGCGAGGCATCGCGAAAGCGCGCGCGTTTTTGATAAAACAGCAGCGCCCCGACGGCTCGTGGCTCCCGCTGTGGTTCGGAAACGAGCATGCGCCCGACGAAGCAAATCCGCTCTACGGTACCACGCACGTCGTCGCAGCATTCCGCGAACTCGGCGACACGGAAATCGCGCGCCGTGGCGAAGCATGGATCGCCGCCTCGCAAAACGAAGACGGCGGCTGGGGCGGCGTCAGAGCGGCGCCGTCCACCGTCGAAGAAACCGCCCTCGCAATCGAAGCGCTCGCGCTCACCAGCCACACAGCCGCCACGCAAGGAGGAGTCGATTGGCTCTGTGAACGCGTCGAAAACGGAACATGGCGAGAGCCCGCGCCCATCGGCTTCTACTTCGCAAAACTCTGGTATTACGAACGGCTCTACCCGCTCGTGTGGACGGTCGGCGCACTGGGGAAGACGGCGAAAGCACTCGGTGTGATCGAAGAGCCGCGCCACAGCGAAAACGCGTAAAGCTCAGCGTGCTTCCAGCCGCCGCCCTCTAAACTTCGCCCAGACAGGGCGATGACGGGGTCGAGGTTTTGGAGGAATGGTCCGTCCGGCGGGATGTCGGGCCTTTCGCCCTCCTGACGATCTCAGACGAATTTCACAATGAAACGC